>CAZRQK010000055.1:9606-28120 GCA_964602295.1 uncultured Ohtaekwangia sp.
TCGATACTTCGTGGAAGCGTGTGAAGGGAGGAGAAAAAATAGAAGCCCTGGTCAATACAGCGCTAAAAGAATTCGATGCCGACCAACCTCATGCCATTATCCCACGACTGTTGGAAATCAGACGCGCCTTGGGGCAGTTGGATGAGGGGGTTTGGCGCGATCGGAAATTGAAAGAGGTGAACAGGCTGATACAGGATTGTGCCGGGCTGTACGTAGAGGTAACAGCGCCCGTTTCATCGCTCGCACCTGGGGAGCAGACTACCTTTTCGGTTGAGTTAGTCAATCGCTCGGCTGCAGCCATCGAATTGAAGACCATGGCCAGCCAAGTCATTGGCATGGATTCCAGCGCCTCTTTGAAATTGGGCAACAACCAACTGGTAACCTTTCCAGCTCGCAAAACGGTGGTGGCCCAGGCAGGTTATTCAGCGCCCTACTGGTTGCAGGAAGAACACAGCCAGGGACTATTTGTGGTAAAGGATGAAAACCTGATCGGCAAACCCGAAAATACTCCGGCCGTGATGGTAAATTTTGCTTTTTTGGTTGCTGGTGAATTGTTGATTCTTCAGGTACCGGTGGTGAATAAGTGGACGGACCCTGTGAAGGGAGAATTGTGGCAGCCCTTTGAAATCACGCCACCAGTATCGCTCACGTTGGATGAAAAAGTCTTTTTATTTCCAGATGCACTGCCACGCCCCGTGCGCGTGCGCGCAAAATCCTATTCTGGTGCTGCCCTTAATGGGACTTTACAACTACAGCTGCCTTCAGGCTGGCGGAGCGAACCCGCCACACATCCGCTGGCCTTGGGTAAAAGAGGAGAGGAGCATACCTATGAATTTAAGGTGTTCCCTTCGTCAGAGATATTCACCGGCAAAATCTCCACCTCCCTCGTCATCGCGGGAAAAACTTTCAGTCAATCGGTTCAAACTATCGCCTACGATCACATCCCCACGCAAACAATTATGCCTCCGGCCTCAGCCAATGTGATCAGGATGGATATCCAAAAAGCAGGTAACCGCATTGGTTACATCAAAGGCGCAGGCGATGATGTACCTGCCGCCTTGCGCAGCCTTGGATACGAGGTTTGGGAAATGAAAAACGAGGAGATAGTGCCCGCCAACCTGCAAACACTGGACGCGGTGGTGCTGGGTGTGCGCGCATTGAATACCAATGAACGCATCCGCTACTTTATGCCCGCCTTGTTAGACTATGTGAAGGAGGGTGGTACGCTGGTGTTGCAGTACAACACGCAATTTGGAATGGAGATTGAAGCCAATGCCTTTTCTCCGTATCCATTGAAAATCTCGCGCGAGCGCGTTACCGAAGAAGATAGCCCTGTTACCATCTTAAATCCTGCGCATCCACTTTTAAAATATCCCAACGCTATCACTGCAGACGACTTTAAAGGTTGGGTGCAGGAGCGTGGACTTTATTTTCCTGGCGAGTGGGGGCCAGAGTTTGAACCGCTGCTGTCGATGAACGATCAGGGTGAGCCAGCCCGTAAGGGAAGCTTGCTGGTGGCGAAATATGGAAAAGGTACCTACATCTACACCGGACTCTCTTTCTTCCGCGAGTTGCCCGAAGGGGTGCCAGGCGCATTGAAACTTTTCGCTAACCTCGTTTCGGCAGGCAAGACAGAACAAGCCAATGGTAAAACAAAAGCATCGCGCAAATGACGAATCTGAATGAAAAGCCACCCGTGTTCAGTAAATGGTCTGGGTGGTATTGGTTGGTGATGACGGTACTGCTGGTGCAGATGGTGGTCTACTACTTCATAACCCTTTCTTTTTCATGAACGCACTCGACTGGATCGTACTCTTTAGTACGTTAGGGATTATTGTTTTCTATGGGGTATGGAAAACCAGGGGCAGTAAAAACATGCAGGGCTACCTGTTGGGAAGCCAAAGCATGCCGTGGTGGACCGTGTGTTTGTCCATCATGGCAACACAAGCCAGCGCCATTACTTTCTTGTCTACGCCAGGCCAGGCTTATGAAGATGGCATGCGGTTTTTGCAATTTTATTTCGGCTTACCGCTGGCCATGGTCATTTTAAGTGTTACGGCCGTGCCACTTTACCATAAGCTGAAAGTGTTTACAGCTTACGAATACCTGGAAACCCGTTTCGATGTGAAAGTGCGGTCGCTGGCTGCTTTTTTCTTTCTGATGTTGCGTGGGCTGTCGGTGGGTATCACGGTGTATGCACCTTCACTTATTTTATCTACCATTCTAGGTTGGAACATCAACATCACCACCGTGCTCATTGGTTCTTTGGTTATGATCTACACTGTGAGCGGTGGCAGCAAAGCGGTGAGCCTGACGCAAAAATATCAACTTACCATTATTATGGGTGGCATGTTACTCACCGGTTACATTGCTTACCGGGGTTTGCCCGATGGCATCTCTTTTGGCGACACCTTTCAGCTTGCCGGTGAGCTGGGGAAAATGAATTTGATCAACCTCGAATTCAATCTGGAAGATCGTTACAACATCTGGTCGGGTTTAATTGGCGGATTGTTTTTGTTTCTGTCGTACTTCGGTGCAGACCAGTCGCAAGTGGGGCGTTACCTCGCGGGAAGTTCGATTACCGAAAGCAGGCTGGGATTGATATTCAACGGCTTGTTGAAGATTCCCATGCAGTTTATCATTCTTTACATCGGCATATTGGTTTTTGTATTTTACCAATTCAACCAGGCACCTGTATTTCACAACCAGGCACTACAGCGGCAGGCGGAAGCAGTGTCGCCCGGGCAATTCGATCCATTGCAGAATGAGTACAACCAACTTTTTGCGAAGAAACAGCAGGCAGCCACTGCGTTGGCACAAGCCATCGAAAAAGAAGACGATGCAGCAGTAAGTGCATCGGCCGTATCGGTACGCCAGCTGATAGAAGAAGAAAAAAGCCTGCGCGGTCGCGTGAAGGAACAAATTCAACAGACGTTGCCCAAAGCCAACACACTCGACAAAGACTACGTGTTTATTCAATTTGTGATGACCTACCTGCCGCACGGCCTTATCGGTTTATTGCTGGCAGTGGTTTTCTCTGCGGCCATGTCGTCTACGGCTTCAGAGCTCAACTCGCTGGCATCTACCACCACGGTGGATATCTATAAGCGATCGATCCGCAAGGATGGTGAAGATGGACACTACGTAAGTTCATCGAAGTGGTTCACTGCTATGTGGGCGGTGGTTGCCATGTTGTTTGCTTCCATCGCCAACCAGGCCGAAAACCTGATACAATTTGTCAATATCATTGGCTCGTTGTTTTACGGCACCATCCTGGGTATTTTTCTCAGTGCTTTCTATGTAAAGTTCCTGAAGTCTACCGCAGTATTCATCGCTGCCATTATTGGCGAACTGATTATTTTATACTGCTACTTCTTTACCGATATCGCCTTCCTGCTCTACAACATCATTGGTTGTGTGGCAGTGGTAGGCGTGGCGGTCTTCATTCAGGTAGTTTTCAAAACCAAATAGCACACCGGGCATCGCCTGATCGGATCATTCAGTTTCAGACACCTGTTTTTGTCGCGTTTACACCCGGCATGGCGGGGAGGAATGTATTTTTTTTGTGAGATGCGTATGCCTCAGAAATGCTGTTGCCATAAGGTTGTCAGCCCCGGCATGTTACTTTGTTTCGTAAATTGAACCTATGTCTGAAACCACCCCCGTTCTTCAGTCGCGTTCCATCTGGCAAGAGCTGAAAGATGCCATCCGCGGTACCGAAGCCGATTATACACAGATTGGATTAAAACGCGCCATTTTTCTGCTGGCCGTACCCATGATTCTGGAGTTGGTCATGGAATCCACCTTTGCAGTAGTCGATATTTATTTTGTGGGCAAGTTAGGAGCCAGCGCTGTGGCTACGGTGGGGCTTACAGAAACCTACCTTTTTCTTCTTTATTCACTGGCCATGGGGCTGGCCACAGCCGTTACGGCCATTGTGGCGCGCAGGGTGGGCGAGAAGCAAAACGAAGGAGCCGGAGATGCTGCCATGCAATCCATTCTGCTGGGCGTATTGCTCTCGTTGCCGTTTGCGGTGGCCGGCATATTTTATTCGCGCGAGTTGCTGGCGCTGATGGGTGCCGATGCCTGGAGCCAGGAATACGGTCATGGTTACACGCAGTGGATGCTAGGTGGCAACGTGGTGATCGTGTTGTTGTTTGTGATCAACGCCATCTACCGTGGTGCAGGCGATGCCGCCATTGCCATGCGTGTATTATGGGTGGCGAATGGTGTCAATATTTTGCTAGACCCCATATTGATCTTGGGTTGGGGCCCTATACCTGCCATGGGCATCGAAGGGGCCGCCATTGCCACCACCATTGGCCGTGGCGTAGGGGTAGCCCTTCAGTTGTATACATTGTTGCGAGGTGGTAAACACATACAGGCCACATGGGCACAGGTGCGGTGGCATGCGGAAACCATCCGGCAAATCATCAAAACTTCTTTGGGAGGCATTGCGCAGATGATTGTGGCCATGACCTCGTGGATTTTTTTGATGCGCATTTTGGCAGACGTTGGTAGCGAAGCCGTGGCGGGCGCCACCATTGCCTTGCGCGTCATGATGTTTACCATGATGCCTGCGTGGGGGCTTTCTAATGCAGCCGCCACGTTGGTAGGGCAGAACCTGGGTGCTGGCCAGCCCGACCGCGCAGAAACATCTGTGTGGAAGATCGGGTTCTACAACATGATTTTTTTAGGTGCCGTATCGGTGGTGTACTTTTTGGGCAACGAGTGGCTCATGAGTTTTTTCACGGCCGATGCAAAGGTGCTTGCCATCGGTGCGGAGTGGCTCAGAATTCTTTCATACTCCTATCTGGTGTATGGGTGGTGGATGGTTTCAGGCCAGGCTTTCAATGGGGCGGGCGACACGCAAACCCCTACCAAAATCAACCTCGTATTCTTTTGGTTGATACAAATACCTTTGTCTTACTTTCTGGCCATCCATCTTGACTGGCAGCACTCGGGCGTATTCTGGGGTGTATTCATCTCCGAAACATCGGTGGGCTTGTTTACCCTTTGGCTCTTTTCAAGAGGTGGCTGGAAAAATGTGAAGGTGTAGGGTAGCGTTATCCTAAAAAGCTATTTCAGAAATACTAAACGCGTCTTTGTGAGGTAGCCTGCCCGCTGGGCAGGGAGGGTACGACCGAAGCAATTTCCGTTTCAGGCACCTGAATTTGAGATCGTTTATTCCCATGTAATTATTTGAAGCCATCTCCATTCAGAGTCTGAAACGGCTTTGGTAGCCCCGCGCTCCGCCAACTTAAATTCTTATTAATTTGAAAGTGGTTCGCAATCTTTGGGAGCGAATCAACCTACGGATCTGAAGTTTCGAAGAGGAAGGCCCGCAGAACACATTCGTTTTTTCTTATCTTGAAAATTCGTTTTCATCGCCCTATGGATTTGTATTACGTTTTTTCGGTTCTCATCGTTCTGTCAGCACTCTTCTCTTATATCAATAGCCGTTACCTGCGGCTGCCACCCGCCATCGGCATTATGTTGTTGGCCATCATCACATCTATCAGTTTGCTTGCGATCGGAAAAACGTTCCCCGGCTTCGGCAACGATTTTTCAAGCCTCATCGCCAGTATCGACTTTCCAGCGGTGCTGATGGGTGCCATGTTGAATTTTCTTCTGTTTGCTGGAGCCATCCACGTAAGTATGCAGGATTTGCACAAGCAGCGCATGCCGGTGCTTATACTCTCCACTTTGGGTGTCACGCTTTCCACCTTTCTGGTGGGTGGGTTAATGCACCTTGTGCTGTTGCAGGTCGGGCTGGCGGTTCCATTGATACAGTGCTTCGTTTTTGGTGCGCTCATTTCGCCCACCGACCCGCTAGCCGTCATCGCCATTCTTCGGAAGGTGCGCATCAGCAAACCCCTCGAAATGAAGATTGCGGGCGAGTCGTTGTTTAATGATGGTGTGTCGGTGTTGCTGTTTGCCATTCTTCTTCAGTTGGCGCAAGGCAGTGAGGTAGACATTACCTTTAAAAACATTTCAGGATTGCTGGTGCAGGAAATGGGTGGGGGATTGTTGGTAGGCCTCGTGTTGGGCTATATCGGCTCCTTGGGCATCAAGCGCATCAACGACTACCAGGTAACGGTACTCATCACCGTAGCCATTGTAATGGGTGGCTACATGATTACGCGCTACCTGCATATATCGGGTCCCCTCACCATGGCGGCCGCGGGCCTGGTCATTGGTAATTATGGTAAGACCACTGCCATGTCGGCAACCGATAAAGACTACCTCGACAAGTTTTGGGAGATGATTGACGAGATACTGAATGCGATGTTATTTCTTATCATTGGCCTAGAGTTGCTGCTCATCCCCAACATCCAACAAGACTGGATCATTGGCTGCTTTGCGATATTGATTGTCTTGGTGAGTCGTTATATTTCAATCTGGCTACCCATGTGGGTCATTCCCCATATTGATAAGTTCGATGCGCGGACCATGGCTGTCTTGGTATGGGGTGGCTTGCGCGGAGGCGTTTCCATTGCACTGGCATTGAGCATTGATCCGCACTTGAACCAACACCTGTTTCTCTCTGCTACCTACTATGTAGTCGTGTTTTCAATAGTGGTGCAGGGCCTTACCATTGGTAAATTGGTGACAGCAATCAATAGGCGTAAGAAAAGGTAGCAAGTCACACGGGGTGATTTTTATTTGATCCTTTTTGTTTATTCCGCGCCCGTCACTTGCTATAAAATACTCCCCGTAGAGGGATTGATGGAATCAACCGTAGTAGCCATTTTGCTTGTATGAAGACAGAATTACTTTCGGCCAATCATGTAACCATGGTGAAAGTGGGCGCCATGGCCTGCTGGCTCTCGGCCATTACTACTGTTGGTATCCATGCCTTCTTTCACTACGAGGCTGCCACGTTCGAAGAGCGACTAATGTTGTATCAGAATACCACCTACCTGGTGAACCGATGGTGGGTAATGGCGCATTGCCTGCTGGTAATTATTGGTATGTGGGCATTTCTGTTGGCACAGTGGAGAAAGGCAGGCGCAACCGCTGGTTTAGGCTTTGTCTTTTTTGTGATTTTCGGTGTGACTGAAATTTTCAGACAGCTCATGGTGTTGTTTTACCTTAACGGTATGCGCCAACAATACCTGCTTACTGAACAAGCAGAAACAAAAGCTTTTTTGGCCCAGCAACTCGACCTGTTTGGCCTGATGTCGTACCCGCTGTTCGGGCTTTTTATACTGGCATTCGCGTTAGGTAACTTTTTCTATGGCCTCAGCCTCAGGCATGAGAAAAGTTTTGGCAAAATATTAAGCGTGCTGCTTTTGTTGTGGGCAGCAGGAAGTTTTGCAGCCTTTGGCAATGAGTTCTGGGAGATATCCTGGCTGTCGGATTTCCTGCCGCATTATAACTTGTGGTACCAGCCCCTGATGCGTGTGTTGCTGGGCCTTTGGCTTTGGAGAGTTGCTACGGGGCAAGATCAGCCTACCTACTGACATTTGTCATCTGAAAAAATAAAGGCACCTGGTAGCTTCGGGCGTAGCAAATCGAAGCACCATGAAACGACTGGTTGTTACCTTAAAGAAACGCGTGGACCCCGAGCACAAGCTGATTGCCACCGAATGGATTACCGAAGATGAAATCAAGACCATCCGGAAAAAATATGGCAGCCAGTTCGACCCCGATGAACCAATTATACAGTACATGAATGACCAATTACTGCTGGTGTCGTTCACCGTATGGATTCACGAGTAAACCCCGCTCACAAGAAAAAAAGATCGCCTAAGGAAGGCTTATTCACCTAAGCGCCACTTTTAGCGTTATTGCAACAAATAAGATTTCCTAAATGAAATGGTTGGTGGCGCTGCTGGCGCTGGTAGTTTGTCTTCCGGTTTCCGGTCAGAAAAGTCGTCCATCGTTCACCATTCACAAAGCCCAAGGCGCCATTCGGGTAGACGGAGTAGCAAACGAAGCCGACTGGCAAGCTGCCGAAGTAGTAAAAGAACTGGTGCAACAGTTTCCCAACGACACTTCGATGTCGCGTCTGCGAACAGAATTTCGCCTTACCTACGATGACCGTTTCATCTATGTAAGCGCCCTGGCTTACGACAACCAGCACGGACCTTACGTGCTTTCCTCTTTACGAAGAGATTACCGAGGCCCCGGCCTGGATGGTATTTCGGTGGTCATTGATCCGTTTCAGGATGTCACCAATGGTTTCTTTTTTGGTGTGAGTCCGGCCGGAGTGCAACGTGAAGGGTTAATATCCAATGGTTGGCTGGTAAGCGAAGATCTTGACTTGTCGTGGGATAATAAGTGGTATGCAGAGTCGTCCATCGATGAGAACTATTATTCGGTGGAAATGGCCATCCCCTTTAAGACATTGCGATACAAACCGGGTAACGCCCGGTGGAACATCAAACTCTACCGGATTGACAGCAAAGAAAACGAGCGTGCCGTGTGGCCCTTCACCCCGCGCAACTTCGAGCCTGGCAACCTGAACTATGCTGGCGAGATGATTTGGGATGAACCACCAGCACACCCGGGCCCCAACATTTCGGTGATTCCATACATGGCCGGACTTGCATCGAGAAATTACCTGTCCGATCCAACAGAGGTGCGCAACAATGCGCAGGTAGGTGGCGATGCGAAGATTGCAGTTACCTCTTCGCTTAACCTCGACCTCACCATAAACCCTGACTTCTCGCAGGTAGAAGTCGACAGGCAGGTTACCAACCTCGATCGTTTCGAACTGTTCTTCCCCGAGAGGCGGCAGTTCTTCCTGGAGAACGCTGATTTGTTCTCTTCATTCGGCCACATCTTTGCACGTCCTTTTTTCTCGCGAAGAATCGGTGTAAGCCGCGACACGGCTACAGGGCAGAACGTTCAGAACAAAATACCTTTCGGTATGCGGCTGAGCGGCAACCTGAATAAATATTGGCGCATGGGTTTACTCAACATGCAAACGGCCGAAATAAAATCTGCCAACGTGCCATCGTACAACCACACCGTTGCCACCGTGCAGCGAAGGGTGGGTTCTAACTCGAACATACGCGGTATTTTTGTGAACCGGCAACTGATGCGCAACGATACGCTTGAATTCAAACCCGCTGGCTATTTCTACAATCGGGTGGCGGGCGTTGATTATAACTACAACTTTCGCGATAACCGGTGGACGGGCAATGTCTTTTTTCACAAGCAGTTTACCGAGAACACCACCCCGCAAGGTTTTGCCCATGGCTACAATCTTTCTCACAACACGCGCAGTCTCAACCTTAACTGGTTCCACCAGGTAATCGGAAGAGACTATAACCCGGCCGATGGCTACGTGCCCCGCAGCGGGTATAAACGCATTTCTCCATCCGGATCATTTTTTATATACCCACAATCCCAACTTATCAACAACCATGGACCTACCTTCGACATGGCCTTTATCTGGGATGATGTTTTTGGATTTACCGACCGGGAATTGAATTACGGATGGGCCGCGGTGCTGCAGAACCAAGCCGTGGTGTTATTCAACTACTCCAATACCTACACTTTCTTGTTCAACGATTTCGACCCTACCAATTCGCCTCGCGAAGATAATCCTGAAAAATTGCCGGCACAGACAGGGTATACCTACGGAAACTTCAACCTGGATTTTATTTCCGACCCGCGCGATCTCTTCAACTTCCAGTTCACGGCAGTGGCTGGCAATTATTTCAACGGGCAACGTTACGGGTTATCGGGCTTGTTCAATTACCGCTATCAGCCCTACGGTGTTTTCTCGCTCGATCTGAATTACAACCGCATTGTGCTACCCGCACCCTACACCAGTGCCGATATTTACCTGGTGGGGCCACGCGTTGACTTAACGCTGACACGGACTGTTTTCTTTACATCCTTCTTTCAGTACAACAGTCAGTTTAAGAATGTAAACATCAATTCGCGTTTGCAGTGGCGTTTCAAACCTGTTTCTGATTTGTTCATTGTTTACACAGACAACTATTACTACTCATTCGATGAACCTCGCCTATACAGTAACTTTTTTTCGAAGAACAGGGCTTTGGTGGTTAAGCTAACGTATTGGTTTAACCTGTAGGCCTATATTTGAAAGTCCAATCCTTTTTTGATCAGGTTGTCGTACACCTTCATGTCGAAACGGTAAAGATTGGCAGCACGGTGGGCAACATCTTTTTGTTTTTCTTCGCAGGGCACCAGCAGGTTCATGTTCATTAGCTTTCTGCGGAAGTTAGGCTTGTCGAGCTTGCGATCGAGTATGGCTTCGTACAGGTTCTGCAATTGCAGCAGCGTAAACTTTTTAGGCAGCAGGTTAAACCCAATCGGTTCGTGCTGCACCTTGTGTTTTAGAAATTCAAAGCCGAAATCAAACACCTCGTTGTGGTCGTAGGGTAGGGCAGGTACGCGGTGCACATCAAACCATTTGGCTTCGGAGGCGGTGAAGCCTGCCTGCGGTTTGTATTTTTTGGCATTCACCAATGCAAAGTAAGCCACGGTAATTACGCGCTTGCCGGGGTAGCGATCCACGCGCCCGAAGGCTTTCACCTGTTCCAGATAAATGTTCGAAATCCCCGTAAGGGCGGTGAGTATTCGCGAGGCTGCCTCATCTAAACTCTCGTTGTATTTGATCCAGCCGCCCGGTAAAGCCCATTTTCCCTTGCTAATGCCTTCCGCGTGTTTCACCAAAAGTATCTCCAACTGATTTTTCTCAAAGCCAAAAACAAGGCAATCGATAGAGAGTGCCTCAATGATTTCTTCTGGTTCCGGCATGGAATTTCAAGGGTAATTATAGTCAATTTGACTATAATTAGTTAATTTTCAAACCCGTTTTGCAAACGATTTTTTAACGCATAATCGAAGATTTGGAATATGGCCTCCGGGGTTTGTTTATTGGGTTTTGATGTAGGAAGCTCTTCTGTGAAGGTATCCATTATAGAGGCCTCCACTGGTCAATTAAAGGCTTCTGCTACTTCGCCTACCAACGAAATGGAGATTAGCAGCCCTCGTCCCGGATGGGCCGAGCAGCATCCGGATTTGTGGTGGAAGCATGCCGTAGAGGCGGCCCGTATAGCGTTGCGGAAAGCAGCACTTCACAAAGAGAAAATAGCGGCCATCGGTATATCTTATCAAATGCATGGGCTGGTGCTGATTGATGCAGGCCAGCAAGTGTTGCGGCCTTCAATTATATGGTGCGATAGTCGGGCGGTTGAGATTGGTGAAGCAGCCAACCGCGCCTTGGGCGAGCAATATTGTCTAACCCACTTACTGAATTCTCCGGGAAATTTTACCGCTTCCAAGCTGCGTTGGGTAAAAGAAAACGAACCCGATGTTTATAAAAAGATTAGCAAGGCCATGTTGCCGGGCGACTACCTGGCTATGCGCTTAACAGGCGAAGCGAGTACAACGGTATCTGGATTATCAGAAGGAATATTTTGGGATTACCAGGCTGGCGCAGTTTCAGATGCCTTGTTGCAGCACTACGAGCTGGATAAGAAAATGTTGGCGGATATTGTGCCAACTTTCGGCCATCAGGGCCAACTTACCAACGCAGCAGCGGAAGCGTTGGGTTTGCAGGAGGGTACCCCTGTAACCTATCGTGCGGGCGATCAGCCGAACAATGCCTTCTCCTTAAAGGCGTTGCATCCGGGAGAGGTGGCGGCCACTGCCGGTACCAGTGGCGTGATCTATGCGGTTACTGACCAGCCACAATACGATGTAGCCTCGCGTGTCAATCCCTTCGTTCACGTCAATCACCAGCCTGGTAAACAGCGCCTGGGCATTTTACTTTGCGTGAATGGCACTGGCATCATGAATAGCTGGCTGCGGAAGACGTGGAGTCATCGTGCAGATTTTTCTTACGAACAACTGAATACGCTCGCAGCTTCTGTACCCATTGGGGCAGACGGACTTCGTATTTTGCCTTTCGGCAATGGCGCTGAGCGCATGTTGAAAAACAAAGACCTGGGTGCGAGTATGCATGGCCTGAACCTGACACGGCACCAAAGCGCACACGTAAGTCGGGCCGTGCAGGAGGGCATTGTCTTCGCATTGGGTTATGGGTTTGATATTCTCCATGAAATGGGCGTGCACACCACGGTAATCCGGGCAGGTCGTGCCAATATGTTCTTAAGCGATTTGTTTTGCGAAGCATTTGCCAACGTAACCGGTGCCCGGCTAGAACTTTACAATACCGATGGGGCCCAGGGTGCCGCGCGTGCCGCAGGAGTAGGGGCGGGCATCTACAGCAGCCATGAAGAAGCATTTGTTGGTTTCGAGCGCATTGGCAGTTTCGAACCAGAGAAAGAAAAGAAACAACG
Source organism: uncultured Ohtaekwangia sp. (assembly GCA_964602295.1). GTDB lineage: Bacteria > Bacteroidota > Bacteroidia > Cytophagales > Cyclobacteriaceae > ELB16-189. Next base: position 21,897 of record CAZRQK010000055.1, read on the forward strand.
GTATGATCAGGCTTTTGCCGACTGGAAGAAAATACTTATCCACCAATTGAATCAACCTTAACACCCTTTCATTGCCATGAAGATCACCAAAGGAAAAACCGAATATTTCAAAGGCATTCGTGCCATTCGTTTCGAGGGCAAAGATTCAGACAACCCCCTGGCTTTTAAATACTATAACCCGCGCCAACGCGTAGGCAAGAAAACCATGGAACAACACTTTCGCTTTGCCATTGCCTATTGGCACACGTTCTGCGGAACAGGTGGCGACCCGTTTGGCGCGGCTACCAAAAACTTTCCGTGGCTGCAGAGCAGCGATGCCATGCAACGTGCCTACGATAAAATGGATGCTGCTTTTGAATTCATCACCAAGATAGGCGCACCCTTCTACTGCTTTCACGACTACGATTTGGTGGACGAAGCCGTTACGTTGAAGGAATCTGAAAAGCGTCTGGAAAAAATAGTGGACTATGCCGCGCAAAAACAAAAAGAGTCGGGTGTGAAGCTATTGTGGGGAACGGCCAACTTGTTTAGCCACCCGCGTTACATGAATGGCGCAGCTACCAATCCTGATTTTCATGTGGTATGCCATGCGGCCACCCAGGTAAAAAATGCCATCGATGCTACGGTTGCATTAGGTGGTGCCAACTATGTGTTCTGGGGAGGGCGAGAAGGATACCTGTCTTTGCTGAATACAAATATGAAACGCGAGCAGGAGCACCTTGCTCGTTTTCTACATGCTGCCCGCGACTATGGCCGCAAGGCAGGGTTCAAAGGTACCTACCTGATCGAGCCAAAGCCCATGGAACCAACCAAGCACCAATACGATTTTGACGCAGCTACAGTTATTTCATTTCTTCGTCAATACGATTTGACGGATGATTTTAAATTGAACCTGGAGGTGAACCATGCTACCCTGGCGCATCATACCTTTCAACATGAGTTGCAGGTAGCTGCAGATGCCAATATGTTGGGCAGCATGGATGCCAACCGTGGTGACTACCAAAACGGCTGGGATACCGACCAGTTTCCCAATAACCTGTACGAATTAGCTGAATCGATGTTGGTGATCTTACAAGCGGGTGGATTCAAATCGGGAGGTATCAACTTCGATGCAAAGACACGCAGGAATTCTACCGACCTGGCCGATATTTTCTATGCACACATTGGTGGCATGGATGCTTTTGCCCGTTCGCTGCTCATTGCACAAGCGATCTTAGAAGATGGTGAGTACACCTCGCTACTCAAGCAAAGATATGCTTCGTTCGATTCGGGTAAGGGGCGTCAGTTTGAGCGTGGGGCATTAGGCCTGGAGGCCATGCGCAAGCTGGCACACCAAAGTGGCGAACCCGAACAGATCAGCGGTAGGCAGGAATATTTCGAAAACCTGATCAGTCGATTTATCTAAGCTCGTTCGATAACCACGGCATATCCCTGCCCCAAACCCACACACATGGTGCAGAGGGCATAGCGCTTTTGCTGCTGTTGTAATTCAACAGCGGCCGTTAACAATAGCCTTGCGCCCGACATGCCAAGTGGATGTCCCAAAGCAATGGCCCCTCCATTGGGATTAATACGCGGGTCGTCATCGGCCAAACCCCACGAGCGCGTGCAGGCAAGGCTTTGGGCGGCAAAAGCTTCGTTCAATTCAATCACATCTATGTCTTTCATCTGCAGGCCTGCTTTCTTCAACGCTCGATTCGTGGCTTCCACCGGACCGATACCCATGATGCGCGGCTCTACGCCTACCACCTGCGAGCTGACAATGCGCGCAAGAGGTTTTAGTTGATGTTGTTTGAGGGCATCAGCGGAAGCCATCAACAATGTGCAGGCGCCATCGTTCAGACCCGAAGCGTTGCCAGCCGTTACGGTGCCGTTCTCACGGAAAGAGGGTTTGAGTTGGGCCAATATTTCCAGGGTGGTATCGGGTTTGATAAATTCATCTTCCCGAAAATAAGTGGTCCCTTTCTTGCCAGGTATTTCTACCTCAAACGTCTCAAGGGCAAAGCGACCCGTTGCGCGTGCCTGGGCTGCTTTCTGCTGACTTCGAAGAGCAAACAAATCCTGATCGGCTCGGGAAATCGTATGTAAGCCCACCAGGTTTTCTGCCGTTTCGCCCATGGCCTCAGTGCCGTACATTTTTTTCATCAATGGGTTCACGAAACGCCAGCCGAAGCTGCTGTCGTACAATTTGGCATCACTGCCAAAAGGCACAGCCGTTTTTGACAGTACATAAGGACTGCGTGTCATGTGTTCCAAACCTCCAGCCAGAAATACATCGCCATCGCCTGCCTTGATAGCTCGGCTGGCCTGCATCGCAGCCGACATGCCCGATGCGCAGAGTCGATTCACTGTTTCGCCCGGCACAGACACCGGCAACCCCGCCAATAGCAAAGCCATGCGTGCCACATTGCGGTTGTCTTCACCTGCCTGGTTGTGGCAACCCAGTATCACATCGTCAATGACGGCAGGATCCAGGTTCGGCAACTTTTTTAAAAGCGCCCGAATAGTAATAGCCGCCATGTCGTCAGCACGTACCTCCGACAAACCACCTCTGAATTTCCCAATGGGTGTGCGTACACCGGCAACAATGAAAGCATCTTTCATTTCAATCAATAGATATTACGCAGCAAGTAACAGGTTTTTCTGCGATTGACAAGCGGTAGTATGTTGCCTAAAACTTCCAACGCACAAACGCTTCCATGGCTTCGTAATTGGCTAACCCCAGTTGGTCGTAGCTGCGTGCCGTTTCGCGGTTGCGTTCTTGCGCCCGTACCCAGAACTCGCGCGAGTCGTCCCCAGGGAAAACCGGACGATCTTTTTGCGACTGGTGTTTGAAGATGGCATATTTTTTCTTCTCCACTTCCTGTGGCGAAAGCGGAACGGCCATTTCAATTTCGTGCGTCTCAAATTCATGCCAGGCTCCGCGGTACATCCACAGCCAGCAGTCTTTGGTCCACTCTTCGGTGGCGCGCAGTTTTTTCATGGCTTCGAGTATAATGCGGAAGCAAACAATGTGCGTGCCATTGGGGTCGGCAAAATCGCCAGCTGCAAAAATCTGGTGTGGCTTGATTTGTTGCAGGAGCGATAGGGTAAGTTCTACATCCTGATCGGTTGGCGGATTCTTCTTGGTTTTACCTGTTTCGTAAAATGGCAAAGACATGAAATGGATATGATCATCTTGCAAGCCGGCATAGCGCGCCCCGGCAATCGCCTCTGTCTTTCGTATAAATGCCTTCACATCCCTGATCTCTTTGGTGTCGATCTGGTTAGGTTGCTTCTGCGCAATAAACGCGCGGGCGTCTTCGTAGACCTTTATTAGTTTTTTCTTGTCAAGCCCCAGGCTATCGGAAAAGTCAATGGCAAACTCCATGTAGCGCAACACATCGTCATCCCACACTGCGGTGTTGCCCGAGGTTTGGTAAGCCACGTGCACATCATGCCCTTGGTCTACCAACCTGATGAACGTTCCGCCCATCGAAATTACATCGTCATCGGGGTGGGGAGAGAAAACAATGACTCGTTTCTGGTGCGGCAACGCACGTTCAGGTCGTTGCGAGTCGTCTGCACCGGGTTTACCTCCGGGCCAGCCGGTGATGGTGTGTTGTAGTTTGTTAAAGATGTGAATGTTGATTTTATAAGCAGAGCCACGTTCCACCACCAACTGTGCCATGCCGTTGGTGTTATAGTCTTCTTCCGTTAGCTTCAACACCGGCTTGCTTACTTTTTTGGAAAGCCATATCACCGCTTTCTTGGTGAGCGCTTCATCCCACACACAATCTTTCACTAACCAGGGTGTGTCGAAACGGGTGAGGAGCGAGGCTGCATCCTGATCGAGAATAAACTCCACATTGTTGGAGAGCTGCAAATAAGTGGCTGGTACTTCGCTGGAGATTTCTCCCTCTACTGCTTTCTTAATGATGGGTGCCTTTTTACCACTCCACGCCATCAGTATGATTTCGCGCGCTTTGAAGATGGTGCCTATGCCCATGGTAATAGCTTTGGTAGGCACGTACTCTTTTCCACCAAAATCGCGGGCAGCATCGCGCCTGGTCAAATCATCCAAAGTAACAAGTCGGGTGCCGGAGTTGGGTGCGGAGCCGGGTTCGTTAAAACCTATATGCCCCGTACGCCCGATACCCAGTATCTGCAAGTCCAGCCCACCCAAAGATTCTATCTTGCGTTCGTATTCCATACAGAATGATGTTACCTGTTCTTTACCCAGGGTGCCATCGGGAATGTGAATGTTTTTTTTGTTGATGTCTACATGATTGAAGAGGTTCTCGTTCATGAAGGTTACGTAGCTCTGTGCTGACCCAGGCTCCATGGGGTAATACTCATCGAGGTTGAAGGTGATTACATTCTGGAAGCTGAGTTTTTCTTCTTTGTGCATACGCACCAACTCGGCATACACACCCACAGGCGTAGCACCCGTAGCCAGCCCTAACACGGCAAAGCTGCCCTGCTTCTGTTTTTGGCGGATGAGGTTGGCAATGCGTTGCGCGACCACTTTAGAAGCCACTTTGTCATCAGGATAAACCGTAACCGGAAGTTTCTCAAACCTGGTTTCTTCCAGCAGATTGAGGCGGGGAGAGGTAGCTTGTGCAAAGGCGGTAGACATAATAAGAATGAATTTAGTTGTTGAATTTATTTTCCATCACACTGGCAACGGCACCTAATAAGCGGGCTTCGTTGCCTAACTGCGACAATTCGATTCGTGTAAGCTGGTTGAGTTGCCGCATGCTGTGCGTATGGATGGCTTGCTGCAACGGAAGGGTTATGTAGGGTCCCGCTTTGGCGATAACTCCACTTAACACAATTAATGACGGATTAAAAAGTTGTATGAGCGTGGCGATACCTTTGCCGAGGTGACGCCCTGTATCTGCCAACAGTTGAATAGAAAATTGATCGCCTTCCAATGCTGCCTGAATGATGGCTTCCGGAGGAATGCGATCCACTTCCTGGCGGAATCGCTCGCGCAAAAGGGTACGCTGCCCTGATTTTAATCCTTGCAAAGCATCCCGCGAAAGCGCCAACCCAGAGGCTACCGTTTCGAGGCACCCGGTTTTACCACAACTGCATAGCGGGCCATACTCCAGCATAGGTATGTGCCCGAATTCTCCGGCAAAACCGTGTGCACCTCGCCTGAGTTTGCCATCCATAATAATACCTAACCCAAGACCCCAGTCGAGGGAAATGATAAGTGCATCCCTGGAGTCATGTGCCAGCCCAAAGCGGTACTCTGCCAATGCCGCACTTTTCACATCGTTCTCGATAAACACTGGCCGATGGAAGATGGCTTCCAATTCTTCCTGCAAGGAGCTGGCATGGCCTTCAGCCATGTAGGTGAGGTTTCGGCCATCTTGTACGGAGACCAAACCCGTCATGCTTACACCTACACCCACCCATCGTTTCTCAGGTATGCCCGCTTGTTCAATTAACTGAAGCGCGGGCAGGGTAATCGTATCTAATTGTGCTAGATCGCGACTGGCCTCAAAAGGAATCACCAGCTCTTCAGAAATAGGTGTGTTGTGATTGTCGAACAGGGCTAATCGGGTAGTATGTCGGTCAATATCAATGGCCAATACAAAAAAGGAGCGGGGTTGAAGTCCATAAAGATCTGGCTTACGCCCGCCTATCGATTCTCCCCGGCCTTGCTTGGATACAATTTTTTCCTCGCTGAGGTCATTCAAAAGTTGTAAGGTGGTGGGCAGGCTAACCTGTATTTTCCGGGCTATGTCGGCTACAGAACGAGGTCCCTTCAAATACAAATGCCTGATAATGCCATTTCTGAGGGCATCTTTTTTGCGCTCAATGGGCTTTTTGCGACTATCGGGCAGTAGTTTGACAGACATTGTACCAGTCTGGATTGCTGTAAAGCTAAAAATATTAACTAACTATTAATACTTCTGTTAAAAATTTATCAAAGTTGTTTATTGGCATTTTGTATCCAAACAAGGGTAAATCATTTCAAAAGGGCTATTTTGACCGACTGATATCCCTACCATGACGGATGATTCCAAGAAAATTGGCCTACTGACCACCACCTCTATTGTAATAGGCAACATGATTGCCTCGGGGCTTTTCATGCTTCCGGCTACACTAGCTATTTATGGCGGCATCAGCTTAATTGGATGGCTGATCTCTGGCGCGGGAGCCATTTGCCTGGCATTGGTTTTTGGATGGCTAAGCGAAATCAAACCCGATGCAACGGGTGGGCCTTATGC
>CAZRQK010000056.1:0-27934 GCA_964602295.1 uncultured Ohtaekwangia sp.
GTCTTCACCTGCGGTAGATACACTGTTGCGCGCGTAGCGGATGTTACCGCCATCATTGCCATTCAGGTTCACCTCACATCCATCGGCTTTGGAGAAGCTGACAACTTTCTCCAATATTTTTTTTGCGTCTTCTTTAGATAGTATTGCCATGATTTTTCTTCTTTAGCGTAATCAGATTGTACGTCCGGTGTTGATCACATTGACACCATTAAAGCGCGTGGTGGCACTGCCGTGCGAAACGGCACTGACCTGCGAAGGCTGGCCTTTGCCATCGAAGAATGAACCGAAGAGACGGTAGTCACTTTCATCACAAATTTTGGTGCAGCTATTCCAGAACTCCTGTGTGTTCGATTGGTAAGCCACATCGTTCAGCATGCCTGCGATCTCTCCGTTTTTGATTTCGTAAAACACGGTGCCGCCAAACTGGAAGTTATAACGCTGCTGGTCGATCGAGTAGGAGCCACGACCGGCAATGTAAATTCCTTTCTCCACATCTTTAATCATCTGGCTTACGCTGTACGGGTCTTTGCCCGGAGCCAGAGACACATTAGGCATGCGCTGAAACTGCACATCGCTCCAGCTTTGAGAGTAGCAGCAGCCATGCGATTCATTTTGACCGATGATGTGGGCCTGGTCGCGAATGGCCTGCACACCTACAAAAATGCCATCTTTAATCAAATCCCAACGTTTGCACTTTACTCCCTCATCATCATAACCCACCGCACCCAGCGATCCGGGTTGTACTTTATCGGCAAAAATATTTACCAATTTGCTGCCGTAATTAAACGTGCCGGTCTTCATTTTGTCGAGTGTGGCAAAGCTGGTGCCTGCGTAGTTGGCTTCATAGCCCAGAATGCGATCCAGTTCCAGCGGGTGGCCTACCGACTCGTGGATGGTGAGACCCAGGTGGTTGGGTTCCAGTACTAAATCGTATTTACCTGGCTCTACCGACTTGGCAGTAAGCATAGCCTTGGCTTGTTGGGCTGCTTTGGTAGCATCTTCAATCATATCGTAACTGTTGCGGTACAGCTTCATGCCATCAGGTGCATCCAGTTTATCTTCTGCTTTCGGTACCAGGTATTCATAACCCATGCCCATGGGGGCGCTCAAGGCATCACGCGATTTGAATTTGCCCGATGCTCTGTCGATACATGATACCGTAAAGGTGGGCCATATGCGGTGCACATCCTGATCGATGTAAGAACCATCGGTAGAAGCGAAATACTTCTGTTCGTTTACCTGAAAGAGGTTAGAGTTGGCAAAACTGGCACCCGCCTTCAGAGCGGCATTGTTGGTGCTTAGCAGTAATTCCACCTTCTCGGAAACGGGAACCTCGAACGCATTTTTTTGAATCGGTGTCTTCCAGGTTACTTCACCATAACCCTGAACGGGAGCCAACTTTACGGGTTCTTTCTGGAATTTAGAATTGGCTTTGGCAATGGCCACAGCACGTTCGGTGGCTTTCTTCACCCCATCGGCAGTAACGCTGTTGGTGGCGGCAAAACCCCAGGTGCCATTGGCAATTACGCGCACGCCCACGCCAAACGATTCTGAGTTAACAATGTTTTGCACACGGCTCTCTCGTGTGGTGATGAACTGGTTCAGATAACGACCAATGCGCACATCGGCATAGGTGGCGCCATTCGAGCGCGCGGTGTTAAGCGCTACATCGGCCAATTGCTTTTTTTGCGACACCTGCAGCGGATGTTCCAACAACACTTCTGCCGGCACTTCTTTACCGAATACAGAGACAGGCAGCATAAGGCCACCAAGCCCCAATCCTGCCAACTGAACGAAATCTCGTCTTTTCATTTTAGTAAGATAACTTTATAGGAAGTTGATTTAGCTTTTCTGACTTCGCGGAAGTTTGTCACTTCCAACTGTGAAAAGTACTTAAAAAAGTGTGTGGTTGACTGGCCGATTCCGGTCAATTATATAAGCGGCATGCGGATAACCATTGCCTGTAAATCCCTGCTCCGAAAGGGATCAGGTGGCAGTAGACGATAGAAATAGGGTGTAGAAAGAAAGAATCTCAAAAGTTTGAGATGTCTACGTCATTCTGAGCGTTAGCGAAGAATCTCATTTAAAATTCTGAATGATAGAGATGTTTCGCTAACGCTCAACATGACGCGGAGACTTTTGAGCCAGCCTCTTGATTATTTCAGATCAGAAAAGTCGAAGGAAGTTTCGAGGAATTTGGTGGTGAACTTGCCCGAACGGAAAACGGCATTATCCATCAGCTTCAGGTGGAAAGGTATGGTTGTTTTGATACCTTCAATCACGAATTCACTCAGGGCGCGCCTCATACGCGTAATTACTTCCTCGCGCGATTGGCCACTCACAATCAGCTTCGCAATCATAGAGTCGTAGTTGGGGGGAATGGTATAGCCCGCATAAACGTGGCTGTCCACACGCACACCATGCCCGCCTGGCAAATGCAGGTTGATGATCTTACCGGGTGAAGGACGGAAACCATTCGCGGGGTCTTCCGCATTGATGCGACACTCCATGGCATACAGGTTAGGGAAATAGTTGGTGCCCGAAATGGGCACACCTGCGGCCACTTTTATTTGTTCTTTGATCAGATCGTAGTCGGTAACTTCTTCGGTGATGGGGTGTTCCACCTGAATGCGGGTGTTCATCTCCATGAAATAGAAGTCGCCATGTTTATCTACCAGGAATTCGATGGTGCCCGCACCTTCATAGTTGATGGCCTTCGCGCCTTTGATAGCCGCTTCGCCCATGCGCTCGCGTAACTCCTGGCTCACGATAGGCGAGGGGGTTTCTTCCACCAGCTTCTGGTGCCTGCGTTGGATGGAGCAATCGCGTTCGGAAAGGTGGCACACTTTGCCGTATTGATCGCCCACCACCTGTATTTCGATGTGGCGGGGTTCTTCCACAAACTTCTCCAGGTAAAGCCCATCGTTGCCGAAGGCTGCACCGGCTTCGCGCTTGGCATCATCCCATGCTTTTTTAAATTCAGATTCGTTGTTGATGATACGCATACCCTTGCCACCACCACCTGCGGTAGCCTTTACGATAACCGGGTATTTGATTTCTTTCGCAATCTTCATACCCTCTTCCAAAGAGCTCAGCAAACCGTCTGAGCCAGGAATGGTAGGCACACCCGCTTTCTTCATGGTGTCTTTTGCGGTGGACTTGTCGCCCATGGCATTGATCATATCGGGCGTGGGGCCAATGAATTTGATGCCATATTCGTGACAGATGGCAGAGAACTCTGCACGCTCTGACAAAAATCCGTAACCAGGGTGAATGGCATCGGCATTGGTGATTTCTGCGGCTGAAATGAGGCGAGGAATGTTCAGGTATGATTCTTTGCTAGGTGCATCGCCAATACAAACGGCCTCATCGGCAAAACGCACATGCAAACTTTCTTTGTCTGCGGTAGAATACACAGCTACTGTCTTGATATCCATCTCCTTGCAGGTGCGGATAACACGCAAGGCAATTTCTCCCCGATTGGCAATTAATATTTTCTTAAACATGAATGCTGATTTTAGAATTTGTGAATTTCGACTTGAGATTTTTAAATCTTAAAAATCCATTAATCTCAGATCTAAAATCCCCTTAGTCCGGTTCTACCACAAACAACACCTGGTCGTATTCTACCGGGGTTGAGTTTTCCACCATCACCTTTACAATGGTTCCAGACACTTCAGACTCTATTTCGTTGAAGAGTTTCATGGCCTCAATAATACACACGGTCTGACCTTTCGATACTTTGTCGCCTACCGACACGAAAGGAGGTGAATCGGGATTGGCCGAACGATAGAACGTACCAATCATGGGCGATTTCACATCAACGGTTGCCTTTCCGCTTGCTGCCTTTTCGGCTTTGGGTGCAGCGGCAGCGGGTGCCGGAGCGGGCGCAGCCGCCACGGGTGCTGTAGGCATGGCCACGGGCGCAGCCATTACCGGTGCAGAAGATTTTAATACTTTTTGATCGGGTTCACGCTTCACATGAAGTTTCAACTCCTTTGTTTCAATGTCGACTTCATTAAGGCCTGATTGTGCAATAAAGTCGATCAGGTCTCTGATCTCCGAAGTTTTCATTTCCGATTGGGTTAAAGGTTTGTCCACGTTGCCGGTGCTAGTCTTTTTTGCAGCCACCGGTGTTTCTTTCTTTTTTGTTGCCATGAGCCAGAAAATTATTTTACACGCTCCACGTACTCGCCCGTGGCAGTATTTACTTTAATGTTATCGCCTGTGTTCACAAACAAAGGTACACGAATCTCGGCACCAGTCTCGATGGTGGCAGGCTTCAACGTGCGGGTAGCAGTATCGCCAGCAATACCGGGTTCTGTATAAGTTACGTTTACCACCACGTGCTGAGGAGCTTCTGCGGTAATGGCATTGGTACCATCTTCAAAAGCGATTAAAAGAGTAACGCCTTCTTTGATAAAGTTCACAGAGTTGCCCAGCAACGCTTTGTCGATGTACACCTGCTCAAACGAGTCATTGTCCATTACCACCAGGCTGTCGCCATCGGCATAGAGGTATTGGTATTCTTTGGTTTCTACGCGCAGTATCTGAATTTCATCGCCCGGGCGGAAACGGTTTTCCGCAACTTTGCCGTTGCGTAAGTTGCGCATTTTCACCTGGTAGAATGCGCGCAAGTTGCCTGGCGTGCGGTGTTGCAGTTCTTCGATCTGCATTACCTCTCCATTGTAGCGCACGAAATTACCTTTACTCAGATCTGAAATAGTTGCCATAAAAAATTGAGGTCTTGAAGTTACAAATGAATTAAATATTTACAAGTCGGTTACTGTATGGCTGGCATTGTGCCTGGTTGTGTGTGCATTGCACACAATTATTTGCGCGCATTTTTTCCATCGTACGCCCACTTTACATAGATGGCGCCCCAGGTAAATCCTCCACCAAACGCAGCCAATATCAGGTTATCGCCTTTCTTCAGTTGCTTTTCGTAATCCCACAACAAAAGCGGCAATGTGCCTGCCGTGGTGTTGCCGTAGCGCTCTATGTTCATCATTACCTTGTCTTCGCTAATGCCTACGCGGTTGGCAGTTGCATCGATAATGCGTTTGTTGGCCTGGTGCGGAACCAGCCACGTAATATCTGCTGCCTTCAGGTTATTGCGCTCAGCTACTTCGGCTGCTACCTCGGCCATGTTGGTAACAGCAAACTTAAACACTGCGGCACCTTCCTGGTATACAAAGTGCATGCGCTTGTCTACGGTTTCACGCGAGGCGGGCATGCGGCTTCCACCGGCCTTCATGTGCAGGTAAGTTTCGCCTGAGCCATCGCTGCGTAATATGGAGTCCATCACGCCCACCTCTTCGGTGGTGGGTTCCAACAACACACAACCCGCGCCATCGCCAAAGATGATGCACGTGGTACGATCGGTATAGTCCAGAATGGCCGACATCTTGTCGCCCCCAATAACAATTACTTTTTTATAGCGCCCCGACTCAATGTAGTTCGCTCCGGTTTCCAATCCGTAAAGAAAGCCGGAACATGCTGCGCCCATGTCGTAGCTGAAGGCATTGGTGGCGCCCACCGCGGTGGCTACAATATTGGCCGTTGCCGGGAAAGTCATGTCGGCAGTAACGGTGGCAAAAATGATGGCATCAATTTCCTTGGGATCTACTTTGGTTTTGGCGAGCAGATCTTTTACTGCTTCAATGCCCAACACCGAAACGCCTTTGTTTTCGCCTTTTAGAATTCTGCGTTCCTTAATGCCTGTGCGGCTGGTGATCCACTCATCGGTGGTTTCTACCATGGTCTCCAGCTCTTTGTTGGTAAGCACGTAGTCGGGTACGTAACCGCCCACACCGGTAATGGCTGCTCTGATTTTGTTCATAGGTCTTTCTCTTCGCGAGAACAGGTCTGGTTTTTTATTAAAAACAAATGCCCGATTGATACATCAACCGGGCAATTTCTTTACACACGCTTATTGAGTCTGCTGACTTTTGCAACAAACCTTTCGTATCGATAATAAAAGAAGGCAGAAAGTATGCGTGGCCATGGCCAATTACGCCAGTACCTCTTTCTCCATTACTACATTGCCTTTAAAATACAGTTTGCCTTCGTGCCAGTAGGCGCGGTGAGGCAGGTGGTGTTCGCCAGTGGCGCTGTCGACTACGAACTGCTTGGCGGTAGCTTTATAGTGTGTTCTTCTTTTGTCTCTCCGCGTTTTCGAGGTTTTACGTTTCGGATTTGGCATAGTGTTCTACTTTTTATTTAGCTTCTTCAAAATTTCCCAGCGGGGGTCTGTTGTGTCCTCATCGTCTTTTTCGGGAGACGAGGTGTACACAATTTTCCCTTCTTCATCAGATTCATTTTCGACAGCCTGGAAGCGCGGATGCAATTTCTTCATGGGAATCTGCAGCGCAATCAACTCGTACATGATTTGGCCTAACTCCAGCGTGGCCTGATCGCGGGTGATGATGATGATGTTTTCATCTACTTCACCTGCTTCTTCTCCATACTTAAACAGCACCTGCTTCTTCACCTTTACCGGATACTGAAAAGGTTCCAGTGATCGGTCGCAAACCAGGTCGGCCTTACCTTCTATCGAAAAATCAACCTCAATGAACGTTTCGTGCTTATTCAACACCACCTTTGCTTCAAACGCTCCTCCGCGCAATAACGCGGTGCCGTAGTGCTTGAAGAACGCACTGTCTAACTGGTAGTTAAACTCATGCGCTTTCAGGCTCAGCCCGATGATATTCACTTCGTAAGCCTTCAACCCAAGGGGTTTTTAAATAAGCGGGCAAATTTACAGGAATTGTTTGATTTGGACGGACCTACCTGCACTTTTTTAGAAATGCCGGCACAAAAACTGGCGTTAGGGCAGCACATAACCGCTAAAAACCTCCTTTTTAAGGTCTTCGCGGCTTTTCGTTTCCATGTGCTCGGAAAGGTAATCGACTACGTTTTTTTTGAAACCGAGCTTGATGGCGATGCTTTTGCAGAAGATAAGCTCGCTTTCGAATACTTTATGGTCGGCCAGCATCAGGTTTACGCAGGTAAGCAGGTATTCAAATTTCTGTTCGGTGGAGAGGGCGCCCAGTGTTTCTATGGGTTCCGGGTTGCGGATCAGTTTGGTTACTTCTTCTTCGGGGAAGTTGCGATCCTGGGCAATGCGGAAGATAATTTCGCGCTCAGTCTTGGCAAAATGCTTGTCGGCCTCTGCCAGTTGTATCAAAATATTGAGCTGCTTTTTGGTAACTATATCCATTTCCCGTAAGGCTTTAAGTCAAATCTAAACAAATTGAATGGAATCTGCCCGCGTAAGGCTTTGAACGCTGTTATTTTTTGGTTGGTTGTGGTTATTTCTCTTCCAACTGGGGCACCCGGTTCTTAATAATGTCGCAGGCCAGGTAGATGGCTTCACGCATAGAACTCTCATCTGCCTGATTTTTACCAGCAATGCTATAGGCCGTACCATGGTCGGGCGATGTACGCACAACGGGCAACCCAGCGGTATAGTTCACCCCGTTTTCGAAAGCCAGCGTTTTGAAAGGCACCAGGCCCTGATCGTGGTACATGGCCACAATGCCATCGTATTTCAGGTGCTGGCTGGCCCCGAAGAAGCCATCGGCCGCAAAGGGCCCGAATATCAATTTGCCTTTGTTCTTCAAGTCGCTGATAACGGGTCTGATCACCTGGATTTCTTCCTGTCCAATTAGCCCCTCATCGCCTGCATGTGGATTGAGGCCCAGCACGGCAATGCGTGGTTTGCTGATATTAAAGTCTTGCCGCAGCGACATTTCGAGTAGCCTGATTTTCAACTCTACCCGCTCGCGCGTTAGGAAGTTCGCAATTTCGCGCACGGGCACGTGCTCGGTAACCAGGCCCACGCGCAGGTTGCCTGCCACCATCAGCATCAGGCTTTCGGTGGCATTAAAGGCCTGCGTAAGGTATTCCGTATGTCCTCTGTAGGGAAAAGACTCGCCATGTATGGTGTTTTTGTCTATGGGGGCTGTTACAAATCCGTCTATCAATCCGGCACGCGCATCTTCCACCGCTTTGTGTAACGACAGCAGCGCACCACGAGCAGCTTCCTTGGAGGCAACGCCCGGGTTGATTTCGATGACTTCTTCCCAACAGTTGACTACGTTGATGGACTTGGGAAAAAATTGCCCCGGTGTTTTTACCTGGCTGTAGTTCAACTCTTCTATCTCCATCAGCTTCTTATAATAAGAAAGTACGCGCGAAGAGCCGTACACCACCGGTGTGATGAAGTTGAGCAGCCGGTTGTCGGCCAGTGCTTTAATCACTACCTCGGGCCCAATACCATTTAAGTCGCCAAGGGTGATGCCAATGCGGGGTTTTTCGTGCTGCTTGTTTTGCGACATGTTCTTCGGCTATTTGTTAAGTGATCGTGCAATTTATATTAATATTTTAATCTCGCCTTGCATTTGTGCACCCGGCAACGGTTTGTCGAGTATCTTTAAGCGCCATGGTTCGCCCCAAGAAATATTTAGGTCAGCACTTTCTGAAAGACAACAACATTGCACGCAAAATTGTGGAGGCGTTGGAGGTGAAGGAAAATGAAACCGTGCTGGAGATTGGCCCCGGCACGGGTGTGCTTACCCAATACCTTGCGCAAATGCCAGCGCAACTTCGGCTGATAGAAATAGACACAGAGTCGGTAAACTACCTGCAAAAACACTACCCCACTTTGAAGGATGCGATTTTTGAAGAAGATTTTCTGGAGGTTGACCTGAATGCACGGGTGCCCGGCCCCTTGGCCATCATTGGCAACTTTCCGTACAATATTTCTTCGCAGATATTTTTTAAGGTGCTGCAGCACCGCGATCGCGTAACACAGGTGGTAGGTATGTTGCAGAAAGAAGTGGCAGACCGCCTGGCTTCGCCACCTGGTAATAAAACGTATGGGATATTGAGTGTGCTGCTGCAGGCATATTACAACATTGAGTATCTTTTTAAAGTGCCGCCCGGAGTATTTCATCCACCACCCAAAGTAATGTCGGCTGTTATCCGACTGAAGCGCAACCAACGCGAACGTTTACAATGCGATGAATCATTGTTTCAGCGCGTGGTGAAACAAGGTTTTCAAAACAGGCGCAAAACATTGCGCAACGCACTTAAAAATCTAAATTTGCCCGCTTCTGTATATCAGTTGCCTGTAATGGATAAGCGAGCAGAACAGTTGTCGGTAGATGATTTTGAAAAACTTGTATTGCAAATAGAGAAGGCCGGTGAAAGAACACACACCCTTTGAGTTAACGAAAGAATTTCGCGATCGCTTTCAGCAAGCGCTGGATGATCATGATATTCCTTTTATCCGGCAAACGCTGGAAGACATCAACGCGGCTGATATTACCTCTTTGCTCTATGAATTCAACAGCGAGGAATCCAAGTTTGTGCTCGATGTGCTGCCTATAGACGACAGAGCCGAGATCATTCGCGACCTCGATCCGGATACGCGCAGAAGTTTTTTGAAGGTGTATGAACCGCAGGAAATAGCCGCCATCATTAACCTCTTGGATTCGGATGACGCAGCCGATATTTTGAATGAGCTCCCTATCAAGCAAAGCGAAGAGATACTGGCGTTGCTGGACGTGGATGTGCGCACACAGGTAATTGACCTGCTGCGCTATGAGGAGAACGTGGCTGGTGGCTTGATGGCCAAAGAGTTGATAAAGGCCAACGTGAATTGGACGGTGGTGCAGTGCATCGATGAGATCAGGAAGCAAGCCGAAAACGTTGGTAAGTTCTATGCGGTGTATGTGGTGGACGACCACGATAAACTGCTGGGCAAGGTGGCCCTGCAAGACCTGATCTTGAAAGAGACACGCACCCTGGTGAAAGATATCTATGACGAAGATGTGGTGGCCGTAGAAACCTACCTGCCCGACTACGAAGTGGCTGAGATCATGACCAAGTACGACCTGGAATCGGTGCCGGTTGTCAATTTTCAACACCAGTTGGTGGGCAGAATTACTATTGACGATGTGGTGGACGTGATTACCGAGCAGGCCGAAGAAGACCGCCAGTTGATGTCGGGTATTACGGAAGATGTGGAGGAAGACGACAGTGTGTGGCGCAATACGCGGGCACGTTTGCCCTGGTTGTTGATTGGTATTTTTGGAGGCATGCTCAGCGCACGCTTCATGGGCTTTTTTGAATACGAGATCGCGCGCGTGGCTGCCATCGCATTTTTTATTCCGCTTATTCAGGCAACGGGAGGTAACGTGGGCATTCAGTCTTCCTCATTGGTGGTGCAAAGCTTGGCCGGGTCTGGCCTGGTAGACGAACGCATATGGACGCGCCTCGGCAAAGTGTTAAGTGTGGCCTTGCTCAACGGTTTGTTTTTGTCGGTGTTGGTTTTTGGCGCCAGTTGGCTCGCTTTCGGTTATGACCCACTAACGCCTGTGGTGGCCATTGCACTTTTTTGCGTGGTCATTTTTGCTTCACTGATCGGAACCATTACACCCTTGATATTGAACCGCTTTGGGTTTAACCCTGCGCTGGCATCGGGGCCCTTTATCACTACTACCAACGATTTGTTGGGGTTAGCCATTTACTTTCTAACCATACACCTTTTGTTGTAAGTCTGTTGTGCCATTTTACAAACCGATGTAATATCTGATGCGAAATCAGCATGGCCAGCGTGGTTCTTCCAATTACATTTGAACAACGAAGAAGAAAAAACAAACGAGGTACTCCCGAAAAATAATTTTTTTGTAATTTCCATTTTATCATTCCGAATGTCCAGGTTTACCCGATTGGCCCGCAGGCTGCAAGATCAATTCAACGAAGTGGTGGAAAAGCCGTTGCTTACTTCGGCATTGGTGCTGTTGGTGGTTGCTTTGTTGGTGTTGAGTCTTAGCTTGAAGTATTACCTCACCGATTTTGATAATTTCTGGGCGCAGGTATTGGCCGAGGCGCACGGAATGATTTTCGACATTGCCGTGATTGGTATTTTGTTGGTGTGGCTGCAGCAAAATGGAGAAACCCGAAAACTGATAAGAACCTACCGCGATGAAATTGACGACTTTCGTCTTTGGGAGTCGGAAGAAGCGGCTTTCCGTACAGTGGGTAACATCAAGCGTCTCAACCGCCACAAAATTCATGAGATAAACCTGGTTAATTGCTACCTGGCGCGCACCAACCTGAACTATGTAAACCTGAAAGGTTCCAATTTGAATTCATCTAACCTCAGCAACTCTTCTTTGATTGAGACCAACCTGGAGAATACAAGATTGAACCAAACCAACCTGGAAAATTCCAATCTGAATCAAGCTAATCTTAACGGGGCTTATGCCAGCGGTGCCAATTTCAAAGATGCCTTTTTAATAAAAGCGCAGTTCGAAAATGCTTTCCTCATTAAGACGAATTTCAAAAATGCGTTTTTGATGGAAGCAAATTTGCAGGGCAGCTACCTGATGGGTGCTGATTTCGAAAATGCGAGTTTGTATAAAGCGGATTTACGCGGAGCAAAAGGATTAACATTAGAGCAGTTATCAAAAGCAAAAACACTGTACCTGGCCAAGTTCGATGATGAGCTGCTGGAAGAGGTGCAGGCCCAGATACCCGAATTGGTGGGAAGCTGATTTTTTGCTTTAGTCGGGGAAAGAATTACCTTTGTGTCAACAACGGTTTCGGCAACGAAACCGTTGTTTCTTTTTTCACGGCTGTGATTAAAGAATAAAGAAACAAATTTGATTTGAATGGTCATGAGCAAGAACGTATCGTACTACACCAAAGACGGACTAGAGAAGTTGAAGAACGAGCTGAGCGAGCTGAAGTCGAAAGGGCGTGCAGATATTGCGCGGCAGATTGCCGAAGCACGCGACAAAGGCGACCTCAGTGAAAATGCAGAGTACGATGCTGCCAAAGATGCACAAGGCCACCTGGAAGCAAAGATTGCCCAGTTGGAAAACCTGTTGGCGAATGCGCGCTTGTTGGATGAGTCGAACGTGGATACTTCCAAAGTTTCTATACTTTCTAAAGTCACCATCAAGAACAAGAAGAATGGGGCCTCATTTACTTATACATTGGTGTCGGAAGAAGAAGCCGATCTAAAGACCGGAAAGATCAGCACCATGTCGCCCATTGGTAAAGGTTTGTTGGGCAAGAAAAAAGGCGAGAGCGCATTGATAAAAACGCCTGCTGGCGAAATGGAGTTTGAAGTAGTGAACATTACTGTGTAGCCAAAATTCTGTAACTGCTTATGCCCAGCATTTTCACACGCATTATTCAGCGCGAAATTCCCGGCCACATTGTGGCCGAGAACGAGCGCTTCATTGCTTTCCTCGACATTATGCCTCTGGTGTTGGGCCATACGTTGGTGGTGCCTAAAAATGAGGTGGATTACATTTTCGATATGCCCGATGCAGAGCTGGCCGATTTAATGGTATTCGCCAAGAGTGTAGCGAAGGCGGTGCGCAAAGCCGTGCCGTGTCAGCGCATAGGTGTATCTGTAATTGGTTTGGAAGTGCCGCATACGCACGTTCACCTGGTGCCTATGAACTCTGCAGACGATGTGAATTTTACACGCCCAAAATCAAAGCCGACCCAGGAAGAGCTTGCGGCAGTGGCGGAAAAGATAAGGGCCGCCCTTAAATAAGCGGGTAGTTTCCGGTTTTAGTTAATCCTCATCAAATGAAATCGATATCCACATTCAGTGGGTAACGCATCAGATACTGCACGGCTGTTTCCACCGTCATGCCTTCGAACAAAACTTTGTAGAGTGTTTCGGTAATCGGTGCGCGCACTCCGTAGTAATCGGCACACTTCTTTGTAATTTTTACTGTATTAACGCCTTCGGCCACTTCTTCCATACTGTCCAGAATTTCGCTCAGGGTTTCGCCTTTGGCCAGGCGGTAGCCTACCGTGAAATTGCGGCTCATGGGGCTGTTGCAGGTAGTAACCAAATCGCCAATACCGGCCACGCCCAAAAAAGCTTTTACGTTGCCGCCCAGTGCTCTCCCCAAATAAATCATTTCCACCGCACCACGGCTAATCAACAAACCTTTCGCATTTTCACCATACCCCAGGCCACTCAATGCGCCCGAAGCAATAGCCATAATATTTTTGAGCACGCCTGCCAACTCAACGCCTACCAGGTCGTTGTTTTCATAGACCTGAAACCGGTCGTTGCGCAACAATTTTTTTCCCAGTTGAATTACCTCCTGAAAGGGGCTGGCAATAACGGTGGCTCCCGGTTGCCGCTGCGCCAGTTCTTTCGAGAGGTTGGGGCCTGCCAGGCAACCTACGCGTACCACCACACTCTCTTCACGAATTACCTCGCTCATGGTTTTTACCTGGCTGCGACTGAGCTTCTTCACGGTTTCTAACGTTTCGCCTTTGGCTAATTTGATGTCGAAGCCTTTGGTGCCATGAATTAATATATGACTCGGGCGCAGCGCAGGCGATAGTTTGCGCATCATGGAGCGAAAGTGTGCAGAAGGTACAATCGGGAAAATGACATCGCACTGGTCAGACAGGTATTCCAGGTCGTTCGTGGGCAACACGTTCTTGTGCATTTTATGGCCGCGGTTGTCTTGCTTGCGCAAGATCGTTTTCACCACTTTTTCATCGCGCGCGTAAAGCAGCACTTTGCGGTGCATGGCAATAATGTTGGCAATGGCAGACCCGAAGTTACCCGCTCCGATAACCCCAATGGGCTTGTCAGATGAGCTTTTCGAGGTCATAGCCTACCATCCGGTTTTGATAATAGTAGAGCAGCGACAAATCCTGCGTAACGATGTTGCCTTTTTTATTCAGCAGCAGCGGTCGGTTGAGGTGGAAAATACCCACGTTGTCGAGCCCATGACGGATAACCAGATCAGCTTTGCCTTTCAGATGAGTGGCGTGGTTAACCATTCCCTCATCTTTCATGCGATAGATTTCTTTTCTTATCCGCTTAAAGGTGGCACGAAACTCCTGGTAGTCCAGTTCCAATTCTTCTTCGGGAAGGCGTAGGAAACTGAATAAATCGAGTTTGGGGTGTTTTTTTAGCCACATCTGGAAGGCAACAAATGCTACCAGGTGGCTGGCAAATACACGGTTGATACGATGATACTCGCTGACGATTCGCTGGCTCAGCATGCGGGTATATTCATCTTCGCGTTGGTGGTCTTCTGTTACCACGCCACTAGACATAAAATAATCTCGGGCATTGATTACCCGCCCGTGCGTATCGAGGCTGTTCCCTTCTTCATCCACATAGTTCCCCATTACATCCAGGGCCGGGCCAATGGAAACGGAGATGTTGGAACCTTTGGTGAAGAACTTGAACATAAAGCGCAACAGTTGAAAGCTGCCGTACTTATCCTGCTCTGGGAAATACCGATCCTGACCTTTCACTTGCAAGTAGTCTTCAATCAAATCGGGTGCCTCCAACACAAAGTGGTAGTTAAGCGTTACAGGCACCACAAAAATTTTGCGCACATTTTCAGTGGGGTCTTCCATAAATAGATTGCGCTGCGCTTCTATGGAGGTGCTGAGCAACCCCAGCTTCAGTTGCTTTTCAATCATGCCCGAGCGCGAGCGCGTGCCGCCTGGGAAAAACAGACTGTGCGCACCTTTTTGCAAGGCCAATGTGCTGTACATCTTCAGGGTTTCCAGGTAGGGCAGGTTCTTTTTGCGCCTGTCTACCTTGTAGGCACCCAGGCTGTTCATGAAGTAGGCAAAAATTTTGATGTTGAATAGATTCAAACCTGCACCGTAAATGAATGCGGGCAGCCCCAGCGAGTGGATGATCCAACCAACCAGAATAGAGTCTAGGTTGCTGAAGTGGGTAGGAACCATCACCACGGTGCCTTGGCGCGCCAACTTGCGCAACAACTTTACTTTGCCCACTACGTGAATCTTGTCGCGTAGCGTGTATTTGGAACGGAAGAAGCCGCCAAACTTTTTGATGCGCGCACCATTGAGCAGGCGCGAAAACCAAAACTTGGTGATTTCGCGCGCCATTTTGTATTTGCTGGGCTTAAAATTTCCGGCAATCTCTTTCGCATAACGGTGCACAATGCGGTAGAGAATGTCTTCTTCTGTCTTGCTGGCTTCATCGGTGGCTTTGCTGCTCAGTTCCACCAGCTCGGCTTTGATGCCCGACCAAAAGCGCGACTCATCGGCCGGGTCTACCCGCCAGCGGTTTCGCTTCAGGCGGTTCTGTTCGCGAAATACCGTGGCCTCTAACTCATCTATCAGTTTTTTGCGTGTGGGGCGAAGTAACTTCACACGCTGAATGGATTTCTGTGTTACTTCTTCCAGGAATTCCTTTCTGTTCTTGCTCAGCTGGTAAACGGGCCAATCCGGTATGCCGTCCAGAATAGGTTTATACTCCTTGTTCTTATTTTTCTTTTCTACAATCTCCATTCAGCCAACTGCCATTTTAAGGGATGCCAAAGTTAAAAGTCGGGGTTACAATACCAAAACGGGAAGGGTGACTCAGATCTCGTGGGTGGCTTCATCCAGGCTGCGCGACATGTCGGCAAAACGAGCCATGGCCTGATCAATAAAGTCTTCATTCAGAATTTTACCTATGTCAGATTCCGAGACCAGATCTAATTCGCTGATTTTGAAAGTCTGCTCAAAAGGACCCAATTCCAGTTTGATGAGAAACTTGTTATTCCAGTGAAAGACGGTGATTTTGCACTCAGGATGGGGTATTTCTGCTACAACACGCATAAACAAATATCCCATTCGGCTTTACCAAATCCAATTTTGCCTAAAAATGAAGTAAAATTCACTTTTCGGGCACTTTGGGTTGGTGGAAGAACCCTATTTTTAGCAAAGGGTTTATCGTAAATTGTTGTTATTTGTAAACCTGCTGGCTGTTTTAATGTTCACAACTGGGTGAGGGTGTCTTTAATGAGTTTTGAAAGAGAAAGAATGATGAATATGTGGATGAAGCGGATGTGGGGCATAGTTGGGCTTCTGTTGATGTTTGCCGTTACAACTCATGCCACGCACTTGCGCGCAGGTGAGATAACAGTGGAACGACTGAACTGTACCAGTCTCACGTTTCGAATTACGATTACCGTCTATACCAACACCGGTTCTGATATCCGCTTTGGCGATGGGGTGCTCGATTTTGGTGACAGGAGCGAACCCATTATTACCCCAACAATAGAAAACACCCGCAGACCCGATCTGGGGCCTAACATAGGCACGGTTTCCTACAGCGTAGAGCATACCTATTCTGGCCCCGGCCGCTACGTTATCAGCTACCTGGAGCCGAACCGCAATGGCGGCATCCTCAATATTTTTAATTCTATCGAAACGCGTTTCTATATGGAGACCGTGATCAATATCGATCCTTTTTTAGGTTGCAACAACACGCCCAAATTGTTGGTGCCGCCCATCGACAAAGCGTGCACGAGTGCGGCTTGGTTTCACAACCCGGGTGCCTACGACCCCGATGGCGACAGTATTTCTTTTGAGTTTACAGTGCCTAAACGCGAGAAGGGGCAGGTGGTGAATAATTACCGCGATCCCAACAACAAAGAATTTTATGATCGGATAGGGTTGGATTATGGGTTGGCGAATGAAAATGGCGATGGGCCCCCTTCCTTCGATATCGATCCCCGCACGGGCACCATCACGTGGGATGCCCCTGGCGCTGAAGGAGAGTACAACATCGCCTTCCTCATTGTTGAGTGGCGCAAGATCAACGGCCAATGGATACGCATGGGTTATGTTGTGCGCGATATGCAGATCATTGTGGAGGACTGCACCAACCAACGCCCCGAGTTGGAAGTGCCCGAAGATATTTGTGTAGAAGCAGGTGAAGTAGTGACCGAAGACATTTTTGGCTTTGACCCCGATGGCGACAGTG
Organism: uncultured Ohtaekwangia sp.; assembly: GCA_964602295.1. Taxonomy (GTDB): domain Bacteria; phylum Bacteroidota; class Bacteroidia; order Cytophagales; family Cyclobacteriaceae; genus ELB16-189. The sequence goes on from CAZRQK010000056.1 coordinate 16,802, forward strand.
TATTGATCGAGGCCTTCTCCCAGGTATTCGAAATCAACCCCAACCCGGCAACAACCAGCCCCAGCCCGTTCCGGTTTTTGCCATCGAACCCGCTTAACAAAGCGCGCCTGGAGTTTCGCTGGCAGACTGATTGCGAGCACGTGAAAGACCAACCTTACCAGGTGGTATTTAAGATAACCGATAAGCCACCGCAAGGGCCGCGACTCGTACAATTCAAAACGTGGAATATACGGGTGGTGGGGCCTGCACCCGTTTGGCAAAGTGGCCAGGTAGACCCTGCCAGTCGTGCGGCTAATTTAAGTTGGGAAAGCTACGCGTGCAGCAATGCGGAAACCATGCAACTGTGGAGGCGTGTAGATCAGTTTGCTTTTGTGCCCCCCGAGTGTGTAACCGGCATGCCCGAGTTTCTGGGCTTTGAAAAAATTGCTGATCTGCCTATTTCGGCTACACAGTTCAGAGACAACAACAACGGTAAGGGTTTGGCCGTGGGTGCCCAATATTGTTACCGGCTGGTGGCAGTATTTCCGTTGCCCGGTGGAGGCGAAAGCTATGTGTCGCAAGACGTGTGTCTTGATCCTATTTTGGCCGATGCACCGGTTATTACAAACGTAACGGTAGACCGAACAGATAGAACCGATGGTCAGATTACGGTGAAGTGGCGGTCGCCATTTGATCTCAGCCCCGCGCAGTTTCCACCGCCCTATACCTATGAAGTATACAGGGCAGAGGGTTTCAGTGGTAATATTCGCATTACAAAGCCACACCCAGGCAGGCTTACAGATTCAACCTTTACAGACATCAGCATCAATACGGAAGAAATTATTTACAATTATCGGATTGTACTTTACGATCGCGATGCCAATGCAGTAGATACCTCATTTACAGCCTCCAGTGTGCGCCTGGAAGCCGAGCCGCAGGTGCAGCGCATAGAATTAACCTGGAATGCGGATGTGCCCTGGAGCAATCAAATACAAACTTTTCCGCGTCATCTCATCTACCGCGGCCCGGCCAATGCCAAAGACAATGAACTGACGTTGATCGATAGCGTTGACGTGGGGCAGTACCGTTTTATGTACATAGATTCTGGCCAATACCAAAGCACCCCACTCAGCGAAACCGAAGTGTACTGTTACCGGGTGCAGACCAGGGGGGCTTATGGCAATCCTAAAATTGACGAGCCACTCCTCAATTTTTCGCAAACCATCTGTGCCCAGCCTAACGACAGCGAGCCGCCCTGCACGCCAGAATTGGAGATCATTTCTCAATCTTGTGAAGAAACTGTTCAAAATACTTCGTGTGGTAACAACGTGTTTAGTAATACACTTACGTGGAACAGACCGGCAGATGAAGCGTGCCGTGCCGACATCAGAAGCTACAATATTTACATAGCCAACAAGCTGGGCGAAGAGTTTACACTCTACGCAGAGAATGTGCGCGACACATTTTTTATTGACAGTAACCAGAACTTGAAATCTTTTGCGCGTTGTTATAAAATAAGTGCGGTAGACCGCTCTGGAAATGAAAGCGAATTGAGTGAGCAATATTGTTTTGATAACTGCCCCTATTATGAATTGCCCAACGTGTTCACTCCCAACGAAGATAGGTGCAATGATAAATTCAGCGCTTACAGCGACCGAGCTGTACTGGATGAAAATGGAGTGGCTCCGTGTGGCTCGGTGGACGATGCAATTACCAATGCCCGTTGCGCCCGGTTTGTTGAGCGGGTTGAATTCAGAGTATATAACCGCTGGGGCAAGGAAGTATATAACTATGTGGGGGTGAAGGGCGATGATGGCCGGTCCATTTACATTGATTGGGATGGCCGGGATAACAACGGAGTTGCACTCAGTTCGGGCGTTTATTACTACGTGGCCGATGTTACCTTCGATGTGGTAGATCCTTCCAAACAAAACCGCACACTGAAAGGATGGGTACACCTGCTTCGGTAAAACCTTCTCTTGTGGTGCTGTTCGATGGGGTGTGCAACTTGTGCAACCAATCTGTTTTGTTCATCATTCAACGCGATCCATCCGCTAAGTTTAAGTTTGCCACGCTGCAAAGTGAATTCGCAAAACAACAACTCGCTTCGCGCATCACCGAAAAGGAAAAGATGGAGAGTGTGGTCTTGTTACGGAATGGCGAGGTCTACAGGCAAAGCAGGGCCGCATTAGAAATTGCTCGTCATCTCTCTGGGGCATGGCCGTTGATGTACGCACTGATCATGGTGCCTCCTTTTCTTCGCAATGTGGTGTACAATTGGATTGCCCGCAACCGCTACAAATGGTTTGGAAAAAAGGATGCCTGCATGATACCTACACCAGAGTTGCGGGCCCGTTTTATCGAATAGTTATTATTTTTGCTCCCACAAAAAAACAGACACTCATGAGTAAGGCTTATGTTTTCCCGGGGCAGGGTGCCCAGTTTACCGGTATGGGTAAAGATTTATTCGACACCAATGAAAAGGCACGCGCTCTTTTTCAACAGGCAGATCAAATTCTTGGGTTTCCCATTTCGCAAACCATGTTTGCCGGCACTGCCGAAGAACTGAAACAAACAAAGGTAACACAGCCTGCTGTTTTTATGCACTCAGTGGCCGTAGCGTTATCGGCCGAAACTTTTACACCCTCCATGGTGGCTGGGCATTCGTTGGGAGAATTTTCTGCACTGGTTGCCAATCAAACACTTTCTTTCGAAGATGCATTGAAGCTGGTGTTTCAGCGTGCGTCGGCCATGCAGCGTGCCTGCGAAATTAACCCCTCTACCATGGCCGCCATTCTGGGCCTGGATGATGCGGTGGTGGAAGAAATCTGCGCTTCCATTAAAGAAGAAGTAGTGGTGGCAGCCAACTACAACTGCCCAGGTCAACTCGTTATCTCCGGATCTATCAAAGGCGTTGAAATAGCCTGCGAAAAGATGAAGGCTGCCGGGGCCAAGCGCGCGTTGCCATTGCAGGTCGGTGGCGCATTCCACTCGCCCCTCATGGAACCGGCTAAGGCGGAGTTGGCCGCAGCCATCGAGGCCACAAGGTTTTCTCAACCTGTCTGTCCGGTCTATCAAAACGTAAATGCTTTGCCCTCTACCGATACCACCGTTATAAAAAAGAACCTCATCGATCAGCTAACTGCTCCTGTTCGGTGGACGCAGTCGGTGCAAAATATGGTGAAGGATGGCGCCACACATTTTGTTGAGTGTGGTCCGGGCAAAGTGTTGCAAGGCCTGGTAAAGAAAATTGCGCCATCAGCGGAAGCTGCAAGTCTATAGTTTGGTCACCTTCAGTGGGTCAATGCAATCGGCAAGCAATTGCCTGAAAGTTTTTTTTAACACCGGGTGGATGGTTTCGGGTGCCAGTTCATTCAAGGGCACCAATGCAAATCTTCGGTTGGGTAATTCTGGATGGGGTAGGGTAAGTGTTGGTGTTTGGAGAACCACCTCGCCAAACAAGAGCAGGTCTATGTCTATGGTGCGGCTTCCCCACTTTTCTTTTCGTTCGCGGCCCAGTTGCCGTTCAATCGAAAGAACCTCTTGCAAGAGTTCTTCTGGCGAAAGTAAAGTTTCAAGCTCCACTGCCTGGTTATAAAAATCGGGCTGGCGTACATTACCCCAAGCTGCGGTAACATAAACGGATGAACTTCTTTTGATGGTGGCGAAGCGGGTGATTTGTTGGATAGCATTGGCCAGCATTTGCTGCCTGTCTCCCATGTTCGATCCTAAAAGAATAAAGATGCCGTTCGTCATGCCGGTTAAAGATAATGCGCGGAGGTTTTGAACCGATTAAGTACCTTTGAAAATTATTGAGTCTGGTATGAACTTCCTGAAAAGCTTTTTTGCCTCTTGTTTGGGTTCCATCGTGGCCCTCGTTGTGGTGTTTTTATTGTGTTTTATTTTTCTCAGTGCCTTAACGGCCGAAAGCGAAGTGGTGGTAGGCGACCAGTCGGTGCTGCATCTGCGTCTCGACAGGCCTATTACTGAATTGGAATTGGAAGACCCGCTGGCCGAGCTTTTTCCGGGGTCGGTAGATCAGAGTTTGGGATTGATTCAACTGAAACAAACCATTGAAGAAGCGAAGAATGACAGTCGCATTGAGGGAATATACCTGAATGCAGGTTATGTAATGGCAGGTTTCGCTACGCTGGCAGAACTAAGGCAGGCGTTGCTCGATTTCCGGGAGTCGGGAAAGTGGGTGGTAGCCTACGCAGACAATTATTCAGAAGGCGGTTATTACCTGGCAAGTGCAGCCGATCGTGTCTACATGAATCCCCAGGGGCAATTCGAATTGAATGGTCTTTCCATTGAAGTTAATTTTTTCAAGAAGTTATTCGATAAGCTTGATATCAAACCGCAGGTCTTCAGGGTGGGCGACTTCAAAAGTGCGGTAGAACCTTTTATTCGCGAGAACCTGAGCGAGGAAAACAGGTTGCAATTGTCGGAGTTGATGGAATCGATCTATGGCGAAATGTTGAAAGATATTTCTGCTACGCGCGATGTACCCGCAGCGCAACTGAGGGAAATAGCCGATAAAGTGAAAGTGCGCAATGCCGCAGATGCAATGGATAACAAGTTGCTCGATGCGCTTTACTACGATGATGAGGTGAAGGCAGAGTTACGCAGTCGCCTGGGCCTTGAAGAGGATAAGTCAATTTCTTTTGTAAAATATTCCGATTACAAAAAGAACGTGAGCAGCTATAGCAAATCAAAGAACGAAATTGCTGTAATAGTGGCCGATGGCGAGATCGTGCCCGGCAGCTCCAACCAGGGAATTGTTGGCTCGGCCACCATTCGTGAAGCCATTCGCAAAGCCCGCACCAACGACCGAGTGAAAGCCATTGTGGTGCGTGTCAACAGTCCAGGTGGCGTATTTCAATCAGCCGATGAAATGTGGCGCGAGCTGCGATTGGCCACAGAAGCAAAACCGGTCATTGCCTCTATGGGCACCTATGCCGCTTCTGGTGGCTACTACCTGGCCATGGCTTGCGATAGCATCGTGGCTCAGCCTACAACCATTACCGGCTCCATAGGTGTGTTTAGTGTGCTATTCGATTTGAGCGCCTTTCTGGACAACAAATTAGGTATCACCTCCGACCAGGTGAATACCGGTGAAGTGGGGGATATGATTACCGTAACTCGACCGCTTACTTCTTTTGAGAAAGAGATCTGGCAAAAGCAAACCGATGCTGTATACGATACCTTCACACGCAAGGCCGCGGTAGCCCGAGGTATGAGTCAGGATGATTTGAAGAAAGTGGCATCTGGCAGGGTTTGGACCGGAGTGCAGGCTAAGGAACGTAACTTGGTAGACGTAATGGGATCGCTGGATGACGCCATAGCGTTGGCGACCGCAAAGGCCGGAGTTGGCGATGATTATAAACTCCGCTACTATCCCACACAAAAAACTTTTCTGGAGCGCCTGATGAATGACTACGAAGAACAGGTTCGGGTTTATTTCCTGAAACAAGAACTAGGCGAGCAGGCCACCTGGTGGAATCAGTGGCAGAAGATAAAGAGCTACCATGGCACGCAGGCACGCATGCCTGTTGAATTTTCTATACAATAAGAATCAGATAATGAATACTATTCGCACCAACTGGACACGCACAGAAATAGAAGCCCTATTCAACCAGCCTGTTTTGGAATTGATGTACCAGGCTGCCACCGTACACCGGCAGCATCATGACCCGCAAGAAGTGCAGGTGTGTACCTTGTTATCAGTAAAAACCGGTGGATGCCCGGAAGATTGTGCCTATTGCCCACAAGCGGCAAGATATCATACCGATGTGAAGGTGCATCGTTTGCTGGAAGTAGGCGAGGTGTTACAAAAAGCAATCGAAGCGAAAGAGGGTGGAAGCACGCGCTTTTGTATGGGTGCGGCCTGGCGCGAAGTGCGCGACAACAAGGATTTCGACAAGGTGCTTGACATGGTGAAAGGCGTGAGTCAAATGGGCATGGAGGTATGCTGTACATTGGGCATGTTAACCCCTGAACAAGCAAATAAACTCAAGGAGGCCGGGTTGTACGCCTACAATCACAATCTAGACACTAGTGAAGAATTTTACGGAGACATTATTACCACCCGGAACTATGGTGACAGATTGGAGACGCTTGAAAACGTACGCAAGGCGAAAATCTCTGTTTGTTCGGGTGGCATCATAGGCATGGGCGAGAAGATGGAAGACCGCATTGGTATGTTGCACACCCTGGCCACCTTGCCGGAACACCCGGAGTCTGTGCCCGTGAACGCACTGGTGCCCGTGGCGGGTACGCCCCTTGAAGATCAGCCCAAGGTGTCGGTGTGGGAAATGGTGCGTATGATTGCCACAGCACGCATCATTATGCCCAAAGCTATGGTGCGCCTTTCGGCAGGCCGGGTGCGTATGACGCTGGAAGAGCAGGCGCTTTGTTTTATGGCAGGCGCTAACAGTATTTTTGCGGGCGACAAGTTATTAACCACACCCAACCCTGGTTATGTGGAGGATATGGCTATGTTTCAGGTACTGAACCTTAAGCCCAGGGCTGCCTTCAAAGAAGCCGAAAAGGCTTTACAAGCCATGTAAGATTTGATTCTGTTTTTGAAGATTTTTGGTGTTTCGTAGCCTTTCTTGCCGCGTTGATACACCGGAGTTCGCGCCCATAATTCATCTAACGGCTTGGTAGTGGTTACCCGTCTACTTTTTGTGCCGCAATTTGCAACCCCAGCACCTGCTATTTCAGGGGTATATGGTGTGAATGATTTGCCAGATTGGAAAATGTTAAGCCAACTCTTCGTAGTTTCTTCATGAACTACCGCTGGAAATAGCGATGTGTTATGTACGAAGGGAGGGTACCATGCGCTTCAACGGAGCTGTGCGATGGCTCAGCTCATGCAAGTCAAAATAATCTTCAGGCAAGTAATAAGCCCGTTGTTCAGTTGTTAAAGCCGGTTAACAAAAACACAATCAGAGCTGCCTCGAAATGAAGAGCCCTGATTGTGTTTATTGTTTATCTCAAATTAATCCCATTGAGGGCGATCTTCCGAAGCAAAGCCTTCTCCAGGTTTTGCAGCGGCTTCACGCTGTTCTTCTTTGGTTACCTTCTTTTCTGGTTTGTTAACCTGAAATGCAGTGAAGGTAAGGAGGGCCACCAAGGCCACTGCCATCAATGTTGCTTTCGTTTTCATACCGTTGAAATTTTACAGATGAAGAATAAGGATTGAAGGATATTACCAGCCTTTGTCATTAGATCCGCCACCTCCCTCGTTACCAGATTCGGTCTTGGGCTTCACATTCTCTTCGGTGCAAGAAGAAACAGCTACTGAGAGGGCAACAAGTACAGCAAGAGTGTAAACTAATTTTTTCATAAGGTTAAAGGTTTAAGATTTTGTTATTGAGGCTTTAGGTTTAATATTGTAGGGCCAAAATTAGAGATGGCGGATTTACATTTCCATGTAATAAAATTTCGAATATTGCACGTGTACCTTCATCTTTTTAAAGTAATCCGTCCGCTGGCTTATGTTGTGTTTGGCTTGGTGCTCGGATGCACGAAAAGTGAAGCCCAATCCCGCTACGATTCATTGAAGGGAATATATTCTCGGTCAGAAGGCCAGGTAAGGTCTGAAGTTGCTTTCGAGTTGTTTAAAGAAACTGTTGACAAAGACAATGAAGAAGCTGTAACCTATGCGGGGGAAGCATACCGCTTGGCGCAGCAAACCAACGACAGTCTTTTTATGGTGAGAACAGGACGTGCCTATGGCTACGTACTGGGAAAGCTTGGAAACAACCGAGAAACGATACAAATCTTTAGAAAAATTCTTGGGATAGCAGAGCGAAATAGATACGATGTACAAGTTAAATTCCTGCTGAATAACATAGCTCTTTCTTATACTTATGAGGCTGTCTATGATAAGGCCCTTGAGTACCACTTTCGATCGTTGATTTTAAGGGAGGCGAGCGGTGACAAGGGTGAGATAAGCATTACCAAGAATAATATCGGCTTTGTTTATTACAAGTTGAAGGACTTCGAAAAAGCGCTTGAATACTATCAACAAGCCTTGGCGATCAAACGGGAAATCAAAGACCCATATGACATGGATCGTACGTTAATTAATATCGCTCTTTGTTATCAGCAATTGAAACATTACGATTTGGTGCCTGGTTATATTGATGAAGCCTTCAAAGTGTGCCAACCCACTTGCACCGAAGTCACGCTCATGGAAGGGTATATCGTGCTAGGCAATGCCTACCTGATGATGAAAGACTTGGCGCGTGCTGAATCCAACTTCAGGCAGTCATATGACATTGCCAACCGGCTGAAGGAAGTACGTTTTTTAGCCGAATCCCTTCAGGGATTTGGCGGGATCAACAAACAAGCGGGAAAGTTGGACTTGTCACTCGATTACTTGAAGCAAGCTGAGGCAGTGTTAGACTCCACCAACTACCGGGAAGATCAGATTCGCATTTATAAATCGCTGGCCGATGTGTATAATGAGCAACGCAACTTCGAGCAAGCCTCCAACTACCAGGGCAAGTACATTCAATTGAAAGACAGCGTATACAGCGAGGCGCTCATCAAAAACCTGGCCCGCGTACAAACTGATTACGAAGAGCGCGAGAACATCAAAACCATTGCCGAAAAAGACGAGAACCTGCGATTGAAGGAAGAAGTAATAGTGCGGCAACGGCAAGTTTATTTTTTCATTGCAGCGGTTGCCATGCTTTCCATCGCGCTGGCATTTGCATTTTTTATTTACAACCGCGCCATCAGCAAAGCCAAAGCCGACCTCGCGATGTTGAACGAAACACTGGAACAACGCGTGGCCGAACGCACCAAGGCATTGCAGAGTGTAAACAACGAATTGGATAACTTCATCTACAAAACTTCGCACGATATCCGGGGGCCGTTGGCCAGCCTGAAGGGAATAGCCAACGTGGCGTTATTGGAGCTGGACGATCCGAAAGCCAAAGATTACCTGCGTAAACTCGACAACTCTGCTGATAAACTAAACTCTATCCTCACACGTCTGCTCATCGTTAACCAGATTAACCATGCCGTGCTGGCGCCTCAGGCCATCAACTTCGCTGAATTGATAGAGGAAATATTGGTATTTGAACGGAAGAAAGGTATTCCGAATAATATGAATATCTCCTACGAGATCGCAGACGGTGTGGAATTGGTAACAGACAGGCACTTGCTGCGCATTGTGCTCGAGAACCTGATCGACAATGCGATTAAGTATTATAATAGTTCTGCGCGTATCGAGCCCTTTGTGAAGATCAAAGTGGTGCATGCGGGCGAAGAGGTGTTGGTGAAGGTGATAGACAACGGCATTGGCATTCAGGAGCGCGATCCGCAAAAACTCTTTCAGATGTTTGTGCGTGCTTCCGAGCGATCAGAATCGGGGGGAATTGGCCTTTATCTTACCAAATTGGCAACAGAGAGGTTGGAGGCGAAAGTCGATTTTGCCACCACTTCCGATAAATTCACACAGTTCAGTGTAAGGCTTCCACCCAACCTTGTTCACGTGTTGCAAGCCAAGGGCAAGCCGCTGGTCTGATTCTGAAAATCACTCCCATTTTTAGAGTTCCTTTTAGCATCTTTGCACTTTCGATGAGAAAGGCATATGCAAAATTCACAGGACTTTAAACGATATACGGTTACATCGGCTTTACCTTATGCTAATGGCCCCAAACACATTGGCCACCTGGCGGGGGCTTACATTCCGGCCGATGTTTATGTGCGTTATCTCCGCTCCATTGGCAAAGATGTCATCTTCGTTTGCGGCAGCGATGAGCATGGCACTGCCATCCCTAACCAGGCATTAAAAGAAAATACAACTCCGCGTGCCATTATCGATAAGTACCATGCGCTGATGCGCGACAGCTGGTACAAGATGGGCATTTCCTTTGACGTCTATCATCGCACCAGCGAGCCCGTCCACCATCAAACCTCGCAGGAGATTTTTTTAACCCTGCACAAAAAGGGTTTGTTGGTAGAGGAAACTTCAGAGCAATATTATGATGAAGCGGCCAAGGTTTTTTTGGCCGACCGGTACATTGTGGGCACCTGTCCGCGTTGTGGTCATGCCAATGCCTATGGCGATCAGTGCGAGAAGTGTGGCTCCACGTTGAGTCCTAGTGAGCTAATCAATCCGCGCTCCACGTTATCGGGTAAGGCACCGGTGCTGCGGCCCACCAAGCACTGGTATCTGCCGCTTGATAAATATGAAGGATGGTTGCGCGAGTGGATTCTCGACTCGCACAAAGAAGATTGGAAAACCAATGTCTATGGTCAGTGCAAATCATGGATAGAGGCAGGCCTGCAATCGCGGGCGATGACACGCGATTTGGATTGGGGTATTAAAGTTCCGCTGCCCGATGCAGAGGGCAAAGTATTATATGTCTGGTTCGATGCACCGATAGGATACATCTCAGCCACACGTGCTTTGTTCGATGAGCTGGCGGCTGGTAAAAAAGAATTTACCACACCCATGCGCGACTTTGGTAAAGTAAACAAAGACGACTGGAAAAAATACTGGCAAGCCGAAGACACCAAACTGGTGCACTTTATTGGCAAAGACAACATTGTGTTCCATTGCATCATCTTCCCCATTATGTTGCACGCCACGGGCGAATACATTGTGCCCGACAATGTGCCTGCCAATGAATTTATGAATCTGGAAGGGGATAAGATGTCGACCAGCAGGGGATGGAGCATAGAAGTACACGAGTACCTCGAAGACTTTCCCGGCAAAGCCGATGTATTGCGTTATGCTTTGCTCACTAATTTGCCAGAGGCCAAAGACAGTGAGTTTACCTGGAAGGACTTCCAGGCAAAGAACAACAACGAGTTGGTAGCCATCTTAGGCAACTTTGTGAACCGGGCCTTGGTGCTCACCCAAAAGTATTTCGATAACAAGGTACCGCAACGCGGTAACCTCACTGCACTTGATCAGAAAGTGATCGCAGACTTGGCAAGTTTCCCCGCACAAATTGCGGCCTCCATTGAAAGTTACCGCTTCCGTGAGGCCACTGCTTCGTTGATGGACCTGGCCCGGCTTGGGAACAAATACCTGGCAGAAACGGAACCGTGGAAGTTGGCCAAGACAGACCTCGACCGGGTAGGTACCATACTTAACCTGGCCGTTCAGATTGCTGCCAACCTGGC
>CAZRQK010000057.1:0-26898 GCA_964602295.1 uncultured Ohtaekwangia sp.
TCGCAGGGTACGCCACTGAAGGAGGCCATTGTCGAGGCTTCCAAAACCCGTATGACACCCGTATTATTGACGGCCATGGCAGCAACGTTGGGCCTTATACCGTTGGCCGTGGGTCTCAACATCGACTTTGTAACCCTGTTTACAGAACTAAACCCGCACATCTTCTTTGGCGGAGATAACGTGGCGTTCTGGGGGCCGTTGTCGTGGACAATGATTTTTGGTATCATCTTCGGCACATTCTTAACATTGTTTATGGTGCCGGTGTTATACTTGTTGCGTACGCGTTTCAAAGCCTGGCTGTTTAATAAAACCGCACAAAAGGAGGTAGAAAGTGCGCCTGCTTTGAATTAATAGTTAGACTAAATTATTGAAAGGGTCGTCTTCTTAAAAGGAGACGACCTCTATTTTATGACACCACGCATGGCGACACTCGTTTTTTTCAGCATTCTTTTTATCCTGATTGACCTTTACGTTTTTCAGGCGGTTGTGCATGTAAGCCGCGAGTTACCCGGTGCATGGAAAACGACTGCACGATTTGCATTCTGGGTTCCATCCATACTCAGCATCGCGGCACTGCTGTGGTGGGCGTTCGATGATCCATATCGTTACAGTGCCAACTTCAGGAACTGGGTCATTACCGGTTTGGTAGCTACTTATTTCTCGAAAATATTTGGCGTGCTTTTTCTTTTTGTTGATGATTTGCAACGAGGAGTAAGGTGGGTGATGGCCCTATTTAAAGATTCGCCTTCAGAAAAATTACCAGGTGAAGTGATCTCACGATCGGAGTTTATTTCGAAGGCTGCCTTGGTGGCAACGGCCGTCCCGTTTGGTGCGATGGCTTACGGCATCATCTCCGGTGCACACGATTATCGCGTAAAGCGTGTAACAGTAAAGCTACCCAACTTGCCGAAATCGTTCGATGGCATCAAGATTGGCCACTTGTCCGACATTCACTCGGGCAGTTTCTGGAATAAGACCGCAGTAAAGGGTGGCGTTGAAATGGTGCTGAAAGAGAAACCCGACCTGATCTTCTTCACGGGCGACCTGGTGAACAATGAAGCCAGTGAAGTGAAAGATTACCTCGGCATTTTCGACAAACTGAAAGCACCGCTGGGCGTGTATTCCGTTACCGGCAACCACGACTATGGCGACTACAAAAGCTGGACAACACGCGAAGAGAAAGAACAAAATTTCTGCGACCTGGTGAATGCGCATAAACAGATGGGCTTTCATATCCTCATGAATGAAAACAAAATCATAGAGCAAGGTGGAGATAAGCTGGCCATACTGGGTATTGAAAACTGGGGAGGCGGCCGCTTTGCAAAATATGGAAAACTCAACCAGGCGCATCAACACACAGGTGAGGCGGCCGTGAAGCTTCTGCTGAGTCACGACCCCAGCCACTGGGATGCACAAGTGCGTCCTGAATATCCAGACATCGACATGGCTTTTGCCGGCCACACGCATGGCTTCCAGTTTGGTGTGGAACTGGGCGATTTCAAGTGGAGCCCATCTCAATATGCGTACAAGCAATGGGCCGGGTTATACCAGGAAGGCCAGCAATACTTGTACGTGAACCGTGGGTTTGGTTACCTCGGTTATCCCGGCAGGTTAGGTATGCCGCCTGAACTTACCATCGTAGAATTGAAAAGAGCCTAGCTCATCGCTCGATCATTCGAATAGACGATAAGAAACGGGTTCGTAAGAGCAGCACACCGTTTTAATGAAAAGTAAACCAATAAGTCACGCCATTATTACATAGCGTGACTTTTTCTTTTGGTTAATTACTATCATCGTTTACCAAACTATAAAATCGATGAGACAACTATTTTTTGCTGCGGCCCTACTTGTATGCGCGTCCGCACACGCCCAAAACTACACAGGCGATAGCTGGGGGCAGGTAAAGGCCAATAAACAAGGAACACTTTCACTGGCTTATGTTGAAACCCCCGGCTTTGTTTACAAAGACAAGAGCGGTCAGTTAACCGGCATTTGTGTGGACATCATGGCCGACTTTGTGAAATACGTAAACGAGACCAAAGGAGTAACCCTCGGTTCGAAATTCGTGGGCGATGGCTCCACCTTCAAAGGCATGTACGACAAAGTGAAAGGATCCGTTGGAGGCGTGGTGGGCTTAGGTAACATCACTATAACAGAAGAGCGGAAGAAAGAAGTGAAATTCAGTCCCCCCTTCATCACCAATTTTGCCATCCTCATCACACAAAACAACATACCTACTTTAACCAAATGGGATGATATGCCCACAGTATTCGGAAAACTGACGGCAGTAACTGCCAAAGGAACACTGAACGAAAAGCGCATCAACGATTTAAAGAAACATTTCCCCGGCATGAAGATAAGTTACACCGCCACCAGTCAGGACACCTACGAAAAAGTAACAGCCGACCCGAATACATTTACCTATTTGGATCTTGCTTTTTACCTGGAGGCCGTGAAGAACGGGAAGTCTGTGAAGCGCCATCCTATTGGCGATCAAACCGCAGAACAATTCGGGTTTGTAATGCCGCTTAACAGCGATTGGTACCCGGTAATGGATGAGTTCTTCAAAGCCAATGGAGGCTACACCAACACGAGCCAGTACAAGGCCATCCTTACCCGCCACTTAGGTGAAACCGGTGTAAAACTGCTACAGTCGGCTGGCAAATAGTTGGTTAAAGCATTGTTTTAAAAGCAGGTCGAGGCCTGCTTTTTTGTTTTATCCCAGATTATGCATTGGGAATGCATAATCTGCCCGTAGGGTTGACGAATCCTGACTTAAAGTACAGGATTGTCAAGGCTAAACCCTGACAATGAAAATCACCAACTCGGTTTGGTTTGATCTTTATTGAGTTGGTGATTTTCATTCGTCAATTATGCAAGAGAAATTTTCTATTGCATAATTCGGGTTTATCTTTCTGTGTGAATAAACCGCTGGACATACTGAAGCAATACTGGGGTTACGAGCACTTCAGGCATCCGCAAGAGGGCATTATCGAGGCGGTGTTATCAGGTAAAGATGTGCTGGCCTTGTTACCTACCGGTGGGGGTAAATCAGTTTGCTTCCAGGTACCCGGCCTGTTGCGTGAAGGCGTTTGCCTGGTGGTTACACCACTCATCGCACTGATGCAAGACCAGGTAAGTCAACTTCGGCAGCGTGGTATCGCTGCGGTAGCCGTTCATTCCGGCTTGGGCAGGCAAGAACTCGACTGGACACTCGATAATTGTGTTTATGGAAAAATGAAATTTCTTTATGTATCGCCCGAGCGCGTGCAGACAGAAATTTTTCAGGAGCGCTTTAAGCGGATGAATGTTTCCCTCCTAGCGGTGGATGAAGCACATTGTATCTCGCAATGGGGTCATGATTTCCGTCCTCCTTACTTACAACTTAAATTACTCAGAGAACTTAAACCCGATGTGCCCATTATTGCGCTTACCGCATCGGCCACCACGCGCGTACAGGAAGATATCGTAGCGCATATTCCCCTGCACAAGCCTGCGGTATTCCGCATCAGTTTTGCCCGGCCCAACCTTTCATTCGTGGTGCGCGAAACAGAAAACAAACAAAAAAAGCTGCTCGAAATTTTGAAGAGAGTAGCCGGTGTGGCCATCGTTTACGTACGGTCGCGCAAAGCCACAGCAGAACTCGCCAGGTTTCTCGATCGTGAAAAAATAAGTGCCACTTTTTACCACGCAGGACTGCCAGTGGAAGAACGGGAACAGCGGCAGCAAGCCTGGATACAAAACCAGAAGCGGGTGATGGTAGCCACTAACGCCTTCGGCATGGGCATCGACAAAGCCGATGTGCGACTGGTGATCCACATGGACTTACCGGAAGATCTGGAATCCTACTACCAGGAAGCAGGGCGCGCGGGCCGCGATGGCAAAAAATCGTATGCTACTATATTATATCACTCTTCTGATGTTGAAAACCTGGAGCTAAAAACCGAGCAGGCCCAACCCAAGTTGGACTATCTTAAAAAAGTGTACCAGGCATTGGCCAACTATTACCAATTAGCGTTGGGCAGCGGAGAAGGTGAAAGTTTTGATTTTGATTTGGATGAATTCAGTCAAAGATTTGAATTGCGCTCCGCGCATGCTTTCATCGCGTTAAAAAAATTAGAGCGCGAAGGGTTAGTCCAGTTGAGCGATAGCTTCTACCGTCCCTCCCGATTACATTTTTCCATAGATAAGAAAAGGCTGTATGAATTTCAGGTGGCCCAGGCGCGTTTCGACCCGCTCATCAAAACATTATTGAGGCTGTATGGCGCAGAGTTGCTTACAGAATTTGCTATCATTGCTGAAAACCAGATAGCCCAGGTGTTGAAATGGAGCGCTAATGAAGTGAAAACTACACTCGGCCAACTAGAAAAGATGCAGCTCTTGGTCTATGAACCAGCCTCTACCTCACCGCGAATCACTTTTGTGGTGCCCCGTCAGGATGCGGATCACTTACCGATCGACAAAGTAAAGTTGGATGCCCACCGGCAATGGCATCTGGAAAAAATGAAAGCCATGGTCCGGTACACCACGCAAAATCATCAATGCCGCATGCAGGTATTGCAGTCTTACTTTGGAGAAGAAACGGCTGCGGTTTGTGGCATTTGCGATGTTTGCATCGAGCGAAAGAAAAAAGAAAACCTATCTGCATTAAAAGGATACAAAGACCAGGTTCGCTATCTGTTGCAGCAGCGGCCCCAGCCAGTAGATGAGTTGGAAGAGGCAGTGGCCCCAGAGGAACACGAGTTATTTGTAGAAGTGGTACGCGAAATGGTGGACGAAGGGCAAATTCGGTACGATGATTTCTGGGTACTTCATCTGGCCCCAAATAGTGCGCGAGACCTGAAAAGCTGATTTTACACGTGGGCCCTGGAACTTAAGTGGGAAAATTGAAGTAGAAAGCATAGAAGCCGTGAGCATGAGAGTGATTGGGATAGTCATTGCATTGGTATTTGTGTGGACGCTCACCACACGGGCGCAGCCATCGGCTACCCAAAAGCAACAATGGGAATTGGAGAAGTTGGCCATCAGGGGCATTAAACCCACCGACACCTTGTACATCAAAGCAGTGAATGAACTGGCGTTTGGCTACCAGCGCATTCATCCAGACTCCGCTTTGTTGATGGCGGAGTTGGGCGACTCACTCAGCTTAGAATCTGGCTATGAGAAGGGGCGCGTGGAAGCATTGCGTAACAAAGGAATTGTTTATTATCTGAAAGGCAACTACCCTCAGGCGTTGCAATACTATTTAGAGGCACTCCGTCTGGCAGAAAAAATTAAAGACCTTGCCGGAACCGCGCGACTCTATAACAACACCGCCCTGATTTACTTCAGCCAGGGGAAATACGATAACGCGCTGGAGCACCAGATGCGTTCACTCGAAATCAAGCGACAAATCGATGACATGCCTGGCATCGTCACCAGTCTGAACAACATCGGCAACATTTACAAAAATCAAAAACGTTTCAAAGAGTCGCTTACCTACCACCTGGAAGCCCTGAAAGCAAGAGAAGCGTTGAATGATACACGTTCCGTAGCGGCCAGCCTGAACAATATCGGGTGGGTATACCTACAACAAGATAGCATAGCCCAGGCGTTGCATTATCTCCAGATGGCGGAGCCTCTCTACAAAACCATACAAGATAAAACTATTGGCAGCGATGTGGCGCAGGGCTTGGCTGAATGTTTCCTGGCATTAAGAAAGCCAGACAAGGCCCTGTCTTACGGAATAGAAAGCCTTGCCATTGCAGAGTCTATTCAGCTAACTGACCAGCTACGCGATTGCAATGAAACCCTGAGCAAAATTTATAAAGCCCTGGGGCGCTACGAAAAGGCCCTTCAACACCACGAGGCATTTAAGAAATATGCCGATCAGATAACCAACACAGAAGTAGACAGGCGCACAGCCAACCTCGAAGCCGAATTTGAATACCAACAACGTGAGGCCAAACTGTTAGCCGATCAACTGAAACGTGAAGCCGACTTTCAAAAAAAGTCGCTCCAACAAACCTGGTTGATTGCGGTGGTACTGGCCGGATTGGTTTTTGTTTCGTTATTGGCTTTGGTCATTGCACGCAACAGTCGCAAGTTACGTGCGGCCAACGCTGCACTGGAACAGGCCAACACCGATTTGGCCGAAAGCACCGATGAACTACAGGCTACCAACGAAGAACTGCAGCTGCAGAAAGAAGAGATTGCCGCTCAGCGCGACCTCGCAGCGCTACAAAATGAAAAATTGAAAGACGCCACCGAAGTAATTGCGCGTCAGGTAGAAGAAATAAGATCGAAAAATGAAAACCTGGAAGAAGAAGTAAGGAAACGCACACTGGAGTTGGTACAGAACAATGAACAACTGGAGCAGTTTGCTTTCCTCTCAGCCCACAACCTGCGGGCCCCGGTGGCCCGGATTCTGGGCTTAGGTAACCTGTTAAAATTATTCCCCGCACACACGCCCGAACGTGAAGATGTGGTGGAGAAGCTGGTGGCTACCACCTCTGAGTTAGACGAGGTGGTGCGCGATCTCAATGCCATTCTGGAAGTAAACAAGCACCATGCATTAACATTCGAAGAAATAGATCTGCATCTGCCTCTTAACAAGGTACTGGAGCAACTCGACAAAGAAATGAGAAAAACAGGAGCCACTGTTCACACCGACTTCTCGAAGTTACCTGCGCTTCGAACACACGGACCTTACCTGGAAAGCATATTCTTCAATCTTATAAGCAATGCCATTAAATACAGACACAGCAACAGAAAGCCCAGTATTGAAATTGCCTCTTATCTATCAGGTAAAAATGCAGTCATCACTGTTTCCGACAATGGTTTGGGCATTGACATGAACCAGTTTAAAGACAAAGTATTCACTTTATACAGTCGCTTTCATACACACGGCAAGGGCAAGGGTCTGGGTCTGTACCTTATCAAAAACCAGGTATTGGCATTAGGCGGCACCATCAACCTGATCAGCCAGGTGAACCAGGGATCAACCTTTGAGATCGTGTTGCCTCAAAACTAGCGTTATTCATACCGCAACGTGTTCACCGGGTTGATGGCTGATGCCCGCCAGGTTTGCGACCCGATGGTGATGAGGCCCAACACTACAATCAACAGTATGCCGCCCGACATCAATGCTACCGACACCGTGATCTTATAGGCATACGTATCCAAAAAGGAATTACCAAGGAAGTAACCAATGGGTGTGCCGATAGCGATGGCAATGGCGATCAGCACCATAAACGAGCGGCTGAGTAAAATTGTAATTTGTTGAGAGCTGGCACCCATGACTTTGCGCACGCCAATCTCCTTCATCCGTGTTTGGGTTGCATACATGGCCATTCCCAACATGCCCAGGCAAGCCAGCATTACTGCAAGAAAACACACATAGCCTACAATCTTAAGAATATCTTTAAAGCCCGCATCCGTATAAGCATTATCAATGGCCTCCTCCATCATCATCGCTTCGAATGGGTGCATGGGGTCTACTTTTTTCCAAATGGCTTCCATGCCTGCCATGACCGCTTCCTTCTGACCAGGGACTATTTTAGCACTTAGGAAACCAATTTCATTATAATTATAACGGAGTGCCAATGGGCCGATTTCATAGCTAAGTGGTCGAAAGTGAAAATTCTTTACCACACCAATCACGCGCAGCTGCAGCGAATCGTCTGTGTAAATGGTCTGGCCAATGGCCGCAACGGGATCGGTAAACTGGAACAAGGGCAGTGCCTTTTCATTCAAAATTACGTGGCGTTCGAACGCTCCTTGCTGTTGCGGCTCAAAGTTTTTCCCGGCCAAAAAGTTAAGATCAAGATTGCTGATGTAGTTTTCATCTACAATAAAGTCGCGCATGACAAACGGCTCGTCTTCTTTGTTTTTCTTGTAATCGCTGGCTCTGTCTGCCCAAGTACCCAACTGATGCGATACCGCGCCCACACTCACCACGCCCGGTAGCTTGGCCACTTCGGTAGCGAGTTTTTGATAAGGAACACCCTGCAAGCGTACGTTCAGAATGTCTTTATCGCTTATACCATAGTCCTTCGAAAGCATGAAGTCAACCTGGTTGTAGATAACAAGTACTACGATTACAAAAATCAGCGAAAGCGAAAACTGTGTTACAATAAGCACCTTACGGAAAGTGAGACGGGAGTACACTTTCAGCGAACCAGTTTCTTTCAGCACCTTCACCGGTTTAAAGGCAGACAGGTATCCGGCAGGCAACAAACCTGCCAACGCCCCAATGAAAACGGCAAAGGCGAAGAACCATAGGTACACAGAATAGTCCTCGCGCAGGTCGGGGGAAAACTCACGCGCTATGTTCAGTTGCATAAAAGCCGGCTTAAGCAGTTGTAACAAACCGTAGGCTACCACCAAAGCCATGAGCGAGAAAATAACGGCCTCGCCTACAAATTGTGCAAACACCTGAAATCTTTGCGCACCCACAATTTTTCGCACCCCAATTTCGCGTACTCTCGAAAGCGATTTGGCAATCATCAGGTTGGTGTAGTTGAAACACGCCATCAGCATCACAACGCCCACCAACACACTTAAGAATACAATCAACAGATCGGGCATGCCGTTGCCCATGTTATTGGACAACGCTGGGCCGGGAGTGATTTTCTGCAGGGGTTGTAAATAAAATTCGTAGCCGCGATCGCGCGTTTCCAATTGTAAATCGGCATAATATTTTTTTGATATGGCCGCCAGCGCTTCGTTTACCTCTGCCTCGCTCCTGCCCTCTTTCAACTTTACATACACATACCCGAAGTAATAGTTATTCCAGTCTTCCAACGCGGGTCGCACTACTCTTTGGCTTTCCAGCAGTGGCAGCAATGAGGAAGAGGCCAGCGCCTGAAATTCGAAGTGGGTTTTGCTGGCAAACTTTTTCAGTACGCCCGTGATTTTGAACTCACCAAAACCATTGAGTGTTACCGTTTGGCCCAGGGGTTCCGAATCACCAAACACCCGCGATGCGGTTTCGTGCGTTATTACTAATCCATTGGCATCTGCCAAGGCAGTGGCGGGATTTCCTTTTTCCAGGCTAAAATTAAAAACCTGTAAGAATGAAGGATCGGCAAAAAGACCATTGAGTGGTACATTCACATTGCCATATACAATATCGGTTCGTAGTTGCCGGTTGATGCGCACTACTTCTTCGGAAAACGTATAGTAATCCCGCAACACTTGCCCCAGCGGCATGGGCGCAGAGGCATACGGCTCGCTGCCACCATCGGTGCGCAAGGCCCTGGTGTTTACCCTGTAAATACGGTCTGCATCCTGATGGAAATTATCGAAAGTAAATTGTTCTTTGATAACTACAATTACCAGCAAACCCAGCGACATGCTGACCGAGAGCCCTACCAGGTTAATAGAACTGAATGAGAAGTTGCGGGTGAAATTGCGTAGCGTGGTGAGAAGTATACTTTTTAGCATAAGGAAATATTTTCAGGCCCAAATAGCACCGGCCATCTGTCTACACGCTACCCATCACTACCGGCATTACTTCAAACGAAACCAATTGGCCTGAATCGATCGCCACGGCACCAACTGCCGAATTAGTGCACTGAACCGAAAGACCGCTGGAATGAATTGCCCGGCAAATTCCGAAGCATGTTGCCTACCTGTAAATCTCCATAACCGTACACCCCTTCGCGTTCGTTAAACTTCACAAAGATCTCATCGAAGTTGGTGTAACCCATGGCCAATATTTCCTTCAATGCCTCCACGGGCCTTGCTTGCGTCTTTCTTTCAATTTCGGCATCGCACACTTCATCCAGCAATGGATAGCAAGGCGAAAGTGATTTTGAAAGCAAGCTGAGTACTTCGAGGTTGCCGGTGCGGTAGGCATTCCACAGGTGATCTCCCAACCTGAAATCTCCACGCGTCATGGCTTCGCGTTCATCGAAGCAAATGCGCAAATCCAAAGCAGTATGCTGGCCAAAGCCCTTCCAGCTTCTTTGCCCTTGGTTTTGCAATGGCAACACCCTGTACACACGCGAGATACCGCGCTTGTTCAACAACGAAACGATGAACCACATATTGGCCTGGCAAAACAAGTCGTTTTCAAACCACAGGTTTACTTCGGCATCCAATGGCAACCGTTCTATCCTATCGAACTCAGCTTTTACCTTTTTGTAATAATCTTCAGGCCTCTCTTGAAACATGGCGGCTATGTAGTCCGCCCTTCCTTTCCAGAAGGAAAACAACCCTTCGGCTTGTATCGGCCCGTCTATCAGGCACTCGCGACAAATAATGGTTTCTCCCTCAATTCCCGATTGGTCAAACACGTTGGCCAACCCGTCACCATTTAAGATATGTATAATCATGCTGTAATTACCTGCTATTACTTTGTATTCTCAACCAACTTTGTCTCAACCAGCATTATGATGAACTGATCCGGGAAAAAGTTGTACTCAATCTGCCGCAATGCTAACGTTCTTTGTGTTAGTTATTCGTACCGCAACGACTTGGCCGGATTGGTTTGTGCAGCACGTAGTGTGTGTGCACCTACTGTCAGCAAAGCTACCGCAATAAGTACTAGTCCAGGCACTGCAAAAATCCACCATGCCAGGTTAATTCGGCTGGCAAAGTCTTGCAACCACAGGTGCATGAGCCACCAGCTAACCGGTGTGGCCGCAACTATAGAAATCAACATTAACCACAAATAATCTCTGCTGATCAACGTGAGAATGCTGCCAACCGAGGCACCCAACACCTTGCGGACACCTATTTCTTTGGTGCGCTGCAAAGCCGTGAGTGACGACAACCCGAATAACCCCAAACAGGCGATGAAAATGGCCAGGCCTGCAAACAAAGCGAAAACTTTTCCAAACTGTTGATCGGCTTTATACTGCTGATTGTAATGCTCGTCTAAGAAAAAATAATTGAAAGGGTTACCTGAAAAAACGTCTTTCCACTCTGCTTCAAACTTAGCCATGGACTGCTGCACTTGCTCGGTATTGAAGCGGATGGAGTAATAGCCCCCGGGTGCTTTGTTGTAGCGAAATACCAGCGGCTCATACGCTTTTTTGATTGACTCCTGATTGTAATTCTTTACTACACCCACAATGCGGAATGTATCGCCCCAAAAATTAATCTGGTCGTCAATGGCCAATTCCGGCCGCTCGAAGCCCATTAGTTTCGTTGCTGCCTCATTCAACATTACGCTGGCTTCTTCATTCACGGTTTCACCGGAGAAGGCACGACCCGCCACCACGTCTAAACCGTAGGACGGTATGAAGTCGTGGTCCATCATGATCACACGGTATTGGTTCGATTCTTCCTGGCGCTGGCTTAACCTGCGTATGCCGCCCGCATTCCAATCGGGCGAAGAGCCTGGAATAGCCGTTGATGCACAGACTGCCTCTACTTCGGAAAACCCTTTGAGTCGTTCTTTCAATACTTCAAACTTGCTTACATACGTTGAATCGGTAACGTTGGGCGATCGCACCACCACCGTTTGACTAATGTTTACACCCAATTTGCGGCTACGCATGTAGCTCAACTGCTGGTAAACGGTAAAGGTGCCCACCATCAGCGTAAGCGAAGCCATGAATTGCAGCACGACCATGCCTTTGCGGAAGGCAACGCCACTGTTTGTGTTTTTAAAGCGACCCTTCAATACCTCGACCGGTCGGAAGGCAGACAACACAAATGCCGGATACAACCCTGAAACAAGCGCACCACCTATGGCAAACACCAACAGTCCGGCCCAAAATAAAGGTTGCCTGAAAAGTATATATTCCATGTCGGTACCTGACAGGCTACCAAACCACGGAGTAAGGGCAAACGCTGCTGCCAATGCCACCGACAAGGCTACCACGTTCAACAACAACGACTCGGTTAAGAATTGCTGCACCAATTGCCATCTGAAACCACCCATCACTTTACGCACGCCTACTTCGCGGGCGCGCTCAATGGATTTGGCTGTAGACAAGTTCACGTAGTTGATCCACGCGATGATGATGATCAACACCGCCACCACCAGTAGAAAATAGGCGGTGTCGCGGCTACCGTTCGGTTTGAATTCACCAATAAAATCAGAGTCGAGATGGATGTTTGTAATCGGCATGAAGTGAAAAACCATACCCGCGTTGTATTGCTTTAACTCTTCGCCTTCCCTTCGTTGAATATAGTCGGGCATCTTTGCTGCCAGGTCGTTTACATTGGCATGCTCATTCAGACGGATGTAAGTGAGAAAACCATCCCACTGCCATTGCGTTAACTCTGACTCTTCCCTGCCAATCAACTTGGCATAGGTAGCAAACGAAAGCATGGCATCTACCGCCATGTGCGAGTGGGCGGGTAAGTCTTCATAAATACCCGTAACCAGGTATTCTACCCTGCCATTGTTGCGCATGGTTTTTCCGAGGGCCGGCTCGTTACCGAAATATTTATTTGCCAGCGAGCGCGACAACACAATTTTGTTCGGGCCATCCAGCGCAGTGGAGTCTACACCTTCGGCCAAAGAAAGGCCCATTACTTTGAAAAAGTCGCGGCTTGCATAATAGATGCGCTCTTCGCGGAAGAAAACATCGCCATAAGAAAGCATAGCGTTGCTTTTGTTCATGCGCACATAGCTGTGTACCTCTGGAAAGTTAGCCTTCAGATCGGGACCAATGCCCACACAACCCGAGGCCCACCGCGTAGCCAACTCGCCTTTGTCGTAACGATCTAGTTGCACCCGATACACCCGTTCGCTATCGCGCCAGAAGGTATCGTAGGTAAGCTCGTACAACACGTATTGGCTGATTAGAATAAAGGCCGTCATGCCGATAGCCAGGCCCAGCAGGTTAAGCGTGGTAAAAGTTTTATTACGCGTAACGTTGCGCCATACAGAAGTGAGGTAGTTGAAGATCATAGCTATGGTTTATCACAATACTTCCATTTCTCGGCAAGGTTACAAGCCTGCGTATTTATGGTTATTCATAACGCAACGAATTAACCGGATCGGCCATGGCCGCCCGTACAGTTTGATAGCTAACGGTAATCATGGTAACGCTCAGCGCAATCAGCAGCGTCCACACAAAAAGCATGGGGCTGATAGTAGTTCTGTAGGCAAAACCCTGTAACCAATCGGCAGCGAAGTACCACGCCAATGGAAAGGCAATGGCGTTGGCCACCAACACAAGTAAAATAAACTCTTTGGATAATAAACGCACCACCTGAAAGACATTGGCGCCTAACACCTTGCGTACCCCTATTTCTTTCGTTCGCGACACTACCATAAATGATACCAGCCCCAACAAGCCTATAGATGCAATTAATATGGTGATGAGTGCGAACAAACCAAATACATTGGCCAGCCGTTGTTCGGCCTGATATTGCTTCTCGAAATTCTGATCCAAGAAGAAATAGTTGAAATCGTAGCCAGGGAAATTCTGTTTCCACAGATCGACCATTAAGGTAGTCAGTTGTTGGGTTTCTGATGCCTGGTACCGTACCACATAGAGGTAACTCGACTCCGGGTTGTAGTCCATCACAATGGGTCCGATTTTTTGTTGTAAACCCATCTGGTGGTAGTCGGCCACTACACCTACCACTTCACCTGCCGGATAGCCAGAGGGCGAACTGATCTTCTTGCCAATCGCCTCCTCGTTCGACCAGCCCATGATGGCGGCCGCAGCTTCATTGATTATTAAACCATCCTTGCGATCTGTTTCGCGCTGTTCATCCAGATTTCGGCCGGCAACCATGTGCAACCCCAACGTTCCCACGTAATCCGCATCTATTGCCATGTATTCAACGCTCACTGCTTCTTCCGGAGGTTTACCCTCTGCATAAGCCACCTGACCAGACCAGCCGTACACACCGGGTACTGCATTGGCATACGATACCATCTTCACCATGGGGAACTTCTTCAGTTCATTTTTGAAGGTGGCATAAGCATCGGGGTTGGGGGACTGTGTACGCGATGCATTGATGACAAAAATTTCATTCTTAGAAAATCCCAACTCCTGCTTCTGCATGTACTGCAACTGATCCAGCACCACGAGGGTGCCTATCACCAAACCGACAGAGATCACAAACTGCACCACTACCAGCGTTCTGCGCAACTGAATGCCTCTGCTGCTGTTTTGCATTTTTCCTTTCAACACTTCTACCGGCCGCATACCCGAAAGTACCCATGCCGGGTAGTATCCCGCTAACAATGCAATCAACACAACCAGGGCAGCCATACCTAAAGCCACCGGAGGAGACGCTAGCATAGCGAGCTGGTAATTCTTACCGATGAGTACATTGAAGAATGGCAGCAACGCACCAGTTAGCGTTATGCCCAGAAAGAATGCCAGAATCGTTACCAAAAAAGACTCGCTCAAAAACTGGCGTATCAAACCCAGGCGTGTGGAGCCCACTACCTTGCGCAGGCCTACTTCGCGCGCACGATACACGGAACGAGCCGTAGAAAGATTTACAAAATTGATACACGCCAAAAGGATTACAAACACTGCTATACCCGAAAGCAAATAGAGACGTTGCATACTACCCAACGGCCCCATGCCATTACCACTTTTAGAGTGAAGATAAATCTGATTCATGGGCTCGAAGCCCACATATGCAGACACTCCCCATGCCTTTAACATGTCGCCCACACGATCCATGTAAATGTTTTTAGCTTTTGCCTCCAGGCTTTTAAAATTTGCTCCGGGCTTTAGCAGCATGTAGTTGCGCATGTTGATGTTGCCCCATCCACCCTCGTAGCTAAAGCTGGATTCAATGCGCTCGTAGGTAGCAAAAGACACCAGCATATCTGCCTGAATATGTGAATTGGCCGGAATATTTTTCATTACACCCGTTACCTGCAGCGGTAAGGTATCGGCTACCATCAAGGTTTTGTTCAAGGCATCTGTTCCATTGAAATACTTACGGGCCATGTCTTCAGAAATCACAACCGTAAAAGGCTCGGTCAAAGCAGTATTGGCATTGCCCGACAGCAAGGGAAAGGAGAACATCTTCAAAAAGTCGCCTGACACGAAGTGGTTATTTTCGCGTATGCGCTTGTCTTCATGGTTCACCAACAAGAAAGAGGCACTGCGCGCATACACCATGGCTTCTACTTCAGGAAACTCAGTTGCCAGTATCTTGCCTATAGGCCAGCCGTTGGTTTCATTTACCCCACCCCCATCGCCTTCAGAGGTTTGGAAAGACGTGGTTACCCGGTAAAGACGGTCTTTGTTTTCATGAAACTGGTCGAACGACAACTCATCCAAGACATAAACCATAATCAAAATACCGGCCGTAAGCCCCATGGAAAGCCCGGTGAGGTTGATAGTGGTAAAGCCTTTGAATTTAAGTAGAGAACGAAAGGCGATTTTCAGGTAATTAAAAAGCATAACGGGGTAAGACTTTAAGAATGACAAAAATTACATCTAACCATTTCAATAGCTTCCGTGCTACTCATACCGCAAAGACGTTACCGGATTGGTGAAGGCTGCTTTGGCAGATTGATAACTTACGGTGACAAGGGCTATCAAAACGGTGATGACAGCTGACACCACGAATACCCACACGCTGATGTCAATACGGAATGCGAACGTATCGAGCCACTTTTGCATAATGAACCACACCACCGGCACGGCTATGACGTTGGCCAGCAACACCAGCTTCAAAAAATCCCTCGACAATAAGAGGAAAATACGGGGCACGGAAGATCCCAGCACTTTTCTGATGCCAATCTCCTTGGTGCGCTGCGCGGCCGTGAACGAGGCCAGCCCAAATAAGCCGAGCGAGGCCACCACGATAGCCAGGAGGGCAAAGAAAGCAAACACACTTCCAAATTGGCGATCGTTCTTGTATTGACGATTGAAAAAGGTATCGAGGAAGAAATAATCGAATGGGTTGTTAGGAAAAACGCGTTGGTACTCTTCCTTTAGAAATGCCATGGTTTGGTCTAATCGTTGGGTGTTCATCTTCACACTAAAATAGCTGCGGGCATTCTGTTGCAGAATAAAGGCCGTAGGGCGAAAATCCTGTTTCAACCCTTCCTGGTGATAATTATCCACCACGCCTACGATGTGCAGTGTGTCGCCACCAATTCTTATCTGCTGACCAATGGCGTTGTCTGGATTGCCAAGATTAAAAATATCCACCGCTTTTCTGTTCAATACCACGCTGCTGCTATCGCCAGTAAACTCATGGCTATAGCCGCGGCCTGCCAACAATTTGTTTCCAAAAGTTTTGAAAAATTGGTGATCGATGCCCATGATATACATTTGGTTGCGCTGCGACTCATCATCGCCCAACCGTTGTGCACTGGTAGTCCAGTAGATCAGGTTGCCCGGCACTTCCGATGAGGCTGTAAAAGCAGTTATATCTGGATGGGTTGCCACCATATTGCGGTATACATTCAAATAATTGCCATACAGCGAATCGAAGTCTACCACTCCGGGCGCATGAATCACCAGGGTTTGGTCTATGTCTATACCCAGTTCGCGGCTTTCCATAAACTTCAACTGGTTATACACAATCAACGTACCGGCAATCAGGCCCACCGAAGCTACAAACTGAGTTACCACCAACCCCTTGCGCAATAGCATGCCTTCGCGCGAACTTTTCATGGTTCCCTTCAAAACCATAGCCGGTTGATAGCTGGAGAGGATAAAGGCCGGATATAAACCTGACAGCAATGACCCGATGGCAAACAGCGCGGCCAATGAAATCCACAAGTTGCTATCGAAGAAAATGCTGTAGGTAAGCTGCTTGTCGGCCATTTGATTGAAGGCTGGGATGGCGGCATACACCATCACAATACCTAAAAGGGCGGCACATAAGTTAACCAGGCAAGCTTCAGAGATGAACTGATAAACAAGTTGCGTTTTGTGCGCACCTACCGACTTTCGCACGCCCACTTCTTTAGCACGCTCCACAGCTCGTGCTGTAGCCAGGTTTACATAATTTACCCAGGCTATCACCAGAATAAAAAAAGCGATGATCATGAGAAAATACACAGACCTGCCGTTGCCGTTTACGCGGGCCTCTTGAATAAGGTCTGAATACAGGTGAATATCCTCCAGCGGCTGCAAAACAAATTTAGTGCGCTCACTCGCTTTGGTATTACTGTTGGCATCGCTACCGTGTTTATCTATAAAGGCAAGCAGTTTTGCTTCCAGTGCCTGGTAGTCGCTACCCGGTTTCAGCAACACATAGTTGTAAAAATCGTACCAACCCCATGCGTTGTTAAAATCTTCGCCCCAAAGGGTTATCAAGGTAGGGTAAGAAAACAGGAAGGAAAATTTGAGGTGCGAGTTTTCGGGTGAGCGCATCACACCGGTAATCTCGTACTCTTCGTTGTTCTCGTAGCGTATGCGTTTTCCAATGGGGTTCTCCACTCCGAAATATTTGCGGGCCACTTCCTCTTCCACAATAGCGGTATTGGGCTGGTCCAACTTGTTCTCGCCCGCCACCAACGGATAAGAAAAAATGGTGAAGAAATTCTTCTCTGCCTGAAATAGGTTATTCTCTTTAATGGAAACATCATCATGGCGCACCACGCCTCCACCGTACCGCAGGTACAGACGAGTGGCATCTTCCACTTCGGGAAAATCTGCTTTCAACATCGGGGCTACGCGCGGAAAGGCAGTGGCACACTCGAATATTTTTTGCCCATTTCTGTAGGCATCGAACCGAACGCGGTAAATGCGGTCGCGCTGGGTATGGAAATCATCGTAACTCAACTCATCCTTTACATACTGCAAAATCAGCAGGCTGGCACTCAGCCCGATGGCAAGCCCTACAATGTTCAGAAGGGAGAAGCCCTTGCGTGTAGTAACACTGCGCAGGGTGGTAAGCAGATAGTTCTGGAGCATAGGTGATGGGTTTGGTATGGGCTCGCAAGAGCGGTGCCACGATGTAAAAGGATGATTATCTGAATTTTGCGGGGATATCCGGGATGAGTGAAGTTCTAAAAACGTACGCCATTGTCCGTTCGCGGACGCACCTGAATCTTTGAAAATGTGGTAAAAGTTGATTTCCAAAATTCCATTTCTGCAGATGCAGACCTATTTTAGCGGCCCTAAAAACGGACTTTCATGGGACGCATATTTGAAAAGAGAAAGCACAAGATGTTTGCCCGCTTCGATAAGATGGCGAAGGCTTTTACGCGCATCGGTAAAGACATTGCCATTGCTGTAAAGCAGGCTGGCCCCAACCCCGACAACAACCCGCGCCTGCGCATGGCCATTCAGAATGCCAAGGGTGTGAATATGCCGAAAGACCGTGTGGAGGCCGCCATCAAGCGCGCGTCCAGCAAAGACGAAAAAGATTTTCAGGAAGTGGTGTACGAGGGGTATGCACCCCATGGTGTACCTGTAATAGTAGAATGCGCTACCGACAACCCCACACGCACGGTGGCGAACATACGCCTTCATTTTTCGAAAAACGGTGGCAGCATGGGTAACTCCGGCTCGGTGATGTTTTTATTCGAGCGCAAAGGGGTTTTTAAGTTCGACCCGGCCAAACTGAATCTCGATGAATTAGAGTTGGACCTGATTGATGCAGGTGCCGAAGATATTCAGCGCGATGACGAAGAAATTGTAGTGTACACCAAATTCACCGAGTTTGGCCCCATGCAAAAGTTCCTCGAATCGAAAGGACTGGAGCCTAAGAGTTCGGAGCTTCAATACCTGCCCACTACCACCAAAGAACTGAGTGAAGCAGAACAAGATGAAGTGATGGAATGCATCTCTGCCTTAGAAGGAGATGATGATGTGCAAAGTGTGCATCATAACCTCGCCTGATGGATTTCCTTGTTCAACGCAAACAATAGCTTTCTTACAAATAGATGCGCCCGCAGCAACGTGTGGGCGCATTTATTTATTTGTTACCAACCGCTCACTTATATCAATCGGCCTGCACGGAGCTAGCCCCGCTGGTAGAGGAATTCACCGTGGCGCTGCCTCTGTATAGAATGTGGCTGGCGCCCGAGGCAATGGCATCAAGCGTCTGCGACACCATGACACTCATCTTGCTCGCACCAGATACATCCACCGTGGCGTGTTCTACCGGAAAAGCAAAGCCGCTGTATACTGATGCACCCGAAACGCTGGCGTCCATATCGCCTGCACGGCCGGTTAAAGTTATTTTAGAAGCACCCGACACAGTGAGGTGAAAGCGCTGCGCTTCCACGCCCAACTGTGCCACCGATGCGCCAGATAAAATGAAATCGAAATCCTCTAACCCGGTGAAGCCGGTAACAGTGGAGCTAGACGCACCCGAAAAATTAGCCGCCCGCAGCAACGGCATGGTAATAGTAATGTAGGTAGGATATTGCCGGTGCTCATAATCGCGGTAACGTATCCGCAGGGTCGTACCCACTTTTCCCACCTCCAGGTCATCCAGGTTTCTTCTGTCGCCACGAACGTTGATGCTGTAGAACGGACTCTCTTCCACAGAAATAATAAACGCATCACCCATTTCCAGCCGATCGAAATCAAGAATGGCATATTCTTCCTCGGCTTCTTGTCTTGGGCCCGGGTCTTCACTTTGGTCGCACGCTGCGAAAAACACCACCATCAGTACCCAAATCAAACTCAAACTCCGGTTGTAATTACTCTTTGTCTTCATTGTTATTATCAATTATTGCATTTCTGCTGTTAAGACAATCCACTTCGGTGGCACCCCTATGCCCTATTAAAGAATATTTTTTATTGCAAAGCCGTTGGTTTTGGTGGTACCACCCCCTGGAATAATTACCACCGCTTGCGCGATATCTGGCCTTTTGGCAGTCCGTTGCTATACATGGATTAAATCGCTAATGCTATGATGGTCATCGTTCTTATCTTCGCGCTGCTTACCACACCTACGTGGGCAGCCACTTCAAGAGGGTTCAACTTCACAGAAGGTGTAAGCCACACCACCCTACCCTTTGAGCTTTACAAAAACCTCATGATCATACCCGCGCGGCTTAACGACTCGGTTACGCTGCGTCTGATACTGGACACCGGTACCCGGTCTGCCCTGCTGTATGGAAAACGTTTTGCCAAACTGGCCACCCTGATGCGCGACAAAAAAATAAAAGTCACCGGTTGGGGTGGCAGTGGCGGCACCGATGCACTGATGGCCTATCCTAACCAACTCGATATAGCAGACGTAAGCGGGCATCAACTGAGCATTGCCGTGGTGCCCAACAGACGGCTGCTGCAGGAGCGCCCCGACATTGATGGCGTAATTGGCTACGAATTGTTTGTGCGTTTTGTGGTAGAAATTAACTACCAAACCAAAACGATTCACCTTTACAACCGGCTTCACCCGGCATCAACGCAATTGTTTACCTCCATCCCGCTGGAGATCAACCATGCGCGGCCGCAGATCTTATCTACCATTCAATTGAAGAATAAAAAAGCGCTTACACTGAAGCTGCTGGTGGACACAGGCTCATCATTGGGGCTCACCGTCTATGCACGCGACCGGGAGGGCTTTCCCACTTCGTTCGAGCGCGATGCCCTCGGTATTGGTTTGGCAGGTTGGATCTATGGATTCGACTTGTTTGTGGACTACTTGCAGCTGAATGATTTTGCAGTGAGTGGAATCGAGTCGCATCTGGTTCATGTCGAAGGGCATCCCGATGAAAATTTCCACGTGGCAGGTTCCCTCGGTGCAGGCTTCCTGAAAGACCATGTTGTGATCTTCGACTATCCCGGCAGCCGATTGTTGCTTCGCAGAAATAGCGCTGCGGGTTAACGGATGATCTTGTAGTTTTTGTATTCGCCCGGATACCAGCCAGTAGCGCGGCCTACTAATCGCTTCAGCATGTCTTTGGCATTGTGGTATTTCAGCGATAGGTCAGGTTGAAAGTTCCAGTTCTTGCGGGCAATGCGCTCTTTCATGACCGCGGGGTGTGTGCCGGTAAATTTTTTCAGCGGCTCACGCATGCCTTCGTAATCATACTTGTTGCCTTTGCGAAAGAAGCTCTGAATCCACGTGTCGTCTTTGTAGTAGCGGATTTTGGCAGCCTCCTTACCCTGCAGCGCCTCCGGTTCGCGAACCCAGCCGTAGTGGTAAATATAGGCATCGATTAATTTCACATTCAACTTTTCGTTGGGCTGTTTGCGAAAGCCCTGCGCATCTTTGTAAGAAAAAATATCTTTCCGGTTGCGCACCACCCTGATCTCCCTGCGGTACCACGAATACTTCTGCCCCACAAAATCATAAGAACCGAAAAAATGCTGGTAGTTAAACAACAATCCTTCGACTTCGGGGCGGTGCAGGCATTGCTCCATGGCTGTCTTTACCACCGGCAGGTATTGCTCGTGCAACACTTCATCGCCTTGAATATAAAAGGCCCAATCGTAGTCTGCGAAAATAGCCTGAAAAGCTTTGTCAGTTTCTAATGCCAGCACGCGCCCCCCCTCGCGTTGCGTATCGTCCCATACGGTTTCAACAACAGTGATTTTCGGGTCTATGGACTTGATCAAGTTCAGTGTATCGTCCTCGGAGCGACCTACCGCCACCACAAAACCATCGCAGATGGGAAGAATGGACCTAATAGCTTCTGTTACAGGGTAATCGAAGCGCACTGCATTGCGGATAAAGGTAAAACCACAGACTTTCATAAATAGTCGCTACTGTTTATCTTACAAGTTTGCAAAGATGCAAAATGAAAATTTAGTAGGCGTGTTCGCACTCATTAAATAGACGGCATTACATTTCTTCCTATTTTTATTCGTTCATGAAACCCCTAACCTGCCCATCAACGCACCGTTTTGCAGCGGCCTTTCTAAAGCTGCCCCGGCTGTGTTTACTGGCAGTTACCGCATGGCTGGCGCCCGGTTGGGTGCATGCGCAGCGGGTGGAGTCTTTTGGCGTTTTTGGTGGGCTCAACTTTCCCTTTACGGTAGATCTGGGATTGAACAACGACCCGCGCTATTTCGGGCAGTTTACGGTGCGGGCCACCCCAGTGGGGTTCAGTTATGGCTACGATCATGTAGGCTATGGATTCCTCATCACACCTTCTCTGGTGAAGATCGGTCAGAAGTTCAACATCAGGAACACAGCCGGTGGCGAAGTAGGTAAACGCGATGTGCAGATGACCTATTTTACTGTGCCCGTGGCTTTGAAACTACACCTTAACGACCTCGCTTTTTTCCGCCTGAGTGCCGTGGCCTCCGTTCATTTCGACTACCTGATCTCAGGAAAGGAAACCATTACCCACACAGCCAGTAAGTTACGTTACCCGGAGGGTGTGATCATTCCTTCCGAACCCGGTTACGACCAAGTGTACGATGGTGTGTTTGTACCAGAAGTAAACAACCAGGTTTACGTACCCAAAGACCAATTCAATACTTTCCAAATCTCTGCCGGCATTGGCTTTCACTCCGACTTCGATTTTAATGACGACTGGAGCATGAACTTTGATGGCCGCGCCATCTTTGGCATTTTCGACCCACGCAAGAGCACCTACATCAATTCATTGAAAAACAATTCTCCCGCCACCGATTTGTATGGGCAACGAAGGGAAATCTACCTGGCCGCCTCTGTTGGCTTTGCGCGCATCATTCAGATTAAAGAAAAGTTCAGAGCTAAGTCTTCGGGCCGTGGCAGCGGGGGTACCAGCTATCCCAAACCAAGAAACAAAAAACCGAAAGGTTAAGCAAAGAAAAGGCCCGGCAGCTACGCCAGGCCACTTTCACCAAACACCCTATTCTTGTACAATAGCCTTTCAAAAAGAGCTATCAAATAACTTTATCTGATTGATAGCGTCTCGCTATACCTGCAGCGCTTGCGATACCACCACGCCCACCACAATGGCCAGCACCAGTATCAGTATCTGTCTTAGTCTGGAACGAAGATTTACATTAGATATGCCCCTGGATTCCATAGCGCGTTGCGATTTATGAGAAACAAAGGTGAGGCAAGAAGACGGGCCAAAAGTTGAAAATCGGAGTAAAAACCTACATCCGTAAAAGAAAGATGTACAAGGCGCAATGACCGCTGTTCTTAGATCATAATCACCTGATTATCAAATAAAGGGTTATCTGACCTGAACCGGACCGTGAAGTCAAATACTGTTCACTTTAAGGAATTCCAGCACTTCGCGCCTTACTTCTTGCGCGGAAGCGCCATCGTACGCAGCGGTGGTAATGGACTTGAACAGGTCGGGTACCAGATTAGCTTTGAAACCCAGCCGCTGGGCGTAAAGCGAAGCTACCTCCAACTCCACATCTTCCACCACCTTGTCGAGGTTGATCATATAAACCAGGTGGTAGAGCTCTTCCAACCGGTGCAGCTTCTCTTCAGGCAATTGGAAATCGGCCTGCTCCAGGCCTTCGCCAGGCCTGTTTACTTCGGCAGGCGAAAGATGTAGTTGAAACCCCCACTTCAGCAAACAACGCACATAGCGGGTTTCGATATCGGGCTTGCTTAAAAAGAACGCCAAAATGTTGAAGTAACTCTTCTTTACCGAATGAATTGCCTCTGGAGTTAAAGCCGAACTCATAAGCCTTTTTTCAATGAGCAATTTAGGGATTTTGTCAACCGAACGACCTATTAAAAGCACAGCTTTTTCAATTTTTGAAACATGCGATTGACATTTTTGTGTATTTGGGCATTTCTGGCTGGTTGTATTGGCATCGATCGAATTGACGATCCCATTGTAGGGGAAAAAATTGAAGTATCGCACACGCAAGTAGCCATGATGGCAGGTGAAACCTTTCAGCTTTCGGCCGTTTATTCAGACCCGTATGGTATTCCACGCGAAGTGGCGCTTAACTGGACCAGTTCGGCCAGCAACGTGGCCACCGTGGACGCCACTGGAAAAATTATCGCCTTGGCGGTAGGTCAGGCGGTAATACAACCCGCCTTCCAGGCATTTCTCGGCCCACTTATAAATGTTGTGGTAGTGGGCGATCCTAACCAGGTAGCTACCGTTACCGTAGCTGCATCTAAAACTTCGTTGAATGTAAGCGAAAAGATCACGATGCAAATAAGTGTAACGAATATTGACGACCAACCGCTTACAGGCAGAACAATTGAGTGGTTTTCGGAGAATGGTAACATCTTGTCAGTATCTTCTCAAGGCGAAGTAACCGCACTGGCCGAGGGAGTAGCAGGTGTACACGCCAAGGCCGATGGGGTGAAGAGCAACACCGTAAACTTTACAGTAGGGATGACACGCACCGGCAGCTTTCAGCCGGCAGGTGGTTACCAGGCGGAAGGCACGGCCACCCTTCGCATCGATAACGGGCAATTGTTGCTTGATCTGAGTGCTGACTTCAAAACCAGTTTCGCTCTGGGCACCTTTATCTACCTGGCCAACTCCACCAATGGCTCCATGGTGCGGTCTGGCGGTTTAGAAATCGCTCAGATCACTACTAACGGAGCCCGAACATTCAATGTAACCCAGGTAAATGCCAACGTAGGACTCTTCGACTATCGCTATGTAATTGTGCTTTGCAAACCCGCCAGTGCCACGTTTGGCTTTGCCGACATGAAACCATAACCTATGAATAGATGTCTGCTCACCCTCGCTTTGCTTATTGCAGTGGCCGTAAACGCCTTCGCGGGTGGAGGCTGGCCGCAACCCAAACGAAGCGGTTATTTCAAGCTATCGCAAAATATGATCCGCTCGCCTTTCTTTTTTAGTCCCTCTGGCGAGATCGTAGACATTACTACCATTGGTTTGTACACCACCAGTGCCTATGGCGAATATGGTATTACCGACCGCCTAACCGGCATAGCTTACATGCCCCTGTTTGTACGCAGCACGCTGAACGAAATACGCTACAACCAAAGTGGTCGTACGGAGCCAGGCGATGCGTTGAACGCGTTGGGCGATGCAGAGGTGGCCATCAAGTATGGACTCATCACCAACAAGCCGGTGGTTGTCAGCGCTACACTGCTGCTGGGTTTACCCTTAGGTGAAACCGGGGGTGGCACTTCTGGTATCCTGCAAACGGGCGATGGCGAATTTAACCAGATGGTGAAAGTGGATGCAAGTTTCTCGCTTTATCCCAAGCCTATCTATGTGTCCGCTTACGCGGGATTCAACAACCGTACCCGCAATTTTTCTGACGAGGTAAGAGTAGGTGGCGAAATCGGCTTCACCCTGAAAAAGTTCATACCCATTCTGAAAGTAAATGTGGTACAGTCGCTGTTTAATGGCGGCACAGCCGTGGCCGAGAATGGCATCTTCTCCAACAACACCGAGTACGTTTCGCCTACCGTGGAGTTGAACTACCAACTTACCGACCAATGGGGCATCTCCGCCTCCGGTGGCTTCGCGTTCTCAGGGCGCAACATACTGGCTTCTCCCAACTGGGGGTTGGGCATTTACCTGAAGATGTAGGCACTGAACCCCCGCATTGCATAAACATTTTGTTAGCAACATGTGCCCTTCTTCTCTCAGCTTGTAAGTCAGTCGTTAGTGTGTCGTCAAGGTGTCATGTAATAGAATTGATTGTCACGGTAAATGGTTGTCCGTTTGTTATTTATTTGTTCTTTGTCAACGGAATTTTGTTGTGAAACCGTACGAGCGCGGGAGGCAACCTTGGAGAATCTTTTAGTTTGCTCTTACTAATCTGTCCAGTATTGGTGTGGGGGTGCAGCACTCTTGGCAAAGGCTTGGGATTATGCGGCTGGATGTGTGGCCATTGGCAAGTGTGCTGCCTGGGTTGGCCTAGCTGTCGGGTTAGATATGCCCAAATTTGGTCAAATTCGATAATTGGTTGGGAGAATTGAAGTCGCGGGTGCAAGAATTCTAAATGCCGAAGCGAGAATACTACTCACGGATGCTCCATTTCTCTACGGGGAAGCAAGAATTCTTCTCGCGGAAGCTCCAATTCTAAAGTAGGTCAGGAGATTTCTAAACCATCCTGCCTACTTTATGAATCAGGCCGCTTACTTCTTACTCAGCTGTCGATCTCAGTTACATTGTGGTACTCTCTATATAAATTGACCTATCTACTTTCCGCGAAAGAAGAAATACGGTAGCCAAGCCTACTTAGTTCTTAATAGATTGATCTAATATTAGATTCCAGAAAATAATAATCTTCCTTTCTCCAATTCTTCCATCAAAATAGTGTGCGGACGGTTTGGATAAATTTCCAATGACACGTTGGCCCCCAATTTCTCTAACTGCTTTTTGGAGTCTTCGCTCCGGGCCAATGGTACATGCGGGTCGTTCTGGCTGTTTGTCATCAATACCTTTGTGCCAGCAAAATTTCCTATGTAATGACTGCTGTAAATTTTTTCGCCAATCAATCCTCCGGTCAGCGCGATTACCCCGCCCCATTTTTGAACATTGCGCGCAGCAAACTCGAGGGTCAGGCATGCACCTTGTGAAAATCCCAATAAAAATATATTTTCAGAAGCAATGCCGGCATTGTTGATATCAGCTACAATGGATTTTACTATTTCCAATGCACTGCTCAGCCACGGTTCATTATGCACAATGGGAGCCATAAAACTGAGCGGATACCATGTACAGTTAGTGGCTTGCGGAGCAACTACATAAAAATCATTTACTGGAAGATGTGAGCGTATGGCTAAAATATCTTCTGCCGATGCGCCTCTTCCGTGCAACATAATCAGTGCCTTTTTTGCTTTCGCCAAAGGCATTCCCGCTTCAACCAAATTTTTGGTGTGTCTCATCAGTCCATGAATTTATCAGTCTGTATTTTGATGGGCTGCAGGCCTTCTTCAATTTCCTTTCGGGATGGTTCTATCCAGGGCGGCAACTTTAATGCTTCGCCTAAATGAGACGGGTGTTCGTCAAGGGCAAAGCCAGGAGGGTTGGTAGCTACTTCGAACAAAATGCCACCCGGCTCGCGGAAATAAATACTGTGAAAGTATTGTCGGTCCAGCACGGGGGTCACATTAAAACCTCTGCTCAACAATTTTTCGCGCGCCTCAAGTTGTGTCGTATCATCGGGCGTGGCAAATGCCAAGTGGTGAATGGTGCCGCTGCCGCCA
>CAZRQK010000058.1:0-26003 GCA_964602295.1 uncultured Ohtaekwangia sp.
GATTTTCCCTACGTTGGACTTGGGTAGCTCTGTACGGAACACCACGTGTTTGGGTACTTTGTAGTTAGTGAGATTCTCGTGGCAGAAGTCAATCACCTCTTTCTCGGTAAGGCTTTGGTCGCGCTTCACGATGAATACTTTTATCACTTCACCCGATTTGGCATCGGGTACGCCAATGGCCGCTACCTCCAGCACTTTCGGATGACCCGCCACCACGTTCTCTATTTCGTTCGGGTACACATTAAAACCCGAAACTTTAATCATGTCTTTCTTTCGATCTACAATCTTAAAGAAGCCCTGCTCATCCATATAACCAACGTCACCGGTGCGGAACCACTCTTTGTGAAAGAACACTCCATCATTGTCTTTCTCCCAGTAACCGCTCATTACCTGCGGACCACGCGCACAGATTTCGCCCGTTTCCCCTTGGCCTAACTGATTGCCTGCGTCATCGAAAATGGCAACTTCTGTACTTGGCATCGGTATGCCAATGGTTCCCATTTTGTGTTTACCATCTAACGGGTTGCAACACAATACAGGCGATGTTTCACTGAGACCATAGCCCTCCACCAAAGGCTTGCCGGTAACTTCCAGCCAACGCTTGGCTACCACGTCTTGCACCGCCATGCCCCCGCCCACTGCGCCCTTCAGGTGCGAAAAGTCGAGGTTCTTAAAGTCGGGATTATTGAGCAGTCCATTAAAAAGGGTATTTACGCCCGTGATGATGGAGAATTTATGCTTACCTAATTCTTTCACGAACCCTTTCATATCACGTGGATTGGTGATGAGCACATTCTTCACACCCGAAGAGAACATCAACACACCGTTCACCGTAAGGGCAAAGATGTGGTACATCGGTATTGCTGTGATGATCAGGTCATCGCCTTTGGCCGACATATAAGGCTTGAACCACTCGGTGATCATCTGGTTGTGGCTAATGATGTTGCGGTGCGACAATTGGGCTCCTTTGGAAATGCCAGTAGTGCCGCCTGTGTACTGCAGCACGGCCACTTCTTCTAAACCAACGGAAGGCTTAGCCCAAGCAAGGGTGGCCCCCTTCTTCAGCACCTCTTTGAAGGAGATGGCACCTGGCAAGTGGAAGTCGGGCACCAGCTTCTTCACACGCTTCACCACAAAATCAACAATGGCGCCTTTCACCGCCCCTAACATGTCGCCCATGTGCGTTACAATGATATGTTTCGCTGGCACCTTATCGCGAATCAGTTGCAGGTTGTGGGCAAAGTTGGCTACGATCACAATGGCAGAAACCCCCGCATCGCGAAATTGGTGTTCCATCTCGCGCGGTGTATACAGCGGGTTGGTATTCACCACAATAAGCCCTGCCTTCAGCGACCCGATAAAAGCAACCGGAAATTGCAGCAGGTTAGGCATTTGTATAGCGATGCGCTCTCCCTTCTTCAGCTTTAATTCATTTTGCAGGTAGGCAGCAAAGGCGGTAGACATGCGGTCTACTTCACCAAAAGAGAGTGTTTTGCCCATGTTTTCGTAAGCGACTCTATCGCCATACTTTTTGCAGGCATCGCCAAAGAGCTCAATGAGCGAGGCGTAATTGGGTGCACCTATTTCTGTGGCGGTTCCGGCCGGGTAGTGGGCAAGCCAGGGAAAGTTTTTCATGCTGCAGTCGGTTAAAAGGCCCAATTACCCAAAAAAACCCAGTCAAAGCAATCGTTTGTAAGGCGTGTGGAATTAAAAAAGCCCCGCCAGGAAAAACCCAGCGGGGCAACTGCTGTAGAGGGAGGGCTCGAACCTCCACGGGGAAGTTAGCTACAGGACAAAAAGAAAACTTTAGTGGTCAACCCATTATCCTGCGTTTATCCTTGGCTCCCCACCCCCGAGACAGGAGGGCTTGTCTGCCAATTTCAACACCCTACATTGTAAATCAACAGCACAAAGTAACGTTTCATTGAATTTTATATCAACAAATGAATATAAAATATATAAAATTTATAATACATTTAGCTTTCACTGAACAAATCATCAAAATCAATCGATTGTTATGGCCAAAAATTATGAAATCGATAATACGGACCTGAAAATTCTGGAAATTCTGATGCAGGATGCCAAAAAACCCTACACCGAGGTAGCTAAAAGGGTCTTTGTTTCGCAGGGAACGGTACATGTGCGAATGAGCAAACTCGAAGAAGCAGGTGTGGTGGAGAAAACAACACTGAAAATCAACTATGCCAAGCTGGGCTACGACATTACGGCCTTCATTGGCATCTTCCTGCAAAAGAGCGCTTTATACGAAAGCGTGTTGGAAAAGCTAAAAACCATACCGGAAATTGTCAGCATTCACTACACCACGGGCAACTATTCCATGTTTGTGAAGATCCATTGCCGCGATACCAACCACTTGAAGGAAGTGCTGCACGACAAGATGCAGCAAGTGGAAGGCATTGAGCGCACCGAAACGATGATCAGTTTGGAGGAAAGCCTTGACCGAACGCTCAAACTTTCCGATTCAATCGATAGATAACTGATTGTTAAATAATGCACGAAGCTGAACCTTAAAACTCGATTTTTGTTAGTAATTTTGAAGGTTTATTTGAAATTAGTCTAAATAGACAGCATGAGCAAAAGCAATCAGGTTCTGGAGGAGATCACCTCGAAAGAGTACGAACACGGCTGGACGGTAAATCTGGAGGCCGATGAGGCGCCCAAGGGTCTGAATGAGGAGACCATTCGGTTTATCTCGGCCAAAAAGAGCGAACCTGAGTGGCTGTTGGAATGGCGTTTGAAAGCCTACAGGCATTGGCTGACCATGGAAGAACCCAAATGGCCCAATGTTACCTACCCCGCTATTAACTATCAGGACATCATTTACTACTCTGCCCCCAAGCAGAAAGTGAAGCCGCAGAACCTGGACGAAGTAGACCCCGAACTGCTGAAGACATTCGAAAAATTAGGAATCTCGCTTACCGAGCAAAAGCGCCTAACCGGCATTGCTGTAGACGCAGTGCTGGACAGTGTATCGGTGGCTACTACTTTCAAGGAGAAACTGGGTGAATTGGGCATCATCTTTTGTTCCTTCAGCGAAGCAGTGAAAGAACACCCTGAACTGGTGAAAAAATACCTTGGTTCTGTGGTGCCCATGAACGACAATTACTTTGCGGCTTTGAACTCAGCCGTTTTCTCTGACGGGTCTTTCTGCTACATACCCAAGGGCGTACGTTGCCCCATGGAGCTGTCCACCTATTTCAGAATCAATGCAGCTAATACCGGGCAGTTTGAGCGTACGCTGATTGTGGCCGAGGAAGGATCTTACGTAAGTTACCTGGAAGGTTGCACTGCCCCCATGCGCGATGAAAACCAGCTACATGCAGCCGTGGTAGAGTTGTATGCGATGAAAGACGCGGAGATCAAATATTCGACCGTGCAGAACTGGTACCCGGGCGATAAGGAAGGCAAAGGGGGTATCTATAATTTTGTAACCAAGCGCGGCTTGTGCGCGGGCGATCACTCAAAGATTTCCTGGACACAAGTAGAAACCGGTTCTGCCATCACCTGGAAATATCCATCGTGTGTTCTAAAGGGCGATTATTCCATTGGCGAATTTTATTCGGTAGCCGTTACCAACAACTACCAGCAGGCAGATACCGGCACGAAGATGATTCACATCGGCAAGCACACCCGCTCACGCATTGTGTCAAAAGGTATTTCTGCCGGTAAGTCGCAGAACAGCTACCGCGGCCAGGTGCATATTATGAAACGCGCCACGAATGCCCGTAACTTTTCGCAATGCGATTCACTTCTGATGGGCGACCAGTGTGGCGCACACACATTTCCCTACATAGATGTGGAGAACAATACATCCAAAGTAGAGCACGAAGCTACTACTTCGAAAATAGGTGAAGACCAGATATTCTACTGCCTTCAGCGCGGCATCGATGAAGAGGCTGCGGTAGCACTGATTGTGAATGGTTACGCCAAAGAAGTATTGAACCAATTGCCCATGGAGTTTGCCGTGGAAGCGCAGAAGTTGCTGGCGCTCACGCTGGAGGGAAGCGTAGGATAACCCAACGCCAAGGAACACTTTATTTTGAATCTTAAAATTTTGAATTGATTTTATGTTAGCGATAAAAAACCTACAAGCGAAAATTGGTGAGAAGCAAATCCTTAATGGCATAGACCTGAAGGTGAATGCGGGCGAAGTGCATGCCATTATGGGTCCTAACGGATCTGGCAAGAGTACGCTGGCTTCCGTGCTGGCCGGCCGCGAAGACTATGAAGTAACCGGAGGCTCGGTCGATTTTCAGGGCAAAGATTTGCTGGAGTTAGAACCCGAAGAACGTGCGCGCGAAGGAATCTTCCTGGCCTTTCAATATCCGGTAGAAATTCCCGGAGTGAGCACCATCAACTTCATGAAAACTGCCATCAACCAGATTCGCGAACACCGCGGACAACCCGCGTTGGATTCGGTATCGTTCCTGTCGTTGATGAAAGAGAAAATGAAGTTGGTTGAAATCGATCAATCGTTGTTGAGCCGTTCTCTGAATGAAGGTTTTTCTGGTGGTGAGAAAAAGCGCAACGAAATCTTTCAGATGGCCATGCTCGAGCCCAAACTATCCATCCTCGATGAAACAGATTCAGGTTTGGATATTGACGCATTACGCATTGTAGCCAACGGAGTGAATAAACTACGCAATAAAAACAACGCTACCATTGTGGTAACCCACTACCAACGACTATTGGAATACATTGTTCCTGATTTTGTACACGTACTGTATAAGGGCCGAATTGTGAAGTCGGGAGGCAAAGAGCTGGCGTTAGAGCTGGAAGCCAAAGGATACGATTGGATTAAGAGTGAAATGGCAGCCGTAGGGTCATGAGCGCAACGACAGAAAAACGAAACCTGACAGCCGAACTGGTGCAGCAGCTGCGCCAAATCGATATGGCGCCCTCGCGACAGTCAGCCATTGCTCACTTTGAAAAAGTACAACTGCCCGCTGCCAAAGCGGAAGAATACCGCTTCGCCCCTATTTCCCGCTTGCTGGACAAGCATTTCGCCACATGGCCCGCAATCAATGAACCTGCCAGCATCCACCACCTCGATATTAATTCGGCCATACCAGCCGGTTTAGATGCTTCCGTTATTGTGTTGGTGAATGGTATCTGGTCTGAAAAGTGGTCGCGGGTGCAAAAAAGCGAGGCGAAAGTGAACTGGGCAAATGCAGAAAGTAACCCTGTTTCCAATGATTCTTTCGCATTGCTTAACCACGCTGCCGTGCAAAACGTGCTATCCATCGATATTCCGGCAGGTGCCAACCTAGAGGCTCCATTTGTAGTACTCTACGTGAACGATGCCTCTCAGCCTGCCTCCACGCACACCCGCCTGCACGTAACGTTAGGCGAAGGCAGCTCAGCAAGTATCATACAACGCACCTTGAATGTAGGTACTGACGTGGTCTTCCACACCGTTGCGGAAGAGATAAAGGTACATTCAAAAGCGCACCTCGACTATTACAAGATTCAGGACGATCCTGGAAAAATCATTCAGGTAAACAATACGGTGATCCGGCAATCAGAAGAAAGCCAGGTGAACACCTTTACGCTTACGCTGGATGGGCTGGCCATTCGCAATAACCTCACCATCGCCATTGATGGCGAACGTTGTGAGTCGCATTTCCATGGTTTGTATTTATTGAGAGGGGAAACTTTGGCAGATAATCACACGGTGGTAGATCACATTCAACCCAATTCATTCAGCAATGAAATGTATAAGGGCGTGATGGATGACCAATCGAAAGCAGTCTTCAACGGTAAGATTTTCGTACGCCCCCATGCGCAGAAAACGAACGCCTTTCAATCGAACCGGAATATTTTGCTAAGCGATAAGGCAACCATCAACACCAAACCTCAGTTGGAAATCTGGGCTGATGATGTGAAGTGCTCGCACGGCTGCACCACAGGGCAGTTGGACGAAGAAGCATTGTTCTATCTACGTGCACGCGGTATCCACGAAGATACCGCGCGTGCGATGCTGCTCAATGCTTTCGCCTCGGAAGTGATTCAGCATGTGCCCAATGAGGCGCTGCGTAAATACATGGACGAATTGGTGTCCGAACGTCTACACAAAGACTTTTAAAGATGGCCTCCACCGCTGCCACAGCTGTTCAGTTAGACATTGAGAAAATCCGACAGGAATTTCCGGTGTTGCACCAACAGGTAAACAACCGCGACCTGGTTTATTTCGATAATGCGGCCACCACACAGAAACCAAAGCAGGTTATTGACAGCCTGGTGGGCTACTACGAAGGCTACAATGCCAACATACACCGCGGCATTCATACGCTGGCTGAAAAGGCAACCAAAGCTTACGAAGATACACGCGAGGCCATGCGCGCATTCATCAACGCGGCCCACGCTGAAGAAATCATTTTTACTCGTGGTGTAACAGAAAGCATCAACCTCGTTGCTTACTCCTTCGGGCGTGCATTCATTAAGCAAGGTGATGAAATAGTGATCTCGGCATTGGAACATCACTCTAACATTGTGCCGTGGCAAATGGTGTGCGAAGAAAAAGGGGCACAACTCAAAGTCATTCCGGTAACAGATGCAGGCGAACTGGACATGCTTGCCTACCGCAGCCTGCTGACTAACAAAACCAAACTGGTGGCGGTCAATCACGCCTCCAACAGTTTGGGCACCGTAAACCCTGTTCGCGAAATCATTCAATTGGCACACCAAACGGGTGCCGCAGTATTGTTAGATGGCGCCCAGGCTGCTGCACATTTGCCTATAGATGTGCAGGCGCTCGACTGCGATT
The DNA here is from genome assembly GCA_964602295.1 of uncultured Ohtaekwangia sp. Taxonomy (GTDB): domain Bacteria; phylum Bacteroidota; class Bacteroidia; order Cytophagales; family Cyclobacteriaceae; genus ELB16-189. Next base: position 6,788 of record CAZRQK010000058.1, read on the forward strand.
TCTATTGCATCTCATCGCACAAAATGTATGGCCCAACGGGCACCGGCATACTCTATGGCAAAAAAGAATTGCTGGAAAAAATGCCTCCGTTTATGGGCGGTGGCGAGATGATTAAAGAGGTTACGTTCGCCAAAACAACCTACAACGATCTGCCCTATAAGTTCGAGGCTGGCACACCCAACATCGCAGATGTAGTGGCATTAAAATCGGCTATTGATTTTATTCAGTATTACGGCAAAGAGGCCATGGCTGCCTACGAACATGAATTGCTTTCGTACGCAACAGAAAAAATCGGAAAGATAAAGGGCGTACGTTTGGTGGGTACTGCGCGCAATAAGGTGAGCATCCTCGCCTTTGTAGTGGAGGGTATTCACCATTTCGATATCGGGCAAATGCTGGATGCACGCGGCATCGCAGTGCGCACTGGTCATCATTGCACCCAACCCCTGATGGACCGGTTCGGCATTGAGGGAACCGTACGTGCTTCTTTTGCTGTTTACAATACTTTAACAGAAATAGATCAACTTGCAGAAAGCCTGAATAGAGTACTATCTTTATTGAGAAAATAATCTCAATTCATATGGAAAATGAGAAAAGACTTGTTGAAATAATGGCTGAGTTGTTGATCAAATTTGATGAGTTACTGGAAGGTCAAAAAATAACGAATAACAGGCTTGGCCATCTGGAGTCCGAAATGATCAAGTTAAACCTTCAAACTACCGAAAACACGAGAGCAATTTTTAAGTTAGCCGAAAAGGTTGAACAAATAGGCGATCTTCACAATCGCGTAACTAAGCTCGAAAAGGTTGTGTATAAATGACACCCACCGAAGTTCAAGACGAAATCATTAATGAATTTTCGTTGCTGGATGGCGACATGGAAATGACGGTGTTATACATCATGGAACTAGGCCAAAAACTGCCGCCCCTGCCTGAAGCTGAACGTAAAGAAGTAAACGAAGTAAAAGGTTGCCAATCGAAAGTGTGGCTAACAGCACGCAAAGAAAATAACCAGATTTTTTTCGAAGCCGATAGCAACACGGCCATCACCAAAGGTTTGGTAAGTTTGCTGATCCGGATTTTTTCCGGACAAACAACGGAGGATATTCTGAATGCCGACCTGTACTTTATGAAACGGATTGGCATGGAACGCTTTATAGGCACCCAACGTTCTAACGGCTTTGCCGCCATGATTAAGCAGATGAAGTTGTACGCACTGGCGTTCAAAACAAAAGCAGAAGTGAAGCAATGAGTGAACAGACACAACAGACGGAGACAGCACCCAGCGCCACAGAAAACCTGCGCGACAAAATAGTGGCTGCCATAAAAACCGTTTACGATCCGGAAATTCCCGTGGACGTATACGAACTGGGGTTGATCTATGAGATCAATGTATTCCCCATCAACAATGTGTACATCCGTATGACGCTCACCTCCCCCTCCTGCCCCTCGGCAGAAGTTATTCCGGGTGAAGTGGAGCAAAAGGTAAAAGCCATAGAAGGCGTGAACGATGTGAAGGTGGAATTGACTTTCGATCCACCCTACTCCCAAGATATGATGAGTGAGGCCGCCAAATTGGAGTTAGGCTTCTTATAGGTGAACTAAGTGCCCCCGCTGATGGTTTTATCAATGGTGTTTGTAATTTTGAGCTGTTAACAATGCCTTTAATCAAAGAATGATATGTATCCCGAACAATTAGTAGCCCCCATGCGCCAGGATTTGACCGTGGCTGGCTTTAAAGAACTTAAGACTTCAGACCAGGTAGACCAGGAATTGAAAGACCAAAAAGGTACCACCCTATTGGTAATCAACTCTGTGTGTGGCTGTGCCGCTGGGGCAGCGCGCCCGGGCATTAAATGGGCGCTCCAGAACTCCCCTAAAAAGCCCGACCATCTCACTACTGTTTTTGCTGGTGTGGATAAGGATGCCGTTTCGAAGGCGCGTGAATACACGCTGCCCTACCCGCCATCCTCTCCATCTATTGCCTTATTTAAAGACGGTGAATTGGTACACTTCGTAGAACGTCACCACATCGAGGGCCGCAACGCCCAAATGATTGGCCAGCACCTGGTAGAAGTTTTTGACGAGTTCTGTTAATTCTGAAATAACTTTGTAATAAAGGGCTTCCAACTGAAGCCCTTTCTTTTTTTCCGAGCAGTTCTTATCTTCCAAGCTTAACACGGGTGCTATGATTCACTCTATCCGAATTCCCTACTTCCCTAAAGAACTGCGCTACGTTTCGCCTTTGGCTGTGGGGGCAGCGGGCTATCTGTTTTATACTTCGCACCTGGTTTGGGCTACATTGATCTTATTGATTACCCTGCTGATTTTCACCACCTATTATGTCACAGAAATCAACCTGACTAAAAAGACGTTGCGCGATTACCTGTCGTTGATGGGACTGCCATTGAATGTGGAAGCAAAGTCTTACAATGAACTGAAGAAGATTGTAATTACTAAGGGAAGCTATGCGCAAACCCTGAACTCGCGCATTCAATCACGCCAGCTAGACTGGACCGACTTTACGGCTACTTTGGTGATGGACAACGGAACGCTTGACCTCATTACCCGAAACGATAAGGAGCTTTTGGTTCGGGGCACACGTGATTTTGCCCGTTTTCTGAAGGTGGGTATGGAGGACCTTACAGTAAATCCGCCCCGCTGGATAGCCTGATCATTGTTGTTCCAACAACAGCCGCGTCTCCTCGAGGTCGAGTTCATATTCGAGCTTACGCAACACTTCATCGCTTATCTTGGCCTCCCTGCGCATGCGCAGAATATGGGCGCGTTCCAGCCGAACCAGTTCTTGCTGAATACGTAACAACTCCAGAATCTGTTCATCATTCAATTTACGCTCGGTCTGGTCTTTTCGTATCCGCTGTATTCTGATCTCATACTTGGTTTTGATCTGGTTGAGCACGTCATCATTCAGCAATGCATAATTTTCTTCAATGTGTTCAATAATAGATGAACTGATGCGCAGGCGGGCTTCCTGCTCTTCCTGATGCTCCTGACCATCGGTGGAAATGCCGAGCCAACGGATGAGCGGGCGCAAAGTGAGGCCCTGCAACACCAGCGTGGCGAAGATAACGCTAAACGTCAGGAAGATGATCAGATCGCGGTTGGGAAAAGGATTACCGTTGTCGAATGCCACCGGTAACGCCAATGCAGCCGCAAGTGAAACAATACCCCGCATACCCGACCAGGCCACCACGGTAGCCCAGCGCACCGGGGGGCGAGGTTCACGCGTTCTGATTCTTTTACTGATCCACCTCGGCAGGTAAGTGCCCGGGTACACCCAGATGATACGCAACACAATGGTAGCCACGCTGATGATGACGCCATAGCCAATCAGCGTGGGCAGCGAATATTCTTTGATGTTTTCAAGGATAACAGGTAACTCCAACCCAATAAGAATGAAGATGATACCGTTGAGCAGAAAAATAGCGGTGTTCCAGACGAAGTTGGTTTGTAAGCGGGTTTGATGGTTGAATATCTGTGCCGAATTCCAGCTCAGAAAGAGACCACACGCAACGACCGAGAGCACTCCGGACGTGTGAAATTCTTCTGCTACCAGGTAAGCGGCAAAGGGCGCAATGAGCGTAAATACGGTGTCGGTGGTAGGGTTATCGGGTGTAATGCGGTGGATCCACAAAAACAGGTAGCCTGTTAACAGGCCGAATACAATGCCGCCCCCGGCCACATACACGAAGTTGATGCTCGCCAGCCAGAATATGAAAGTGCCCGTGGCTGTGGCAGCAATGGCGTAACGGTAGGCTATCAAGCCTGTGGCATCGTTCACCAGGCTCTCTCCCTCCAGCACGGTTATAATGCGCCTGGGTATGCTCAAACCTTTGGTGGCGGCTGTGGCAGCGACCGCATCGGGTGGAGAAATGATGGCCCCCAACACAAAAGATTCGGCCCAGCCAAAATCAGGAATAAAGTAGTGGGCCACTACTGCCACCATGGTGGTGGTGAACAGCACGCAACCGATAGCCAATAAAGAAATGGGTCGGCTGGCTGCTTTAAAATCAGGCCACGAAGTAGTCCATGCAGCGGCATACAATACAGGCGGCAAGAAAATCAAAAACACCACATCCGGATCGAGCTCCAGGCGAGGCAAGCCGGGAATTAAACCAATAGCCATCCCAGAGAGAACCAACAAAATAGGGTAAGGAATGCGTACCCGGTCTGTGATCTGGGCCAGAGCCGTTACCAGTGTGAGCAGGATAATTACGATTGAAAAATTGTTCATATCTTTTCGGAAACGCTACAACGGGAAAGCACCTGAAATGATTCCTCGTCATGCGCCTTACAATATGCTAAAGTTTTCTGTTTTGTTACCAACCCTGCCGGGAAGGTTGCGCTGAACCGGTTGTTATGAAAGAAACCAACGGTTACGACCAGTTGTTTTTGTTTGCGCATTGCTCCCTTTCGGAACTGCACCAACACGTGCGCCTGCATTGCGAAGAAACAGAAATTGCCCGCTTGCCTGAACTCACCGCCTCCTGGAAACAAATTCAGCCAATATTGCAGGAGTTGCATCAGCATGATGTGGTAGGAAATACGGCTTTGCTTAAACCCCTTGACGGTGTGGATGATAAACTGCGGGTAACGATAACAAAAACGTTCCCTCACTTCGCCACTTCCGTCCATTGGGTAGACATTGATACGTTGATTGCACCCCAGCGAAACTTAGATCTCGACTACATTGAAAATCTGAAGAAAGACTGGCCCAAACAGCCAACAGAAGCAGCGTTGGTAAACATTTGCTTTGGGCCCGGCAAAGAAGTACCCATTCGGGTGGCCGAAAATGCAACAGGTCAGTATGTGTTTTCTTCGGCCAACAAAGATTTACGGTTTCTGGGTACCCATGTGCGCAGGCTTCAATCTCACGAAGAATGGCCTACCACAGGGTTGGCGCACCTCGCTGTTACCTCACTAATTGGGTTTGGAAGCCCATTAATAAGTATACTTAAGGTGAACAACCGCCTTATTTTGCATAATGGCTTCCATAGGGTCTATGCCCTTCGCACCATGGGCGTGCGGGCCGTGCCAGTGGTAGTGCAACACATACAATGGCCGCAGCGCGAGCTTCCTACGCAGATTTTGGGCATTTCACGCGACTTTCTTCTGCAGTCCGCGCGCCCGGCCCTCATGAAAGACTTCTTCGATCTGCGCCTAAGCTGTCGGTTACGTGGTAAATCAAAAATCAAGACTATTCAGACGCAAATTACTGTTAATCAACAGGATATTGCCATTTAACTCATCTTACCGGTGAGGGCTAACCCCCGGGTGGGTTTTCCGTATAATGACCTTGTTTTTAAAAAACAAGACGTTATTCACTCACTTACCCATGAATCCAGATTCCGTAGCGAAGCGACTTCACAAAAAAAGCAAGAAACTCAGTCAACTCCTTCAACAAGTAGAAAGCGGCCGTAAATCCGGCAGGTTTTACAACCTGTCATGGCAAGCGCGCCAGTATCTGTATCGAAAAATCAGGAACCTCCAGAAACTCATTGCAGACCTGCAGTTGCGTTGGAAGCTAACCATCGCAACGGGGGGTCTATCTCTTTTGCTGGCCTCCCATCCCGCGGAAGCGCAAAATACTTTTGGCCCTTTTATGGAAATGCCGCGCGCCTTCAATCCGTTGGCGCCACCGCTCCCCTTTATGCACCCTTCGGTGGGTACCTTCGATTATCAAAACGATGGCGACCTGGACTTAGTGGTTGGCGAACAACTGGGCAACGTGCACCTCGTGTTGAACGAGGGCACACCCACCGATCCACGATTTACCTATGTCGAATACGAGAACAATCCTTTTCGCGACATTGTACTGGGCGATACCTACGGCAAACCGGCCTTCACCGATTTTGATGGCGATGGCGATGAAGACTTTTTTATTGGCACTGGTTCAGGCGGACAAATCAGGTATTTCACCAACGACAACGGTACCTTTGTGGAACAACTGCAACCCTGGGGCACACCGGGAGAACTAACAGGAAACCCCATGCGAAAAACCGGCTACTTCCCTCCCGGCTTCGCAACGGTAACGCCTGTAGACATCAACAACGATGGGCATATCGACATTGTGCTGAGCAGTGAAGGAGATGTGTCGCGCGTGTTTCGCAACGATGGCACAGGAAACCTTTTTGCACACACCACCACTGGCGAACTATTGCCCGGCAACCCGATTGGCGACTTCGCCAACTTTGTGGATTGGGACAACGATGGTGATTTGGATTTGCTCACCTCCATCTATACTTACGATCTCCCTTCATCGTCTTCGTACGTGCGCATCAGGTACTATAGAAATGAAGCGGGAACGTTTGTACAAAAGACCGGCTTGTGGAATGAACATACCAAAACCGGTAACCCATTCAACCAATACTCAGACAATTACCTGCTAAGACTGGCTATTCACGTAGCTGATTTAAACGGAGACGGACATCCTGATTTGATAGCGGGCACCGCACCGGGCACTTTTGGTTCGCGCGTGGGCCATCGCGCCATCGACTACTACCAAAACATGGGTAACGGTGAGGTGGAGAAAATGGAATACCTCGCCAACCCCATGCATGGCTATCTTGCGGGTTCGCAGGCATCGCCCGCGTTTGGCGACTTAGATGGCGATGGCGACCTCGATGTGATCGTTGGCTCGAACAATGCAGGTTTGGAGGGATGGATTGACTACATCGAAAATCAAAATGGTCTGTACAAATGGCATCAGGAAGAAGGAGAATCTTCCAACAACCCGTTTTCACCAATTAACCTCAACGGGCACGACCTGGGACACGACACTACGCCCACTTTCGTGGATGCCGATGGTGATGGCGATGCGGACGTATTGGCCAGCAGCAGCGACCCTTCGGTGAGGTTGAGTTACTTGAGAAACACAAACGGCAACTTCGACCATGTATCGCTGGCAGAAAGCCCTTTTAAAGACCTCGATATCTACGATGATCTGGACGATGCGCATGCCGACTTTGGTGATTTGGATGGTGATGGTGACGTAGACCTGGTGGTAGGCACCCAACTGGATGGCTTTGGCCCGTATGTAGTCCGGTTCTTTAAAAACTTTCAGGTAGAAGAAGACCTGGAGGAGCCGCGTTTTGATGATGTGGAGGAAAACCCGTTTGGATTGGTGAGTGAGGAGTACGCGCTGAATCCGCGCCTGCTCGATGTGGATGGCGATGACGACCTCGATCTAATCATAGGAGAACATGGCAGCAACGATGATGGCATGGATGGTAACGAAGTTATTTTGCTGGAGAATATCGGAACAACGCAAGCGCCTGTTTTTGAATTCCGTACCGATAACTTTTTTCAGACACCTACCCCCGATGGCAACCCGCGCAACCCTGGGCTAACTTTCTTAGATTATGATGGTGACGGTGACCTAGATACATTTATTGGAAACAATAATGGTGAGATCAGCTACTTGCGCAACAACAACCCGCCACCCCAACTAACGGTTACCGAGGCCGTCTCTTTTGCCTATGGTGAATCAGTTACCATCGATCCGAATATGGTGCTAACCGATGCCGACAACGACCGCATGGCGCGGGTTACAGTTGCCATTCAGAACTTTGAACCTGGCAATGAAACGTTGGTGGCCGGCCATCTTCCCGCGGGCATCACCGCGCATTTCCAAAGCGGCACACTTACCTTAAAGGGCCCTGCTCCATTGGCCGATTTTCAAGAAGCCTTGCGTGGCGTACGCTATCAGTACAATGAAGGTGGCAGCTTTGCAAGCTCGGCTAAAAAAAGGGAACCGACTGCAGCCAGAACCTTCGGTCGCTCAATCATCATTTCCGCACTGGATATTGATCGCACCATCTCAACCACCAACAGTAAGACCATTACACTTACGCACGCCAACGATGCACCTGTGCTAAGTCCTGCGTTGGTAACCACTTCTTATCAAAGTGCACCAATAGCGCTAAACAGCTTGTTCGCTGTTACGGACATTGACGATACCCAACTGACTTCCGTTTCGGTACAATTCACCGGCAGCACTTTTATTACTGGCGAAGATTTGCTGCAGGCCACGGTACCTGCCGGCTTAACACAAACCTTCAACCTGACCACAGGTGAGTTGTCGATAACCGGAAGTGCTTCAGTAAGCGAATATCAAAATGTTTTAAGAAGCATTCGGTATAGCAATCTGTCATCCACACCCACGCAACAAAACAGAACTTTGCGCATTCGTGTGGCCGACCTGGAAGATGAAAGCAACCCGGCAGATGTTACGTTGGTCATCAGCCCTCCGTCCGCTCCTGCCTTGGGTGCGGCTGCTTTCGACTTCACGTATCATTCCGGCAGCCTCTCTATCCTTCCTGACGTCAGTGTAACAGATGCCGATAATCAAATTACTTCTGCGCAGATCGAATTTCAAGCGGGGTTTGCCACTGGTGACGAGCTGGTTTTCAATACACAGAATGGCATTACCGGTAGTTTTTCTGGCAGCGGTGTGCTTACCCTTACCGGCACCGCCACCGTTGCACACTACCAGCAGGCGCTGCGCTCTGTCACGTATCAGCACACGGCAGTTGATAAAATCTCGGGGCCACGAACACTTTCGGTAACCGTGCACGATGGCACCACACAAAGCAATGCACTTACCATTGGGTTAACAGTAAGTAATGAGGCACCCACGCTAACCTTGTCGGCCACCGAACATACCTTTAATGGATCTGATTTGTTGCTTGATACCAACCTGATAGTAGCTGACACTGACGACATAAACCTTGCTTCTGCTTCCATCACATTTGCTGGAGGTTTTGTTGCTGGCGAGGATGAACTGGTATTCGTCAGTCAAAATGGGATCAACGGGAGCTTTGATGCAACAGTCGGAATATTAACACTTACCGGCAATGCTTCAGTGGCGCAATACCAAAATGCACTCCGTTCGGTAACTTACTGCAACGCTGCTGCAGACCGCACAAACAGCAATCGGATTTTGCACTGGCAGGTGTACGATGGCATGAACAACAGTTTGTCTGTGTCGAGTACGTTAAGAGTACCGAACCTGGCGCCTGATGCGGTATTGCCTACCCATGCGCATACGTATACAGCCGGAGCAATTTCCGTTGCACCAGATGTTTCTATTGCTGACGGAGATGATGTCTTCATACAGTCAGCCGAGTTACAAATAACTGGCGGCTTTCACGCCACAGAAGACGTGCTGGTGTTTACGAATCAAAATGGCATTGCCGGAATCTTTGACGCCCATACAGGATTATTGTCACTTTTCGGGCAGACATCGCTTGCAGACTACCAACTGGCACTTCGCTCTGTTCAATACCAGAACAACGCGACAAACCGAACCCCTGGAAACAGGCTGTTGACTTTGCGTGTATTCGATGGGCAGGCCGGTAGCAACACGGTGAACATAACGGTTACGGTAACGAACGCAGCACCTGTTGTTGGCAGCAACAACACGGCACTGTTTTATTTGTCGGGTGAAATGACGATGCTGGACAACCTAACGCTAAACGATTCAGACAATACACACTTGCAATCGGCCGTAGTGATGATCCAGTCGGGTTTGCAGACGGAGGAAGATGTATTATCCTTCACTCCGCAAACCGGCATCACCGGAAGTTACAACGGAGGCATCCTCCAGCTTTCGGGCAATGCTACGCTGATGGAATACCAGCAAGCATTGAGAACGGTTGTTTATCGCAACCAAAGCACCGCTCCATCCACGCACGATCGCATCATTTCATTGGTGGTGAACGATGGACACCAGATCAGCAACTTACTGCAGGTAAACGTTACGCTAAACAAACCTCCATTGGTAGTAGCCGAGCCACAACTGATTCAAGCGGGTGGCAACGTATCGCTTTCGCTGGATCAACTTCTTTCCGACCCCGACAATAACCTCGATTTGAGTACACTGGCTATTACTTCGCAGCAAGGCGCGGAAGTAACTATAGACGGTGACGATATCCTTATCGACTATGCACGTGTTGCTCATTTTCAAGGTGTAGACCAGATTACCATTCAGGTATGCGATGCCGCAGGTCGTTGTGCCTCGCAAACGTTCAACGTTGAGGTAGAGGCCGACATGATTGTGTACAATGGCGTTTCACCCAATGGCGATCAAACCAACGATTATTTCAAAATCCGGTTCTTGCCGGAAGGTTCACGTGTATCGGTGTATAACCGTTGGGGTGATGAAGTCTTCAGCCAGGCCAATTACGACCAGGAAGACACAAACAGACGTTTCAATGGCTTCAACCAATCCGGCCAGGAACTAACGTCAGGCACTTACTTCTACAAAATCGAAACACCACAGGGCAGAACCTTAACCGGCTACCTCACCCTGAAAAGATAAGATCCAATCATGAATATAAAGTCTTTCCTCATACTGATTCTCGGCTGGTTTGCCGGGCTGCCACTTTACGCGCAGCAAGATCCGCTGTATGCCCAATACCTCACCAACCCGCTGCTCTTCAATCCCGCCTACGCGGGATTAAACAACACCCTGAATGCATCCTTCAGCTATCGAAATCAATGGGCAGGTTTTGAAGGTAGCCCCACCACGCTAAACGCCAGCGCCCATCTGTCGCTGGCTGACAACAAAGTGGGAGCGGGCGCCTTGCTGATCCAGGATCAATTGGGCATAACCAAAACGACTGAGTTCCACGCGGTGGGCGCCTATAAACTTCAATTAGACGAATGGATGGTGAATTTCGGTATGCAATTCGGACTGGTCGGCTTCCGCAACGACTATTCCGAATTGACCGTAGACCCCGATCCTGTCTTTGCCCAGGCCGAAAACGCCACCCAACCCAACGTAGGGGCTGGCGCCATCATAAGAAACGACCGCTGGCTTTTGGGTCTATCTGTGCCTCGCATGCTGAAAACAAAAATCACCACAGCCGGACAGGATTTTCAACTCTACAACCAGCACTACTATCTCTTTGGCTCTTACGTGCACTATCTCGGTGAACGCTTGCGGCTCAAGCCTTCGCTGCTGCTGCGAGGGGTAAAAGGCGCGCCACTTTCTGCCGATCTGAACTTCAATATCAACATCGATACCCGCTACACCGCAGGCTTATACACGCGCAATTTCAAAGCCTATGGACTGCTGGTGCAGGGCTGGTTTTTTGAAAAATACAGGGTGGGCTACGCCTTCGAAGTACCTACAGGCAAATCAGTTGGCCCTCACTTTACTACCCACGAGATAACCCTCGGAATTCGGACGGCCATATTCAATTTCCACGAACGTACCTTCAGCGAGTTCTGATCAGTGCAGGTACCTGCGCTTCGCGGGATGCCGTTTTTTGCCTAGTTTAGGCGCAGGATGAGCCAGCCTTTGCCACCCTTTTCGTGCACCTTCTCCCCCAGCCTGCCGGAATTGCTGTGGGATTTGAAATGTACCATTGTCATCAGCACCTATCAGGCCGGCAAGGTTATCTTCATCAGCGCACCCGACCGCGATAAGCTGATTCAACTGCCCCGCAATTTCGAGAAGCCGATGGGCATGGCGGCAGAAGGTAACCAATTGGCTGTAGCCACCAAATTCAACATCTCGCTTTTCAACAATGCCCGCGATATGGCGCCCAACTACCCGCGCCAACCTGGCCAGTACGATGCCTTGTACCTGCCACGCGGTAATTACTTTACCGGTGAATGCGATATGCACGATCTGGCTTGGGGTAATGCCGGGCTCATGGGCGTTAACACGCGTTTCTCCTGCCTTACCCACTTCGACTTCGAGTACAGCTTCCGCCCGTTCTGGAAGCCACACTTTATTGGCGAACTTACCCCCGATGACAAATGTCATTTGAATGGGCTGGCCATAGAGAAAGGCGAACCTAAATATGTGACGGCCCTGGGTAACTCCGATCAGCAGCAAGGCTGGCGACCAAATAAAAAACAGGGAGGCATCCTGATGGACGTGCCGCGCAACGAAATCATTGCAGAAGGTTTGCCGATGCCGCATTCTCCGCGCATTTACAAAGAGGGTCTGTTTCTGCTGCTGTCGGCCACGGGAGAATTGGTTTGTATAGAAGGCGGAAAGACCAACACCATTCTCAGTTGCCAGGGCTTTGCCCGCGGCCTCGACCGCATGGGTGACTTTCTCTTTATAGGCCTATCCAAACTGAGGGAAACTTCAGAAGCATTTCGCGATTTGCCTATTGCAACGCAATCGGTTTACTGTGGCCTCCTCGTTTTTCACTTGCCCACACAGAAAATAGTGGCCCACCTGAAGTATGAAAGCAGTGTAGAAGAGATTTACGATGTAAAAGTATTGCCGCAAACCCGCAGGCCCGGCATTCTTACCGCAGAGAAAGACGGCCACCAGATTGCCATTACTTTACCCAACAGTTCGTTCTGGGCAGTGATGCCCGACCAACCAGCCGCTACATCATGACCTCGGAAGAATTTGCAACGCTGCTACAGGCAGAAATTGCTGCCGAACTGAAGGTGCCGGTAAACACCATCGGTATGGACACATCATTTACAGAACTGGGTTTGGATTCTCTCAACTGCATCTATGTCCTTCACAATGTGGAGCAACGCACGGGCTTACCCCTCAATCCTTCCTTGTTCTGGGATTTTCCCACCATTCGCAGCATGGCAGAACATGTAGTCCAACTCCATCAAAAATGATACTTTGGAATCCTTTGGAGCCCGCGCACATTGCGAATCCGTACCCCATGTATGCGCGGCTGCGCCAGGAAGACCCGGTGCACCACGCCCAGACGGGTGAATGGATCATTACCCGCTATAACGATGTAAAGGAGCTGTTGAGAAGTCCGCATTGCGCAGCAGGCAACCGGTTAGCATGGTTGAAGAAGGCGCTCCCTTACTTCAATGAGAAAGGAGAAAACCTGACCTTGATTTACGAGGCCATGCAATCGTTCATGGTGTTGTTGTCGAACCAAAAACACCAACAAATTAGAAGCCTGGTAAGCCGTGCGTGGACCGACCGCACGGTAGACGACATTGTTCAAAAAAACGTGCATGAACTGATTGCCCGATTCCCGAGGCAAGAGCCTTTCGACTTTGTGTATCACTTTGCCCAACCATTGCCGGTACTCACCATCTCTGCCATACTTGGCTTGCCACTTAGCCAGTACCGCGAAGTAAAGCGGCTGGGTATGAAGCTAACGGAAACGCTGGGGTTGTACGTTACCTTGAAAGAGCTGGTGTCGATCAACAGTGCAGCCAAAGCGTTGATTGACTTTTTTAGTGAACAACTGCACCAGAAACGCAAACACCCGGACGATAGCCTCATCAGCCGGATTTTGATTGCCAACGCGCAAGACGCAGCGCCTCTTACCGACCAGGAGCTGACATCGTTATATATCTTTTTGTTCATTGCCGGTGAGGAGACCTCTGCCAACCTGTTGGGTGCCGGCACTTACAACTTGCTTCAAGGTGGTAACGGTTGGCAGCAACTGGCTTCTAATGCTACACTGGCCGAAACATGTGTTGAAGAACTACTTCGCTTCGACCCTTCCGTGCAAATAGCAGGTAGAAACACCCTTAAAGATTTGATGACGGGTGGAAAAAACATTCCTGCAGGAGCCACGCTGTCGTTGGTGATCGGGTCGGCCAACCGCGATGAAACCGTGTTTGACGCGCCTGACGAATTACGTTTGGAACGTACACCTAACCGACATCTCACGTTCGGTCTGGGCACCCACCATTGTATGGGCGATTGGCTGGCGCGCAGGCAGGCGGTTATTGCATTTAAAGAGTTAACACAACGCTTCCCCTCACTTCAGTTGACTAATGAATTACCCGAGTGGAATCGCATCCTTACGTTTCGCAGCTTGAATAGGCTTATGGTTCAGCTACCTTAGGCAATGCGAGCGCCTTTGAAGTAATAAACCCGTATATGATAACCCGCTGCAGAGTTGCCGGCATAGACAAAGCCCGATGACAAAACCGGAGCCCGCAACGAACGCTTCATCTCTTCATTTTCGATCAATGCAATTAATCCAATGCATGAATCTGGGTGATTCGCTTCCAAAAAATCACGTGTCAGCATAACCAGCTTGCTCATTAACCCCGGAAAGCGATTCCCGGGCAATAAAAGGAAACGTACGCCAAGAAAATTATTTCTAAACTGTTTTACATACACTTGCCTGGCCGAGGAGATTGCCACAGGTTGATTGAGCCTATTCCAACCTACAAACACCAATTCATCGATTCTTTTCTCTTGTTCTTGTTCGTTCATCTGGAAGAGACCAGACCAGACTTGCTTTACCGCCTGCACAGGTTTATTGGGCCGGCCCCAAACATTTTCAAATCGTACTTCCATTCTGTTTGTACCTTTGCGAACTCACTACTTTATGCGTAAAGTAACCAAAGATCAACTGATTCATTTCCTGAAACAAAAGATTTCAACGGAATGTAATACTCCGTTGGAACACATTCAAGATACAGATCGCTTCGATCAATTAAACATGGACTCCATGAGTGCCATCATGGTAATGGATGCGTTGGAAGATTTTCTGCAAATGGAGTTGAGCCCGTTATACTTTTGGGACAATCCTACCCTTGATAGCTATGCATCGTTTATCATAGGGAAAATGCAAAATCCCGTCATCTAAATAGCGGCATCATTGAAATAACTTACCCGAAGGTGATGCCCCTGAGAAGTGAATCCAATAAAATAGTAGTCACTTCCTGGCCAATAAGCCTTGCTCCACCGCTTGGGCGTATCGCTTTCAATCGCAAGCACCAACCCTATCGTGTCCTTGCCGTTGACGAGACGGTGCACCGCAAGCGTTTGTTTGGTTGCCACCAGCAGCATCGTATCCAAAGCTGGCTTTCGTGCCGTTGGGGCAATAAAGCACCGTACTTCAAAGAAATAATGATTATTTAACAACCTTACCTGTTTGCGTTGTGCGGTAGAAACTCCCACCAGTTTTTCGGCACTATCTCGAATGAGCACCGCCACTTCCGGAGCCCTTTCTATAGCCATTTCTCTCGGCATCGCGTTATTACCCACCCAAAAATCAACCACCTCCTGCCATTCAATTCCGCCCAATTTGCTCCAAGTAGGAATAAATTTGATGCCTGAGCCAGCGTTGTCAGTTACCATAATAACCTAACGTTCATTAACAGTGCGTGAATTTTAGTATTTTAACGGTTTAGAACAAACCCCTACAGCCACCACATGCATCGAGCGGACTTTTCCTATCGTCTATATCGGCTAACCCTCGGCAAATACCTGAAATTTAGGAAGCGCCTGGACAAGTCTGTTCAGTCGGGGCAATTTCACAAATACAACGTATGGAAAAGGCGGTCGCTGTTAACGCGCATCAAAAAAATATGGCGCAAGCTTGAACAATTGCGTTTTGAACTGAAAGTGGGCCTGAGTGGTGCTGCGTTGGCACTTTTTCTGAACGTAGGCGAAGCACAAGCACAACTAGGGCCTTTTGTGGAAAAACCGCGCTCTGAAAATCCGTTGAGGCCACCGTTACTAGGTCGCGATATGCGACCTGCCGCCAGTGATGTTGACGATGATGGAGATGTGGATGTGCTAGTGGGTTTCCCAGATGGCACTGTTCGTTTCTTTCGTAATGATGGCACTCCTGAAAAACCTGCTTTTACGTGGATCAGTGGACCAGAAAATCCTTTCGATGCCATTGCTTCAGGTTCATCCATCACGTTGGCCTTTGCCGACCTAGACGGAGATACTGACGAAGATCTGGCGGTGGTTGATTACTTCGGATCATCCACTTTCTGGCGCAAAGACGGGCCGAATTTGTTCACAGCAGTCACCGGCATTGGAAATCCGTTAGATGGGGTTCTAACAGGTGGACAAGGCCCACAAATTACTTTTGCGGATGTAGATGGTGACAGCGATTTAGATCTGGTGGCTGGATTCCGATATTATCCAGGCGAATACCTGATCATGTTTGAAAATGATGGAAGCAGCTATGTACCAAATAGCACTTTACAGGGATTAGCGCCATTTGGAACAGGCCCCAACGCTCCGGCATTTGCCAACATAGATGGGGATGCCGACCTAGATTTATTTTTGGGAGAAACGATAGGAAGTGCAGACACCTACATCTCGTTTTTTAGACAGGATGCTGCTGGTGATTTTAGTTTAGAAACTGGTTCTGCAAATCCATTCGATGGTATTCCGTTCGGAGACTATGGTGCTCCTGTTTTTGTAGACCTGGACAATGATGGGGACTTAGATGCCATTGTTGGAAGAAATTACTTCAAATATGGGCTTGGTACATTTGACAACTCCCTGGCCTACTTCGAAAACAAGCAAAATGAAACTGGAGTATTTGAGTTCGAGGAGAAAAATGAACTCGAAAATCCGTTTGATGGGATATTAGGAGACGACTTACATCGAAGTAACAGAGAAGTATCTATTGACTTTATTGATATTGATAACAATGGGGATTTAGACCTTTTACTAGGCGGCAAATACGGTAGCAACTTATTGCGTTACTACCAATTTGACGCAGGTAAGGAGACTTTCATCAGGCAGACAGGTGCTTCTAACCCCTTCGATGCTTTCAGCTTTGCCAACAACGAGGCTACACCAAGGGTAGTTACATTAAATGATCCGGCTTTCAAAGATATCTTAATGGGTAGTGGCCCATTTAACTATTTGCTAGAAAATAACCAAGATGGAACCTTTAACTTTTATTCAAGTCTTTTAGATGACATTTCGATAATAGATGACATTGCAGCCAACGCCACAAAGTATGCGCTTCTCGACATAAATAACGATAGCCACCAAGACATTTTCGTGGGTACAGAGTACAGCGGTGTCCAGGTATATCTAAACGATGGCTCTGACAACTATGACGATGTCATTTTTGATCTTTCAATTGGCCTACCGCCACCTTTTAACGACCCTTTAACCCTTAACTCTGAACGCGCCAAGCCCTATGCCAGCGATATTAACCACGATGGCTACGTTGACTTGGTGTTGGGTATGGGCAATGGCATTTTACAAACCTTCGTCAACGTAGACGGATCTTATCAATTTGCCGAGTTGACAGATGCAGCCAATCCGTTTGGTGGATTGGATTTTGGCGATGATGCCTCCCCTACTGTAATTGACCTTGATGAGGACGGTGACCTGGATGTTTTTGTTGGCAACCGTTTTGGAGAAATATCATTTCTCGAAAATCAAAATCAGGCTCCGGTCGTCAATCTTTCTGCAGGGCCTGCACTCACCTTCGAAGCGGGAGACCCTCCGCTATCATTGGATCCTGGTCTCAGTCTTTTCGTTACCGATGACGATACCGATGCCATTCGTGCCATTGTGAGAATCAGCGGCAACTATGTATCAGGCCAAGATGTGCTTGGCTTTACACTCACGGGTGACATCACAGCTCCTGACGGATTCAATGCCGCTACCGGAGAGATCAGGTTTACAGGCCGGGGCTCTATGGCCCAGTATCAACAAGTGCTGCGGTCCATCACTTACCAAAACAGTAGTTCTACGCCAACAGCCTCCACGCGTACTATTACATACTACCTGTTCGACCATGACGCCACAGATCCGCGTTTGGATGCAGTCAGTGATGCCAGCGTTACTGTGGATGTGCTGAATGCTGGCGAAAATCCTTCGCTTACAACCACCACTTCATCAAGATCTTACACTGGCTCACCAATTATCATTGACAATAATCTTCAAGTTATTGATGGTGATGGTACACTATCTTCTGCAACAATAAGAATCACCACAGGATTTCAAACTGCTGAGGATGTTCTACTGTTTACTAATCAGAATGGCATTACCGGAAGCTTTAATAGCTCTAATGGAACTTTGACACTCAGTGGGGCAGCCACGGTTGCCAATTATCAAACTGCCATCAGATCAATTCAATTCAACAATACAGCATCACCCCGAACCTCCGGTACCCGAAGAATTGAAATACTTGTGAATGATGGATCTGCCAACAGTAATATTGTTGAAATTGATATACTAATACCCAACCAGGCACCTGTCGCTAATCTGGGCACGACAAGCGTAGCTTATACCGGGACCACTCTAAATTTGGCACCAAGCTTAGTAGTAACAGATGCTGACGATATTAACCTGGAGTCTGCAACCATTACCATTGTCGGTCAGGTGCCCGGAGATGATGAATTGCTTTTCACCAACCAAAATGGCATTAGCGGTGTTTACAGCAGTTCCACAGGTGTACTCACCCTTACCGGCTCCTCATCGGTGGCGAATTATCAAACGGCCCTTAGAAGCATTCAATACAGGAATAACAACCCAACGCCCACACCAACCAACCGCACCATTCAGTTTTTGGTAAATGATGGCGAACTTAACAGTACATTGCGCAACATGACGGTGGTCTACCCCGTTCCCAATGTAGCTCCTGCGTTAGTAACCGCCACCACTACAACAACCTTTACCGGCACAGCCCTTCCTATCGACAATGCACTAACGCTGACCGATGCGGATGATGTAATCGCTTCGGCCACAGTTCAAATTTCTACCGGCTATGTCAATGGCGAAGATCAACTGTTGTTTACCAATCAAAACGGCATCTCCGGAACATTCGATACCGTCACCGGCACACTGTCGCTCAGCGGCACCACTACGGTAGCCAATTACCAGGCAGCACTGCGTTCTATTCAATACAACAACGCAGCTGCCAACCGCACCAATGCCAACCGTACCATCACCTTCCGCGTAAACGATGGCACCGTAAACAGCAACACACTTTCGCTTACCCTGCAGGTGCCCAACGTGGTCCCTTCGCTTACGCTTTCCATACCCACAGTAGATTACGCTGGAGGCAACCTGGTAGTGGATGCGGGCATTGTACTGGCCGATGAGGACGATGTTAACCTCTCATCAGCCACCGTGTTATTCCAATCTGGCTATGTGGAAGGAGAAGATGTACTCGTGTTCACGAATCAGAACGGTATTTCAGGAACCTTTAATGCCGCAACCGGTGTGCTTACCCTCACTGGTAGTGCCACCCTGGCCAATTACCAAACAGCCTTGCGCAGCGTTGCCTATCAAAACACATCAAATAATCGTTCTGCGGGTAACCGCGAAATTGCCTTTGCCGTGAATGACGGCCAGGCAGCCAGCACCACAGGCGTGGTTTTGGTAGTTGTGCCCAATAATGCGCCTGTACTTACCTCTACAACTGCTACCGGCTTTTATCAGTCTGGCGAACTGGTGATTAATAATTCCATTACTATCTCCGATACAGACAATGCAGCTCTACAGGGTGCTACCG
>CAZRQK010000059.1:0-24842 GCA_964602295.1 uncultured Ohtaekwangia sp.
CATTATCTCTGCTTGGCAGTTTAAACATTCAAAAAGCAAACTTTTTGTCGCACGATCTTGGAGTAAGTGTTGTTCAGGAATTGATGGCGACTGTAAAGTCGACCGCAGGTAACCTGCAAATTGAATCCATTGCCTTTGTAAATGGCGGATTGTTTATGGATTCCTATCGACCCCGGCTTATTCAAAGACTGTTATCGCAATCTCCCGATTTTTTTGGAGCGTGGTTAAGTGCGATCTTATCAAGAAGGCTCATCGAGAAGTCCATCAAATCACTGTTTGGCCCGACTACACAACCTTCTCAAAAGTTCTTAGATCAACTATGGGAAATACTAACGCATAATAACGGAAAAGAATTGGCCTATCTGTTAGGTCGATTAGTTTTCAAAAAGTATCGTTACCAGCAACGCTGGCTAGCAGCCATGCAATCGTTTCAAACGAAGATGTGTTTCATCAATGGGCCCTTCGATCCCAACTCAGGTGAACACATGGCCAAGCGATATGAGGAACTCATCTCAAGGCCACAAGTGTTTAGAATGGAACCATGGATTGGTCATTGGCCGCATGTGGAAGATACATCCACGTTTCTGAAATTATATCTGCAGTTTGTGCAGGCAAAATAAAATCAAAACTTCGAGTTACGAATTCTGCTCATACTTTGCCTTGTAATGCCGAGGTAAGAAGCCAGATCTGACAGTGGGATTTGATCAATATACTCAATCCGGTTTTGAATCATCTGTTTGTAGCGTTCTTCGGCCGTAACCGAGAGGGAATCGATGAGTCGATTTTGAATCGTGTGTACGTATGCCGCCAGAAAGTGATTCACCGTAAAGAGGTATTTTTCTTTCGTCAAATGGTCCTCAAGATTAGCCCATTTGCAAACGAATACTTTACTGGGGATAATCGCTTCAATAATAAAGTCGGATTCAGTTTGGCCGCTTAAGCCAGCGGGATCGCAATCGAGGTCGCCTGGAAAAGTAAATCCTAGCACATACTCGCGTTTTTCAATTTTTTTGTAGGTTTTAAACAAACCGCTTTCGATATAAAAGAAAAAATCAGTAGCTATTTTTTCATGGAGGATTTGTTCGCCTTTCTGTAAAAGTTGCACGCTTCCAATCTTGTTCAGGGCCTGCAATAACTCACTAGCCACCTTTGATTTTGATGTATTGACTTTAAACTCGGGGGATATCATAGAATGCGAAATTTAGAATCGATCAGGCACTTATACTACTCAGAGCAAGGATTTTAAGGCTTGCTTTAGTTTAATGACTAAGCATCGCCATGCATTTTGCGAGGCCAAACATCCCTCCCACTTCCAACGCCCGCCAAAGAGTGCGGCTGCTTTCACAGCACCGAAGCCTTGGCCAAGGTGACCCAGCCCAGTGTGAGTAATAAAGATTGATTTATTGAAGCCATCTCAAAAAATCTATGAAGATTGGAATAGGTCGGGAACCAAAGCCATGTTAACATAATGCCTGACATAGCTCTCGTAACGAAAGTTAAATGTCTATTTTAGCGAATTGTAATAGCTCATAATCCATGAACGAAGCTGGCGCCATTCAGGAAGTCTTTATCAAACAACTCCTTCAGTTACAGTACGATGAGTCCAACCTGGACTACGAATTACTTAACACCCACACCAAAGCGCTGAGCGTTCTGGCCAACACCACTCACTCCGGCATCAGCGTTTTTGACTTTAGTAAGAGAAAGATCGTTTTCTACTCATCCAACTACGGGCAATCGCTGGGTTATTCGAAAGAAGATTACAGCGCCCTGGGGCAGGATTTTTTTGCCGCTAAAATACATCCCGATGATGCACTGAAACTCAGCCTGATCGGGATCTCCACGCTGAAGCTCTTCAACGCATTTTCTGCCGATGAGAAGTTAAACCACAAACTCATTAACGAGTACCGCATCGTCAATGCCCGAGGTCAATACGTGCGTCTGATCGAGCAATACCAAATGCTGGAGTTGGATAAGACGGGGCAAGTATGGCTAATGCTGAATATCGTAGACATATCGCCCGACCAGGATGAAGCAGAGGCGAGCCGAAGCCAACTGTACAACTTTAGAACCGGCAATATGGTGCCAGTGGAGCTTGAAGCGAAACCAAAAGTTGAGCTGACGAAACGCGAAATTGAGATTCTTAAACTGGTGAAGAAGGGCTACCTCAGTA
The DNA here is from genome assembly GCA_964602295.1 of uncultured Ohtaekwangia sp. Lineage (GTDB taxonomy): Bacteria > Bacteroidota > Bacteroidia > Cytophagales > Cyclobacteriaceae > ELB16-189. The sequence continues at coordinate 2,174 of CAZRQK010000059.1, forward strand.
AAGAAATTTCCGACAGGCTGTCCATCAGCGTCCATACCGTAAATACCCACCGCCAACGATTTCTGGAAAAAACAGGAGCCTCTAACTCCCTCGAGGCCGTGATGTTTGCCTCCAAATATGGCTTGCTGGACTAACTAATTACTGAATGATCAGTATTGCCGCAGGGTTGCACAGCGAAGACTTTTGCGCTTCTAAACTCAACGTCTGCCATGATTCGCATTTCAGTTACCTTCATTTTAGTACTTTGCTGCCAGGTCTTGTTTTCGCAACCCACCCAAACCATCAAGGGATCCGTGTTGGACGATGCTTCGGGGCAACCTATCCCCTACGCGTCCATCATTATCCTTAACACCGAACCGCTGCTGGGTGCAGTCTCAGATTCTATTGGAAACTTTTCAGTGGGAAACGTGACGGTGGGCCGGTACGATGTGCAGGTAAGCCATGTAAACTATACGGCAGTTGTAATGCGCGAAGTGGTGGTAAGCTCTGCCCGGCAAACGCAACTGCTGGCCCGGTTGAAGGAGAACGTAACCGCCTTGGCGGAGGTGATCGTGAAGTCGCCTGCAAACAGCACCATGTCACTCAACACGATGTCGATGGTGAGCACCAGCATGCTTAGCGTGGAAGCAGCCAAACGATATGCCGGAGGCTTTGACGATCCGGCACGCCTGGCCTCCTCCTTTGCAGGTGTGGCGGGCAATACAGACACCAACGGCATCATCGTGCGGGGCAACGCGCCCAAGTATGTGCAGTGGAAAATGGAAGGAATCGAAATCCCCAATCCCAATCACTTTGGCGACCTCAAGGTGATAGGTGGTGGTGCGTTAACGGCCTTAAGTAGCCAGATGCTGGCCAACTCCGATTTCTCCACGGGCGCTTTTCCGGCCGAATACAACAACGCCTTATCGGGAGTGTTTGATATCAACCTCAGGAAAGGAAATGACCAGAAACAGGAACATACCTTCCAGCTGGGCATCATTGGCATTGACGCCTCGTCCGAAGGGCCGCTTAAAAAAGGAGCCCGGTCTTCTTACCTGTTTAACTATCGCTACTCTACCCTTGCCCTGCTAAGGCCAGTGCTGCCTGAAAATGCCAACAGCATCCAATACCAGGATTTATCTTTCAAGCTGAATTTCCCCACGCGCAGGGCCGGAACATTTACGGTTTGGGGTTTAGGGCTGGCGGACAAGGCTTTTGCCGAGGCAAAAACAGACTCCTCTCTTTGGGTGTATGAGGCCGATAAAAGTGACGACCGCATCGAACAATACACCGGAGTGGCGGGCATCAGGCATCAGTACTTTGTGAATGACCGCACCTCTCTGCACACCACGCTGGCCACCACGGCAGGCTTTGTGGATTGGAACACCAAACGAATGAACGAAAACGGGGAACTCCGGCCCGGCAGCAGCATCGACAACGTTACACAAAACATCATCTTAAAGTCGGTGATGAACAAAAAATTCAGCCACCGGCACGTTAACAAAACCGGAGTGGTGTTTACCGGCATGTATTACCAACTACAACTATCCAACGCGGTGGAGGCACAACAAGCACCTGCGCCACTGGTAAACACATCGGGGTTCAGCACGCTGCTTTCCGCCTACAGTAGTTCGATGTTAAGCTTAACGGATCAACTCACGCTAACGACTGGCGTCAATGCACAACTATTTACGTTAAATGGAAACTACACCCTCGAGCCCCGGCTGGGCCTTCGGCACCAGCTCACAGAGAAGCATGCGTTGGGCCTGGCGTATGGGTTGCATAGCCGTCTTGAAAACCTGAATTACTATTTCAACGATTCGTTTGAAACAGGCGAGAAAGCCATCAATAAAAAACTGGATTTTACCAAAGCACATCACTTGGTGTTGAACTACGACTGGGCCCTCAGCGACCTGCTGCACCTTAAGGTAGAGCCCTACTATCAGTACTTGTTTAATGTACCGGTGGTACCCAACAGCCCCTACTCGTTCGTGAACATGCAGGCCGATTGGTTTTTTGATCAAAAACTTGTGAACACCGGCAAAGCCGAAAACTATGGTGTCGATTTTACGCTGGAAAAATTCATGTCGAAGGGCTTTTACTTTTTAGCCACAGCTTCTGTATTTAACTCGCGGTATGCCGGGGGCGACAACATTTGGCGCGATACACGCTACAACCGGCAGTATGTAACCAACCTGTTGCTTGGGAAAGAATGGATGCTGGGGCCGCAGGGCAGCCATGTACTCAGCGTAAACACACGTTGTACCTACCAGGGTGGAAGCCGTTATTCACCGCTGGATTTGAATGCCTCCCTGCAGGCGCAAGACGCACGCTACGATGAACGCAACGCCTACACACTTCAGGTAGAGCCCGGGTTGAATGTACACCTAACGGCCAGCTATCGAATCAACAAGAAAAAAACTTCGCATGAGTTCGCCTTAAAGATCCTTAACCTTACCGGGCAGCCCGACTTTTACGGACACAAATACAACTTCAAGGAAAACACCCTTGACGAGGATGTGGCATCGGTAGTTATACCAAACCTAAGTTACAAAATTGACTTCTGAACAGGGTAATCGCCTCCTCAATTCGGATGCTTCGCCTGCTATTATTTCCCGTATGACGCGGCAAATTCTACAGGGCTTGCCATTCTTGCTGTAATGATCTGCATTCTGCTTTTTGCAAATGCATTCACATTAATTGCCTGCTTGTACTTTTTGTCGAGACTATTTTCCCCAAAATCTATTCTCCTGCTCAATGTCATCGGAGAAGATTCTGGCCATGATAATTTTTCCGTTCTCCACGGTATAGATGTCTATATTGGTTACGTCTAAAGTTCCACCCGGAGGCTGTGCACCCGTCCAGTGCAGCACGCAGGCAACCGTGCTGCCATTTACTGCATAATACTTTACATCCACCAGCCGGATGGTGCCTGCCGAAAGTTCCGCCATCTTCGCTCCCATTTGCAGCAACTCTGCTTTGGATTTCTTTATACCCGCAATACGGTTGTCACCGGGCTGTATCCACACAATATCCGGATGCAGGTACGAACTAAAGGCGGCATGATCTCGCTGCATATAAGCCGTTAGGAAATTTTTTACTACCGTTAACGGATCCGCTTCAGCGCGTGGTTGGGCAGTTTGTTCTTGTGCCAGAACGTGGCTGCCCAGGGCCAGTAAAAATAGTATCAACAGTTTCTTTGCTTCCATGGTGGCGATGTTTAGCGGTTCAGAGCCATGTTTTTTAATCCTGTGTATTGCAGGAAAGCCATCAGGCCCACCCACAGGGCCACTGCCCCAATCATCAGGTAGCCTATCAACGAAATGTCAAATGCCTGGAAAGCCACTATCAACACACTGAGCAATACCCACACAGTATCCATTATCACAATGAAGCGCACCCACGTGATACTCACGGCCGCTCTCCTGCCCTCCAAAAAAACCATCATGGCGAAAGCAATCAGAAAAAGTCCCGTGGCAACAAAAGGCATCAACGCTGAAGTGGCAAACAGCCCTGCAAAGAGACCCGGTAAAACAACCAAACCTAACCCCGTGGCTCCTGAACTTATCGCATTGATTAACAATACAGTTTTTAATGTTTTCATTGATGTATTTTTTTGGTTAATGATGAAACAAATGTAGATGGTGCCTATACGTTGCGAATTACCCCCGGGCGTCAAGCGTTTACCATTTTGCGACAAACCACCACGGGCGGAAATGCTTTACCTTATCGGCCTTTGGCAATCCCCTTGCTGAGCACAAAACTAGCAGGCTCGCCAGGGCCATGATTGAATAAATCCGCCATCGTTGAATCTTCAGCTCATGTCTGATTTATTCTATTTCTGAAGGCCGCTGGAGGCTCATCTTGCTGCCGGAAATGAACTTGCCCGCATGACAGTTACCGTTAAATGTTTTTGTTATAGTGCTTCCATTACGATGACTGCGCTGCTCTGCTTGGCAGACGTGCTGGCGCAAACCGACAGTACATCCGCCAGACGCGTTCGTTATACTCCCCTGCCTGTCATCTCCTACTCACCAGAAACACGGTGGGCATTCGGTGCTTTCCTGGCGGCCAGCTTCAACATGTCAACGGATTCGCTTACCACCAGTTCTTATGCGCAAACTTATTTTTTATACACCCTCAACAAGCAATACGATTGGGGCAGCCGCATCAGGTATTATGGCGCCCGCAACAAACGCATTCTCGAAGGCAGCATGGGGCTTACTTATTTTCCAGAGTATTATTATGGAATAGCCACCGAAAAGCCTAAGCCCAACGAAACCCTGATTGCATATAACCGGCTATCGGCCGAATTTCGGCACTACTGGTACCTCAGGCAATTTCTTTATGCCGGTGTCACCACACGTTATAATCGCATCTACCGGGTTCACTACCAGCCAGGAGAAAGCTTCGACCTCGACAAACCAATCGGTTATGATGGATACCAGGTGTGGGGCTTTGCCCCTGCCCTCACCTACGAAAGCCGCAACAGCCAAACCTACCCAGAGAAGGGACTGTTTATTGAACTGCGCCCCACCTTCTACCCAAAACTACTGGCCAACTCCTGGGCTTTTTATAACATCCGGTTAGATGCCCGCGCTTATGTGCCCTTGCGGTGTCTGCACAAAAAAGATGTGCTGGCTTTCCATTGGCTGGTTAACCTCAACCAGGGCAGCCTGCCTTTTAAAGAGATGGCAGACGTGGGCGGATCTAATATCATGCGTGGCTATTACACCGGCTATTATCGCTACCCGAATTTATATGCCGCACAGGCAGAATACCGGGCAACGGTGTGGCGCTTTATCGGTTTTGCCACCTGGGTGGGTGCCGCGTTTACTCCCAAAAAAATGTTTTCTGTGGGCGACTCTTCTATCAAACCCACGGCAGGTTTTGGCTTGCGCATTCAACTTAATCCTGCCGATCGCGTAAATTTACGTATCGACCAGGGCTATGGCACAAACGGGCAGCAAGGTTTGTATTTTGATATAGCTGAAGCTTTTTAGGTTGATTAGTCGAAAGTAAATATGTGTGCTGATCTTCACCTGAATATTAAAAAATTCTATCGCCCGATTCAGCCATGGGTACAAGCATCGGCAAATGCCGTTACCTATCGTGAAATGCCACCTGCCGCACCACTTCAGCCCTTTATCTATTGCTATTGGGAACTGAAAACCAGAGAAATACTGAGTGAGCCCTTTGTTTATAATATCGTGGCTGATGGTTGCATCGATATCATTTTTGAAACCAGCAGGCCGGAAGCATCTTTTATTATGGGTTTCTTCGAAACGCATAAACAGGAAAGCGTTGGCACTGAATTCCATTATGCGGGAATCCGTTTCCTACCCGGTATGTTTACACATCTACACCGTATTGCTGCCGTTGAACTCAGTGATCGGTGTGAAGATTTGATGCTGGTTGCCCCGGAGGTAGCTAAATTTATTTCCAATAATTTTTCAGCCTTTCAAAGTCTGGAACACTTAAAACAATGTTTGGATGCTTATTTTTTAAATCATCTTGGAAGAATTGAGTTGAAAACGGATCATCGCTTCTGGGAAGCTTTACATCTCATTCTTACAAAATCAGGAGTGCTCTTGATCGAAGGCGATATTGATGCTGCGGTTAGCCAACGGCAACTGCGCAGGCTATTCGATTATTACGTAGGCGCCAGCCCGAAAGCCTTTAGTAAGGTGGTGCGGTTTCAAAGCTTCTTAAATGCCCAGCCATCCACCCAGCGTTTGAAAAAGCACAACTTGTATTTTGATTTTGGATACAGTGATCAGTCGCATTTTATCAGAGAATTCAAAGCCTTCTATGGCGTAACGCCCGCCAAGGCCTTCGCGGAGAGTGACTGAAAGACCCCTTTTACCAAGCCTTTACAAACTAGCATCGAATTTATCAACATACCCTTGAAAGAAAAAGCTTTCCTAAGCTGAGCTTAACCTGAAACTTCGCATGGTGTATCAAGAGCATGAGCCTTCCACTTTTTTAAGAAAGTACGTTAAGTGTTACTATACCATGGCATGCGGCCCTGAAACACAGATCGAAGACAAAGCATTCGCAACGGGTTGTCTAGAGGTGATGTTTAAATTGAGCGGAGTACCCTGGCAAGCGAAAACGCACGGCAGTTTTGCAGAAACTGCAAACATAGATTTGTGGGGTCAGGTATTGAAGCCACTGACATTCAAAATTTCAGGCCCGAACGAAACCTTTGGGATCCGTTTTTCCCCGGCAGCAGCTGCTCTTTTTTTTGAAGATGAGATCAGTCAATTCAACGATAAAATAGTAGACCTTTCAAGCGTACTGGGTAATTCGATTAAAGAACTGTACACCCGGTTACAGTGCGTTCAATCAACCTGCGACCGTATTGATTTGGTTAATGCCTACTTGCTGAGCAGATTCACTACACAAACCAAGGCGCTGGATAAATATTACTTAGTGCAGCAAGTGATGAAAGAACTCAACAAGAACGAGTTCTTCGATACGATTAGCAACATGGCCATTCGTTATGGCATTTCCGCCAGGTATCTTCAAAAGGTCTTTCTTCTATATACGGGTCTCACACCTAAATTATACAGCCGGATAAATCGTTTCCAAAACAGTTTACATCAATTGGCAAACGGCAGCCAGTCCCTTACGGCCATCGCCTATGAATCGGGTTATTATGATCAGTCGCACTTTATACGCGAGTTTAAATCTTTTACCGGCTCGGTGCCTTCTGATGTGAAGTTGCGACACGCTACTTCGGTACTCGCTTCAACCAACAAATAATTTAAGTAGTTCCGATTTGTACAATTAACCTACGTTAGGGCTCTGCAACTTTGAAAAAAATCAGAGCGATAAAGTCTATAGTGAAGCGACTAATAAATCTATGTTCCATATAACCTTTCACAAAATGCAAACAAATCTCACCTTGGCTTCATTCATAGTCACGCTAACCTTCTGTGCTTTCACGGGTTACGCTCAAACAAGTAACACGAACCTGGAAGAGGCCAAAAAAGCGATCGCAGAAAGTAACGCCATTTACTTCCAGTCGTTTGTTAAAAATGATCCCTCCATCTTTATAGAACGTTATGCAGAAGACGCCTGTATTATGGCTCCGTTTGCCCCACAGCAATGCGGTTATGCCAATGCAGCAAAATTTTTCCGCGAAGCATACGACCATTACGGCCTAAGAAATGGAAAGTTTATCACCACCTCAGTATACGGTGACGCCAAAGAATTTGTGACAGAGGAAGGGCTCTGGCAATCCTATAATGAAAAAGGTGAGCTATTTGACGATGGGAAATTTCTGGTGCTTTGGAAGAAAACTTCACAAGGATGGAAAATGTATAGAGATTCATTCAGTACCAATAGAAGTAAGTGAATGCTTCACTGGGGCGCAAGGCGTTGCCATACACGGTGCTCTAAGTGGGCACCTACCTTTCAATTTTATCGGCTAATTACATTTGTCCGATTTATTCTATTTTATACGAGCTCTAGCAATTCTATTTGCTGCTGTAAAACTATGAAAAATGAGAAAAGAATTGATTACGCTTTTTATTCTGGTAGCATTGTGTACGGACAGCATATCCCAGACGGCAATCCGATACGGTTCCAATAATGGAAAGTACCAGGAAATCAAAGGTGTTAAGCTTTATTACGAAGAATATGGGCAGGGCGTTCCGCTTCTGCTTATTCATGGTGGACTAAGTTCAATCGCTGAGCTGGAAGCGATCATCCCAACCTTTTCCAAAAACTTCAGGGTCATTGCCGTAGACTGTCCCGGGCAGGGTAGATCTGAACAAGCTGAGTCTTTGAGCTACCAACTCATGGCCGATTATTTTTCAACATTCATCGATCGACTTCAGTTAGATAGCACGTATGTCTTTGGATATAGCGATGGCGGGAATGTTGCTTTGCTGTTGGCCGCGGATCGACCGGAAAAGGTTAAGAAGGTGGCTGCTTTCGCAGCGGCATCTCATACTTCTGCATACTATTCCTGGGCCACCGAAGGCCTCGACCAACTTACGCCAGAGGCCGTTGAAGCCAACTTTCAGTGGTGGCTAAAGTCACACCTACAAAAATCACCGCAGCCAAGTAAATGGAGAAAGTTTATCAGCGATTTTAGTGCCATGTGTGCCACTCCTGTCATTATCCCCGAAGCGAAATTAGAAAGCATTAAGACCAGGATTTTGATTGTTCAGGGTGATAATGACATTGTGAGGCCGGAACATTCTGTGGCGTTGTATCAGGCAATCAAAGGAAGTCAGCTTTGCATTATTCCGGCTGCCTCGCATTTTATTCTATTTGAAAAGCCTGATCTGCTTGCCCAAATCGCCATGGAGTTCTTTAATAAGGAGCCTAATCTCTTTGACTGGACTAAGCTTGGCAATTAGTTCGGACTGGAATGAAGGAAGATATCGAATCAATTTTAATCAGTCAATAACAAAACAAATCATGATGAAAACGATTACCGTGGAAGCAACCATTTTAGCTAGCGCAGAGAAAGTATGGGCCTATTACACAACTCCCGACCATATTACGAAATGGAATTTTGCAGACCCTAGTTGGCATTGCCCAAAAGTGGAAAATGATCTTCGGGTTGGCGGAAAATATCTTGCCCGGATGGAAGCTAAAGATGGAAGTTTTGGTTTCGACTTTGAGGCCGTGTACAAGGATGTTAAAAAGAGAAAATCATTTAGCTACACCATGGCAGACGGAAGAGTAGCCACCACTGTTTTTGAGTCAGACGGAAAGAATACCAAGGTTAGTGTAACTTTTGACCCTGAAGAGGAGAATTCAATTGAAATGCAAAAGGAAGGATGGCAATCGATTCTGAATAGCTTCAGGACATACGCAGAAAACCATTGACACGTTAGAGTTTGAACGCACCCTGTAAAAAACACTGCAAATGTGTAGGTAATAACTTTGCATTGCTAGCACAGAGTTGGTAACAACTCATTTGATGGAGTATCTGAAGCCTCAAGGTGATAACCTTGAGGCTCTAATTTTTTGAAGTCAGGCACAATGCCCTGCAGCGTTAGATTTAATATCATGTCCGATTTCTTCTATTTTTTGCAGGTGGCGGGTATTTACTTGCTGCCGCAAAGAAAATGTATGTACTCATGAAAAAATTAGTCACGCTCACGCTATTGGCACTGGCTTACGTGTCAACCGTTCATTCACAAAATCCATCACCCAATAAGACCACTACCATGAAACTCAATGCCGGTATCGTTACGTCCAAAATCAAAGAAACCAAAGAGTTCTACCTCAACCACCTCGGTTTTGGGGTAACTTTCGAAAATGAATTCTACCTGCTGTTGCACACACCCGGGCACCAGGCAGAGCTGAGTTTTCTTTTGCCCAACCATCCCAGCCAGCAACCGGTTTTTCAAAAGAGTTTCCAGGGCCAAGGCATGTACCTCACCATTGAAGTAGACGATGTGGATGCCTTGTATAATGAACTGAAAAAGAAACAGGTGCCCCTGAGCATCGACATCAGGAACGAGACCTGGGGCGACAGACACTTTGCCATACTCGATCCCAATGGAATAGGCATCGACATCGTAAAATATTCAGCTCCGCAGGAAAAATAGTCCGTTACATGGTAGAGGTGTTTGCGACCAATGTATCGTGCGAGGCCGAGTCGAAAAAACTGTTAGCCGTGTTGGCAAAACACTATCCGGAATGCGAAATTACTATCGACTTGAAAGATTGCGACCGGGTGTTGCGGATTCAAAATGACCATGGAAGATTGTGTCCGGCTGACATTATTCAGCTCGTAAAAATCGCGTCTTACGAAATAAAGACGCTATGATGGTCTGCTTGTCGCAGGTAACCCCCGAAGTTGGCGCATTAAGCCACCACAACCTGCGATTCTGCATGTTACATTGTAAAGATGATTTAAATCCCATAGAAAAATGAAAACCCTTACATTCAAAACCAACATTAACGCACCGCGCCAAAAAGTATGGACCGTGATGCTCAACAAACCTACGTACGAGGAGTGGGTGGGCGTATCATGGCCAACATCTTCTTATGAGGGAAAATGGCAAAAAGGGAATCACGTAAAGTTTGTAGGGCCTGATGGCAGTGGCACACTGGCACACATCAAAGAACACCAGGCATATGAACTAACCTTGGCAGAACACGTAGCCGTACTCAACCCGGGTGGCGCGGAAGACAGAGATAGTGACACCGCGAAAGGCTGGATCGGTACAACCGAATGTTATACGTTTACAGAAATAGATGGCGTAACAGAACTAAAGGTCGAGATCAACACATTGCCCGACTGGATACAGATGTTTGAAGAAGGCTGGCCGGGGGCGTTGAAAAAACTAAAGCAGATGTGCGAACGGGACTAACAGAATCAAAATTTACTAATCATTTTACCAATATGCGAAAATTAAAACTACAGGTGCAGATCAGTATAGACGGCTTCATAGCCGGACCTAACAACGAAATGAATTGGATGACATGGACCTGGGACGATAAGTTGAAAGACTATGTAAACACCCTTACCCAACCGGTAGACTGCATCGTGATGGGCAGCAACCTCGCGCCTGGCTTTATACCCCATTGGGAAAAGTTAACGGCTAACCCTGCCGATGAGCAATACGCTTTTGCACGGAAAATGACCGACACCAAAAAGGTGGTATTTACAAATACATTGACACCCACCGATGCGGCTGTGGCTGCCTGGAAGAACACCTCGCTGGCCAAAGGCCCCGTGGTTGAGGAAATCAATGAGCTAAAGAAAACTCCCGGTGGCGATATCATTGTATATGGCGGAGTCCGGTTTGTATCATCGTTAATCAAAGAAAATTTAATTGACGAATATCATCTTTTCGTGAATCCGGCAGCAATCGGAAAGGGGCTAAGTATTTTTGAAGGCCTGACACAGAACCGACATTTTACCATGCATAGTATTTCTTTTGATTGTGGCATTACTGTGCTGGTGGCGAAGCCAAAATCAGATCAGTAGGCCTTACCCCTCGCGTAATGATTACCCGTATCTGGCATGGCCAAACCAAAGCATCCCACGCTGGCGAATACCTGGAAATACTAAGGTCATCCGGTGTAGCGGAGTACACGTCTACACCGGGCAACTTATCCGCTAAAATACTTTACCGGGTAAACGGAGATGTGTGCGATTTCTATACCATTTCCGAATGGGTAGATTTGGAAAGTATTCGTTTGTTTGCCGGCAACGACTACGAGAAATCGAAGTACTATCCGGAAGATGAGGAATATTTGTTGACCTTTGAAGAGACGGTAAGGCACTATGAAACCCTGGTGTGCAAATAAGCAGCCCGATGAACGAACAACAAAAGCAATTCCTGCTGGCACTTTTTGCATATGCGGCCGAACGCGAAGTGGCTACGGAAGAATTATCGAAACAGTGTGGCATCGATCCCCATCAACTGATTTCCGATAAAAATTATATTGTTAATGCAGACCAGGTAAACCAGTTGTGGATATCTGCCAGCAAACTTTGTAACGATACCTTGTTTGGATTGCACTTCGGCCAGTCGTTGCAGTTGGCGGCCCTGGGTGCCGTGGGTGGTATTGTTAAGAGCAGCCAAACCGTTGGCGAGGCGCTGACGATGGCCGCCACATTTACTTCTATGGTAACACAAGACGTGCAGATGGAGGTGGACTGCACCGACAGTCACATTCAGGTTTCGTTCATAAAAGCAGCAGCCACTTCCGATGATTTTGTGATCGGTCAGGTAATGGATTTTCTGATGGTGTTCATCATTCATGAGTTGGATGGCTTTCTGTTAAAAAAGGTAAAGCCCTTGCGTGTTGCTATTCCGGCATCCGCCCGGCTGGAAGAGTACGAACGCGCATTTCGCTGCAAGCCTACGCAGGGAAACCAACATCTCATTCACTTCGATATCAGCTACTGGCATGTGCCCATTATTACTTCCAACTACGAACTGCAACAATTTTTGCTTGGCCAGATAGGTCACGCTTCGCAACTATCCGATCATTCTTTCAAAGCCAAAATCACCGACTACCTGTCGCGCAACGCTTACCTCGGCTTGCTTTCATTAGAAGATGTGGCTGCCAATTTCAACATGACTCCCCGAAGTTTACAACGCAGATTGCGCAACGAATCCATCACCTTTCAGGAACTGTCGGACAACGTGCGCAAGGCCATCGCCCTGCAATATTTAAATTCGGGCAAATACCAGCTGAAGGAAATTTCTGCCATACTGGGCTATAACGAGTTGAGTGCTTTCTCCCGGGCGTTTAAGCGATGGACCGGGCAGGCTCCGCAGGAGTATCGCGCCTGAAGGAGATAAAAACGCAACAATTAAATTAGGAAACACAGCATGACAGGAGCAAAGTAAATTGCTGCAAAGTACAACATGTGCATAGTGGTTGGCTGAATTCTAAAATACTGAACACGTGTTTCGAGAGAGGAGCCGGACACATGGGGCAGAAAAGCAACACAACGACAGATCAAGTCAGCGGATCATGATGGCAGAATTTTCCTGATACAGCTTCTGCTCTTTGATATATTCCAATGGCGTATAGTTCGAAAACGCTTTGAACTCCCTGATGAAATGCGACTGATCTGCATAACCCAGCGCGTGGGTAAGATCAGATTGGTCGTGTTTGCCCCTGTGCATCAGCTCGATAGACTTTTCAAAGCGGGTGATGCGCAAAAATTGCTTGGGCGACATACCCACTGTGGCCCGGAAGGTTCTGACCAGCTGCCGTTCGGAGACATGAAACAAGTCGCGCAAATCTTTGATCAACGAATATTCCGTAGAGGAGCCTACCCGTTGCCAGCCAAACTGGGCAACCGCATCCGCTTTCGCACCCGCTATCTTTTTGGAAAGGTGCGCGATGAGTAGTTGAATCCTTTCTGCCTGTGTGACAGCGTCAAGCACCTGGTCAATCCATGCGCGGGGCACAAAATTAACCAGGTCTGGCAACTCGTTCACCAACTCCACGCTATCGACTCCAAACAACAACTTGATGGCGCTGGGGTAAAAGCTGACACCGGTAATACTGATGCGGGGTTGAATGCCACACACATAGGGCCGGGAATTGAGCCCGCTGATGTACGAAATGGGCAGCTTATCGGCCCCATTGTAAATGGCCGAGTTGCCGTTGTGATGTTGGAAGACCAGCCGGGGATACCTGCGGGCAAAAACACAGAAGGTGCTGTCGTGTTCAGAGATACCGTCAAAATCGATGGTCCAGAAATGCCGAACGTAAGTGGACAGATGTGGTGGTGGCAAAATGACCTGGTGCTTCATGCGCTGCTCTTCATAACTTGCATAAAGGTACATACGGGCAATCATTTTCATGGGTTGCCACATGTGTTCATTTCATGGCAAGAAAAATAGGTTAGCGAAGCATTTAGTCCAGACCAGTGATCTTCTCGTAGGACCTATAAATCATCACCTGAAATTCCTTCCCTCCGGAAAAATGCTGGTCTGCAGGTGGCCCTCCGCTTTATGGCTTCGCGGATCTTTGCCTTTGCTCACCTTCTCATCGGGGCGAACTGCGGTCTCCAGGTAGGTCTCATCCAACGTGTGGGGCACCAACTGATGCAGCAGGCGGGTAATGTTAAAACAACGACTTACAATGACATGAATCACCGCTCCCTCCCGCTGCAGCTTTCCTTCCACCATCAGCAGGCGCGACTGAAGTATTTCCTTTCTGTATCGATCGAATAGCTGGGGGAACACCACCACGTTGGCGGTGCCTGTTTCATCCTCCAGGGTAATAAAACAAACGCCCTTGGCGGTACCGGGCCGTTGCCGCACCAGTATCAACCCGGCTACCTTCACCTTTTCCCCCGCTGTCCGCGTTTCCAACTGAGCAGCCGATACGATGTTTAGTTGTGTTAACTGTTCTCTTAAAAATGAAATGGGGTGCGATTTTAAAGACAGCGTAACCGTGGCATAATCTTGCACCACCTGTTCCGACAGTGTCATATCCGGAAGGCGAATAGCATCCTCTTCCGTCTTCATCGGGTCAGCCACCGGCAGGGGCAGTGGTTTATCCTGGGCAGACACCACCCACAGTGCCTTCCTCCGGTCCATTTGCAAAGAACGGAAGGCATCGGCATGGGCCAGCTTCTCCAGCGTGGTATCGGCCACAGAAGTTTGGCGTACCTCGTCCATGGACTGGAAACGGTGGGTTCGTGCTTTCAACAGCGGAGCCACTTCTGCTGCACCCAGTCCCTTCACCTGGCGAAAGCCAAGGCGAATGGCAAAGTAGTCGCCCGCTTTTTCTTCGAGTGTATGGTCCCACTCCGAATGGTTTACATCTACCGGCCGCACCACTACGCCATGCTGCCGCGCATCGCTCACAATCTGTGCCGGCTGATAAAATCCCATGGGCATGCTGTTGAGCAAGGCGGTGGCGAACACATCCGGATAATAACATTTCAGCCACGAAGAAACATACACCAGCAACGCAAAGCTTACAGCATGACTTTCCGGGAAGCCGTAGCTGCCAAAGCCCTCCAGTTGGCGAAACACACGATGGGCATATTCTATCTCATATCCCTTCCGCACCATTCCATTGATCAGCTTCTCTTCAAAATGTTTGATCATGCCGTTTACCTTGAAGGTGGCCATACTTCTTCGCAACTGGTCTGCTTCGGCCGGTGTAAACCCGGCTGCTACAATGGCTATCTTCATGGCTTGCTCCTGAAACAATGGCACGCCCAGGGTGCGGCCCAGAATTTCTTTCAGCTCCTCCGAAGGATAGACTACCGGCTCCTCGCCATTCCTTCTGCGCAAATAGGGATGCACCATATCGCCTTGTATGGGGCCCGGCCGCACAATGGCTACTTCAATCACCAGGTCATAAAAACACTTTGGCTTCAGCCGCGGCAGCATGGACTGCTGGGCGCGGCTCTCTATCTGGAATACGCCAATGGTGTCCGCACGACTCACCATGTCGTACACGCGCGGGTCATCCTGGGGTATGTTGGCCAGCGTGAGTTCACGGTGGTAATGTTGTTTCACCAGGTCGAATGCCTTGCGGATGCAGGTAAGCATGCCCAGCGCCAGCACATCTATCTTCATAAATCCCAGCGCATCGATGTCGTCTTTATTCCATTCGATGTTGGTGCGGTCTTCCATGCGCGCGTGGATAATAGGGCACAGATCCGATAACTTCCCATCGGTGATCACAAAGCCCCCCGTGTGTTGCCCCAACTGGCGGGGAAAGCCCATGAACTGTTCCGTTAGCGATAATACTTTTTTCACGGTAGGGTCGTCCGGATGGATGCCCTGCTGCCGCATGCGGTCTTTGTCAAATCCATCTTCGCGATAATCCCAAATCATGCCCGACAACTTGCTGATGGTATCTGCCGACAACCCCATGGCTTTGCCCACATCGCGTATAGCCCCGCGGTGGTGCTGCTGCGTTACCGTGGCCACCACGGCAGCCCGGTCGCGGCCATACTTTTGGTAGATGTATTGCATCACTTCCTCCCTCCTTTCATGCTCGAAGTCCACGTCAATATCGGGTGGCTCGTTGCGTGCCGATGAGATGAAACGCTCGAACAGCAAGTCGAAGCGGGAAGGATCTACCGAGGTAATGCCCAGGCAATAACAAACGGTGGAGTTGGCAGCCGAGCCCCTGCCCTGGCAAAGTATCTGGCGATCTCGGGCAAACTTCACAATGTCGTAAACGGTGAGAAAGTACTCCGCATAGTTCATCTGCGCGATGAATGTTAACTCATGCTGAATGTTGGCTTTTACCTTCTCCGGGATGCCCAACGGATAGCGCTGCTGCGCACCCTGCCAGGTTAGCAACGTCAGCTCCTGCTGGGGTGTTCTTCCTTCGCTGGTCACTTCCTTCGGGTAGCGGTACTGAAGGTGGTCGAGCGAAAACTGGCAGGCATCCGAAATCAACTGCGTTTGTGCCAGCGCATCCGGATATGGCCGAAACAGGCGCTGCATCTCCTCTACCGGCTTCAGGTACCGCTCTGCGTTGGGGTGTAACTTAAACCCTGCGTGGTGAATGGTGCATTTTTCGCGCACGCAGGTCATCACATCCTGCAGTTCCCTCCGTGCCGGGTGGTGGTAATGCACATCGCTGGTAGCCACCATAGGCAGCCTGAATTCGCTGCACAGTTGGGCGATGCGAAACAATAGCTTGGCATCTTCACCTCCATATACGCGGGTGGCCGCCAGCAACAATTGGTGGCCCAAAGCCTCTTTGTAAACCGCCACGTGTTTTTTGAAAGCCGGTGCAAAGTCAAAATGTGCTTGCAGCGTGGTGGGTGGTATCAAGACGAACAGGGTGCCTGCTGCATGATGGAACACATCTGCCTGGTACAGTTCGCACCTTCCCTTCTCTGCTCTAAGGTTACCCGTTGTTAAGAGGTTTGTTAGGCGTGAATACGCCTGCACGTGGGTAGGCAATGCCAGCAAACTGGGGCCATCCATCAAATCCAACCGGCAGCCGGGTATAAATTTTATTCCTACCTTTTTAGCCGCCACGTGTGCCCTTACCAGCCCGGCCATGGTGTTGCGGTCGGTTAAGGCCATACTTTGATAGCCCAGGGCAAAGGCCTGCTGCACGAGCTCTTCGGGGTGAGAAGCCCCCCTAAGGAAGCTGAAGTTTGAGGTTACCTGCAACTCTGAATACATGTCTCCCATTTACGTCAGGCGAAGAAGCCGTGTAGAAACCATTGATAGTGGGGGTCGTGGTAATGCCCCAGTCGGAATATCCAATAACGACAACCGGCTTCGTCTTCCACGCGGTAGTAGTCGCGGTGCTGCCCTTGCTGTATCCACCACTCCTGCTCTATCCGCTCCGGGCCATCTGCCTTCGCGATCTGGTGAACCTTTCCGCGGTAGCGAAACAACAGCGGTGGGTAGTCGGGAATGGGTGCCGTTACTTCGATGGGTTCGGGGCTGCTCAGCAGATGCAGCGGGCGCAGCTTCTCCACCCGCCAGTCGGCAGCCGATTCTTCCTGAAGAGACGATGACTGGCGGATAGATCGCTCGGGCCAGTAGTGCTCGGCCGCCACATAGCGGTGAATGGTTTCCGGCCCCGCTTTGGTGCTAATGCGGTCCAGCAACGCAGCCAGTTGCTCGTCATCCCATGGGCTGTGCGCACGCCAGAGGGCTTCCTGTTCGCCCCTGTGTGGCTCCACCACGGGCGCTTCCAACATAAACAACTCAATGCCCAACCCCGGTGCGACAGATGAAATATGCAACGCAAACAGTTTGAACAGGTGGTCTGCCTGCACGCTGGGGTGGTTGGTGCCTATCGACAATTGCTGCCGGTGGCCATCTACCCGAAAACAGGTGAGGACGGCTTTGCGCACACCTTTCTGTTCCGCACGCAGGCGCGTACACAGTCGCGTTAACAGTTCGCGAAGGGCGATCTCAATGCCGGTGGCCGTTACGATCGGCTCCAGGCAGGGAAGCCTTTCGCAATAGGGCTCTGGGGGTATCACTGGCTCGAAGGATTCGATCTCATAGCCCAGGGTTTTGTCGAGTTGGTGGAGCAGGCCTACGCCAAACCTCCGCCTCAAGGCCGACCGTGGCATGGACATAAATTGCTGAATCTGGTGTAAGCCCAACGTGTGCAGGCGTGCAGCCATGTCGGCCTCCAGCCGCAGGGCTTCCGGTGGCAATGGCTGGAGTGCCACCTGCTGCCCATCGGGAGGAATGATCGTGCGCTGCTTGTCGAAACGGGCCACGGCCCAGGCTGCTCCGATGGTATCGGCCATGGCCGCACGCACCTCATACCCTCTTGCCATCAGACGTTGCACGATGTCTTTCAGGTAGGCTTCCTCACCACCCCACAGGTAGGCGCAGCCGGTGGCATCCAGCACCAGCCCATCAGAAGGCTGTATGCCTGCCAGCGGTGTGTAGCGTATGCACCACCCGGCCAGGCGCTTGAGCAGCGGAACAGCGAGATCGGGTCGATCGTCCATCACCCGAAGGTGGGGCAGCATGGCCCTGGCATCGGCCAGTGCCATTCCCTCCACCAGGCCCTGCCGTTGTGCGGGGGCATTGACGGCTGCGAGCACCATGCGGCCATGCACGAGGGTGCGCAACACGAATGGATGCGCTTTCAGTTCGGGCTGCGGGCGCGAGAACCAATCCGTTTTTAAGTAGCGGAACCAGAGGCATACATACCTGCGCTCCATACACTCACCCTGCTTGCTGATGTGGTACCTCCTCCTCTAACGACCCGGGCTCCACCGTGCGGAATGCCGCAGGCGTCCATTGCAGATGCCAGCTGCCAGGCCTGCCGTTGCGAATTCGCATCAGGTCTACTTTCCATTGCGGATAGCCAATACCTGGCAACCCTTCTTCATTCACGCTGGGCAGCGAACTAATTTGCCACCGCGCTACGCTGGCTGTAGCCCCCCGTTGCTGGGAAGGGCTGTGCAGGATGAAACCCGTTACCTGGCTCTTCTCCACACACAACTGCAGCCTGCGCGAAGCGGTAAAGCTCATGACCCCTGCTTCGCTCACCACGGCCGACAAGGCAGGGCACTTCAGGGCTTCTTCGGTAGCCCACAACACTTGTGGGTCGTTCTTTACCGTTACACAGATAAAACGCTCTGGCGCCAGGCCAAAGCTTTTCAGCGCAGGAGGAAACAGGGTGCGGCTGCGACCGATCCACAGGCAGGTGCCTGTGCTCTTTACCAAAAAGGAAAGCAGGCCGGCAATGAAGCCGGTGGTGGCCGAAACCTGCTCGCGCGTATCTACCCGGAATTCGTGGATGACCCCCAGGGGAAAGACGCCATGGGGAAAAGCATGTTGCAACGGCCCCAAAGGGCGGCTGACGGAAGCATGGGAAGAGGGCTTAAAACCTTCCAGGCGCAGCAGTTGCTCGCGCAGGGTGGCTAGTGCTTGGGCTCGCTGAATCACCATCTTTTGCTTTCGTAAAGCGAAAGTAAGCAAATACTAAATTATTTAGCATTTAGATGGAATATTTTGTTATTTAATTGATATACAAATTTTTATTTAGCTAAATATTTTACCATTCCGGCCTCGCGTACAAAATGTCAGCCTGCCCGACCCTACCTGACAGTAGGTTCGTTGTAGGTTCGGTCTTCTTTCGGTGTCAGTTCGATCGGGGTGCTACGGTCCCACTCCTGGCACCCTCTCCTGGCGCAAGCGTCTCGCTTGTGCCTTCGTATACCCTCAACTAAACAACATTACTCAATTCAATCAGCCCTTTCTTACCAAAGAAATCCCTTGCACTGCTATACACATAATCTTCTTCCTTTTCCACTAAGCCAGTCTCGACCGGGTTTCGATGAATATACTCCATGCTTTGATAGAACTTATCCATGGTTGCTGGCTGTGCGGCTTGCAAAAGTGTGTGCGGAATTGTGAGCCCAAAATGATTTCAAGCCTCTCATTATATTACTCCGTCCTTAAACTATTTACAGGATTTAACAAAGCGGTCTTGATCGTTTGGTAACTTATAGTTACACAGGCTATCGACAATACAAATATCCCCGCTCCAATAAATACCCCCACTCCAACTTCTGTCCGATACGGATAATTGTCAAGCCATATTCCACCTGCATAGTAGGAAGCGGGCATAGCAATCAGGAGAGCTAATGAAATAAGTGATAGATGATTCTTATAAAGTGAGAGAACTATGGTTTTTACGGACGCCCCAAGAACTTTGCGAATTCCTATTTCTTTAAACTTACTTTCTGCTGTCAGAATAGATAAGCCAAAGAGTCCAATACCAGCAATAAAAATTGTCAACAGTGCGCTTAACATTATTACAAGCTTCCATTTTGATTCCACTTCGTAATGCGATAGGTTTATGTCATTGTAGAATTGGTATGAGTAGGGGGCCATTGGAAACAATTCTTTAAAAGTCTTTTCGATGAAAGGAATGCAGCTAGCTTCCGAATTAGGCTTTATCTTAATTAATATGTGTCGATAGGATGGGCTATTTGAGTCAAAAGCCAGTGAAAATAGTTGAGGATCAATCTTACTCTTTAAAGATTCATAATTGTAATCTTTCACAATTCCAATTACTCTCCTAATGGCTCCGTCCATCATTTTAACTTGCTGACCAATAGGTTCCTTCCATCCGGCTTCTTTCACAAAGGACTGATTAATAATTACGGAATTAGCTGAGTCGGATGGATTTAATTCAGAGAAATTTCTCCCTTGTAAAATTTGGATGCCAAAAAGGTCGATAAAATTTTCATTCACGGCTTCATATGTAAAATGTAATATTGAATCAGTATTGAACTTGCCATTTTCCATTCCATGATAGTGAGGTGATACAGAAATGATGTTTGGATTTTTTGACAACATTTCACCAAATACTTTAGCTTCCCGGTGAGTCATGCCACTTTTGGAGACCCTTACTACGTTGTCTGGTTTAAATCCTAAGTCTTTTGTTGTCAGGTAATCAAATTGCATGTAAACCGTCAGCGTTGCGATGACCATAAATGTTGCCAATGCAAATTGAAATACGATAAGTATTTTTTGTAGATAGTTTTTACCAGATAACTTGAATCTAGTATAAAGAGTTTGAACCGGATTATAGCCCGACAAAACTATAGCGGGATAGAATCCCGCTAATATCGCGGTGATAGCTAAAAGTGAAAGATAAATACCAATTAATCTGCTGTCAATTAAATAGGAAAGAGATAATTCCTTGTTCACCAAATCATTAAATACAGGAAGTAATAATTGGGCGAGAATCATTGCACCTATGAATGATATGAGGCACAGCAAAAATGATTCACCCAAAAATTGAATAATCAATTGTTGTCTGGCACCGCCCACCACTTTCCGAATTCCAATTTCTTTAGCTCTCTTGGCAGACCGTGCAATAGTCAGATTAGTAAAGTTTATGCAAGCGATAATTAATATAAACACAGCGATTCCTGAAAGTATGTAAGAGTAAATTGAATTACTCCCATTTGTCAATCCAGCTTCGACTTTATAATCTTGGCTCAAATGAATGTCCTCAAATGGTTGGAGTTGATGATGGAATGATTGAGTAAAGCCATATTCGCGCACTTGGTTCATTACATCTTTGGACTCAGTTTCAAATACCTGCTGCATTTTTGTCGAAACAGCCTTTATGTTGCTATTCGCGTTTAGTTTAACAAAGGTGGAATAGGAAACTGTTACCCATGCGAAGTCATCTGATTCCTCTTTTAGAGGTATAACGGCCTCAAATTGAATTGATGAATTTTGTGGGCACCGTTTCGTCACGCCAGTAACAGTATACGGAATAAAAACCCCGTCACTTTCAAACAAGATGTTTTTATTGAGAGGGTCATCATTCCCAAAATGACGTATTGCCATATCTTCGGAAATCACAATACTATTAGCATCCTGCAATGCTGTCTGTGGGTTGCCATGAATTAACGGGAATGAGAAAAATGAAAAGAAGTTGCTGTCAGCCTCAAGTATTTTTTGGCTGTTCACTTCATCGCCTAACTTAATATTTCTGTATTTGTTGTTTAGTCTTACGAATGATTCCACTTCTGGCAGATTATCCTTAAACCGTGGGCCGTGAAGAATACTGGTAAGTCCCATTTTATCTGCTGAACTCCCGTCTGGATTTTGAACATCAATAACAATTAAATATGTAGAACTTATGTCTTTTTGAAATTTGTCAAAACTAAATTCATCCTTAGTGTACAAAATCATTAACATGGCACAAGCAAGACTTAAGCTAAGCCCAGCTATGTTTATAAATGAATAGACTTTATTCTTTGCTAAATAGCGCATGGCTATCCTGAAATAGCTTGTAAACATTCGGATATATTTATGCCTGAATAAAAATAATCAAAACAATTAACGGAACTAACTCATGGAGGGATTCAACTGAAAACTGTGGGGATACAACTTTTGTTTGGCTCTTTTGGCTGCTTTGGATGTGAGTTGGTTTTGTGTGGCAGCCTAATGAGCCAAATGGTTAACTGCAAATGTTTTAATTTATCAAAGTCCAAATTGCACCGAAGCCGTTCCCTTGTCCACGTGAAATATCTTTGTAAATAGAATGTCGCCCGTTGTGAACTCCTTTGTCAGGCCGTATTGCCTACAACGTACGTGCTAGTGCAGTGCAGGGAATGGGAGCGCTAAAAAAATGAAGTCCCGCACGTGCGGGAGAATGTTAAGCCCGACCTGCTGTAAAATTATCCCCCGTGACCGAACTACATTTTGAAACATAAACATTAATTTAACACCAAACCCCGCAATTGCAAATAGCTGCTGTTGGCGCCAGTTAGGTTCTTTTTATAATTTGTCCGCTTGGGTCAATTGTCAGTTGATACTTAACGGAGTCGATCTTTTTATCTTCAATGTCTTCAAAATTGTATCCTTCTTTTATAAATCCACTGTCGTCAATGAATTGGTTGTCTACTGTCTCGGAATATTCCTTTATCTCAATTGTCCAGTCGGGTAAAATTGTGTAAGTTTTATATTCATATTTTGGCCAAGCTAAATCTTGATCACAACTTTTTCCAATTTCAGTCTCAGTCCCTATATTTTTATTTATCAATGTCGCTAAAATGTATGTATTGCAGACACCGTCATTGATTGATAAAATACAAAATGTTACAGAGTCATTTAATTCTCGGAAAGTCATTATTGACTGTGTCTTACTTGGATAAACTTCAGTGCTAATGTCTTTTGGATATATTTTTGTCAGCCAGTCTGGAATAGTGTTAGATGTCTGGCTTGGAGCAATGTCATTCGTTTCA
>CAZRQK010000059.1:24852-25457 GCA_964602295.1 uncultured Ohtaekwangia sp.
CAAAATCTCTTTTCTGAATATTTTATCATTTGAGAATTTATTTAACGCCTTGCAGCCAACGTTGGCGCTTTTGCCGTAGCGGGGTTGGGAGCAAAGTTAAAGCCGCCTCAGCGGCTGACTTTGCGACTTGCAACGTTACCGTCCCCGTGGGCAAACGAAATTAATAAACTAATGCGAATACACAACGCCCCTACCCCGCTATGGTCAAAAGCATGCCGTTAGCAACATGTGCCGCCAAGATTCCTTTTCTGTCTTTCGTTGTTAGTCATCAAAAAGTCAATCGTAGCCGTCACTGTCAAACGACACAAAAATTCGTTTTCTTTTTCTCGGTCGTAAATGTCAGCGGTTGGCGAGAACGTCAACGGAACCAAGTTTGATTTTGGTTTAATTGTCAAAGGTTCAACCGAAGCCGAAACTGTCAACCGTGGCGAGTGATAGTTGTGAAACTTATTACAGATTTTAAAAAGCGACAGCGTGTTGTCGTAGCCGTATCTGTCACCGGTGCCGGGCGGCATTGTTGCTAACGTGAGTGCTTGCGCAGTGGCCGGACTAGGAGGGCTTGGCAATGAAGCGAAGCGGAATGCCAAGACCGACCAGTTGCGACC
>CAZRQK010000060.1:0-24862 GCA_964602295.1 uncultured Ohtaekwangia sp.
TTTCGCGGACAACGCGCGGCTTCGGAAGCCGGCCACATCGCAAACACAAACGTTGGGTGCCATACAATTATGAGAGAAGACCAATAAAGAACGACAATGAGAATTTACTCCTTTCTACTATTCCTGATTAGTTTAAACACTCTGGGACAACAAATTCTGACTAGAGAGCAAATTGAAAAACTGGACAAGGTTGCAACTCAAGATGTCCCAAAGAAAGCACCGGGTATAGCGACAGCAATAATTAGTGACGGCAAAGTTCTTTTTGAAAAATATGCTGGCTATGCCAACTTACAAGACAGCATAATGATAAATGATAAGTCCCGATTCAATATAGCCTCAAATGGAAAGCAATTCACCGCATTAGCAATTTTAATATTGGCAGACTCAAAAAAGTTAAGTTTAACAGACGACATTAGAAAGTACTTTCCTGATTTGTACCCAAATATTGGGGACAAAATCACTATAAATAATTTATTAAATCACACAAGTGGAATAAGAGACTTCTATGATTTACTTTCCCTAAAAGGGATTACTTGGTGGGAAAAGAACTATAATAACACGGATATTTTAAACATAGTCAAAAAGCAAAACGACTTGAATTTTTCACCTGGGACAAAGTATCTGTACAGTAATACAAATTATATTCTCTTAGCATTAATAGTTGAAAAAGTTAGCAAAGAGAGTTTTACATCTTTCACAAAAAAGATGTTCCATGAATTGAAAATGCCTAACACCGCTTTCGTTGACGATGCAGGTAAAATCGAAGAGCCAATCGCAAAGTCATATTTTAACTTTAATACTTGGACAACTTACGATTGGATTTGGAATGCTTGTGGTGACGGAAACATCTTTTCTACTTTAAAAGACCAAATACAATGGGAATTGGTAATTCAAGGAAAATCTCAGACAAAAATCAAAAGGAAAATTATCGAACAAAGCCAATCTCTTGTACCTAATTCAATTACAAACTATGGATACGGACTTGAATTCGGGACGTATAAGAATTTTGAGTATAAATTCCACGAAGGTGCTACTGGTGCATGGAAAGCTAGCGTGTTAAGACTACCTACTAAAAATACAGCATTTATAACACTGACCAATACTGGTAAATCAGTTCCATATACACAGACAAGACAAATGGTGGATGTTGTATTTGACTTAAAGTCGGACAAAGAATACCTAGTAACGAAACCAAGGGAAACAGGGCCTTTTATTGACGAGAGTGAACTAATAGGGACATATCTAACAAACGACAATTTCGCTTTTCAGTTTGTGAATATAGAAAACAAGATTTACTTAAAACGTATTGGAAGAAATGACGTTGAACTAGTTCGGGAATCGGAAAATATTTTTAATCAAAAATATGACTCAGATTTCAAACAGGAATTTCGCAGAAACCAAAATGGCGAGTTAGAAGTGACAGCTTACTACATTAATCATTCACCATACACTTTAAAAAAAATAGCTAACAACTGGGACAACTTTGATTTCAAATCGCTTGACGGAGACTATTTTAGTCCAGAAATAAATGTTACTGTAACCGTTCGATATAAGAATGATTCAGACTTTGACGTTACAATCGGGAACGACTATAAAACGACTGGATTTCTTATTTCGAGAACTAAAATGCTAGTCGACTTTTATACAATTGACTTTGCGCAAAACGGAACGACTAGCGAATTCTACTTGAGCGGTGACAGAATTAAAGATTTGACTTTCAAGAAAAAGTAGAATGATTGTACGGCACCCAACAAAATGTTTATGCAATGCGGGGGTTTCGTGTCGGTATTAAAAGTATTTTCTTAATTTAGTTTCGTATCGGGGGACAGAGACGTGCAGGTCGGGCTTAACATTCTCCCGCACGTGCGGGGCCATTCTTAAGCCCTCCAAATCCGCACGCTACATAAATACCAGCGTTGTAGTGCATTCATTGAGATTATTTATGAATAGACTCGGACTCTTGATAATACTTATTGCATTAGCAAATTGCTCTCGAACAACAACAGAGCGTGGCAATGATGAAATCGACATTCTTGCAGACACGTCAGAAATTAATGGCAAGCTTGATCCTCCTTCGCTGGAAGAACAGAGTATTAAACGTATTCTTGGCGGGGTGATTGATGATTCATTGATTTATGGGGAATTCAAGACGTTAAGTTTAGAGCACTTGTTCACGACTAAAGAAAACTCAATGGATGGAGTGATTGGAGATGACTTTCGAAGGCTTAGAGTTCACATTTCAGAAGCTAAGAAGTCTAGTGCCGATAGTATGCTGTATTTAGTAACTGGAAAAACAAAGGTAAATTCTAATATTTGTGACTTTAAAGGATCATTAAGAATTGAGTCTGTAATAAAATACGTTGAACAAGCTCCTGAAGAGCCACCATATGAAGTCATGGGACATCTTGGAGGCACATTTGAATTTAGTGAAGATCAAAGGCAGAGCGGTTCTGGTATTTTAAGCGGTAGGTTTTCTATTAAATGGAATATATATAACGAGTCTCAAGTTGACTTTGGTAATATTTGGTATACATATCGATCAAGCGTGATAGATTATGAGGGAAATTGGACTGAATACAAAACAAAAAATTCTAAAAGGGTTTGTTGGAGTGACTATATATCTAATTGCCTTCCAGAGGATTTTAATTGTAGTGATGGCCCCGACATCATTCCTTGTGACAAATATGCGCGAAATGGGTGGGAGAGTTTAAAAGCAATGTTTGACTACTCGAATGAGAGTGCCAGAAAAAAGGCTCTAGAGACAGAAGTACAGAAATGGTGGAAATGAAAGCACTACGAATGCAGCTATTTGGCAATTGCGGGGTTTGGTGTTAAATTAAAGTTTATGTTTTACAATGTGGTTCGGTGCCGGGAGACAATTTTACGGTCGGCTTTAACATGTCCCCCGATGAGTCCGGGGCCATTCTTAAGCCCACTTACTCCCGTAGGTAAATAGTCACACAACGTTAGTCAGAATAGGGCAGGGCCAAGTTGGCGTCATAAAAAAAACAGCAACAATTCTCTCGATAAAGATTTCCTATGGATACAAGTAAATCACTTTAGTAACACAGGAGTCAGTAACACTCAAATCACAAACCTTCGGAATTATGAAATGCAAAATGGTTCTACTGTATCTGTTAGTTTCTACTGCTTTGACAAACGTGGTAAGCGCACAAGAACTCTTGACCAAGAGTAAGATCAACACAAAGCAGTTGAAGCCGGCTTTACTTTATTGGGATTTTGGATCACCAGAGTATTTAACAATTGAAAGCATATATCCAATCAAGGACTCTTTAAATTCATATTGGGGTGTAACGCATAGAAGTCCGGTAGTTGATGATCTTGCCGGTAATGGATTTGATTATTATCTAATTAACGAAGATGGCTTGAGGCCAGTAATAAGTCACATGTATCATTCTGGTTTCACGAACTACCATATTGATTTTAGTTCAGACACAGCTTCACTATCGATTAAGTCTATGACGGATACGGTGAAATACAAATTAAGGATCCCTGAATTGGTTGCACCCGAGGGACCCGGAACATCCGTGTTTCTTGGTAGTCTGAAATTTTCAGAACAACTTCATATTAGTTATTACGAGTTAGACAGATGGTCTGGGGCTCCACCCAAAACTGGACAACTAGGACTTACAGAACTAAAAGTAGTTGGCACGGAGAAGTTAGAAATCGATAAAAAGACTTTTGATACGTTCAAGGTATTGATTACAAGTGAGTCGGGGCGTTTTACAGAAGTATGGGTTCTAAAAAGCGCCCCGCATTATTGGGTAAAGGTCAATCATAAAATCGATGACAAAAGAACAATGAAATCAAGAGTCATAAAGATGTTTGTGTTTGGATAGTGTAATGAATGTCAATTTAAAAATTGGTCTGTAAAAAAATTGACAAAGGCCCTGAAGCCGCCAACTGACCTTTTGCATTCTTAGGAAGATTCGTTCTTTTCGCTGAACTGCGCATTGGGTACGTGCCATAGCTGCATAAAAACCACCTCAGCAAGGTAATCTGATGCCTAAACTTGAAGGCAAATAGCAACTCTAATTCAACGGGGAATTAATCGCTTCGATGACTTAAGTCACACGAACGCACTATTTATGTCATGGTTTTCATCGTTTTCTTGTCTCAATTTCAACCAGGTGAAAGTAAAGGCTTCAGTCGGGCAACAGCGATAAGAAATGAACAAGGATGATTTTAAATTCTTAGTTGAATGTGCAATTAGGGCACCTTCCGGCCACAATACGCAACCGTGGAAATTTCAGAACACGGATAACGGTATTGTCATTCACCCGGACTTTGAAAGGGCGCTTCCCGTGGTGGATGCGGAAAATTATGAGCTCTATATTGGCTTAGGCTGTGCATTAGAGAATTTGCTCATCGCAGCGAGACAAAGAGGTTATGTGTTTAAAGTACATTATCCTGAAAAGCCGGTGAACAGTATAGTAGTTGACCTAACAAAAGATGAAACGGGTAGTATTTCACCTGACTTACTGTTTAATGAAATTCCTAAAAGGCAGGTAACAAAAATCAAATACAATAACACGCCCCTGTCCAACGATGTACTGAATCAAATTAGTTCTTGTTTTACCCTTGAAGGCGTTTCTCTGCGCATGCTGGATAGTAATACCAATTTCAGAAAATTGATTCCGCTCATTATTGAAGCCAACCATCTGCAATTTAAAAACAGGAATTTTGTGAATGAATTGGTTCATTGGATACGCTTTTCCAAAAATGAAGCAGAAACAAAAAGGGATGGAATCTGGGCAGCTACCATGGGGATGCCCGGATTAGGTAGATTTCTTGGAAACATGGTGATGAAGAATTTCATTACTGCAAAAAGTGAAGAAAAGCGCCTAACGGACTTACTGAACCACACGCAAGGTTTGGCAATTTTCATTAGCGAAACCAATACTACCGAAGGTTGGGTAAAAACAGGGCAGGCTTTTCAACGATTTGGCCTCACTGTGAGCATCCTTGGAGTAAAGCACGCCCACCTTAACATGCCTTGCGAAGAATTAGTGATCAGAAAGAAACTTGCTAAGGAGCTGGGTGTAGAAAACAAACACCCGCTGCTTCTGATAAGATATGGGTATGCAGACCAGATGCCGTACTCCTACAGAAGAAGTTTTGATGAAGTTATCAAGTGACCTCTCAACCGCGGCTCGTGCCTGTGCCTAACGATCTGGTTTATGTATTGGTTCGTGAAGACGCAACCAAGAAAAAGGCAACCCCAAACAGCAACGTACTGGTTTTTTATTGGGCGCAAAGCGATGGTGGAAATGGGGTGATTCAGTAAATCCGACCATTGACGGTCATTTTATACCTGAAAACACGGAGTTTTATTCTTAAATGACCGACTAAATTCGTTTCGCGGTGTTCGGTCATTTTGTTTATGTCGTGACTTGGGCACTGCGGGGCAGGCCGTGGCCTATCCTACATAACACCCCCGACCAATCCCCATTGTTATCTTAAAAGCGGCAAAAACACCCCTATGTTAACGTTTGAATACAATTTTGTAAAAAAATAGGGTTGTTTTTGACCCTATGTGTGCCGGATTAGCCTATTTTTGCCGCAAATCCCAATAAATAACAACCACCCTTATGGCACACTTACGTTTTGAGGCGCTGAAGAAACTCAGCGAACGAGCACGCGTGCATGTCGACTTACCCAGCTCCAAAGTATCCGACTTCTTTGGCGAGAATGTGTTCGGCATGGACCAGATGCGCGCTACCCTGGCCCCGGCCATTTTCAAAAAGGTTAGCAACGCAATCAAAAACCACGAAAAAATTGATGAAGGCACAGCCGATGCAGTAGCGCAGGCGGCCAAAACCTGGGCGCTGAGCAAAGGTGCCACGCACTTCACCCACTGGTTTCAACCCATGACGGGTGGCACAGCCGAAAAGCACGATTCCTTCTTCGATGCATTGGCCGGCATAGAGAAATTCAAAGGCAGCGAGTTGGTGCAGCAAGAACCCGATGCATCTTCATTCCCCTCCGGAGGTATCCGCTCTACCTTCGAAGCCCGTGGCTACACCGCCTGGGATCCGACTTCGCCCATGTTCTTGTACGGCAAAACGTTAAGCATACCCACCGTATTTGTTTCGTACACAGGTGAAACACTCGACAATAAGTCACCTTTGCTGAAAGCACTGAAGGCAGTGGACAACGCAGCCACCAAGGTGTGCCAGCTTTTCGATAAAGACATTCAACACGTGGTGGCTTCGCTCGGCTGCGAGCAGGAGTACTTCGTGGTTGACAAAGACCTCTTCAATGCTCGTCCTGATCTGGTGATGGCTGGCCGCACCGTCTATGGCCACGCCCCCGCACGTGGGCAGCAGATGGAAGACCATTATTTTGGTTCCATCCCTTCGCGCGTGTACGATTTCATGAAAGAGTTTGAGATTGAATGCTGGAAGCTCGGCATACCGGTGCGCACTCGCCACAACGAAGTAGCGCCCAGCCAGTTTGAAGTAGCACCGTTGTTTGAAGATGTAAACGTGGCCAACGACCACAACCAGTTGATGATGGATGTGATGGGCCGCGTGGCTGAGAAACACAACCTGCGCATCCTCTTCCACGAAAAACCTTTTGCCGGAGTAAACGGCAGTGGTAAGCACAACAACTGGTCTTTGATTACAGACACAGGTGTAAACCTCTACGCGCCTACCAGCAGCGCGCGCGATAACCTGATGTTCCTTACCTTCTTCATTACCACAATCAAGGCCGTGCACGAGCATGCAGACTTGTTGCGCGCCAGCATTGCTACACCGGGCAACGATTTCCGCCTCGGTGCCAACGAAGCTCCGCCCGCTATCATGTCGGTATTTATTGGTGCCCAAATGACGGCCGTGTTGGATGAGTTGGAGAGCAAGGGCAACGTGAAGATTGAGAAGGGCGACAACATGTACATGAAGTTGGGCATCGATCAGATTCCTGAAATCATTCTGGATGCTACAGACCGTAACCGCACTTCTCCTTTTGCCTTTACGGGAAATAAGTTTGAGTTCCGCGCAGTAGGCTCCAGCGACAACTGTGCTACGGCCATGACGGCCCTCAACACCATTGTGGCAGAACAGCTAGACGACTTCTTCGAAACCGTTAACAAAGACATAGAGAAGGGTACAGAGAAGCGCATGGCCATTGTGAACGTGTTGCGTAAGTACATCAAAGAATCCAAGAACATCCGCTTCGAAGGTGATGGCTACTCGGAAGAGTGGGTGAAAGAAGCGGCTAAGCGCGGCATGAACAACATCAAAAATATGCCACGCGCACTGGATGCCTATGTGTCGAAAAAGTCTTTGACGTTGTTCGAAAAGCATGGTGTGCTGAACCACAAAGAAGTGGAGGCCCGCAATGAAATTCGTTTGGAGTCGTACATCAAGCGTGTGCAGATTGAAGCGCGTGTAATGGGCGACCTGGCGATGAATCATATTGTGCCCACCGCCATTGCCTACCAAACCAAGTTGATAGAAAATGCCAATGGCTTGAAGGGCCTGGGTGTTGACAATGCAGCAGTGGTGCAAACGATCAAAGAAATCTCTGGTCATATAGATACAATCAAGACCAGCGTACGTGCCATGGTGGAAGAGCGCAAGCGCATCAACAAAATTACTGATACACACAAGCGCGCTTTGGCGTATTGCGATGACATCAAAGAGAAATACTTTGAACAGATTCGCGATGCAGTGGATAAGCTGGAACTGCTTGTTGACAATGAAGACTGGCCGCTGGTGAAATACCGCGAGATGCTCTTCCTGCGATAGATTTTTTCTTACCTAAACCTGTAAACCACGGCTCCGACCTCTTACCAAGGCGGAGCCGTACCTTTTTAAGTACTTTGTCACGGCTGATTGCCTTTTCCGGTAAGTGATTGTGTCTGGCTGTCTACCATTTCTAATACTGCATGGCGAATCAGGTGCGGATGGCTCCAGGGCACGAAATGATCCATAGATTCTTCGAGCATCAGCTTCACGGTGGCATTGGTGATCATGCGCTGGGCAAATTCGGCATTGGCCGGTGGCACCAGTGAATCTTTCATTCCTTGTATGACAATAGACGGACATTTGATGGATGCCCACAGCGGTAGCATCTTTTGCAATTCAGGTTTCAACTGGTAAATCTCATCGTTGGAGGCACGCAGCGAGCGAGGCAGCATCCATTTGAAAAAGGGCGTAGCCAGTGGTGCCCGAAACCACTCGTGGGGTTCTAACTCCGGATCGATGGAGGGCGCCACAAACACGAGGCCGTCCACCAACTCAGGGTAATCCATGGCGATGCGTGCTATTACCGGGCCACCCAGCGAGTGCCCTACCAATATGATGGGGCGGTTGTGTTGATGTGCTTCTAACAAAGGTTTGATGGCAGCGGCTTGCTTTCTTAAAGAAGGTTCTGCTCTTCCAAAATTAGAAGTGCCAAAGCCCGGTCGGTCAACCGTAATCAGTTGCGCACTTTTCAGCAAACTGGTGTCGGCCATAAAATCAATAAAGGCACTTAACGAGCCTGGTGAGCCATGCACAAAAACAACCAATGGTTTATCAGCTTCACCCGCTTTCAGGTAAGTGATGGGTTGGTTACCAGCATAATAGTGATGCAGCGTTCCCTTATAAGGCTTGTCGGAAAAATATTGATCTACTTCCTTTTTGCTCATGCGAAACTGAATGCACGAATCGATGAGCAACGCCAACCCCACTAGCAGTAGGGTGGTGATGATAGTAGTTTTGCGAAGTACCCTTTTGAAGGAGGCCATCCGTTTTACATGTTCAACATCTTGCGGTAGGCGGCTGTGTTGTTCAAAATCTCGATGGACTTCTTAATGTCTGTATCGCGTTTGAAGCCCACTTCTATAGCACCGCGTTCGTAATAATAGTGCGACACGATGTCTTCTTCCAACAAACTCTTGATCTGGTCTTTGAAAGTCTGCAGGTCATTTTTCTTGCTCTCGTTCAGGCGTGCCTGCATGGTTTGCAGTTGGGGTTTCAGTTCATCGTAATAACGTTCGCGCTTGGCTTCTTCAGTCAACTCGGCCAATTCAGCTTCTACAGGCGAGCGGTAAGTGTAGTTCTTGCCCTTCATCCAGTTGGCAAATTCGTTGTATTCTTCATCTGTCAATACAAACTCGGTAGCCGGAGGAATAGTTGGGTGCTTCGATGCATATAACGTAGAGTAATCGAACAAGAAGCCATTGGTGTAGAGCACCTGCGTAAGGGTGGCGGCATCAAAGCCTTCGGTAACAATATCGGGGTCAATACCACCGCCATCGTACACAATGCGGCCACGCGAAGTTTTGAATTCTTGTTTGATGGAATCGGGTATGGAGCCTACACTGCCATCTTCCCTGCGGTGGGTGTAATCCAACACCTGTATGCACCGGCCTGTCGGTGTATAATATTTGGCTGTGGTAATTTTTACCTGCGAGTTGTACGACAACGGTCGGCTTAGTTGCACTAACCCTTTTCCAAAAGATTTCTCACCGATAATGACAGCGCGATCGTAATCCTGTAAAGTGCCAGCCACGATTTCCGATGCAGAGGCACTACCTCGGTTGATCAGTACGGCTACGGGAATTTCTGTATCAACGGGAGGATTTAGCGTTTCGTAGTGGATGTTGCTGTCTTCTACTTTGCCTTTGGTGGTAACCACTTTCTTTCCTTTCGGGATGAAGATGTTGCATACGTTTACCGCTTCGAACAACAAACCGCCCGGGTTGCCGCGTAGATCGAGGATGATGCCTTTGGCACCTTTTTCTTTCAAGGCAATGACCGCGTTCTTCACCTCTTTGCCGGCATCGGGCGTAAAGTCAGACAGCTGCACAAAGCCGATTTCAGGACTCACCATGCCAAAGTAAGGCACGTTATTCACCTTTATCTTCTCGCGCTTGAATTCCAATACAATCGGATCTGCAACGCCTACTCTTTTTACTGTCAGCTTCAGCGGAGTGCCCACCTGTCCACGCATCAGCAATTCGGCTTCTTCCATCGAAATTTTGGTGAGGTCTACTTCATCCATCTTCAACACCTCGTCACCAATTTTTAATCCCGCTTTAGCGGCCGGGTAGCCTTCGTAAATCATGGTTACCACCGTGCGCTGACCAATTTCGCGGGTAATGGCACCAATGCCGCCATATTGCCCGGTGTTGATGGTGCGGAAAGTCTCTACTTCATCTTCGGGAATATAATTGGTGTAGGGATCGAGCGAATTGAGCATGGCATCGATGCCGGTACGTATCAGCTTGTTGGGATTGACTTCGTCCACGTAAAGTGCATTCACCTCTTTGAACAACGAGGCAAAAATGTCGAGGTTCTTGGCTATTTCGAAGTAGCGTTCGGCAGGTGGGGTGAAAGAGAGCGCGGTGAAACCAACCACCACAATCAACAACACGGCAAGTCTTTTCATAGTACGCGTTTAATGGTTAAAGATAACGAAAGGAACATAGACATAGTTTCTGTTTTTGTACGATTCGCGTGGTGAAACTTTGCGTGGGCAATATTCCGGATTTTTTGTACGTTAGATACGTCAAAATGGGGGAGGACCTTACCTGAAACCGGGGATGGTACCTTGTAGTTGCTTTTTGTTACTTACCACCACATTCCAACCCAAATTCCATGAAAATCAGATTAGTAACTATGTTTTTGGCGATTTGCCTGGCTATAGCCTGCACTGCGCCCGACAAGTATGCCACGCGCACGGGCGAAAGCGGTGGCTTTTCCTACGAGTATGTAGACAATGACCCGATGAAGGTGCGCGTCTACACCCTCAAAAACGGATTGAAAGTCTACCTCAGTCAATACCAGGCAGAGCCGCGTTTGCAAACACAGATTGCGGTGAAAGCCGGTGGCAAAAACGACCCGGCCGAAACCACAGGATTGGCCCATTACCTGGAACACATCATGTTTAAAGGCACTTCCGATTTTGGCACACTCAATTGGGCCGATGAAAAAGTGTACCTCGACAGCATCGAGCACATGTTCGAGCACTACCGCACGTTAACGGATTCGGTGGCGCGCGTGAAATATTATCGCCTCATCGACCAGGTGTCGAACGAGGCTTCGAAACTGGCCATTGCCAACGAGTATGATAAGATGGTATCAGAGATTGGTGCGCGGGGCACCAACGCCTACACCAGCGAAGATCGTACGGTGTACATCAACGACATTCCGGCCAACCAGATTGAAAACTGGCTGAAGCTGGAAGCCAACCGCTTTCGCGTGATTGTGCCGCGCCTGTTTCACACAGAGCTGGAAACGGTGTATGAAGAAAAGAACCGCAGCCTCGACAACGACTATTGGAAAACCTACGAAGCGCTCTACCAGGGTGTGTTTCAAAAGCATCCGTACGGAACCCAAACCGTTATCGGCACCATCGACCACCTGAAGAACCCTTCCATCACCAACATCAAAAATTATTTTAACACTTACTACAGACCCAACAACGTAGCCATTTGCCTCAGTGGCGATCTGGATTACGACAAAACCATTGCGCTTATTGAAAAATATTTTGGCGACTGGCAACCTAACGAACAACTACCTGCGTGGACCAAAGTACAGGAGGAACCCATACAGCAGCCTGTTGTGAAGGAAGTGTTCGGCCCCGATGCCGAGTGGGTAAACCTGGGCTTCCGCTTCGATGGACGAAGTTCAGACGAATACAACTTGTTGCGCCTTACGGATATGATTCTATCGAACTCGCAGGCTGGTTTAATCGACCTCAACCTGAAGCAGCAGCAAAAAGTGTTGGAGCCTGTCAGCTATGTAGATGTGCTGAACGACTATTCCGTGCATACCTTTCAGGCAAAGCCACGCGAGGGCCAAACGCTGGAGCAGGTAAAAGACTTGTTGTTGGAACAGATTGAATTGCTGAAGAAAGGAGGGTTTGAAGACTGGCTGATTGAGGCGGTCATCAACGACCTGAAGAAAAACCGCATTCAGCAATCCGAATACAACTGGTCGCGTTCTAACGACATGGTGATGGCCTTTACCAACAACATGCCGTGGCAGCAGATGGTAGAATCGGTGGAGACATTGAAGCGATTTACCAAAGAAGACATTGTGAAGTTTGCCAACGAGAAATATGGCAACAACTATGTAGTGGTATACAAACGCAACGGCAAAGATCCGAATGCACGCAAGGTAACCAAGCCAGAGATTACCCGCGTGGCGCTGAACAAGGAAGCCAAGTCGCCTTTTCATGAGGAGTTGCTGAACAGCAAACCGCCTAAGTTGGAACCTCGCTTCCTCGATTACGAGAAGGATGTGCAGAAGCTGGCCATGAATAAGAACGTGCCCGTGCTGTACGCGCCCAATACAGAGAACGAATTGTTTACCTTGTACTACCTGTCGGATGTGGGCACCAACAACGACCCGACCTTGAAGATTGCCGTAGAGTACCTGGAGTACCTGGGCACTTCGCAGATGAGTAACGAAGAATTCAAAAAAGAGCTTTACAAGATCGGTTGTAACTTTGGTGTGTTTGCTGCCGAAGACCGCACCTACATCTACCTGAATGGTTTGAGCGAACACATGGACAAAGCCATTGCCCTCTTCGAGCAACTGCTGGCCGACCCCAAGCCCGATGAAGAAGCGTTGAAGAAAGTGGTGGACGGCATCTTCAAGAAGCGCGATGATGTGAAGAAAGACAAGTTCGCTATTCTGTACCAGGGATTACTGAATTATGGTTTGTATGGTGGCGAGTCACCTTTTACCAATGTGGTCTCCAACAAAGATTTGCGTACCCTGCAAGCAGAACAGTTAGCAGACATCATCAAAGGCTTTACGCAGATGGAGCACAAAGTGCTGTACTACGGACCGCGCAAGGCCGATGAAGTGGTGGCTACTCTGAACCAACTGCATCAGCTACCCGAGCAACTGAAGCCCTTGCCGCCAGCGGTTGAGTTTGCCATGAAAGATGTGGCAGACCAAGGTGTATTCTGGGCCAACTACGACATGGTGCAGGCGGAGATTATGTTTCTAACCAAAGGTCCCGCATTCGATGCCAAGCGCATACCAGCTACGCGCATGTTCAATGAATACTTTGATGGCAACATGAGTTCGCCCATTTTCCAGGAGTTGCGCGAAGCACAAGGGCTGGCGTATTCTGCGTTTGCCTATTACGGCACTGCCAACCGACCTACGGGCAATGATTTCTTCTATGGCTACGTGGGCACCCAGGCCGACAAGCAGGTGGAGGCGATGAAGGGATTGAATGACCTGATTCACAATTTCCCGCGCACCGAAAGCGGGTTTGAGGTGGCGAAGAGTGCATTGATGAACCGCATAGAAAGCGAAAGGATTACCAAGACGGGCGTGTTATTCAACTACCTCAATGCACAAAAGCAGGGCATCGACCACGACATCCGTAAAGATGTGTATGAACAGGTGCAAACCATGACGTTGAACGATGTGCAGCAGTTTCAAGAGCAATATTTGAAAAACGCCAAATACAACGTGGTATTGGTAGGCAGTAAAGACAAGCTAAACTTCAGAGACCTGCAGAAGTACGGAAAAGTGCAGGAGGTAACCCTCGATGAGTTATTTGGCTACGAAAAGGTGCAGAAGATCAATGTAGAATCACCTAATCAGTAAATCGTACTGTGTCTTTGCGAGGAGCAAAAGCGGTAAGATTTATGTTGATCGTCATTGCGAGGAACGAAATCGCGAAGCGGTTGAGAGACGAAGCAATCTGAGTTAGCATGTCGAGTTTTTGTATTATCAGATTGCTTTGTCAGCCCGCTGCGCGTGCCTCCGCGCAATGACGCAATTGCTTTGACAGCCCACCCGAGCGTGCCTTGCGCAGTGACGTAGGTGGATCGTCTTTGCGAGGAACGAAACCGCGAAGCGGTTGAGAGACGAAGCAATCTGAATTAGCATGGCGAGTTTTTGTATTATCAGATTGCTTTGTCAGCCCCGCTACGCGTGCTTCCTCGCACTGACGGAAAGGAGTCGTCTTTGCGGCTGTAGGGTGGGCATGTGTGTAAGCGCGAAGCAATCTGTATTGTAAAAGACCGAGTTTTTCTATCGTCAGATTGCTTTGTCGGCCCGCTACGCGTGCCTCCGCGCAATGACGGCCATGGAAACGTCTTTGCGAGCAGAAGGGTGGGCATGTGTGTAAGCGCGAAGCAATCTGTATTGTAAAAGACCGAGTTTTTCTATCGTCAGAATGCTTTGTCAGCCCGCTATGCGTGGCTCCGCGCAATCGAAATTGCCTTGACAGCCCACCCGCGCGTGCCTTCAGCGCAAAGACGGAATCGGGCGAACACGTTTCAAATCGCCTTCTCTATAAACGTAAACAGTTCGTGTTTCAGATCGGAGAAGGAATGCTCCAACGAAGCGGCTTCTTCCATCAAACCCCTGTGGTCGTTGTAGTAGCGCGTGTCGGCTTCGTTCTCTTTTTGTAAAGAATGCGCCAGTTGACTTTCATGATCGCGTAGCTTTTTGCGCAAGCCATCTACCACTTCGCCATTGTAGTAGATGATCAAATTTTGAAAGTGGCTGATTTTCTGTTTGTCTTCCTCTGCGCTGAAGCGCGGTGAATGCGTGTCAAGCAGCTTTTGGAAAAAGGCCAATTCACGCTTCCACAAGGCGGAGGCAGAGAGCCACGCCAGGCTCTGGCGGTGCATGTCGAGCAGGCTGGGTTGCAGAATGTATTTGCTGGTGGTGGACAGTACGGAGATCATGGCTTTTGGTTGTTGTTTGCTTCGAAGGTATTTGTTTACTACCAGGTGTTCAATGATAAACCACTTGTCACGACACTGATCTATATCATGTTTCTCGTTTTTTGACCCGGTTATTTTAGTAGTGAGATAAACCAATTCCATATGATCGGGTCGCTTAACAACGCGCAGATAGACCACCTGCTGCGCAGCGAGGTGGTGGGCCGCATTGGCTGCCATGCCGAAGGCCATACTTATGTGGTGCCTGTTACCTACGTGTATGCAAACAACAGCATCGTTGCACACACGCGGGAAGGTTTAAAGGTTGCGATGATGCGTGCCAACCCCGAGGTGTGCTTTGAGGTGGACCGCATCGACAACCTGGCCAATTGGCAAAGTGTAATTATACAAGGTACTTACCACGAATTGACAGGTCGCAAGGCCGAAGGCGCGCTACAGGAATTGGTGAACAGGGTGCATCCCTTTCCAGCAGCGAAACCAGTCTGCCGCGCCACGGCCTCGACCGCCCCCACGCCCCGATTGACCCCACATTGAAAATGGTGGTGTTTGAAATTAAGGTGAAGGAAAAGACAGGCAGGTTTGAGAAGATGTCGGAATGAAGTTGAAAGACAGAAAGATAAAAGATAAAAGAGATGAAAGATAAAAGATGAAAGAGGGCTCTGATCTTTTATCTTTCATCTTCTATACTACAATATTCACAATCTTTCCGGGCACAATGATCACCTTCTTGGGTGGCTTGCCTTCGCTCCATTTCTGCACGGCTTCCGAAGCCAGCACCCATTTCTCGATGTCTTCTTTCGGCATGTCTAAGGCGAACTGCATCTGCGCACGCACCTTGCCGTTGATGGAGATAGGATAGTTGAAAGAACTTTCCGTGAGGTACTGTTCATCGGATGCGGGGTAGGTGGCCAGCAAGATGCTGTCTTTATGACCTAGCTTCTCCCACAACTCTTCGGCTATGTGTGGCGCGAAGGGCGAGAGCGCGATAACGAGCGGTTCAAGAACACTGCGCTTGTTACACTTCATGGATGTCAACTCGTTGGCGCAGATCATGAACTCGCTCACCGAGGTGTTGAACGAGAAGTTGTTGATGTCTTGCTCTACTTTTTTGATGGTTTTGTGCAGCACCTTCAACTCCTCGCGTGTGGGTTCGGCATCGCTTACGCGGAAGTTGCCGTTGCCATCGTGGAAGAGGTTCCAGAAACGCCTGAGGAATTTGAACACGCCATCGATGCCTTGCGTGCTCCAGGGCTTGGAGGCTTCCAGAGGTCCAAGGAACATTTCGTACATACGTAAAGTGTCGGCCCCGTAGTCGTTTACAATTTGGTCGGGGTTGACAACGTTGAATTTTGATTTCGACATTTTCTCAATTTCCGGCTTCGTGTAAATAGAACGCCTTTCATCTTTGAAGTTTTCGAATATTAGTCTCCATTCGCCCGATGCTTTCTCAAAAATTTGATAACCATTGGTTGTGACAAAGACAGCCCTTTGAAGATCATTTCTGAATTCAAGATACCGGACAACATTTAGAGAATTGTTCTCTATCGTGACATACTCAATCGGTACATTTACCTTGTAAGTATTGTGCGGATATTGTTCAATCTCAGAACTTAGGAAGATGGTGTAAAGTCCATCACCAAGACTTATTGGCTGAGGCCCAAAATCAGGAACGTAAATCGTGTTAACTCTTGTATTCAAATCAGGTCCACCGCCAACAACCGAAATTTTTTGTGAGACACCTTGTATATGCCCCTGGTTGATCAACTTCTTAAAAGGTTCTTCCGAGCCTACATGCCCCAGGTCTTTCAAGACTTTGCACCAGAAGCGTGAATACAACAAGTGACCGGTTGCATGTTCGCTTCCTCCTATATATAAGTCCACGTCTTTCCAGTAGTCCACTTCTTTTCTTCCAACGAATTCCTTTTCGTTGCGTGGATCCATGTAGCGGAACCAATACCAACTGGAGCCGGCCCAGCCGGGCATGGTGGTGAGTTCAAAGGGGTAGGTGACCTCACCCCCGTGCCCCCTCTCCACAGGAGAGGGGGACGTGAGCCCGATTTTAATTTTCTGCAAAACTTCTGCGAGTGTATCCAGCACATCGTTGTTGGTAAACCGCATCACACGGAACCCGAGCGACTCAATGATGCTGGTGCGTTCTGCATCTTCGCGTTGTTGGTAGTTGTGGATTTCGCCATCTAACTCCACCACCAATCGTTTTTCAATGCATACGAAATCTACGATAAACGGGCCGATGGCATGCTGCCTGCGGAACTTATAGCCCAGTTGCGAATTACGTATGGCTTGCCATAGGGCATCTTCTGCCGGTGTGGCTGCCTGCCTGTTCTCGCGGGCAAAGGCCTTGAGGCGTTCCCAAGTTTGAGGGTCGGTAGTAAAGACAAAGTCTTGCGCCATTGCCTCGCCAGATGTTCCCCTCTCCTTTGGAGAGGGGTTAGGGGTGAGGTCAAATTGCTTATAACCCCAGCCCTTTGCTCTTGCCAGGGGCGGCTCGCCTGTTTCGGTAGGCTTGTACTCGTTAATTTCAGGAAGCGTAACAGGCAGATCCTGTTCGTCTACCAATTGCGGTAGGCCGTCTTTATAATACACGGGGAAAGGTTCGCCCCAATAACGCTGCCTGCCGAAAATGGCATCGCGCATACGGTAGTTCACCTTGCCGGTGCCAATGCCCATTTCTTCCAGCTTTTTAATGCCTGCCGCGATGGCGTCATCCACCACCAAGCCGTTCAAAAAATCAGAGTTTATGATTTTGGCCTCCCAACTTACAAATGCTTCTTCTTCCACGCTCGGACCTTCCACCACCTGCACAATGGGTAGGTTAAAATGTTTGGCAAAGCGATGGTCGCGCTCATCGTGGCCGGGTACCGCCATTACTGCTCCCGTGCCATAGCCCGCCAGCACATAGTCCGAAATCCAGATGGGTACCTGTTTTCCGGTGAAGGGATGGATAACATAGGCACCCGTAAACTCACCACTTACACGCTTCACTTCGCTCATGCGTTCGCGCTCGCTGCGGTTTTTGGCTACTTCCACATATTTGCGCACCAGGTCGATGTGCGAGGCAGGTGTAATTTTTTCTACCAGTTCGTGCTCGGGCGCCAGCACAACAAACGTAACTCCAAAAATGGTATCGATACGGGTGGTAAAGACTTCAATGCGCTCGCTGGATTTGTCCACTTGAAAGAAAAATTGGGCGCCCATCGATTTCCCAATCCAGTTGCGCTGCATTTCTTTCAACGGTTCTGGCCAGTCGATGGTATCCAGGCCCCTGAGCAGCCGCTCGGCATAGGCTGTAATGCGCATGCTCCACTGCATCATCTTCTTCCGCTCCACAGGGTAGCCCCCACGTTCGCTCACGCCATCTTTCACTTCGTCATTACTCAGCACTGTGCCCAATGCAGCACACCAGTTGACCATCGTTTCGCTGAGGTAGGCCAGGCGGTAATGTTGTAAAAAGTTTTCTCTCTCTTTCTCGCTGAAGTTCTTCCACTGCTGTGCCGTGATTTGGGGTGTTTCTTCATCGCAGACTGCCACAATGTGTTGATTGCCGTTCTTTTCCAGTTCGGCTATTAATGTATCGATCGGTTCGGCTTTACCCAACGAAGCCCCTTCCGATTGATTGTTATACCACGCGTTGAACAACTGCATGAAAATCCATTGCGTCCACTTGTAGTAGCTGGGGTCGCACGTTTGTACTTCTCGACTCCAGTCATAGCTGAAGCCGATCTGGCGCAATTGCTTCTTGTAGGTATCTATGTTTTTGGCGGTGGTAATAGCAGGGTGTTGCCCGGTTTGTATGGCATACTGCTCGGCCGGCAAGCCAAAGGCATCGAAACCCATGGGGTGCAATACGTTGAAGCCTTTGATGCGCTTGTAGCGCGACACGATGTCGGAGGCAATGTAGCCCAGGGGGTGCCCCACGTGCAGGCCCGCCCCGGAAGGGTAGGGAAACATGTCGAGTACGTAGTACTTGGGCTTGGAAGTATCGTTGGTAACCTGGTAGACACCGCGTTTTTCCCACTCGCTGCGCCACTTTTCTTCAATGCGCTTGATCTCGTCTTTGCTGTAATCGGCCATTTTGTGCAGTTC
This sequence comes from uncultured Ohtaekwangia sp., assembly GCA_964602295.1. Taxonomy (GTDB): domain Bacteria; phylum Bacteroidota; class Bacteroidia; order Cytophagales; family Cyclobacteriaceae; genus ELB16-189. The sequence continues at coordinate 18,782 of CAZRQK010000060.1, forward strand.
TGATAATAATAGAACCGCAAAAGTAGCGAATAGCGGGCAATTGGAGGGAAGCCCGATAGCGGTTTAATGTCAGTATTCCGGCTATCTGGTGCTGGCGGTGAGACGAGGGTGGTCTTGATCGGCCATCTCAGGGCGCATATCGCTTTTCCTTTTCGATGCAATCGAAGAGCGGCCCGCAGCGCCAGATCAACAGGGGCCGACTTGCTCGCAATAATGGGTGTGGGTATGTACCAACTGGTGGCAAGCCAGCGCCTATTTGTCCGTTGCTAAAAATCGTTTTTGTGGAGTAACCCAATGCAGTAGGACACAAACGGATTTCCCTCTCCTGTGGGGAGGGGCTTGCGCATCTTTCTGGTGCAGGCGCAAGGATCGGGTGAGGTCACATAAACATAGTAAGTTACCGGTAGCAGCATGTTGTAACCCGGTGTCACTCCTTCTCAGCAGCGTTTCCTCGTTCGGTCCTCTGCTGGGTGATGAAAGGATGTTTATTCGTATTACTTTCAGGGTAGAAAGGAACAAATGGTGACGTTGGCAAGTTGCCACGCTTACACTATTCCCCTATTGTAGTGCATCTTTTGTTGCCACAATAATCAATGGCGCAAATTTGTGCGTTTCTGATGTTCAGTATGTTTTTAAGTTTTACTTTCCATAGATATTCACCGTACCAGACCAACGGAACTGCCTTTGATGTTTCATTTGTTTTGAGCAGAATGGAAGACCAGTCCTGCGGCATATTTGGACTTTTATTATCGTGAATTCTGACTTTTATGGTGATGGATTTTTCCTTTTCATTCCGCGTAATCTGAGGCATACCAATAATTGGTGGCGCTGAGTCAGTTCGTAAATTATCTCCAAGAAAAATCAATTCTTGAATACCCTCCTCGCCCTCTCCTTGACCCATTATGACGTCAAGTTTTTTATCATGGTTGATGTCGCCAAGCTGTATTGAGAGTGTATGTGGTGTTGGCGGTCCTTGCAGAACTGGTTGAACTAGTTTGAAATTCCCGTGGCCATCATTAACAAGCAATCTATCTTCGCCTGTCAATGAACTTATTAAGAAATCAGGATCACCGTCTGAGTCGTAGTCCAGAAATACGATATTGTTGTCGTCTTTACCTATGTTTTCCGAATCAGGCCAACATTCTTCTGTGGCATCAATGAAATACTTCCCTGATTGATTTAGAAAAATGTGCTCGCGTCTTGAGTCAAAATCCTTATTAACAATGTCTCCATCATTTACAGTTATCAAATCCAAGAAACCATCTCCATTTACATCCATTGGTTCAAATTCGTAATTGTTTGTATATGACGGTATCGCAAGCTTGTCCTCATATTTGCCGTAACCATCATTGGCAAATAATCTGCTGGTACCGCATCGTTTACAGGATACTGCGATGTCTAAATCGAAGTCATTATCAAAATCGATGAATTCCAAATCCCAGGAGAATTGCACAAGAATTTCAGGCATTTGCGTCTTGGCGACGTCTTGAAATTTACCCAGACCGTCATTCAACCAGAGCATTGTTTTTCCTCCTACATTATTCATGTTCGATCCCTGACCCCAGTCACTCAAGGCGATATCGAGATCGCCATCATCATCAACGTCTCCAAGTTCTAAGTCGCCAATGCTTGCGCTTATTTGTGGTAAATTACTGGTAGTTACGTTCTGAAATTTCCCTTTCCCAAGACCCATGTATAGTTGGCTCTGTGTTTGGAATGTTGTTCCGATGATGAGGTCCGGAATTTTGTCATTATTGATGTCGCGTGCTTTAATGACACGAGCAAAATACTTGTCTTCTCCGAAAATTTCAGAAGTTATTTCCCTGAAACGTTGGTTAGGGCCTTGGTTGAGAAATACCCGGCTGAGTTCCGGGTCTCCAGGTTCAGAATAATCACCGCCATTTGCAAAGATCAAATCCAGTTCGCTGTCACCATTTATATCTGCTACTTCCACTCTGTTTGTCCACTCTGCCGTTTCTGGCAAAAACTGTTGGGTAGCATTAGTCCAAAGATGTTCGGAGTTATTCGATATGCCTGTTCCCTTGAAGTGAATCGCAAACAGAATAATGATTATAGTCGATAATTTCATTTTAATAGACGTTGCTTTTGGGCGGTTGATGCCAACGCTGGACTATAACCAGAAGTTTTTGTAGCTATTATTAGCGTATTGACGAAGATAAGATTTTATACTCACTCTTCACTCGCCCTTTAATTATGGGTTTTGTTGTGTCCGATATTATTTGTACCCACTACAATCCTTGTCAGCGGGTCATCGTTTCGAGATTCTGAGTGTACTCCAACCTGGTAGCCTCCTCTTGCCGAGCACCCTTGCGGAAAAGGCTCCGTCCACCCCATCAGCCCATGGCGTTGGGCACATAACCATGTGAGAGCAATGTGGAGGGAACCATGAGTTGCGCATAGGGATACCTCATTGGGAACAGACACAGTGTCGGGCAGCGGGTTGTCTCCGTAACTCCAGCGAAGGAGGGGTTGTCTTCCGCAGCTTGCACTGCAGAGGTTTACTTCCATACCTTCGCGCACCATTGGCATACATGCTGAATTGTGTGTATCTTCCGTTATGGCCAACTCCAACAACATTTCCTTCCAACTCGGCTTGCTCCACTTTGTGCACCTGCTGGTAACGGTAGACGGCCACATAGACGAGCGCGAGCGCAAAGCCATTGCTGCCATCTGCAAAGAAGAAAACATTGCCGACAGCATCTTCCTCGATTTTCAGGTAACCATTGAAACCATGAAGGAGCAGGAGATCTACACGAAAGGAGTGGAGTACCTGAACCAATGCAGCGAAGAAGAGCGGCTCACCGCTTTCGTGCACCTCTATAAGTTGGCCGAGGCCGATACGAGCATCAGCAACAAGGAAGTGCGCTTTCTGTTGTACGGTTTAAAAGTAACCAACATCAGCTTCGAGGATGTGGTGTTGAGTGCAAGTATGTCGGGGCAGCGGTAACAAGAGCAGCACCAGGTTCTAACGCATAACCGCGCTACCGCAGCGAATGGCAATCGGGTAACGGGTCTTGCGCTATCGGGCCTCGATCTGGTACGGGCAATGCCGTACGAAGTGCACAGATAGTAAGGGCAGGGTTGCGGATAGTCAATAGTTTTTCACCGCACCCACATCATGAAACGAGGCGGCCACCCACCGTATAATTAATTGAATTTCGTGGGAGGTATAGCTGAGCCCGGCAGATTGTTGTGTAGGCAGTTCAAAAACATATCCTATCCTGATTAATTCATCCAGCTTCAGTTGTCCGGAAAAGCCATAAGTGTGAAAACTTCGGGTGAAAACGCCTATTACATAACTGTCATCGCCCAGAAGATTAGCTCCCAGATCGTACGAACTTTTTTGCGCAGAAGCGTTGCGAAGCATGGCAAAAGGTTTCAAACGAAGGCGTGGTGAAATCACAAAGGTATACGCTCCCAACAGGTAAAGATTTCGTTGGTACAGCCCCAACCTGGCCACTTCTCCGTTGGCATTTAGCATTTTTGTGGAAGAAATGCTGAAATAATATCTATCGTTGGTAACAATGGCGCCTGCGCCAAAATTAGGTTGCCATTCATTACTGCGATTGAACTTAGGATCGTTGGGATTAATGACTAATTCGCTATAGTCGGATTGGTAGTTGATGGCTCCTACCTGTAGTCCGAACGAAACAACAGCTTCGTCAGCAATGGGCAGATGGTAAGCATATACTCCTTGAACTTCGGTTGTCCGGTTGGCTCCAATCTTATCTTGTAAAGCCATCAGGCCAGCGCCCATTTTGTTATTACGAAGAGCCACGTGACCCAAAGCGCTGAAGGTTTGCGGGCTGCCTGCAAAGCCAGCCCATTGCTTCCGGTAATTAAATGCGAAGTTCAAATCGCGGCTAAATCCTGCATAAGCAGGGTTAATTAATAGAGGTGCATTGAGGTATTGTGCATAAATGGGATCTTGTTGGGCGTGGGCATCGATTGCCCCAAGAAGAATCCATGTAATGAATAATTTTTTCATAGTTTACCTTTTGAGGGTTACGAATCCGGTGTACTCTTTACCTTCGGCCAATACAACGCGGTATAAATAGGTGCCAGCCGGTAGTAGGTTGCCGTTCGAGTCGGTGCCGTCAAATATCCGGTCAGCATTGTTGTAGTCCTTCAATTCGAAAACGATATCTCCTGATCTGTTTAGAATCGACACCGCGTTTTTTCTGGCCCCTTCAATAATGTCGATAAACTGGATAAACATGAAATCATTGATACCATCGCCATCGGGAGTTATTCCGTTGTAAACCAAAACATCGCCTACCACTTCGATTGTAATAGGTTGCTGGACACATAAAAATTCCAGGTCGCAAACTTGAAGGAGCAGGGTTTCTTTTCCCGCGAAGTTGATCCCCCTGTAGTCAAGTATCAACGTGCTAATATCTTGTAAGTACGCGATCCCCCCACTAGCCTTTCCGTTGGAATTTGGTTCGTTCAGTAATTGCAAGGAGTTCCAGTCCACGTTATTGTCTTCGTCACCAATGATGCCAGTCAGCTCGTGCATGGCCGTTGATTGAATCTGAACAGCAAAAGCGGAGGGTGTAATAACAGGGGCGCGGTTAGTGGGCGATGGAATGACGCCACATTCGGCCAGCGTACCCGTTCGAACTTCTTGAGGAGCAGAGGGATTACTTAGACATGTAGAAGAACTGCCAACTCGAACAGAGAATGTCCCGGCCTCGTCCGCAAGAACCGTTTGCGTGGTAACCCCATTCGACCATAGGTAATGATTGAACCCGGCTGGTGCCGACAACGCCACCAGCGACCCAACGCAGAGTACTTCTTTTCCAACTACTGAAATGGCGGGTGCAGCCGGGATTTGAAATTGCACAACCGTAACCGGCTCTGAAGAGTTTGAACAGGTTCCGTCAAAAACGGTAACGGAGTATACGCCCGCGGGTACCTGCACCGAGGCGGTTACTTCGTTGTTGGACCAAAGATATCCGGTCGCAGCAGGTGCTTCGAGGGTAGCCTGGCCATTGCCGCAAATAGACAATGCACCGGCAATGACGGGCTTGGTGGGTATTTTGTCTACCACGATCGTTGTGGGCAAGGAGGCACTGCTCAGACAGACGCCATCACCGGTCTCTACCGTGTAGGTACCCGGTTGGCTCACCGCCATTTGCTGATTTGTAATGGTCATCGATACTCCGTCTTTGCGCCATTGATAGGTAGCAAAACCTGCTGGTGCAGACAGTAACAAGCTACTTCCCTCGCAAATGGCCACGTTGCCTGCCGGTGATAAGGTGGGTTGATCCAGGTTAATAATGCGCGCAGTGGCTTTGCTCCGCGTGCCTTCGGCAGATGTTATGGGATCATAGATGGCTACATAATAATCGGTTGTAGTGGTGAGTTCAGGCGTTTCGAACGACTCAGAAGATGCCAGGCTAGTACTACCTGTGGGTGAGGTGTACCAACGATATTCCTGGCCCGAGGTGGCGCCATTGGCTGTAAATGCAACGGATCCGGTTCCGCAACGCGAGGCATCCGCAACTTCAGGGGTTGCCGGCAGTGCCCCGCCTGTGCCCGAACAAGGCTGCCCGGTTGAACTAAGCGTAACAATGTTGGAGGCGGGACTTAAGCAGTGGGAAGTGGTGCCTACCTGCACCGAATAGTCCCCTGCCGAAGAAGGCCCCACAATAATTTGCCGCGAAGTTTCTCCATTAGACCATAGGTAGTGACCAAAACCGCCAGGCGCGATGAGCCCCGCAAAAGCACCGTTGCACAGCGAGGTACTGCCGGTTATCTGTATGGTGGGGGCAGGTGGTATGGTGAGAAGACTGGTAGCAACCGCATCTGACGAAGTACTGCTACAGACACCATTTCCAACGATAACACTATAGCTTCCAGCTGAACTCACAGTAATCATTTCGGTATTTTCTCCATTTGACCAGGTGTAGTTACTAAATCCACCAGGAGCAGAGAGTGATACAGTACTACCTGGGCAGATGGCGGTATTTCCCGCAATAGAAATAGTTGGTTTTACCAACGAGCCGGAAGTTATGGTAAACGGCTCTGAGATGAGACTTTGGCAACCTTCAGTAT
>CAZRQK010000061.1:0-24761 GCA_964602295.1 uncultured Ohtaekwangia sp.
CTTAAGAAATACTCGCCCTCTTCGCGGTGGTCGCCAAAATCGTAAAAAAGAAGACGTAGTGCTTGCGGTCCGCGTTTGCTGGGTATCTTAATTACTTTGTCTGCCACCCTGCCTTCACCGTCTCCCAATGGCCCACCACCTATTAACACCTGCAAGGCTGGCAATACATTGCCATTGGCTTTCAGCGAGCTTCCATGAAAGCCGATGTCGGCAATGCCATGCTGAGCACAAGCGTTCATACAACCACTGATTTTGATCTTGATACCTGAGTCTATCACAAAATCAGGGTACTCATCGGCAAGCATTCTTTCCAGCTCGCGGGCAATGCCCATGCTGCTGGAGATGCCCAGGTTGCACGTATCCGTTCCGGGGCAGGCGGTAATATCGGCAATGCCACCGTAACCTGGTTCGGCTAGCCCAATTTCATTCAATGCGGTATACAGTTCGGGCAAAGTATTTTCATGCACATATTTCAGCATCAGCCCTTGCTCGATGGTTACGCGTATTTCATCGGCAGCATATTTTTCCACAATGGCAGCCAACTGGCGGGCTTTGTCTGTTTTAATATCGCCTGTTTGTATTTTTAAGAATACCGCGAAGAAACCCGATTGTTTTTGGGCAAATGTGTTGGTTTTCTTCCACGCCTCAAAGCGTGCCGCATTGTCCACAACTGCGGAGGAAGTGCCTGCCAGAGCAGGTGGCTCCGGTTGTGGCCAATCAGTATCAATCGGCAAACGTTGATGCTTCAAGGCAAGTTGTTCTTCCTTCACCAGGCGCATAAATTCGTCAAACCCGATTTTATTGATGAGAAACTTGAGCCGGGCCTTGTTTCTGCTGGTTCTTTCGCCATGGCGGTCGAACACGCGAAGGGCAGCTTCTGTAAAAGGTATCAACTGGTCTTCGGGTAAAAACTCAAAAGCAACTTTTGCCAGGAAAGGCTGTGCGCCCAGCCCGCCACCTAACATCACTTTAAATCCACGCTGCTCTTTACCTTGCGTTTCTTTTATCTTGGGTAAAAAGCCCAGATCGTGCATACAGGTTAACGCGGTGTCCTTATCGCTGGCAGAAAAAGCGATTTTGAATTTTCGGCCCATATCCTGGCAGACAGGGTTTCTTAAGAAATATTTGAAAAGCGCTTGTGCATAGGGGCTAACATCAAATGGCTCTTCCGGATCGATGCCCGCGGTAGGTGAAGCGGTAACGTTGCGCACGGTATTTCCGCATGCTTCGCGCAGGGTAACATCGTCTTTTTCGAGCCGCGCCCACAGTTCGGGGGTGCGATCGAGGCTCACGTAATGTATTTGTATGTCTTGCCGCGTGGTCAGGTGCATATTGCCGGTGGCATACTCATCACAGATGTCTGCAATGGTAAGCCATTGCTTCAGGCTTACTTTGCCAAACGGAAGTTTGATGCGGATCATTTGCACACCCGGCTGCCGTTGGCCATAGATGCCGCGCACCAAACGCAGGCTACGAAACTTCTCTTCGTCAATCTTTCCTTCCCGGAATTGTCTGATCTTCTTCTCCAGGTCTACGATGTCCTTCTCTACAACCGGATTCTCTAGTTCTGTACGGAAACTCTGCATAACTCTTTATTTAAAACAAAAACCCCTTGGCTTACTCAAGGGGCGTACAACGCTTGGTTTTGTTGCTTACAATGCCCCATCCAACTGGTGTGTGCTATCCCAAAGAAGGCAGCACAGAAAGCATGTAGTTGGTTTGAATGAGTTCATTTTCGCGAGAAAGGTAGGCACGAAGGAAAGGGACTTCCAAGGATTTGGCTTAAAAAATCTATAAAATCTATAGACTAACTAACAATAGGCTATAAAACACCGATTTTCAATCGTTTGGGGCGGATTTCGGGTTTATGAACCCGCGCTGCAATGGGCCCCGAATCACGGGAATGAAGTGAGAGAAAATCGCCAACTTGGCACCTTTATTCATGAACAAGCAACCAATCCATCCACTAGGTCCATCCTTTTCACGCATCGTTGCAGGGGCATGGCGCTGGAACCAACTCAGCGTACAACAATTAAATTCCTTGATTAACCAGGCAATCGATCTGGGCATTACCACGTTCGATCATGCCGATATTTATGGCGACTATGGTAATGAGCAGGCCTTTGGCGAGGCACTAAAACTAAGCCCTGGGTTGCAATCGAAACTGCAGATAGTGACCAAGTGTGGCATCAAGTTGTTGTCACCGGCCAGGCCCGCACATCGCATCAAACATTACGACACCGCCTTCGAACACATTGTTGCTTCGGCAGAAAATTCAATACGCCTGCTGGGTGTTGAAAAAATAGATTTGTTGCTTTTGCACAGACCCGACCCATTAATGAATGTGAACGAAGTGGCCAAGGCCTTCCACCAATTGAAAGCCCAGGGAAAGGTTTTGCACTTTGGCGTTTCCAACTTCTTGCCTTCGCAATTTGATTTACTGCAAAGTGTGTTGACTTTACCCCTGGTCACCAATCAAATTGAGTTATCACTTTTTCACCATCAACCGATTTTTAACGGCACCATCGATCACCTGTATCAACATCGGGTATCGCCCATGGCTTGGTCGCCTTTAGGTGGAGGCAAACCTTTTGCAGATGGCCACCAGGCAGGCGCAAGGGTGCAGCAGATGGCTTCTGCATTGCAGGCAAAATACAATGCTACGTTGCCGCAGTTATTATTGAGTTGGCTGCTTGCACACCCCGCACAGGTGTTCCCGGTGGCAGGCACCAGCCAAGCCACCCGACTGAAAGAGGCAGTTGATGCGCTTCAAGTGCAGCTAGATCGGCAAGATTGGTTCGAAATGCTGCGCTGGGTTACGGGCAATGATGTTCCGTGATGTTTGGCACTAAAAGGATTGATGAGCTTTCTGTCTACGGTAGTGCCGCGTCATTCCCAAAACAAAGGCACCCACGCCCGAAAAAAACAGAATTGCCAAACCTATATGCATTCCCGACATTGACTTGCCGATTAAATTCATGGTTACGGTAACCATAACAAACCATACACCAGTGATAGTCCACACAGGGTCGGTCATAAATTCATCGCGCGGCTGTTGGGTAAGGTCTATTTTTATCCGATGATCGGGCAGGAACAGGTGCACCCACTTTTTATAATCCCACAGCAATAAGAAGATAGTTCCCAGCAACATGAGCGTGGTAATAGTGGGAGTACCTGTGCCGAAATTGACCGAATGCGTAATGAGGCACACATTCAGTATAACTGGAAAGAATGCCATGGCCCCGATGGTTGAAAGTCGTTGCGACATTAACAGGGCACCAGAAACCAATTGGGCCCAGCCCAGAAACTGCCAGTAAAACCCTGATTGATACATGGCTTCGAAGAAATATCCTACCGGCTCAGTGGGAGGAATAATGGTAAATCGCTCGCCTTTAATTTTTACGATAGAGGCGAAAACGAAAGCAAACCCGGTAAGGTAGCGCAGGTAAATGGCAAATAATTTTACCACCAAAATCTTTTTCAGATAGTCGATCCATTTCCACATCATATTGTTTAAGTCGAAAAGAAGTAGCCATTTGTTACACCGGCCCCTTGTTCTGAAACAATTAGCACTTCATTTTTGTATTCTTCCTTTCAAACAGATATTTCCCCCATGGCCAAAGCCTCTTCCGCAAAGAAAGCAACAGACCCTACAGGTCACGATTATATTGAGGTGATCGGTGCACGCGAACACAACCTGAAAAACATTTCTATCTCGTTCCCACGCAACCAGTTGGTGGTGGTTACGGGCATTAGCGGCAGCGGAAAATCTTCTTTGGCATTCGATACCATTTATGCCGAAGGGCAACGCAGGTACATGGAAAGTTTTTCCGCCTATGCGCGCAGCTTTATTGGCGATTTGGAGAGACCCGATGTAGATAAGATCAATGGTTTAAGTCCGGTTATTTCTATTGAGCAGAAAACCACCTCCCGCAATCCCAGGTCTACAGTGGGCACAGTAACAGAAATTTACGATTTCATGCGCCTGCTCTACGCACGAGGCAGCGAAGCATATTCTTACCTGAGTGGCGAAAAGATGGTGCGCCAATCAGAAGATCAGATTATTGAAGCCTTGCTTCAGAGCTTTAAAGGCAAAAAACTAACCTTGCTGGCACCGGTGGTAAAGGGCCGCAAAGGCCACTACCGCGAGCTCTTTGTGCAGGTGCGCAAACAAGGCTACACCAAAGTGCGCGTGGATGGCACCGTGCAAGATATCACAGCCAAAATGCAGGTAGATCGATTTAAGATTCACGATATTGAATTGGTGATAGACCGCATTGTGGCCGATGTAAAAGACCGGTCTCGCATTGCTCAATCGGTGAATCGCGCTTTGAAAGAGGGTAAGGGAATTATCATGGCTTTGGAAGAATCGGGCAAGGTGCATCACTTCTCAAAATTTTTAATGGACCCAAAAACAGGTCTCTCTTACGATGAGCCCGCGCCCAACGCCTTTTCTTTCAATTCGCCCTACGGTGCCTGCCCATCTTGCAACGGTTTGGGCATCATTGAAGAAATCACGGAAGACTCTGTTATTCCTGATCGCAAACTCAGCATCAGCCGCGGGGGTATTTTGCCTCTGGGCGAATACCGCGATATCTGGATTTTCAAAAAAGTAGAAGCCATACTGAAGCGCTATAAGCTGGCCCTTACCACGCCCATTAAAGACATACCCAAAGAAGTACTGAAGGTTTTGCTCTATGGCGATGACGAGCCCGTGGCCGTGCCCTCGGTAAAATATCCGGGCACGGAATGGAACACACGTTTTGAGGGCATCATACGGTTTCTTGAAAAGCAGCGTGATGAAGGTTCGGAAGCCATTAAAAAGTGGGTGGAAGATTTTACCGTGATAAAAACCTGCCCGGAGTGCAGTGGCGCACGGTTAAAGAAAGAATCGTTGCACTTCTTGATAGACAATAAAAACATTGCCCAGCTGGCCGAGATGAATATTCAAGAGCTAAGCGACTGGTTTAATGGATTGGAAAAGCGACTTTCAGAAAAGCAACGGCTAATAGCCTCAGAGGTATTGAAAGAAATACGCAAGCGCATTGGCTTTTTGCTGGATGTGGGCCTTGATTATTTACACCTGAACCGCCCCATTAGAACACTGAGTGGAGGCGAATCGCAACGTATACGCTTGGCTACACAGATTGGTACGCAGTTGGTGGGCGTGTTGTACATCCTCGATGAGCCCAGCATAGGCCTCCACGCGCGAGATAATGCCAAGTTGATCAAAGCATTAAAAGATTTGCGCGACCTCGGCAATTCGGTGGTGGTTGTGGAGCACGACAAAGAAATGATGCTGGATTCAGATTACATTATCGATATCGGGCCAGGCGCAGGCAGGCACGGAGGCACAGTGGTCGCCCACGGTGACCCCGCTACTTTCATGAAGAACAACAGCACCACCGCACGTTACCTGAGTGGTGAGTTAAGAATTGAGTACCTGAAAGAAAGAAGAAAAGGCTCTGGTGAAAAATTGCTTTTGGCAGGCGCTACCGGCAATAACCTGAAAGATGTAAATCTTAGTATTCCCCTGGGAACATTTACCTGCATCACCGGTGTGTCGGGTAGCGGTAAATCAACCTTGATACACGAAACACTGTTCCCCATTTTGAACAGGCATTTCTTTAATTCGCGCACCGAGCCATTGCCATTTAAAAAAGTGGATGGGCTGAAGCTGATTGATAAGGTGATTGAAGTGGATCAATCGCCCATTGGGCGCACGCCCCGGTCTAACCCTGCCACGTACACCGGGGTATTCTCCGACATTCGCGATTTGTTTGCCCAACTGCCAGAAGCTAAAATTCGGGGTTACAAAACCGGCCGCTTTTCATTCAACGTAAAAGGAGGCCGTTGCGAAACATGCGAAGGGGCCGGCTTGCGCCTGATTGAAATGGAGTTTTTACCCGATGTGCATGTGCCCTGCGAAACATGTAAGGGCAAGCGTTACAACCGTGAAACGCTGGAGGTGCGCTTCAAGGGTAAATCCATTGCCGATGTGCTGGATATGACGGTTGAAGAAGCCGTTACTTTTTTCGAGAACCAGCCCAAGATTTTGCGCAAGATTCAAACATTAAATGAGGTGGGCCTGGGATACATTTCGCTTGGCCAACATGCCACCACTTTATCGGGTGGCGAAGCACAACGCGTAAAACTGGCCACGGAGCTTTCCAAACGAGATACAGGCAAAACATTTTATATTCTCGATGAGCCCACTACCGGTTTACACTTTCAGGATATTTCGCACCTGCTGGATGTGTTGCAAAAGTTGGTAGACAAAGGCAATACAGTTTTGGTGATTGAGCACAATATGGACGTGATCAAATCTGCGGACCATGTTATTGACCTCGGCCCTGAGGGAGGCGCGAAAGGCGGCCGCATCATCGCCCTGGGCACACCAGAGGAAGTGGCAAAAAATCCGGCCAGTTATACGGGCCGGTTTCTCAAGCCAGAGCTGAACTAACTGGGCACAAGCCGTTTGTAAAAGATTTGAATTCTCGCGCAAGCCGTTTCACTAACTTTGCCGGTTCATGGTAAACAAGTATCGGCTATACTGGACTTTACAAATAGGCGGCTGGGCAGCCTACTTTGGCGCCCAGATTTTTACCAGCTACCTGGCTTCCGAAGGTGCCGAGATCAGTACCAGGCGCGTGCTCTTCCTCGTGTTCGAAGCATTTATCTGTTTACTCCTTACACACTTTTACCGAAACTACATTAACGAACGCAAATGGCTTTCCATGTCGCTGGCGCGGCTGATACCGCATGTGTTGGCGGCTGTGTTCACCATGAGTGTTGTTACCTACATCGTGCGTATACCTGTGTCGATGGCGCTGGACCTTTTCAGTTATTCATCTTTCGATCCTGAAAAAATAGTAAGTGGTGTATTCTTCTATGCACTTATTTTTTTCCTCTGGTCTACTTTGCATTTTATATACAACTACTTCGAGCGCTACAATAAATCGTTAAAGCTGGAGGCGTCCATCAAAGAGATAGAGTTGAGCAACTTAAAATCGCAACTCAATCCCCACTTTATATTCAATGCCCTCAACAGCATCAGGGCGTTGGTAGACGAAAACCCCGCCAAATCGAAGCAAGCCATTAACCAGCTATCGAGCATCTTGCGCAATTCTTTGGTAACTGAAAAAAGAGGACTTACCAGTTTTGATGATGAGTTGAAGTTGGTGAAAGATTACCTCGGCCTTGAAAGCATCCGCTTTGAAGAAAGACTTAAGACAGACTTCGACATCGATCCTGAATCGAAAGATTTTCTGGTACCCCCGTTAATGATTCAAACTTTAGTTGAAAACGGCATCAAGCATGGCATATCTAAATTAACCAGCGGTGGCCTTATACAGATTAAAACCAAAGTAGACGGAGATCACCTGAAAATACACATCCGCAACAGCGGCAAGTTTACATTGAATGGAAATCATAGAAATGGATCGCCCGGGTTGGGTTTGGAAAATACCCGACAGCGTTTGAAACTGATCTATGGCGATGACGCTACTTTTAGAATATTGACTGAAAAAGATAATTTTGTTTTAACGGAAATAATCATTCCACATTTATATAACTAATAAGCAATGAAAGCACTGATAGTAGATGATGAGCGTTTGGCTCGCAAGGAATTGATGAAGTTGTTGGAAGAGCATCCTTCCATTGAGGTAGTAGGCGAGGCCATGAATGCCGATGAGGCGGAGAAGATGATTGAAGAATTAAATCCTGACCTGCTGTTTCTGGATATACAAATGCCCGGCCGCACGGGGTTTCAATTGCTTGAGTCGTTGGATTCTGCACCGTTGGTGGTGTTTACCACTGCCTACGATGAGTTTGCCTTGAAGGCATTCGAAGTAAACGCACTCGACTATTTGTTAAAGCCCATAACCGCAGAGCGTCTGTCGGAAGCGGTGCAGAAAATTCTGGACAAAGAAAAAACCCGTGCAGGCAGAAGGGGCGATAAGAAGTTGGGTTTGGAAGACCAGGTGTTTGTGAAAGATGGCGAGCGTTGCTGGTTTGTAAGCCTGGCCAACATACGCCTGTTCGAGTCGGATGGCAATTACATTAAAGTTTATTTCGATGCCAACCGGCCGATGATACACAAGTCGTTGAATGCCCTGGATGAAAAATTAGACGAGCGCTCCTTTTTCCGCGCCAGCCGCAAACACATTGTAAACCTGAGTTGGGTGGAGGGCATTGAGCCGTGGTTCAACGGAGGTCTGATGGTGAAACTACGCGGAGGCGACAAGGTGGAAGTTAGCCGCAGGCAAGCAGCCAAGTTTAAAGACATGATGAGCTTGTAGGATTCTCTACAGCCGCAGTTCTTTTAATACGAAGCTGAAATGAGGTAACTGAGGTTCGCCAGAAAGCGATTCATCGAAGTTGGCATGTTGCGTTTCAGAAGCCCCAGGTCTATATATGTAAACAACCTCGGCATCAGCATCGATCAACCAACCGAGTTGGCATCCATTTTCCATCCACTCTTGCATTTTGGCCTTTAGGTCTACAAGACGATCGCTTTTGGATTTCAGTTCGATTACAAAGGCAGGGCAAACGTGAGGAAAACTTTCTAACTCTTCGGCAGGCAGTTTTTTTAATTGATCGTTGCTAACCCAAGCCGCATCGGGATTGCGCATGGCGCCATTAGGCAGAAAAAAACCGGTGTCAGAGTCCACCACTCTGCCGAGTTTATATTTTTTATTCCAAATCCGTAGCTGCGTGATTATTTCACTATTACGGTCGCCAGTGAGAAATACAGTTGGTGACATGACTATGATTTGGCCCTTAGCGTTCCTTTCGAATTTGATGTCGCGATTATCCTGGCAAAAACGAAAGAATTCTTCGTCAGCCATCTGTTCGATGAAATTTCCTTTTAGAATCCTTTCGGGATAATGTTGAACCATAAACAAATTTATAAAACTACAGGAACTACTTCAAGACCAACTCAATCAGCTCCTTCTCTACGTTCCAGTCTTTGGCCAGGCGCAGCATAGCCGTGGCTTCCATTTCGGTAACGTAGCCCTTCAGGTTATTGCTTTGCCACACCATGTTAATGAGTTCGATGCGTTGGGGTTTGGGGTAGTCGCCAATTATTTCGTTCAGGTAGGTGCGTGCCCTTTCAAAAGCAGTAACGTAGTCTTTGGCTATGAATTCAATGGCCCACTTCAGTTCAGCTTCGGCATCTAATTTTCGCGAGGTTTCATCCAGGTCTTGCTTTTCAGGTTCATCCAAACCGTGGTAGTAGAAGATCACGGCCTTCAGCAGCATGTAAACTTTTTTTTCCTGGGGTGTCATGGCGGAAAGTTAGCCAATTTCGGAAGATTCAGATGGAAACAAACAAATCGCTGGCAATTTTATCGGCCAGCATTTTTCCTTTGCTGGTTAAGCGTAAATGGGTAGCTGTTTTTTCTGCCAGTTGTTGATCAACCAGCCTTTCAATGTATCGTAGCTGTTCTTCCGTAAAGGTAAAGCCAAGCGAAGCGTGGAGTTGTTGAAAGTTACAGCCCCAACTGGTGCGCAAAGTGGTCAGCAGGTATTCGTTCACCCTGTCGGCCTTGCTAAGGTTTTCTATTTCATAAGGCACTACGTTTTGTGCCAGCGCGGCTGTATAACGACTGTTGTTGGCAACGTTGAACTGGCGCGAATGGCCATTGTAAGAATGGGCGCTGGGCCCTACACCCAGGTATTTCTTCTGTTGCCAGTAGCTGGTATTGTGCCGCGAATAATAACCGGGCCGGGCAAAGTTCGATACCTCGTAATGTTCGTAGCCCGCGTGGGTTAACGTGTCCATCAGCAATTCCAGTTCATCTGCTACCAGCTTTTCTTCAGGGGCCTGTATTTTTTTTTGGGCTTGCCATTTTCCAAACACCGTCTTTTCTTCGATGGTAAGCGAATAAGCAGAAATGTGTTCTGGCTGCAGCGCCAGGGCTTGCTCTAACTCCCGCGCCCAATCGCTCAAGTGGTAGCCAGGCACACCATATATAAGGTCGATACTTATGTTGTTGAACCCGGCATCGCGGGCATTGCGGTAAGCAGTTATACTTTGTTCTGCATTATGCGCCCGGTTAAAATATTTTAACACCTCATCTTTAAATGACTGGATGCCAATGCTCAACCTGTTTATTCCTACCTGCTGAAGGTGCCTTAATTTTTCTGTGGTCAGATCATCGGGGTTTACCTCTGCGGTAATTTCTGCTTGAGTAAGAACCGAATAGTGCTGCTGAATACGTTCGAACAATTGATTCAACTCTTTTTCTTCCAGTACCGAGGGAGTGCCCCCACCCAGGTAGATGGTCTCTAACGGATCATTATCCAGGTAATGCTTTTGAAGTTCCAACTCCTTACAGATGGCTGCTGTTAGTTCTTCGCGGTACTTTAATTGAGTGGAGAAATGAAAATCGCAGTAGTAGCAAGCCTGTTTACAAAAAGGAATATGAAGGTAGAGTCCCGCCACTTGGCTTAGTGAATAAACTGTAAAGTTAGGTTAAAGCGCTTTCAAAAAAACCACAACCAATGCTTGGCAAGTTCAGTGGAGTTTCTGCTACTTGCGGCATGCGTACGATTTTGGTTTGGGGCCTGTTCATGTGTGTGTTGCCCATGTCTGGGGTGGCACAAAGGTACATGGCAACCAAAGCCGACCTTCGCGAAAGCTGGATGATCTACCAGGGTGATTGGATGCCGGCTTCAATGGCCGAAGACTATCAGTCAATATTTTTTTCAATCGATGCCATTGCCCAAAGAGGCAACTATCTGCAGGTGCGCGGCATAAGCACTTTTTCCATTTGGCTGGCTGGAAAATTATTGGGCCAGTTCAGCAAGGAAGCAACGCTTTCGGTTGATAGTCTGTACAGGCTATACGGCTCTAAATTGCCAATGAATATTCGTGCAGGCAAAGCTGCGCCCTTTCTGGAAACAAAATTGATTGCCTATGTATCCGCACCTGTGGAGGAAGAGCTGGTTGCGCGCCCGCGTAATGCATTTTTGGATTTTGCGATTGTAGTGTCCATCACGCTCGGGCTTTATTTCGTTTTACTCTTCCAATCAAACCCGCGGCTTACACTTGATTATTTTAACTTTATCAAATTGTTTTCCATTCAGGAGCGAGATGAAAATGTGGTGGCCGGCCGGGTAACTTCCAGCATTAACCTGGTTATATATGTTTTCATTGCACTGTGGCTATCATTTTTGCTGATGGTTGTGTTTCACCACACCCGGGGTCAATGGGTAATAGCCAACTATTTCAGTTTTACTTCGGTAGCAAAGTCAATAGTACTGTGGTTATTGTTTTCGCTGGGGTTAATAGCAGCATTATTTATTAAAATTATTGTTGCCTTGATTGCAGCGGGGGCATATAAGTTTCGCGAGGCGTATGTGATACAGGTATTTAATTTTTTTCGACTGCTTGTTTTTGTGAGTGTGATTTTTTCGTGCTGTTTATTGATTTATTTCGTTGGCGATGTACGCGAATTCATTTTTTTTGACAGGCTGATTACAATTTTAGGTTGGATACTGACTGGATGGTTCCTGCTGGCGTTTTTCAAATTAATGAACAAATCATCTTTCACCGCGTTCCATTTATTTTCCTACCTTTGCGCAACGGAAATTTTTCCGTTAGTGATCTACTACGAAGTTTTGTTTTTCTAGCGAACCGATCAGTGTTGATATGACAGGAACTGCCAATGACCGAATGCTGAAAGTAAAAAGTATTCTCGTCACACAGGAAGCCCCCACAGACCCCAACTCGCCTTATCTCAAGTTAGCCGAAAAGTTCAATCTTAAAATTGATTTTCGCCCTTTCATTCAGGTAGAGCCGGTACCGGCTAAGGAATTCAGGAAACAGAAAGTAGACATTCTCAATCACACGGCCATCATCTTTACCAGCCGCAATGCAGTGGATCATTTCTTCCACATCTGCCTGGAAATGAAAATCGAAATGCCGCCTGATATGAAGTATTTCTGCATCTCAGACCAAACCTCCAACTACCTGCAGAAGTACATTGTCATACGCAAACGGAAAATCTTTGCCGGGCTGAAGGATACCAAAGACCTGCTGGAAATCATCAAAAAACATAAGAACGAAAAGTTTCTTTTCCCCTGCTCCGACATTCGCAAAAACGACATCCCCGATTTCCTGAAAGACAACGGTTATCAATACACTGAGGCCATTATTTACCATACCGTGGCCGCCAACCTTAGCGACTTAAAAAATGTGTATTACGATATTCTGGCCTTCTTCAGCCCTTCAGGAATCAACTCTCTTTTCGTCAACTTCCCCGACTTCAAACAAAATAATACACGCATAGCAGCGTTTGGTGCAACAACAGCCAAAGCGGTGCGCGATGCCGGCCTGGTGCTCGATATCGAGGCGCCATTGCCCAACGCACCCTCCATGACGGGTGCTATTGAATTGTATGTAAAGAAGGCCAACGGAATTAAATAACTGTTTCATAATTAGTATTTTATAATAGCCTCTGTTTTATTACACTTTAATTACATAGCTTTCGGGGCATAAATATTTTTTCGCGTATATTTAAGACTCATTTTTTAACCCACGCGTGAAGAAGAGCTTTCTCATTGTTACTTTGTTGGCAGTTGCAGGCTTTGCGAAGGCGCAACAAGATCCGCAGTTTACGCAGTACATGTTCAACACATTGTATTACAATCCGGGCTATGCCGGTGTGGAAGGTGTTACCAAGCTTACCGCGCTGCACCGCACCCAATGGTTGGGTTACTCGCCTACATTTGGCGATGGCGGGGCGCCCACCACACAGATTGTAAGTTTTTCAGCCCCCATATTTAAGATCAACAGCGGTTTTGGCGCCTACATTGCCAACGATAAGCAAGGCCCCATCAATAGCCTCGAAACACAACTTTCCTACGCGTACCACCTGGGCATAAAGGAAAGCAAACTAAGTTTGGGTGTGCGTGTGGGAGCTTACTCGCAAACCATCAACTACGATATCTACCGATTTACTGACCCCAACGATCCTCTGTTGGTAGATAAAGCAGGCAAAGAATCACAAATACGCCCCGACTTTGCCGTGGGTGCCTTTTTCAGAAAAGAGAAATATTATGCCGGCATAGGGGCCAGCCACTTAACCAAAAGCGAATTCGATTTTGGTACCACTGCCCGTAATGCGCTGCAAAACCACGTTTATGTTACAGGAGGCTATTTTTACGAAGTAAGCTTCGACCTTCGTTTTCAGTTCTCTACACTCATTAAGTCCGATTTTAACAAAACAACTTTCGATCTGGGCGGATTGGCGTATCTGAAAGATACTATGTGGGGCGGTTTATCGTTTCGTCAGTCAGAGGCAGCCATATTGTTACTGGGCTACAGCTTTATGAAAGACAAATCGTTAAAATTGGGTTATGCGCTGGACTATGTGGTGAAAGACCAGCAAGCCAAGCAACCTACCTCGCATGAGTTCATGCTTTCGTACGAGTTACCGGTTAATCCGGGTACCGGAAAAAAGGTAGTGCGTACCCCTCGCTACCGGCATTGATCGAAAATATTTGTCTTTTTTAAGGATTTTAATGAATTTGGTAGGATACTTCTTTTAAAATAAAGGGTTTAAAAATAACTTTCGAGTCTGTATCAATTGCATTTTTAATATCTGTTGTATGATCAATAAGGTTTCTTCCAAAGGAATGAGTTATGTAGCCCTGCTTGCACTGGCAGCGGTTGCAGGCAGCTGTGGCCTGCTTGGCATTGGAGGCCAAAAGGGAGGCGATCAGGGCGAATTGATTGGCGCCCCCGACCGTGAAGGCTGGGTAATGACCATTCCTTACGGTATGGTGCCGGTACCCGCTGGTACATTCCACATGGGCCAGGCCGATGAAGACCCTGCCTCCACTCAGATCAACTTCAACAAGCAGGTAACCATCGGGCCGTTCTTTATGGACGACACCGAAATCACCAACAACGAGTACAGACAGTTCACCAATTTCTTCTTAGTAGAAAATGGCACGCTGGAAGGATTCCCCACCGTTAGCTCAGAAGAGTTTCGTCAGAAATACTACCCTGATACCACCACATGGGTAAGAGACTTTGCCCACCACATGGGCGATCCTGTTCAAGACTATTATTACTGGCACCCCGGCTACGATGATTACCCCGTAGTGGGTATCAATTGGGATGCAGCCGTGTTCTTTGGCAAGTGGAGAACTGCCTACCTGAACGAATACCGTAAGACGGTGGGCGAGTTCCCCATGCCTGAATTCCGCCTGCCTTCTGAAGCAGAGTGGGAATATGCCGCGCGCGGTGGCCGCGATATGGCCAAATACCCTTGGGGTAACCCTTACATACGCAACTCGAAGGGTTGTATGTTGGCCAACTTCAAACCCGGCCGTGGTAACTTCTACGATGACGGGTTTGCCTACACATCACCAGTCATGTCTTACTTCCCTAACGATTACGGTTTGTTCGATACGTCAGGAAACGTTTCAGAGTGGTGCCTGGATGATTTTAACCCCGCCTCTGTGCCTACCGTTTGGGACTTGAACCCTCAATTCATAGACGATCGTACCAACCCTGAGAGCACGAAGTACAATGCACGCGTTGCACCCAAAAAAGTAGTGCGTGGCGGCTCATGGAAAGATGTGGCCTACTACCTGGAAACAGGTACACGCACGTACGAATACAAAGATTCCAGCCGTGCCTATATCGGCTTCCGTTGTGCCATGACACACCTCGGTCGCTCCTCAGGCGCTGAATTTTAATAATTGAAAACTCTCTTTATCTTTATAAAAACTAATTGGCAAAAACTAAATCTCTACCACAATGAGCAAGAAAAAAGGCGGATTCATGGAGCTACTGTACAAAACCATTATGCCGAAGGTGTATGGTATTGGTGCGGCAGTAGTTATCGTAGGTGCTTTGTTTAAAATCCTTCACTTGAATGGTGCTGATGAGATGTTGATGATAGGTCTTTCCGTGGAGGCAGGTATCTTCTTTTTAAGTGCCTTCGAACCACCTCACAAAGAACCAGATTGGGAAAAAGTATACCCCGAATTAGCAGAAGATTTCGAAGGTCCCTCACAGCCTACCCGCATCAGCAACCGCCCTGCCGGTGGAGAGTCGCCAATTTTGAAAATCGATGAAATGTTGAAAACGGCCAAAGTTGATCAGAACCTGCTAGACAACTTGGGCAAGGGTTTGAATAACCTGGCCACATCTGCGCAGCAGATGAACAGCCTTTCTAATGCGGCTGTAGCCACCAACGAATACGCCAAAAATGTGCAAACCGCTGCTTCTTCTCTGGTAGAGATGAACAAAGCATACGGAAGTGCCATGACGGCCGTTAAATCTATGGCAGATGCATCGAAAGATACGGGCGAGTACCATAAGCAAATGCAGGCTGTAACTAAAAACCTGCAGTCGCTCAATGCTGTGTACGAGATGGAATTGAAAGACGCTGATACGCACGTGAAGAACATGAATAAGTTCTATGAAAGCCTGACAGGCGCTATGCAGGGACTTACTAAGGTGGGAGATAACACTACGAAGTTTACCTCCGAACTTGGAAAATTGACCGACAACATCACTTCATTAAACAAAGTGTATGGCAGCATGCTCACTGCCATGAAGGGGTCGGGTAACTAGTATTTTGAAGTTTTAAACGTTAAAAGTTAAGAAAACATGGCAGGTGGTAAGGAAACACCCAGGCAAAAGATGATCGGTATGATGTACCTGGTGCTCACGGCCTTGTTGGCCCTCCAGGTAAGTAATGCCGTTCTCGAAAAGTTTGCCATTATTAATGGCGCACTGGAAACACTGGCTCGCGAAACGGACACTAAAAACGCAGAAGCGCTAGGTAAAATTGGTGAAGCAGCCGGTACCAGTAGCAAAGATTCTGTAAAGCTGGCTTACGAAAACGCGCAGAAAATTCGTGAAGCCACGAAAAAGGTGACTACTATGACGGCTGCCTTGAAAGCAGAAATGTTCAAAATCGTAGGTTCTACTTCTATTGACGAGAAGTTCATCAATGACCACGGCTCTAAAGTAGCTACCATGATGATCGACCCTCGCAATGTGAAGGGTAAAGAGTATGAAACCGGTTTGAACGAGTACGTAAAGACCCTTGAAGCACTTTCAATGGGAGAGAAGTTCACTACGCTCGCCCGCCCGCCCAAGGATATACCTGAGTTTGCCAATGACGAAGACCATATCCGCAAAAGCTTCCTGGAGTTTACTTTCGAAAACACACCTCCCATTGCTGCTTACGCCTCGGTGAGTGAGATGGAATCACAGATTTATGAATATGAGTCGAGGGCCCTGTCGCACCTGGCATCTATTGCCGATGCGAGCCAGTTGAAATTCGACCGTGTATTCCCCATGATCAAGCCCGAGCAAAACGTGGTAGTGGCCGGTTCGAAATACATTGCCGAAATGTACATCGGTGCATCTAACCCTGCCCTGAATCCGGTGATGTTCCGCGATGGCCAGGCATTGCCCGTAGCCACCAACGCCCAGGGTCTAAAGTATGGACGAGTGGAATTTGTGGCTCCATCGGGAGGCTACGATCCTAAGACAGGTATTGCAGAGCGCAAGTTCAAAGCCAAAATTGATGTGAAAGGCCAGACCTTTGAAGAAGAAATTTCCTATAAGGTAATCGCACCCACTGTAAAGATTACATCCGGTGCACTTTCGAAGCTTTATATGAACTGCGGTAACGAGTTGAATGTGGAGGTACCCGGCTTGGGCACCAACTTCGTACCAGGTTACTCTTCAGCGGAAGCTGAAATTGTTAAGGGTTCAAAATTGGGTCAGATAACAGTTATTCCGAAAAGCAAGGCGAAGGTGAAATTAGCTGTGTCCAATTCAGGTTCGCAGCTGGATGTAGTTTCGTTCGATGTGCGCACGCCTCCTGCTCCTAATATCATTGTGCAGGCTGGAAGCAAAGAATTGAATGCCAAAGATGGTGTCAGCAAAAACGTAATTTCGAATCTTCGCGTGCGTGCCGTAGCTGATGAGGACTTCGCAAACTCGGTACCTAAAGATGCAGAGTTCCGCATTCGCAAAGGAAATGTCTTCATCCGCAAAGGAAGCTCTTTGAGTGCTCCTGTGCCCATGCAAGGCGAAACCGTTAACCTGGCTTCCATTGCGCAGACAGCCAAACCTGGCGACTACTTATTTATAGAAATAGAAAACGTGACCAGACGTACTTTTAAAGGTGAGAACGAAACGGTATCGCTCTCGAACCAGCAGAAGTATATCAGTATACCGATTACCAATTAATGATTTGAGGATGAAGGCAGTACTTAGCATAGGAGCTTTGATGGTATGTTCAGTGGGTGTATTCGCCCAGGAAGACATTCCACAATACAACCCCAATTCGCTTAACCCGATACCCAGGTACGAGCAATTGTATAAGGTAAGAGTGTGGCGCGACATACGTTTAGATGAGAAGCAGAACAAAGGCTTCTTTGCTATGAATCGTCAAATCACAAAACTTATTTTGGAAGGCATCAAGTCTGGAGAGTTGGCCGACATCTATCTGAACGATTCGCTAACGACTAAGAAAGCCAAAGAAGATTTCTTAAAGGATGTAACAGCAGATGTTGGTGTTGCTCCTGATGTTTGGTATCCGGATAACGACTACTATGAAAATGATGCGGTAGAGTATAACGGTGGAACCTATCGTGCAAAGCGTGATAACAGAGGCAAAAACCCTGACTCATCACCTGACGATTGGGGCAGAGACAACTCTATTGGCCAACCTATTTTGGCCCAACCTGCGCAGTTAGCTACACTGCGTGTGATGGAGGATGTAATCTTCGACAAGAGAAGAAGCCGTTTGTATTACGACATACAGTCTATTTCCTTGATATGGCCTGGCGACAAAGGGAACCCCAGAGGTTTCGATTTTGAGGTGGGCACTTTCAAGTATAAGGATCTCATCAAGTTGTTCCGCAACCACCCTGATGAAGCAATCTGGTTTAACCGTTACAACACGGCTGAGAACAAGAGCTTTGAAGATGCATTCTTGCTAAGACTGTTCCATGGCGTGATCTTCAAAGTGGAGAATCCTGACAACGAAGATATTTACAGCGTGTATTCAGGAAATGGCGAGTCGTACAAGGTGAGTGTTTGGGCGCGCGAGTGGGAGGAAATCAAAATGATGGAGCGCGAGCACAATCTCTGGGAATATTGATCTTCAGTGAATTTGTAAAGAAGGGGCCATGTGCCCCTTTTTTTATGCTGATGCTTTTATTTTCTCCGCGCGTGATTTTCCTACCAAAGCCTCCAACTCCTCCAGCGGGGCTTCTTTTATTTTCTTCCAAGATTTGAATTGCTTGAGAAGTAAATCGGCAGTCTTTTTTCCTATCCCTTTAATTTCATCCAGATCTGATTTGATGGTGGCTTTGCTTCTCTTTAACCTGTGGAAAGTAATGGCAAAGCGATGGGCCTCATCCCTTATTTTTTGCATCAACATCAAGCCTGGCGATTTTTTGCTTATGTGGAGAGGCAAAGGGTCTTCAGGATAGTAGATTTCTTCAAGCTTCTTGGCAATACCAACAATGGGTATGCGTCCGTAGAGATGTAGTTCCTGCAAGGCCTCGCACGCGCTACTCAGTTGCCCTTTGCCTCCGTCTACAATGATGAGGTTAGGGAGCGGAAGATTTTCCTCCAGCAAGCGCTTGTACCTTCTTCCCACAATTTCTTTCATGGAAGCAAAGTCGTCAGGGCCTACTACCGTTTTTATGTTAAAATGCCGATAACCCTGCTTATCGGGTTTGCCATTAACGAAGCGTACCATACTTGCCACCGGGCTGGTGCCTTGAAAATTGGAATTGTCGAAGCATTCGATTACTTCGGGTAGCTGCTGAAGTCGTAAATCTTTTTGAAGGATGGACAGCACTTCATTCTTCTTCGATTTTTTCTCTGCTTTCTCTTCCTCTCTTTTGGCTTTTAAGAAAAGCGCATTTTTGAGTGATAAGGAAACCAGTTTTCTCTTGTCGCCAATCTGGGGAATTACATTTTCAATTGACTCCTCCGGAACCAGTATGGGTACGTTGGTGTAAATGATCTTGTTTTCGCTTCGGCTGGCTGCCCTCAGCTCCTGCGCGGCCATAGAGAGAATTTCCTCGTCAGACTCATCCAGTTTTTTCTTTACTTCCATGTTGGAAGAAAGAACAACGGCTCCTTCTTTTACCATTAAGAAGTTGATGAGTGCCTCGTCTTCGGTGCTGGCTATTGTAATTACATCTATATCGGTAAGCTTTCTGTTTACCACCAAAGACTTGGTCTGGAATTTCTCCAACAACTCCAATTTATGTTTGAACTTCGCGGCCTTTTCAAATTCCAGTTTTTCAGCAGCCAGTTTCATGGCCTCTTGAAGGTGGTTTTCGACAACGCTAAGGTTACCCTTCAAAATGCTTCTGGCTTGTTGAATTTCTTCCAGATAGTCATCCTCCTTTTGCAAGCCTTCGCATGGCCCTTTGCAGTTACCAATGTGGTATTCCAAACAGACCTTAAACTTTTGTTTGGAGATATTTTCTTCGTTAAGCAGTAAGTTGCAGGTTCTGATGGAGTAGAGTTGTCGCACCAACTCTAAAACACTTTTCATGGATACAACGCTGGAGTAAGGGCCAAAATATTCGCCTTGCTTGGGAATGTATTTGCGTGTGGAAATGATACGTGGAAACGGTTCGTTCAGAATACAGAGATAAGGAAATGTCTTATCGTCTTTCAGTAAGATGTTGTACTTGGGTTGGTTCTGCTTGATGAAATTATTCTCGAGCAACAGGGCATCAAATTCAGAATGGGTAAGGGTGTATTGCAACGATGCAATTTCCGAGACCAGTTTTTCTGTTTTTCGGTTGTATTGCGATTGTTTATTAAAATAGCTGGATACGCGCTTTCGCAGGCTTTTGGCTTTGCCCACGTAGATCAACGTGCCCTCGTCATTATAAAATTTGTAAATGCCTGGCGAATCAGGAAGGGATGACACCTGCTCCTTCAGGGTATCCATGTCAGAAGTTATTAATATCCCAAGGCTCTACCTCAATCTGCAGCGAATCTGCGTCCTGATATTTGGCGCAATCTAATGTAATGTCAAGTCCTGAAAGCGGACGCTTGAATTGACCTTTCCGGATACCGGTTGTGGAGTCGGCATACACCTTGGTCATAAATTTTGACCAAATCGGGCGCGCAGAACGTGTGCCAGCACCCATGGCCCAAGAGGGAAAGTGAATGGCGCGCTCATCGCCACCTACCCATACACCTGTTACCAAGTCGTGCGTAAGGCCCATGTACCAACCGTCTGATGCATCGTTGGTAGTTCCGGTTTTTCCTGCAATCTCGTTGTCAATTTTTAGTTCACGAGGTAACCCCTGTGAGGTACCGCCAGACTCTTCCACACCACCCATCAACATGTAAATCATTTTATAGGCGGTCTGCTCATCTGTCCCCTGCCTGATCTTCGGAACAAAGCTTTCTATTACGTTACCATTTTTGTCCTCAATGCGGGTGATAAAAAACGGCTCGGTGTAAATACCACTGTTCACAAACGTGCTGTAAGCGCCCACCATTTCAAAGACAGACACATCGCTTACGCCCAGGCAGAGTGAAGGCACGGCATCCAGTGGACTTTGTACACCTAAATTTTTGGCAAACGACACCACGTTCTCAGCGCCCAATGATTGCATGAGTTGTGCAGTAATGGTATTTACCGAACGCGCCAAAGCCTGGCGCAACGTGTAGACTTCGCCCGACCCTAACTTTCCATCGGAGTTTGGCGGACTCCAGGTGCCACCGGGAACCCGAAACACAGGAGAGATATCTTTCATTTTCTGGCATGGCGAAAAGCCCGACTCCATGACAAGGCCATACACAAATGCTTTGAAGGTTGAACCCGGCTGGCGTGTTTGCTGCTTTACGTGATCGAACTTGAAGTATTTGTGGTTAATGCCACCCACCCATGCCTTGATGTCGCCCGTAGTAGGATCCATTGCCATCACGCCAGTGTGAAGAAAGCGCTTATAATAATTCAGCGAGTCCATCGAACTAAACAACGTATCCTTTTCGCCATCCCACGTGAAAATGGTCATTGGCTTTTTTATATTCAGCATGATGTTTACCGAGTCACTCCTCTCTCCGTATTTGGCAACCAGGAATTTGTAGGTGTCGGTTTGCCGGATACGTCTGCGTAGAAAATCCGGAATTTCTCTTTGATCATCACCCACCCATGGGTTCATTTTGCGTAACTTCCATTGCTCGTTAAACTCTGCTTGCAGGGCTTTCATGTGTTCCGCTACGGCTTCTTCGGCATACTTTTGCAGCTTACTGTCTATGGTGGTATAAATTTTCAGTCCTGAGCTGTACAGATCGATACCCCGTGCTTTGCAATAGGCAAGCAACCAGTTTCCGATAACGGTTCTGAAATAGGTAGCCAGGCCTACGTTATGATTCTGCACTTTATAGTTCAATTCAATAGGCACGGCTTTCAGCGAATCGTAGTCTTCTTTTGTTTTTAGTTTGTAGCCGTGGCGATATAGCTTGTAGAGCACCTCGTTGCGCTTTTTTAAAGAAGTTTCAGGATTACGTTGTGGATCGAACAATGTGGCGGCTTGTAACATGCCCACCAGCACTGCAGACTCTTGGATATTAAGACTATCTGGCGTTTTATTGAAGTACGTTTCGCTGGCAACTTTAATTCCGAAGGAGTTACTGCTGAAAGTTGCCGTGTTGAGGTACATGGCTATTATTTCTTCCTTGGTGAAATTTTTCTCGAGTGTGATGGAGATGATCCACTCTTTTGTTTTTTGAATAACACGCCTTGGAATTCTTCCCAACTTCGCCATCCAGCCATCCAGGTTGCGGTCTGGATTCATGGTGTATAGGTTTTTGGCTAACTGTTGGGTGATGGTGCTGCCACCTCCTTGCGGACTGAGTGTGATGAGGCCGAAAATTACGCGCAAGTAAGCCGGAAAATCCAAACCCGAGTGGTCGAAAAAGCGATGGTCTTCGGAAATGATGAGGGTATTGACAAGATCGGGTGAAAGTTCGTTGAAGTGAACAGGGCTTGCGCTCTGGCGATAGTACCGTCCTAATGAAAAACCATCTGCGGCAATTAATTCTGACGACAGATCGTTTTCAGGGTTCTCCACTTCTTTCAGGCTGGGCATTTCGCCAAATGCACCTAACAGGTTAATGCTTACAGAATAGATATAGAGAGGTAACCCCAATACGAAACACAAAAAAAGAATCCAGGTGTATCGAATGATTTTCCGGAACCAGGGTTTCTCCAGTTGCAGGAATTTATTGATTCTGTTTTTTATAGTTTCTGTCGAAGAAGGTGAGGTACTCATCGAGTGCTTTGGTTCGGTAGAAAATCTGGAAATTTTCTTTCGTAATTACAAAGGTATCGAATTTAAAGGTAGCTAACGCAGGCTGCTGGCCCAGCCACGCTGTTATTTTATCGAAATAATCTAAAGCCGCAGCCTTATCGCTCAGCTCGCTAACCATGGTAAGCGATTTGGTATCATTAAACACCAGGTTGCTGGTTTGCAAACGTAGTTTGGAGGAGGCATTAAACAACTCGCACTCTTTGGCTATCTGGTCTGTAAGCTTACCCTCGCGGTCGTAAACAATAACAAAAAAGTGGGGCAGGTTACCCTGATCGGCAAAGCGAATACCACGTGCCTTTTCAGCTTTTTCAACGAAACTTCGCGAAGTGTTTAACAATTGTTCTGCATAAGGCTTTAATTCACCGTCTGGATATTTTTTTATATACTCCCCTAGTTCGAACTGGTAGCGGGTTACATCTTCCGTTTTGCCCGTTATCAGAATGGTGAGTAATTCAAGCTGCGGGGTGAAAGATGTTTCGCCTAACGCCAGTGCCTGTATGGCTTTTTCCTGTGCGAGGCGCAGGTTACCCGAAGTATAGGCCTCATAAGCGTCTTTATAAATTACTTTCTGCTTTTCCGTGGCAACGCTAGTCTCTTTCAGGTAGTCGGGGTTTAGTAATATTTTAGTGAAGGTAGAGTTGGGAAATTTGTCGGTAAGTATTGAGGCAAAATAGGAGGCCCTGCCGTTGGCCTTTTCTTTTTCGATCAGATACAATTTGTATAATACTTCAGGTGCATGGTCTGTACCAGGGAACCGTTGTAGTAGTTCTTCGTAAATCTGGGCGGCATTGGGCTTTTCGTTCAGTTGCAAATAAAACAAATCTCCCAGGTTGAAATAAGCTTCTTCAATCAAATCAAGGGCATTTTCGCGGTCTTTGTCTGTGCGGGGTAGTTGTTTAAAAACCTTGTCGATTTCGGCCGCCTGCTTGTCTTCGGGTGAAGCACTGTTGTCAGCCACTGTTACTTCGGTTGCTGTGGTGGCGGTCTCCGGATTGGTCTCCGAACCAGAAACAGCATTGGATTTATTAGATCGCCTCCAGTTGTCTTCCAATTCTATGCTTCCCCAAATGCGGGCAAATTCTGATTGGCCTAACGACACAGCCGAAGGGTTGCCGAAATACCAGTCGGAGGTAGAGGTGGACTCCGTTTGAAAAAACGTATTGCTGTTGTTTTGATTCGAACCACCACCTCCTCGTTTCTTTTTCTTTTTGTTAAGTTCTTCCTTTTTTGCTTTGGCGGTTAGCGTGCTGTCTAACTGTTGCCGAAGCGTTGCGGAATCAATTAGAGCCATGGCAAGCAAACTGTCTTGCCATACTATGGTTTCAGAATACTTTACAAAATCACCCAGCACCGCCTGACGCTTTTTAATAGCTTCGTAATTATCGAACTCTTTGGGGAGCGCAGCAATAGCACTGTCGTAGTAAGATTTTGCCAGGCTGTATTTTTTCAACGAATCAAAATACAATTGCCCGATGCGTAAATAGGCCATGCCTTGTATACGCTTGTTGGTGCCGGCATGTGCGGCATATTGGTAATTGGTGATGGCCAGCTCCTGGTGATTTTGCTTGCGCTCGAATTCGCCCAACTCATAATAAATCTTATCGCGAAACTCAATGTTCTTGGCATCGGATAATAGTTTGTCAAATTGTTTACGTATCGTTTTTACATCTCGTGAATCATCGAGGCGAGCCACTTGCGCCAGGTTGAGTCGCGCGTAAAAGTCAATTTCGTATTCGGGGTTGGTGGCAAGGCACTTGCGATAATAATTGTATGCTTCGGCACCAAAGCCCAACTGTTGGTATACCTGCCCTATGATGAAATAAATTCTTCCTCGCCTGTCGTGGCGCGTAAGCAACGAATCGGCATACGTAAGGTTGCGAACCATGTTGTCGTAGTCGCCCCGAACCTGGTAGAAGTAAGCTTTTTCCATCAGCAGGTCTTTGCGGTTTTCGCGGTTCATCTTTTCTTTCTCCAGAAAGCGAAATGCTTCTTCGGCCTTGTCGAACTCATCATGTTCGGTAAATGTGCGAACCAGATGTACCAACGCCCGGTGCCTCAAATCAGGGTTCAGGCTTTTGGTGTTAACGTATTTGAAAGTTTGTATGGCATTGGGGAAATCGCAATCGTATAAACGGGCCAGGCCCACCAGAATGTAGTTGTCGTAAACCCAGCGACTATTGGGATGACGCTGAATGGACAGCGAGGCCATCTTGATGACTTCTTCGGTGTCCTTCGCATAACTTTTGGCGAGCGTGGTATCTAACTTGGGGAACAGCCTGAGAATTTGATTGGGATCATCGTCCAAGCTTTTTAGAATAACAGCTTCTACTTCCCTTGTTTTTTCGCGCGCATAAAAATACCCGTTATAGTGCGCGGTCATGTTATGGTAGACAGAGCTGGTAATGTTATTC
>CAZRQK010000062.1:0-2467 GCA_964602295.1 uncultured Ohtaekwangia sp.
TAAGAGGCACTCAGTTCGAAAGGCGGAAGCGGGGCGGCTTCTGTTTGGCTTACCTGGTCGAATAGCACATCGAGCATGGGTATTACCACCACCAGGCTCAGCGCGCTGAAGGCAATGCCCATTACCGAAAACACAAAAAATTGCACCAACCGTGAAGGCAGGTTGCGGGAAAAAGTGAGTACCCGTAAGAAAACGTCCATTCGAAAAAGATGCGTGTTTTAGAAATCGTAGTTGCGTGGGGCCATGTTCCAGCGCAAAGCTAACGAAGTAATGGTGCTTTTGGATTCATCTACTACAATATTGGGCGCCAAACCATCGGGCGGAATGGGCGTGCTACTGCGATAGGTGGCTTTTAAGTCAATAAAAAGATTGTGCTTCAACATGTAGCTGGCGGTAAAGTCGAGGAAGTTTACCGTAACGGATGTGCCCTGACCAATGGTGTTGTTGAGTTCCTGAATGCGCGTGCTGTTGTTCTTCAGCAGATCTCCTCCATAGT
The DNA here is from genome assembly GCA_964602295.1 of uncultured Ohtaekwangia sp. Lineage (GTDB taxonomy): Bacteria > Bacteroidota > Bacteroidia > Cytophagales > Cyclobacteriaceae > ELB16-189. The sequence continues at coordinate 497 of CAZRQK010000062.1, forward strand.
TTTCTGTGCCGCGTAAATAGTCGGTACCTTTTTCAGACCGAATGGATTTGGCTGTTAATTGAAGTCGTGGCATGGGCTGGTAGCGCACAATGGCAATCAGCTCTGTGAAGTTGGCACCCAGCGGGTGTGCTATGGGTTGCCGGTAATTGGTGTAATTTCCGTACGATGTGTTGTGTGAATAGGTATAAGGTCGCACCATGTTACCTTCTAATTGCAAGTCGAGGTTAGGGACGCTGAGCACATCAATATATTTTATGCCTCCCTGAAATCCGTACTTGTTGGCCCACCAGCCATCCTGGTCTCGGATGTGGCTGAGCACAAACTCATCGAGCACAAACTGTCCGTAGAAAGAAACGCCCTTCAATGCGTTCCATTTAAAGTCTGCACCCAATATGGCATTGTCGCTGCTGCCGTATTGTTGCTCTATGGCGCGGTAGAAAATAATGGGGTTGAAATAGTTGAGTTCAAGCGAATTGCGCGCAGGGCCGCTGGAAGGATCGAGCGGACTGTAAATCACTGACTCGAAGAAGCCAATGTTCAACTTGCGGCCGATATTGAAACTGGCATGATGAAAGGCTACATACTTCTCGGGGTATTTGCCTGCGGTGGTGCCGCCAGCATTTACCGTAGGGTTGGCCACCATGCGGTTGATCTGGAAAATGTAATTCAGCTTCCACACTTTTACGTTGGTACGCCAATACAATTGTGGTGGCGCATAATCTGAAAATATGAGCGAACGTAGCCCGTTGCCAATAAACATTTTATCGTGGCCAAACTGCATGTAGACATGTTTGCTCACATTAAAATCTATGTAACCGCGGGCTTGAAAAAAATCAACGCCATCGTCTTTAAATCTTTTCCAGAAACCTTCATGGGGCACGGCTCCCATCTCACGCTGTTTTTTCTCCACGTAAATGGGCAACACGGCCTGGTTTTCGGTCACAAAAGTGTAGAAGCCTATTTTTCTATCTACCATACCGCGCACTTCTACCCCACGCGTATTCATAAATAAATTGCGCGAGTCGGTAAACGGATCGATCACCATCGACTCACGGTTGAGTCCGCCACCCAGATAGAGCACGGGGCTTACATGCAGATCTAATTCGGGCGTGTCTACATAAATAAAATCCGATTTCTTTTTATAGAAGTGCTTCAGAATAGGTTTTGTGCTTTCGTTGGTGGTGGGGCGGCTCCATTCCCAGTTGTCGTTGCGGAGGTAGTCGTAGTTGAATTGGTCGGCACGAGAAGTAAAAACCTGGTCTTTGGTGTGCAGTGAATCGATGTACGCTGCCAGTGCTTCTCGCTTATAAGGCTTCACAGAGGTAAACACCTCGGGCAAAATGCGGCCCGCCTTGATTTCGTAACGATCGAGCCAATGGTAATAATCTTCGTTGTAAGAGGCGTTGGTGCTTTGGGCCAGGATGGAAGGCGCGTTCACGAAGATCAAGAGAACAATGGCGAAGAGAGTGGGTTTCATCGTGGTCAGGATTTAAGAAAGTCGGATGCGGAGACGGCTATGCTGGAAAATTCCCTCAAAATTTTTTCATCGTAAGTAACGAGTGGAACATTTAGTTCATGGGCAAGGGCCACAAACTCACAATCATAAGCGCTGCATTTCGATTCGTTTACAAACTGAAGCACCGAATACATAGACACATTAAATTCTTTACCGCGTAGGGCAGATTGAGCAAACTCAAGTGCATCGAGGCTGTCTCTATAAGTGATGATGTTTTTGCGCAGATAAAGAGAAACCACGTTTACAAATTCACTGCGCCATAGCACAGGTGCGGCCCACTCTGCATCCTTTTGGTGTACAGCCGTTGCTTCTTCTGAGTGAAGCGTCTCGAAAAAGAGGTATGCAATCAAATTGGTATCGGCAACAATCATTCTCTTCCCTGGTTGATTGCATTTTTGATTTCTTGGGGGCTGATTTGTCCGCGGGCCCTTTTTCGAAATTCGCGTGCCTGCGAC
>CAZRQK010000062.1:2477-24054 GCA_964602295.1 uncultured Ohtaekwangia sp.
CGACCTTAGCTTTTCAGGGTCTACCCGTTCGGAGCCAACCGAGGCTTGGATGCGATAAATAAGCTCGCTGTTAAGGCTCCTTTGATGGTCTTTGGCGAGGTTTTTTACGATTTCGTAAAGTTCGTCCGGGAAATTTTTGAGTGTAATGGTGCGCATGGTTCCATTTTGGTTCCAAAATACAACCTTACCAAAAGATTCACAAACTTAAAATAAGAGTCAAACTTGTAAATCACCCCAACTTCCTTACTTTTGCAGTCCTTTAATAGAAAAGAACATGAAAAAAGGCATTCATCCGGACTACAACGAAGTGATTTTTTGGGATACCAGCAGCGATGTGAAGTTTTTGACCCGCTCTACGCTGAAAAGCAAAGAGATGGCCAAATGGACGGATGGTAAGGAATATCCTGTGGTGAAGGTGGAAGTTAGCTCTGCATCGCACCCTTTCTTTACCGGCAAGAAGATGTTTCTTGACACAGCTGGTCGCGTGGAGAAATTCCAGAAGAAATACCAGAAGAAGGCATAAACTCATTTCATCTTAGCGTTTTTTGTTTTGACAGGTCTCCCATCGGGAGACCTTTCTTTTTGCCTCATCCGCCACAAATAAAATTTTATTACCATGCTGCGGAGGGTTATTTTTGGCCCTTGTTCTTTGCTGCCATCACATGAACGTTATCCTTTTTGACGACCCAGTAATAAGGGTACACCTGCTTCCTCTTACTTTTACGCGCCCCGTGGCAGGCATGCGCGTAGGCACGCTTACCATTGCAGAGAAGTGGCAAAAATGGCTGGGCGTAAACGCATCATTTGCCACCCCGGCTTACCTGTCAAAAAAATTTCCCACCAAAACAGAAGCCGATAACTATTGGATTAACGGTGCGCTTTGTCCTGACAAGGACATAGTAGCGATGATTCAGTCGTTGAAGCCGGGCGAGGCCCTGCGCAAAGAGGGCCAATTATTGGCAGCACGAAACAATGTTGCAGAGCCACCGCTGCGCACAAGCGATGCGAATGAGTATCCTCATGCGGTTACACTGATAGACCATGTTTGGAAAATATTCCAACAGAATGGCGAACAGATACGTGCGGACTTTGCGCTTCTTACGAACGGAAGAACCTCTGCGGCACTAAGTGATAAGTATACGGTTGTTTACAATCCCGCCCAGGTGTTTGTAGAAGAGGGTGTGGTAACCAAGGCTGCTATTTTGAATGCAGAGAATGGACCGATCTACCTGGGCCGCCATGCACAGGTGCAAGAAGGTGCCGTTATTCGCGGGCCATTTTCATTGGGCGAAGAGTCAGTTATTAACATGGGTGGAAAGATGCGGGGCGATACAACGGTAGGGCCTTACAGCAAGGTAGGTGGTGAAATCAGCAATGCCGTAATCTTCGGTTACTCCAACAAAGGCCACGATGGCTTTTTAGGCAACTCTGTTTTGGGCGAGTGGTGTAACCTGGGCGCAGATACCAATACATCGAACCTGAAGAACAATTATGATCAGGTAAAGTTGTGGAGCTATGCTACCGAAGAATTTATCGACACCGGTGTGCAGTTTTGCGGGCTGATTATGGGCGACCATAGCAAGAGCGGCATCAACACCATGTTCAATACCGGTACCGTGGTGGGTGTAAGTGCCAATGTTTTCGGTGCCGGATATCCACGCAATTTTATTCCCTCTTTTTCTTGGGGTGGTTCGGGTGGTCTTACCACTTACCAGATTAACAAAGCCCTGGACACGGCAGCGCGGGTGTTAGGCCGAAGAAATTTGCCACTCACGGAAACTGACCGAGAAATACTTCAACATATTTTTGACCTCACTGCATCCTACCGGTTACGCGAAAAAAGATGATATGAAGTTTGCAGACGTACCCGGTTCCACACAGGTAAAAGAAAAACTGATCCGCTCGGTAAAAGAGGGCAAGGTTGCCCATGCACAACTATTTGCGGGTAAAGAAGGTGCGCTAAACTTACCCCTCGCCTTGGCATTCACCACTTACCTGCATTGCCAACAACGCACAGACGATGCCTGTGGTGTGTGCCCGGCCTGCAGCAAGAGCCTGAAGGGAATTCACCCCGACACGCACTTTGTGTTTCCGCTGGGCAACGTAAAAAACGATAAGGACGAAGAGCGTTTCAAAGCCGAAATACTCAAAACGTGGCGCGCTTTTTTGTTAGAGCAACCTTTTGGTTTGCTGAATGATTGGGTAACCTTTTACGGTGGCGAAGACAAGCAAGCAGCCATATCGCGCGAGGAGAGCCGCGAAATTGTACGAAGCCTTTCGCTGAAGCCTTTCGAGAGCTCATTTAAGGTAATGATTATCTGGCAGCCAGAGTTGATGCATCCTTCGGCATCGAACGGCATTTTGAAAATTTTGGAAGAACCACCAGCCAACACTTTCTTCTTTTTGGTTACCAACGCAGCCGATCGATTGCTGCCCACCATTTTATCGCGTACACAAATTGTGCAAGTGCCTTTGCTTACTGATGAAGAGATTGAAAATCACCTTGCACAACACACCGAAGCAGATGAGTCCAAGCGGACAAAGGCTGTGCAACTGGCCAATGGCAACCTGAACATGGCACTCAAGCTGCTGGAAGTTGAAGAAGACAACAACCAGGATCGTTTTGCCGACTGGATGAGGTCGTGCTTCAAGCGGGAATATGTAAAGTTGTTATCGTTGGCAGATGAGTTTCACGAAGCCGACCGCCTGATGCAACGGAATTTCTTGTCGTACAGCCTGAATATGTTGCGCGAAACGTTGCTTCACCTGGCCGGGGCCACAGCCATTAACCGAACCAGAGGTAACGAACTGAAATTCATTCAAGACTTCAGCAAAGTAATGTCGGTAGATAAAATTGACAAATCGAGCAGGTTAATTGGAGAAGCCGGCTACTTTCTGGAACGCAACGGAAGTGCCAAGATGATTTTTATGGATTTATCTCTTCAGATATCAAAAATTCTTAATCCCTGATGAATGCTATGAGACTCAGATTATTTTCATTTACCACGGTTTTGGTTGTGGTTCTGTTTACAGGATGCGCACAAAAAAATAATGATCGCGACTATGTGGTGACCATTCAAACCAGTTATGGCAACATGGTGGCCGTGTTGTTCGATGAAACCCCCAAGCACAAAGAGAACTTCATCAAACTCGCTAAGGAAAAATTTTTCGATTCCTTGCTCTTTCACCGTGTTATTCCTGATTTCATGATTCAGGGTGGCGATCCGCTTTCGAAAAATGCGCAACCGGGCGAGCACCTGGGCACGGGCGGCCCTGGCTACACGGTAGATGCCGAGTTCAATCCAAAATTTTTTCACGAGCGGGGCGCTTTGAGTGCGGCTCGTTTGGGCGATCAGCAAAACCCTACCAAAGCATCGAGCGGTAGCCAGTTTTATGTGGTGCAAGGACGCAAATACCAGGAAGCAGAGTTGACACAACTTGAACAGAGCATTGTGTATAATCGCAAGAACAATGCATTGAGAACTTGCCTGTCGATGCCTGAGTACGCTGCGGTGCGCCAACAGGTACTCGACAAACAACGCGAAGGAAATACGGATTGGCTGAACTCATTTTTCGTTCAATCCGATACGTTAATTAAAAAAGTAATGCCTGATTACAAAGCGTTTTCGTTTACACCCGAAGCCCGTGCGCGTTACCAGGAAGCGGGCGGTGCTCCGCATTTAGATGGAGACTACACTGTATTTGGGAAAGTTATTTTCGGCTTGGATGTGATTGATAAGATTGCAGCGCTTCCACGCGATGGGGCCGACCGCCCGTCTGAAGATCTGCGCATGGTTGTAACGGTGAAAGAAATGACCAAAGCACAGATCGAAAAGGAATTCGGATACAAGTATCCAACAGAATGATGCGCATGCTGGTTACGGGTGCCAACGGGCTGTTAGGGCAAAAGCTGGTTGAACTGCTGCAAGGCGATGCAACCGTGTTCCCCATCGCCACAGCAAGGCGCCCACTGGCGTTTACTCAAACGCGCGGAACGTTCATGAAGATGGATGTTGCTAATCGCGAAGAAGTAGAAAGCGTATTGCGCACGTCAAAGCCCGAGGTGATTATACATACAGCCGCCATGACGCAGGTAGACCATTGCGAAACGCAACGGGAAGAGTGCTGGTTGCAAAACGTGACAGCGGTTGAAAACCTGGTGAAAACGGCTGCTGAAATAGAAGCGCACTTCGTGCATGTGTCTACCGATTTTATTTTTGATGGCAGCCATGGCCCGCTAACAGAGAATGAACAACCTAAGCCTGTTAACTATTATGGCGAAAGCAAGTGGGCGGGAGAGAAGGTAGTGATGGCAAGTGCAACCACATGGGCTATTTTACGCACCGTGTTGGTATATGGCGTTACGGCAGACATGAGCCGGTCGAACATTGTGTTGTGGGTAAAGAAGAGTTTAGAGGACGGAAAGAAGATTCAGGTAGTAAACGACCAATGGCGCACACCCACACTGGCGGAAGATCTGGCTATGGGTTGCTACCTGGCGGCTAAAAAAAAGGCGCAGGGCATCTATCACATTTCAGGCGAAGAGATGATGACTCCATTCGATATTGCGATGGCCACCGCAGATTTTTTTGGATTGGATAAAACATTGATACAGGCCACTGACTCGAACCATTTTAAACAACCGGCTAGAAGACCTTTGAAGACTGGTTTTGTCATTGACAAGGCGAAGCGCGAACTGGGATATCGTCCGCATACGTTCCGCGAAGGGCTCGCTTTGCTGGCCGGTCAGTTAAAGCACCCGCCTTTGGCATAATTACCATACGATGAGGGGCGTGCTTACCTTTCACTTTCCGATATAATTTCTAATCTTCCGCACGCAAAAAAACATTCGTATGACTTCTAACACCGATCGCGGCCAATGGGCCTCCAAATTTGGTTTCATTATGGCCGCAGCAGGGTCTGCCGTGGGGCTGGGCAACATTTGGCGTTTTCCGTACCTCACAGGCGAAAATGGTGGAGCCGCTTTTGTGATTGTCTATATTCTATGCGTGGTTTTAGTGGGCGCCCCGATGCTCATCAACGAAATTGCCTTGGGCCGATTGACCGGCAAAAACCCGGTAGGTGCTTTCCGGGCAACGGGTGCTAATTCTTTCTGGACCTTCTTTGCAGGTGTGCTGCCGCTGGTGGTAACCTTCGTGGTGTTGAGCTACTACAGCATTATTGCTGGTTGGACGGTGGGATACATCTTCACCTCGTTGTTTTCACTGGAGGTAACGTTCTCTGAATTTATCGCCACCGCAGAGTATGTGGTGCCATTGGGTGCCTTTGTTATTTTGGTTACTGTTTTGATTGTGATTGGTGGCGTGTCTGGCGGTATCGAGAAGGCTTCTAAGATTTTGATGCCGATGCTATTTGTGCTGTTGATCGTAGTAATTTTTAGAAGCGTAACCCTGCCCGGTGCCGGCAAAGGCATTGAATATTATCTCATTCCCGATTTTTCTAAAATTAATGGCACGGTTATTCTAAAAGCGCTTACACAAGCGTTCTTTTCGCTAGGTGTTGGCTGGGGCATGATGATCACCTACGGGTCGTATCTTCCCAAAGGCCAGAACATTGTTACCTCTAGTTTGTGGGTAGGTGCCATGGATACCACGGTAGCATTGTTGGCTGGCTTCATGGTTTTTCCGGCTGTGTTTGCGTTTAATATGTCGCCTTCTGAAGGCCCTACATTGGTGTTCAGCGTGTTGGCTAATATTTTTCAGGAGATGCCACTTGGCAATATAGCGGGTGCGTTGTTTTTTCTGTTGCTCTTCCTGGCAGCCATCACTTCTACCATATCCATGCTGGAAGCTCCCTCTGCTTACTTCATCGATAACAAAAAATGGACTCGCAAAAAAGCAGTTTGGGTGGTGGCCTTCGTGGCTTTGTTGTTTGGAATTCCCTCAGCACTGTCTGCCGGCAGTTCAGAATTTTTCTCTTCTCTTGAAATCAACCTGTTGGGAACCCACAAGCGAGGGTTCTCCGACATCATGGATTACCTTTTTGGCACTTTGTTTATGATGGTGGTGGTACTGGCCACTTGCCTCTATACCGGTTGGGTAATGAAAACGCAGAAATTGGTAGACGAAATTCACCACGGCTTTCCAGCGTTCAAGAGCGGCTCTTTGCTCGGTCTGGCGCCTTATAAAGTTTGGGTGTTTATGATCCGCTACGTAAGCCCCGTGGTGATTGTGCTGGTGGTGTTGAGTGTGCTGGGTTTGATAGGTTGATAGCCACTTACTTTTCAAAAATTTCCTGAACGGGATTGCCCGTACAGCCATTTGGGAATTTTATCGTCAACAGTACCGAAAGCGTTGGTGCTATGTCGGTAATGTCGTACCGCTTTACGCTGTGGCCTGTTGGAATTCCTTTGCCGTAAAATAACACAGGCACGTGCGTATCATACGTATAGGCAGATCCGTGCGAAGTACCTTGCACGGCAGACCAGCCGCCCCAGCTTGGTTCTAAAATCACAGCGAGGTCGCCAGAGCGCTTGGGGTGATAGCCGCGTTTCACCATGCCTTTGATGCCGCCCTCATTGAAGTCGGCAGCCAAAATAGTTTGGCGTGTATAGACATCGGCAATGCCCTCCTGTTTCAGCAAGTAATTTTTTACCAACTCTGAAGCCACCAGGTAATCTACACCTGATGTACGCGGGTCTGTTCCGAAAACTTCAGTGTTAAAAAACAATTGGTCGTTCGATAGTTTGTCTACGAGCTGCTTGTCGGGGTAGTAGGTCTTTAGCAAATCCATCAAACCCGACTGCAGATAAGCCTGACGTAAGTTGCCGGCCGGAATTTTTTGGTCTACCATGAATTGTGGAACTTCAGCCACCGCATGATCGGCCGTTAAGAAAACAATGTAATTACCAGGAGCTACCTGGTCTAACCGCTTCAGCAAGTCTTCAATGTTTTTGTCGAGGCGCAGGTACATGTCCTCCAATTCTACTGCGAAGGGGCCCACGGCATGTCCCAGAATATCAGGAGCTGAGTACGACACACTTAAAAAATCTGTCCACTCGTCTTTACCCATCGCTTCACCGTCCAGCGCAGCTTTGGCTGCTTCTGTTAGTAAATCGTTGCTAAAAGGCGTTGTTGAAAGCAGTTCGAAGTTGCCGTTGGTTTTACGTAATTCTTTCAGGTCGTAAGGAAAAGTAGATTTCTCTTTGCCCTTCAGCTTCACTTCATAAGGCGAGTCATCCGGTCCGCTTTCTTTGTACTGTTCTATAGGAAGTAAGGTGTTCCAGGTTTGATTCAAATAACCATCTGCCAGATTGCGTGCGTTGAACTGCTCTAACCACATGGGCAAGCCGGGTTTATAATATGTGCTTGAAATAAATTTGCCGGTCTTGCTATCGTACCAATAGGCGCCATCGGGCGTATGGCCTGCGGGTAAAACGGCACCTCGGTCTTTAATCGAAAGGCCAATTACTTTGGCCCTGCGTTGGGTAGCCAATTCCAGTTCATCGGTAACCGTTGTAGTTAACATGCGCCAAGGCGATACGTCTCCGTTTCCCTGGTCATTGCCAACCGGCTTTTGGCGCTCGTCTTCTACACAGTTTACAGTTTTTTTCAAATCTTTATCGTACCAATCGTTACCGATCACGCCATGTATCGCTGGCGTTGTGCCAGTATAAATAGATGCGTGGCCGGGCCCTGTGTAAGTGGGCACGTAGTTATAATGGGCATTTTTTAAATTGAAACCCTGATTGGTCAGGCGTTTAAAACCACCTTCGCCAAATTTATTCTCAAAGCGATAAAGGTATTCGTAGCGCATTTGATCTACCACAATACCTACCACCAGTGCAGGTGGAGGGCTGCTTTTTGGCGACTGCGCTTTTGCACATACAACTAAAGATAAAAGCAGAATGGAAACCAGACGGATCATCAGCAAGTTTTTGATTGGTTAACAGGGCGAAAGATAACAAAATAACTACGGCCTGAGTGTGAACATGATTTGAACGGTACGTTAATTCGAATCGCAAAAAATGCGCTCATATTCATCGGCTTCGTACACGTGTTTGCGAATGAGTGCTCCCTGGTGGTTGTAATAGATCACCACATAGATATCGGCCTCCTCCACACGTTTTTCGGTAAAGTAGAGCGGCTTTTCATCCGAGCCCACATTTATAATATCGGTAAAGTTGGGTGGAATAATGATGCCTTTGCGGTTGCTGATAACTCCGTAGTAATTCTCACGCTGAATGGTGAGCAGGATTTCTTCAGGATTGCTACTTAAGTTTCTGAATTGGCGGATACGGTCGAGGTGTATGGTACCGCTGGCCCATGAAAAAACAGACCAATGATGGTTTTTACGAACCAGCATGGAGGAGTCGTTCCAGTAACGAATCTCATCAAACTCAAATGGAGATAGAGGCTTTTCTTCGGAAGTAATTAGCCCGTAACCACCGGCTTTGTAAGCTATGTAATGATGGTTGCCATAAGGTTGAAGATTCCGCTCGTATTCAGGTTTAATTAATTTTTGTGTGGGCAAATAAAACAGCCCGAACCGTTTTTCTTTGTAAAGCGATAGCGACCCGTTCGGGGCATAAACAATGATATCGTAAACTGCGGGTAGAATCACTTTGCCCACATTATTCATCAAACCTTTCTTTTTGTTTAATGTAAACAGAAATGCATTCATGCCTATGTATTCTATTTCATCAAAATCGGCTGTGAACAGTTTTTGCCCTGTGGTCTCAAATACAGTTTTTTTCTTTTTCTCGGGTACAAAAAAGTAAGCGGTGGTATCTCTGCTGTTGATGAACTGAAGCGGAGCAGACCTGTGGAAGGAGGCCATTTTGCCAGATCGACCATATATCATCAGCGAGTCGCCTTTACGTGCAAAGATGGTTCTGTTGCGAAACCAGATGGTATCCAATTGATGGTCGATTATCTTACCTGTGGAAACCTGGTAGAGCGCACGCTGCGGCACATTATAAAGTTCTAACCACTCGCCCAACTCCTTCACGCGGTCGAACCGCTGGGTCTCCAGTTGCGCGGAGGCACCTACAATGCGAATGCGATTTTCTTTTTCTTGCAAAAAGCCGAAAGATGTTTTTGTTAGCCGGTGTCGATCGAAAGGAATAATAAATGCTAGCTTTTGATTGACCACACCCTCCAGAATTCCATTCCTTACCCAAATGTCGCCACCACCCCAGGTCTTTACCTCATCAAACACCAGTTCATCAGCCAAAGTGTTTTTGTCTGCCAACGCACCCAGGTTTTCTGGCAATACCAGCACTTGTTTACCTGCGCGGGTTAAAACTACTACACCATCAATGTGGTGTATGTTCTGATAAGCAAACGGTAAAAGCTGAAGACCATTCAATGCAAAAAGTCCCCAGCCCTTTTCGTTTTCCTGTGCTATAAAACGGTTGCCTACCAGCCTTACGTTTTTTAGGCATTCACTGCCCACCACAAACCCCGCTTTGCTCACCACCTTTTCGCAATCTCCGTTACTTACAGAAAGAAAGCCCATACCCAGATCACGAACGCTCGCAACAGAGTCGGAGAAAATACGAACACCCGAACGACTGTAAAGCCCACCAGTTGCCAGAAAGAAGTCGTCTTCCAGGTTGCCGCACAGATAGCTTTCGCTGATGTACGAGAATCTGGGTGGAATTATTTCCTTTCCGTCCTCATCCATAAAGCCAAACGACCCATTTTTTAGAAATGGAACCCAATAACTTTTTTCTATGGCCGAGAGAGTTTTGAGCGAATCATTAAATAAGCTAGTGCTGGCCCGTAGGCCCAACGATTGTTGAATGCGGAAGAGCATTGTAGCTGCGCGAGGCGCCCATTTGCTGGTTGGGTATTTTTCAAGAAACTGTTCGTAATTTTCCGGTAAGCCCGGTGCGGTAGTAATGTGGAAAATCAACTTCTCCAAAGAATCTCTGAAAATAGTTTGTGGGAAGTCTTTGAGAAAGCGCTCGTAGCTTTCAAGCTTTCCGGATTTGGTACGTTCAGCAAAAAGTAATCGTTCATAGCGAAGGCCGGCCTCATTGGCCCGCTGCGAGTCAGGGTATTTTTGTAGGTATGCCTGGTAGCTTTCTGTTGTATTCTCCCGAAGGGCATCTAAAAAGGCCACCTCATTGCGTAAAGCGATGGCGTTGCTGCACTGTTGTGCATCTGGAAATCGGGCGAGAAAGCTGATGTACGCATTTTCTGTATTCAGCTTTTTAGCCTCTTCGAAAGCTGCACTGTCAATTTGTTGGCGAAAGCGAACCAATACCAGGCTGTCTATGGGTACGCGTTGCAAGCGTTCGCGGTCGCGAGGGGAGGTTTGGAGGTACAGCGAAGCAGATTGCTGAATATGCAGGTGGGCTGAGTCGAGGTTAAATGCCGGGTTGGCTGGCGAAAAGAAATAAGTGGCCATCCAATAATGCGCTTCGGTGTTCACCGAATCTTTGTTGAGTGCCTTGTTCAGATTTTGTTTGGCGCTCGTCCATTTGCCTTTAGCCATGCGCGTTTGTGCCTGCCGCAAGGCACTGCTTTGGGCAGAAGCCGGTTTGGCAATTGCCAGCAACAAAAGCGCACCCAGCACATGAAAATATCCTGCCCGCATACGGGGCAAAATAACGCATTAATTCCGATGCTTAAAGTGCTGCCGGGCTAACGCGCCAGATAAGCGTTGGAACCCGTCTACGCCAAGAGTTGGGGTAAGTTTACTGTTATTTATTTAACCTATAAGGCGCAGCGTCTGAAGCCCGCTATTCGGTGCGCAGCGATGTGGCCGGATTGGTATGCGCTGCCTTCCAGGCCTGTGTGCTTACAATAGCCAATGCGAAAGCCAATGCCACCAGGCCCGTTACTGGAAAGACCCACCATTCTATTTCAGTTCGTATGGGGTAGCGCTCTAAATATTTATTCAACAGCCACCACGCCAACGGTGCCGAGAGTACAAAAGAAATGATGACCAGTCGCGAAAAATCTTTGGAGATGAGGCCCATGAGTCCGGGCACGGATGCACCCAAAACCTTGCGGATGCCAATTTCTTTGGTTCGCTGCTCGGCAGTGAAAGATGCCAGGCCAAACAATCCCAGACCGGTAATGATGATGGTGAGCGAGGCAAACAGGCTGGCTAGTTTGCTGGTGAGGTTGATGGTGGTAAACTTTTTCTGAAATTCCACATCGGCAAACCGATATTCGAAAGGGTAGGCAGGTGCGTACTTTTCAAATACTTTCTTCACCTGGTCGATGGACGCAGGCAGGTCGTTGGTTTTCTTCAGGCGCACCGTTACAGCGTCTATCCATTCTGGTTCTAAAATCACAAACATGGGTTTTACCGGTTGGTAAGGCGATCCCATCAACACATCGTCCACCACACCGATTAGTTTTCTCTTGCCGTCCCAAAGATCCAATTCCGTTCCTATCGGGTCTTTCAAGTTCATTAATTGCAAGGCAGCTTTGTTAATGAGTATGGCGGCTGTATCGCTTTTAAAATCCTCTGAAAAATCGCGGCCCTCTAATATTTTGATACCCATGGTCTTTGTATAGTCGTATTCTGTGGCAATAGTTGTAAAGATTACGCGCAAGTCTTCGGGTTTACCCGGCCAGCCTAAGAAATTATTTGAATTGATATCTGTTATTTGGCTGTTCGATTTGGTTACTGATTCTACCACACCCGTGTTAAGCAGTTCTTGTTTAATGGGCCGGTAGTTCTTAGCTACTTCGTTCGTATAGTTAATGGCCATCAGATTTTCCTGGTCGTAGCCCAATTCTCTGCCTTTCACTAATTGTATCTGCTGATAAATTACAATAGTGCCAATGATAAGTAGAATGGAGAAACCAAACTGTAGCGTTACCAATACCTTGCGTGGTGTACTGGCCCCTTTGCCAACGGTGGGTTTGCCTTTCAACACTTTTACTGGTTGGAATGAAGACAGATAAAACGCTGGATAACTTCCTGAAACAATGCCGGTAATCAGAATCATGCCGGTTGTGAAAATCCAGAACTGTCCCGATGCGTAGTCGATCACCAGCTTTTTTTCTACCAGGTTGTTGTAGTAAGGTAATAAAAGCTGGGCCGTAAGTATGGCAACGCCAAAAGCCAGAAAAGATATAAAGGTAGATTCGCCAATGAACTGCAAAATCAGTTCGTACTTGCGTGAGCCCACGCTCTTGCGTATGCCTACTTCGCGCGCCCTTCGCTCCGACCGGGCGGTGGCCAGATTCATAAAATTGATGCATGCAATAACAATAATGAAAATGGCGATGATGGTAAACATCTGCACGTAGTCGTTCATGCCACCTGTCTCCACGCCATTTTCGAAGTTGCCGAACAAACGCCAGCGTAACATGGGATAAAGAAAATATTCTGGTTTGGTTTCCGTTTCGCCATGCTCTTGCAGCATCATGCGCACACTGTTTTCCACCGATGCCTGGTTGGCTGGGTCGTTCAATTCGGCAAACACCTGGAAGCTGTAATTACCCCAGTTAGTGGTGTTTCTTCGCACCCAGTCGTTGATTTGTTCGCGAAACTTCCACGTCATCAAAAAATCGAATTCAAAAGAAGAATTCGTTGGAATGTTTTTCAGAATGCCGGTTACTTTTAAATCGTTTTCATTGTCCACTCTTATCACCTGGTTCATGGGGTCGGCATCACCAAACAGTGCTTTGGCGGTTGCTTCGGTAATGATGATGGAGCGTGGATCGTCCATTACTTGTTCTGCCTGGCCGGTGAGCAGTTCAAACCCGAACATTTCCAGAAATTCTTCGCTGGCGTAGTATCCTTTTTTTATCAGCCGGTTTTCGCCCACGGTAATTAAATGGTCGCCCCCCCAATCGGTTACACACATGCGTTGGATGTTGCTGTTGGCGGTTTTGAACGCCTCGTAAGTAGGCAATGGCACACTCGTCCATGAACTGATCTTACCATCGAACTGGGCCCGCACCCATACCTGGTAGAGGCGGTCAGCCTTTGGGATGAATTTGTTGTAAGAGGTTTCATCGGCCACCCACAGCAATATCAAGATGCTGCAGGTAATGCCAATGGCCAGGCCTGCAATGTTGATAAATGAGTAAAAACCGTTTTTAAACAGGTTGCGGATGGTTACGAGCAGGTAGTTTCTAAACATGGCACGGGTTTTTAAACAGATAGGAGTACCGGGCAAACTGCAAAAGGTATCACCTGATACTGATTTTATTTTTCAAAGGATGCCCGTGAAACAGAGAAAGTTGCATGAAGCCTTGGTTTTGATGGCCTTTTTAGATGCAGACTTTTAGTTCAACTTCTACAAGTAATGAGGTTGGAGGTCTATAAGAATTCCTCCATATACTTATCTTTATCATGATAAAATAAAGTATATATTTGTATTGTTATGTTCAATAGAAAGCAGGAATTCCCGGAATCAGAACGCGAAAGTTTGTTTTTATGGGGGGCCAGACAAACGGGGAAGAGCACATTGCTGAAGACTTTATTCCCGGACGCAAGCTGGTTTGATCTGTTGTTGGCCGATGTTTACGAACGTCTGCTGCGCAACCCTACTTTATTAAGGGAAACGGTTATAGCTAACCCGGAAATAAAAGCCGTTGTGATTGACGAAATTCAGCGCATCCCGGAACTGTTGAATGAAATACATTGGCTGATCGCCAATACCAAAGTACGGTTTATCATGAGTGGTTCAAGCCCACGCAAAATTTTACGTTCGCGAACAAACTTGTTGGGCGGACGTGCGTTGCGATATGAACTTTATCCGCTGGTTAGTGCTGAAATTCCCGACTTTGATTTACTCACCGCGCTCAATCATGGCATGCTGCCACGCCATTACCTGGCCGCTCAGCCCAAGCGCCTTCTCGCAGCCTACATCGGCAATTACCTGAACGATGAAATTGTACAAGAAGCAAAGATCCGGAACGTAAGCGTGTTTGCCAGGTTTCTGGAAGCAGCAGCTTTTAGTAATGGAGAGATGGTGAACTACACAAACGTTGCAGCCGATTGTGGTGTAAGCGCACCAACCATTAAAGAATATTTTCAAATATTGGAAGATACGCTTATCGGGCGGTTCCTGCCGGTGTATCAAAAGCGACCCAAACGCAGAGTAATACAGGCACCCAAATTTTACATGTTTGATGTAGGCATTGTTAACCACTTGCTAAAAAGAACGAAGGTGGAGTACAAAAGCGAAGCCTTTGGGAATGCATTTGAACATTTTATTTACCAGGAAATCTATGCACACAGTCGATACTCGGGATTGGAGTATCCGATTTATTATTGGCGTACTGCCTCGCAGATTGAGATCGATTTTGTGCTGGGAGACCACCAGGTGGCCATGGAAGTAAAGGGCAGCGATAGAATAAGCGAGAAACATTTACGGGGTCTACGTGCCTTTATGGAAGAGTATAAAGTGAAGCAAGCGATTGTAGTGTGCACCGAAAAATTACCCAGATTACATATGGGTATTCACATACTACCGTGGCAAGACTTCCTTCAGCGCCTTTGGTCTGGTAGCTTAATAGGTTAAAACACATCGAGTAGTCGGAATTGGCTTGGTCTATATTAGAACTACTGTTGACAAGCACACTTAGTCGAAATAGTAGCAAGAGTTCCCAGTAACATTAAGCCTTGTCAGACTAAAGCAATTCATCAAGCGAAGAAATCGAAGTTACATTGACGTCCAATTGAGTCGTTTTCGATCGTTTCCGTATAAATATAGATCATTTCGTATCAGTAGCGACTTGCGAAAAGAATCACCCTGTCAAATCATTGAGTTAATTGTTGCAAAGGAGCTCATATGTCAAAGCAAGATTAAGTGAGATTAATTCGGATTGGACTTGTTGCATTAGAAATTCCTAGTGACCCATTACCTACTGGGTGTTAAGGTGTATGGCAGATTGGTTTTTGATACAATAAAACAGGGTTAGGTAGAAAGTTAAAGGGTAACTGGCTGCCTTGTGTTTTGGGGTGGGGTCAAATCAACTTTTTCGCAGACCAGAATTGCTCCGACAAGACGATTTGTTTCACCGCACCGAAGTAATCACTTCTTTCAAACAATTCTAATATTATCCCCTTTTCGATTTGACATTCATTCAAAATGTGATAATCGAGTATTAGTGTCATTGCAAAGGTTAAAGCATCAAGTTCAAGACCGATGGCTGCTTTACCTTTTTGTTCAGGGCTGAAGTGGGTGTAATAATTTCTACTCTGCACAATTCTGTCAATAAAAGTAGTTCTATCTTGTAAAATAGAATCCAATACTGATCCAGTTTCGTTTACCAATTCGATTAACCTAGCTCTAAGTGTAGGTCTATACAGAAGATGCTTATCAATCCATGATTTTAGATCAGTGTCCGCTGGATCTATATTTCCCTTCAATTTTTCTTTCCTTGCCAGAAAGTTCTCGCGCTCTTCCTTCAGAATAACAGAGTCGGGCCTGTCACCATGATAAGACTCTAACGCTTGTATTATGTTGAGAAATTTGCTAATCGGAAATTGAAATCCAATATGCCTTGCTCCAAAATATAGGTTAAAAACGGTCTCTTTTTTATTATACGCCTTGAGCCAATTTTGAATTAGGGCTTCATAAGTATGGTTTATATCTGATGGTCTAAAAAGTGCTCTGTTTTGTAGCGGAACTTTAGACTTATTAATCGTGCGAAAGTTACTTTCAATAATAACTTCGAAAGTTTTTGAATTGCTTCTTTGAGATACCCGCAGGGAGGTAATCGAGTTAAGATGTGAGGATCCAAATTGGATTAGATCAAAGAGCGGTCTTATGGTGACTTTCATAAATTCTTCCACTGAAACAGCCACCTGCAATTCCACGCCTATTACCGCTTCTTGTTTGAAATTGTATGGAGGAATGCTAGAGATATTTGACCATGTTGAAAGAGAAATTTTTGTTCCTTGATGAGCCACTTCAATCTTTTTCTTTTCGATTGAAGATTTGACGACTACCTCTCCGGCTTCAAATTTTTGTTCGATTGTTTTAATCCCCAGCCAGTCAGCCAAATAGGTTGTAGAGAATTCAAAATATTGGAAATTTAGGTCTTTGAAATTATCGCAATGAACTCCAAGAATTGAGTATTTGACCTTAAAACTTTGAGATGCTCCTTTGCTGGAATTATCGACATGAGGGCTCCTTCTTTCCCGTTCAAGGCAGCTGACAAGACTAACAGGATGTAATCCTGGAATAATAGTGCCTAGAAGTATTGGATGGTGATCAAAATCTAAGTCTAAAATTTCAGAATTACCTTCAAACATCCCAATCAGGGTTAGGGTAATTCCACCTTCCCTTTTTAGGGATAGAACACCGGCTAGCTTATCCTTCGGATTTTCTGGTTTCCAGAAGTTACCATGGTAGGTGCGATCCTCTTCAATTGAATTAATGAATGAAGTATTGAAGTATCGTGTTTTCTTAAACATTTTTAATTAAATCGATTCCCAACATAGGTTTAACAAGGACTTCGAATTTAGAAAAATTGGAGTAGGCATTCTGGATTGGAATGTAAGATTAGAAAGTCGAGTCTACCATATTTGACTCCAATGAGCGCGTTGTGTTAAAATAAAAAAGCCCTCCATTTCTGGAAGGCTTTTAACAAGTCGGGGTGAGACGATTCGAACGTCCGACCTCCACGTCCCTAACGTGATGCGCTAACCGGGCTGCGCTACACCCCGAAAATGCCTTGTTGTTTTTTGCCCGGTTAACCAGGCTGCTTGTCTGCCGAAGCATAGCGAAGGCAGACGCTACACCCCAAACATTTCCACTATTATACTTCCCCTAAGGGGCCTGTTAAAAATGGAGGTGCAATATTAGTAAAAATCTTTGGAAACAAGCCTCGAAAAAGAACGGTTATCGGCTCTTATTGGCCTTCAAATCTCTGAAAAAGCGTGCCCAGTTGAATGGATTAAGAAAAGGATTGGTGCGTGGCTGAAATTTGTCGGTAACCGAGCCTGCATACTGATCCATGTAATACTTATAGTTGGCACTTGCATCCATGGGGGTGGTTTGCAGCATCAGCGCCATCAGTTCTGCGTTGAGGTTGCGGGGGTCTACGCCATTGTTATCAAACGGTACATTCAAAGCCAGCACGGCCTGTTTAAAAACTTCTTCTGTGGGGAACGGCATAATGGTGACTTCCTTCAGATATGTAATGTCTTCCACCATCTCAATCACTAGCGTTAACAAATCGCTTGGGTGATTGGGTACAATGTAATGTTGGCGTTGAAAACCTACCGAACTGATCACCACACTATCGCCCACCAACACGGGCATGGAGAAAAAGCCGGCCCGGTTGGTTGAAGTTCCACGCCCCGCTTTAGGAACGTATACGTGCACACCGGGCAAAGGCCCACCCCGGCTATCTGCCGCCAGTACAACACCCGAAAGCTGTATTACCCGCTTCTGATTCTGCGCTTCGGCCGAAAGGCAAAGCAGCAAGGCAAAGACCATCAAAAAACCACGAACCAACATGCCATTCACAATATTTTCAGGCTTTCAAATTTTTCAAAGATAAAGATTGCCTGGTACTTACCCTAACACCCCAAACGGGGAATTTGGTAAGCGGTTTTGGCTATCTTTGCCGCCTGTGTAGATGAGGCTTAAACATTTCAATATCGAACCGGGGGCGCAGATTTTTTTGGCCCTCTCAGATCCTTCCCGCCTTCGCATACTCAGCCTGATTGTTACAAACGGTGAGTTGTGCATCACTGACCTGGAACGAATTCTGGAGTTTACTCAAACCAAAACCTCGCGGCACCTGATCTACCTCAAAAATTCGGGCATTCTCACTTCGCGCAAGTACAATCAATGGGTGTTTTACCAGATTAAAGAAGAGGCGCTGGACCTGACGCAACAAATTTTTCAGTTTCTGAGGCGCGACCCTGTGTTGCAGCGCGACCAGCAGGTGTTTCAAACCATGTACAACAACCGCGAACTCACGTTAAATAAGTTAAAACTAAAACCGATAAGTCAACTGTAATGAAGCAGAAAGAGTATAGATGTATTTTCTTCGATCTGGATCACACCCTTTGGGATTACGAAACCAACTCGCACGAGTCGCTGAATGAACTTTACGACAGGTATCAACTTTCGCAATTGGGCGCGGCACCCTTCTCGCAATTTTACCAACACTTTGTGCGCGTAAACACGCACATCTGGCACCTATACGATAGAGGCGAAATCCATCGCGATGTGATACGCAACGAACGCTTTCACCGTGTGTTCAAAGAGGCGGGTGTAGATAACTACGATCTGTCCCTTCAATTTTCGGCCGATTACATTGAAGAATCACCTCGCAAAAGTGCCCTGGTACCCCATGCGTTGGAAATACTGGAATATCTGAAAGAAAAATATCCACTCATTATCATCACCAATGGTTTTGAAGAAATTCAGGGAACCAAGTTGAGGTCTTCGGGCATAACGCACTACTTCGATGGTATGGTTACCTCCGCGCGGGCAGGCCATAAAAAACCAGCCAAAGAAATTTTCGAATTTGCCTTGAGTGAGCACGGCTTTCAATCGCAAGAAACCATCATGATTGGCGATAACCTGACTACCGATATTGCAGGCGCCCGCAATGCGGCCATCGACCAGGTTTTTTTTAATCCAAGCCGTTTGCCACACGAGGAGAAAGTAGATTACGAAATTCAAAGCCTGAGGGAACTTACTTACATACTCTGATGGTTTTGATTTAACTTTGCCACCTTCCATTTTAATCCGCAACCTTTATTCATTATCTGTATGCCAAAAGGATTCTTTACCGTACCCACACCTAAAAACGAAACAGTATTGTCCTATGCACCCGGCTCGAAAGAGCGCGCTGCGCTGAAGAAGGCTTTGGAAGAAGCCCGTAACCAGGTGTTGGATATACCTATGTACATCGGTGGCGAAGAAGTGCGCACCGGAAACAAGAAAGCCATATCGCCCCCACACAACCATCAGCATGTCATCGGGCATTACCACGAGGGCGACAAAGGCCATGTAGAACAAGCCATCAACGCGGCTTTGGGCGCCAAGGAAGCATGGGCCCAATTAAGATGGGAACACCGTGCGAGTATTTTTCTGAAAGCAGCCGAATTACTGGCGGGCCCTTACCGCTATAAAATGAATGCGGCTACCATGTTGGGCCAATCTAAAAATGCTTTTCAGGCAGAAATAGACTCGGCTTGCGAACTGATCGACTTCCTGCGCTTCAATGTGCATTTCATGACCGAGATTTACAGCGATCAGCCCGAGTCATCGGCTGGTATCTGGAACCGTATGGAATACCGACCACTGGAGGGCTTTGTGTTTGCGTTAACGCCTTTCAACTTCACAGCTATTGGCGGAAACTTACCTACCAGCGTAGCCATGATGGGCAACACCGTGGTGTGGAAGCCTTCCAACACGCAGATTTATTCGGCCAATGTATTCATGCAGATTTTGAAAGAGGCAGGCCTTCCAGATGGGGTAATTAACCTGGTGTATGTAAGTGGCCCCAATGCAGGAGATGTAATTTTTAATCACAAAGATTTTGCAGGCATACACTTCACAGGCAGCACGGGTGTGTTTCAAAACATGTGGAAAACCATCGGCAGCAACATCCACAAGTACCGCTCTTATCCGCGTATTGTGGGCGAAACCGGTGGTAAAGACTTTATCATGGTGCACAAAAGTGCCGATGCCAAGGCCGTGGCAGTAGCCATTTCACGCGGAGCCTTTGAGTTTCAGGGACAGAAGTGTTCGGCTGCCTCGCGCTGCTACATACCTTCCAACCTTTGGGAAGATGTGAAGAAATACTTGTTGGAAGACTTGAAGAGCATGAAGATGGGTGGCACCGAAGATTTCGGAAACTTTGTCAATGCAGTAATTGATGAGAAGGCTTTCGATTCCATTACAGGCTACATTGAGAAGGCGCGCCAAAACCCGATGAACGAAATCATAGCCGGAGGTAAGTACGATAAGTCGAAAGGATATTTTATCGAACCAACGGTAGTGCTTACTAAAGACCCTTCATCTATTACGATGTGCGAAGAAATTTTTGGCCCGGTGGTAACCATTTATGTGTACCACGCGGAAAATTTTGAGCAAACGCTGGAGTTGGTTGACAACACATCGCCCTACGCGCTAACAGGGTCAATTTTTGCCAAAGATCGTTATGCGGTAGAAATGGCCAGCAAGAAGCTGTCGAACGCTGCGGGTAATTTTTACATTAACGATAAACCTACGGGTGCTGTGGTTGGGCAGCAGCCTTTTGGTGGAGCCAGGGGCTCGGGTACCAACGATAAGGCCGGTGCTAAGGTAAACCTCTTACGTTGGGTATCGTTGCGTACGATTAAAGAAACATTTGTATCGCCTGTGGACTATCGTTATCCTTTTTTGGATAAGGAATAGTGCAAGCTGTTTAACCTTTGCCCGGTTGCCTTATTATTGGCTGCCGGGCTTTTTTATGCCTGCTTTCTTTGGTGTTTGATGATTTCTTCCATGGCATCGAGGTGTTTACGGAAAGCCGTGCGACCGCGTTCCGTGGCTTTGTAACGGGTGTGAGGCTTACGCTCCACAAAGGTTTTCTGCACCGAAATGTATTTTTCTTTCTCCAGCATTTTGATGTGCGTTGCCAGGTTGCCATCTGTAGTTTGAAGTAATTCCTTCAACGCATTGAAATCGTAAGATTCGTTGGCTACCAGTACCCCCATGATTTGCAGCCGCATGCGGTGTTCCAGCGTGCGATCGAAATTTTCAAATGGATTTTTCATGCTCGATCGTACCTGCGGTACATAATGGCACCATAAATAATATGCAAAATGCCAAAGCCTGCTGCCCAGAGGTACAATCCCCAGGTTGGTATGAATGCGGCCGTCAGGCCCAAAATGATTTCCAGGTAGCCCAGGTTGCGGGCTTCGTTGTAGAGGTGATTACTCGCATGAATCAAAGCGAGCCCATAGAAAATAAGGCTGCACGGTGCCAGCAACGCGAAGTGGCCTTGAAAGAACAAGGTCAGTATAAACAATCCTCCGGTAAATAAGGGAATGGCCAGATTGATGACCAACCGTTTACTCGTCTCATTCCAGACGGAAGTGTTTGTTTTTTTTGCCTTGCGATAGCTCAGATACCACCCCGTAAACAGACTGGCCATCAATACCAAAACTGCCACCAGCAATAAGTGCGTGGCCCGGTTAGGGTTTTCGAGGAAATAGCTGGCAGGTCTGAGGCCGTTTTCATCATAAATTACCGAGTGCGTATAGAAAGCGCCAACTACCGCATAAATGCCCGCCAGGGCGCCTGATAAACCACTAAGGGAAATGAATTTAACGGAACGCTCCATCAGGTTGCGGATGGAGGCAAGATCTTGTTGGTAGTTGGGTGTGCTCATTGCAAAGAACTTTGAACGACAAAGAAAATATACGCTAAAAACCAGTTTTGGCCCGCGAATGCCAAATATTTCAAAAAAAAATTGTGGCATTTGGCGTATTTCAGGTCAATGCCGTATTATTGCAGCCCGATTGAACGAAATCGGCCATTTTCCTCCTTAGCTCAGCTGGTTAGAGTCCCGCAGTTGCGGGATTAATCAGAGGGTAAGAAGGTAAAAAATAGGAAAAACATTCCTCCTTAGCTCAGCTGGTTAGAGTCCCGCAGTTGCGGGATTAATCAGAGGGT
>CAZRQK010000062.1:24154-24233 GCA_964602295.1 uncultured Ohtaekwangia sp.
AAGAAGGTAAAAAATAGGAAAAACATTCCTCCTTAGCTCAGCTGGTTAGAGCATCTGACTGTTAATCAGAGGGTCCTTG
>CAZRQK010000063.1:0-21145 GCA_964602295.1 uncultured Ohtaekwangia sp.
CATTTAAAATTTTTTTCCTTTTTAGGGAATTTAATGCGGGCGAAAAGGCGAATCATTCCGCTGCGTGCTTTACATTTGCGCCAATTTAGCCATCCCTAAAAAAGAAAAATGCCCAGAGACAGAAGCATTCGCTCCGTACTGATTATCGGCAGCGGCCCCATTATTATTGGTCAAGCATGCGAATTTGATTATGCCGGCTCGCAGGCGGCCCGCTCGTTGCGCGAGGAAGGCATCGAGGTGGTGCTGATCAATTCGAACCCGGCCACCATCATGACCGACAAGATCAATGCCGACCATGTGTACCTCAAGCCACTGGAGAAAAAGTCGATCAGGGAAATTCTGGAAAAACACCACATCGATGCGGTGTTGCCCACCATGGGTGGCCAAACGGCTTTGAACCTTTGCATTGATTGCGACAAGGCGGGCATCTGGCAGCACTATGGCGTAAAGATCATCGGGGTGGATATCGCGGCCATTGAAACCACCGAAGACCGCGAGAAGTTTCGTTTGAAAATGCTGGAGTTAGGTGTGGGTGTGTGCAAAGGTGCCACAGCTACCTCCTTCCTCGAGGGAAAAGAGATTGCGCAGGAGATTGGCTTTCCACTTGTTATTCGCCCTTCGTTTACGCTGGGCGGAACCGGTGGCGGATTTGTAAATAAGCCCGAAGATTTTGATGCTGCCCTGAACCGCGGCCTGCATGCTTCGCCCATCCATGAAGTGCTGGTGGAGCAGAGCATCATGGGCTGGAAAGAATATGAGTTGGAGTTGCTGCGCGATGCCAGGGGAAATGTCATCATCATCTGCTCCATCGAGAACTTCGACCCAATGGGCATACACACGGGCGATTCTATTACCGTGGCTCCAGCCATGACACTGCCCGACACGATCTACCAACGTATGCGCGACATGGCCATTAAGATGATGAATGGCATCGGTCAGTTTGCGGGCGGTTGCAACGTGCAGTTTTCAGTTAGTCCCGATACAGACGAGATCATAGGCATTGAAATCAACCCGCGCGTGTCGCGTTCTTCGGCACTGGCATCTAAGGCCACGGGTTATCCGATCGCCAAAATAGCAGCTAAACTGGCCATTGGTTACCACCTCGATGAGTTGTCGAACGCCATTACGGGCACTACCACCGCCTACTTCGAACCTGCGCTGGACTATGTGATTGTAAAAATCCCTCGCTGGAACTTCGATAAGTTCCATGGGGCCGACCGCAGACTGGGTCTGCAGATGAAGTCGGTGGGCGAAGTGATGGGCATTGGTCGCAACTTTCAAGAAGCATTACAGAAGGCCTGCCAGAGTTTAGAAATTCGAAGAAACGGCTTGGGTGCCGATGGCAAAGAGTTAACGAAGCAGGAAGATTTGCTTTATAGCCTCGAGAACCCGAGCTGGAACCGCCTCTTCCATATTTACGATGCCATGAAATTGGGCATCTCGATGAAAACCATTCAGAAACTGACCAAAATCGACAAGTGGTTTTTGGAGCAGATATGGGAATTGATTGAGCTGGAACAGGAAATAGAAAAGTACGAACTGGATACCCTGCCGGCAACACTGATGCGTACCGCGAAAGAGAAGGGCTATGCCGACCGGCAGATAGCTCACCTGGTGGGCTGCCTGGAGAGCGAGGTGCACACCAAGCGTAGAGAGATGGGCATTAACCGGGTGTATAAACTGGTGGATACGTGCGCGGCCGAGTTCGAAGCGAAGACACCTTATTATTATTCTACTTTCGATAAAGAGAACGAATCGGCAGTATCTAACCGCAAGAAAGTAATCGTATTGGGTTCAGGCCCTAACCGCATCGGGCAAGGTATCGAGTTCGATTACTCTTGCGTGCATGGTGTGCTGGCCGCCAAAGAATGTGGCTACGAAACCATCATGATCAACTGCAATCCTGAAACCGTTTCTACCGATTTTGATATTGCAGACAAGTTGTATTTCGAACCTGTGTTTTGGGAGCACCTGTGGGATATCATTCAACATGAAAAACCCGAAGGCGTCATTGTGCAGTTGGGTGGGCAAACAGCATTGAAACTTGCCGAGAAGTTGCACAAATATGGCATTAAGATCATGGGCACTTCGTTCGAAGCGCTGGATCTGGCCGAAGACCGCGGCAGCTTTTCTTCATTGCTGAAAGAATTGAATATTCCTTATCCGGAGTTTGGCGTGGCCCGCGATGCAGACGAAGCGTTGGAGGTTTCGAAAACCATTGGCTTCCCGCTGTTGGTGCGGCCCTCTTATGTGTTGGGTGGGCAGAGCATGAAGATTGTAATCAACGAGAAGGAACTCGAGAATCATATTATCGACATCTGGAAACACCTGCCCGACAACAAAGTGCTGCTCGATCATTTTCTGGATGGCGCCATAGAAGCCGAAGCCGATGCCATTTGCGATGGCGAAGATGTGTACATCATTGGCATTATGCAGCACATAGAACCCGCAGGCATTCACTCAGGCGACTCGTATGCGGTGTTGCCGCCTTACAACCTGGGCGATTTTGTCATCAAACAAATTGAAAGCTACACCAAGCGAATAGCTGTAGCGTTGAAAACGGTGGGGCTGATTAACATACAGTTTGCCATTAAGAACGACAAGGTGTACATCATTGAAGCCAACCCGCGTGCTTCGCGCACGGTGCCGTTTATCTGCAAGGCCTACGATGAGCCTTACGTAAACTACGCTACCAAGGTGATGCTGGGCCAGAAGAAAGTTTCGGACTTCCAGTTCAACCCCAAGAAACATGGTTACGCCATTAAAGTGCCGGTATTCTCATTTAATAAGTTCCCCGATGTAAATAAAGAGTTAGGTCCTGAAATGAAGTCTACCGGTGAGGCGATTTACTTCATTGAGGATTTAATGGACGACTATTTCCTGAATATTTATTCTGAAAGGAATTTGTATTTGAGCAGGTAGGTTTGCAACGGCTGGCCTTTTGCCTAACCCTAAAGGGGTAGCTGTACGGCTAAAAATTTGAATCGCAAAATCCTTGTTCTGCGTTGGCAGGCAAGGATTTTTTTATGGATAGAGATTTTTCTTCTCCAGTAACATTTTAAAATATTCTGGCTCTCTCCTATTTTTAAAAGCAGTTCAGCTCTTTTTAATATGTTCCAGAAGGGAATTCTTTTATTCTTTGCGCTCTTGCTTTCAAACCTTGCGCAAAGCCAGGAGCAGAGCGATCGCGAATCGAGGTTATATCTAACTACTGGGCTTGGTATTTCTCATTTCAGATTTAATAATCGTGTTTTTAATCAAAGAATTCACGGCAAGTATTACCGCTTCCCAAGTCTTAATTTGAGGATAGGATTCGTCTATGAAAAGAACCTAACCGAAAGGCTCTCCCTTACAACCGGGCTGCGCCTGGGGTTGCGTGTCAGGCGCTCCACCATTTATGGACATTTGCGACAACCGAGTGGAGTTCCTGCCATGGACGAGCCTTTTACCTTTTGGGAACTGGACGACCTAAACATGCAGCGTAAGGACTATTTGGTAGAGGTTCCTTTGGGTATTCAGTGGAAATTAAAAGATGTGGATTGGGGTGTCAGTGGCATCGCCCGCACATTCTATACATATTATCACCTCGACTATGGGTTGCTATTCAGTGCAAGGTTTCCCGTGAACAAACAGATCAACCTACGGGCCGAATACTACGTGGCCGTGCCCTGGGCCTTCAATGCCGATCTTACGGTGCACAACGATTTCGGCCAGCAAATAATCTATCGAGTGAAAAACAGGTTCGGACAAATAACGCTGGAGTATCGACTTTAACTTTGATTGAAAGCGGTTTCTAAAAGTCCGCTGCGCTACTTCTCCGGCAACTCAATTGTAAAGGTAGAACCTTCACCATACACGGAGTGAACATGAATTTCGCCACCCAGCTTTTGGGCCGCTTCTTTGGCAATGTACAAGCCTAAACCAGAACCGGGGGCGTTGGCCGTGGCACGGTAAAACATGTCGAATATTTTTTGCAAGTGTGCTTCGTGAATGCCTTCACCGTTGTCTTTGACGACAATCTTCAGCCTTTCATTGTTCGTACCCACTTCTACCTGTACCCGGTGAGGTTCTTTCGGATACTTTTTTTGAAACTTGAGGGCGTTTGATAATATGTTGCCCACCGCAATCTTCAGCAGCGTGGAGTCTGTATGTATGGATTTTGCCTGCAGGTTAAGCTTCATCTGTGTGCTGCGCGCAGTTTCATCCAACACAAATTTCTCCTGCAATTCCGTAAAGAACTTTTCGAGGTCGATGGGCTGCTTGGAGATTTCTTTGCGGGTGGTTTTGGAATAATCCAGCACCTCGCCAATAAAGTCGTTCAGTCGGTTGGCGCTTCGTTCCATCATATCTAAGTATGATTGCTGAATGCCTTTGTCGGCATCCATACGGCTCAGGTTAATCAAGCCCTGAATGGATTTGAGCGGTGCGCTCAGGTCATGCGATACACTGTACACAAAGCGGTCGAGTTCCTGGTTGGTTTGTTTCAATTGCCGGTTGGCTTTTTCCACCTCCAGATTTTGTTCCATCTGTATTTTTTCAGCTTCGCGCAAATCGGACACCACGCGCCCCACCAACGTTGAAATAAACAAGGTGGTGGCATTGCCCAGGTGCACATTCAGCAACTGCGTAGAGCCAGAAGTGGTAACCAATGCCGTAGAGCTTTCGATGAGCGGAAGAATATAGTTGATGGCAAAGATGATGGCGTTGATCAACAACACAGAGGCAAACCCCTGACGTATGCCCAGCACCACGGCCATCACACCATAGATGAACCAATATTGCTCGAACGGAACAAAAAAACTGGTGGCCAAAAAGGTTATTACCAATAACACAAACTCAATCACTTCGGCTGGTTTGGTAAATGGCAGCGACATGGTCTTTTCCAGCAGCTTGTGGGGGCTCGATCGCAGGAAGTAAAGCAGCGGCAGCGACAATGAAAAAACGGTGATGAAATCAGAAAGCCACAGCAGGCTGACCTTTTTCAGATCGCCATTGATGTAGGAATAGTTGTACACGTAAATGGAGTTGAAGAAAAATGGGATCACGATAGCCAACGCAGTGAAACGGGCAAAATGCTGTGTGTTGTGCAGCAGGTGCTTGCCATCTTTCACGAACTTATCTACCAGCCATTTGGAAACCAGTGCCACCACCGGTTCGTGTGTGGCAACAATCAATATGCGGGTCCATCCACCCGGTATATTCCATATCAGCAAGGTGATAATGCCATTGATGTAGATCAGTGGCAACATCTGGTAGCCATACCAATGAATCAGCACAATGGCCAATGCGGTGGGCAGGTAAAGCAATAAAGAGTTGGTGAGGTGCTGAAACTGGTAAGAAATAAGCGAGGCTGCAACCATGAGCGCCAAGGACGCCAACCATATCACCAGGCGGGGTATGGAGGCAGACGGTTCAGTGGTTGAATTCATGCAAAGAGGTATGGGGCACTAAAATAAGGGCTTTTCGTTGACAAAAACGGAGTAAAGCAGGGTCGATTTAAGTTGCCGAATTAATCTTTTGCGTTTTGGTGTGGGCTGTCTAAATTTGCAAACCTTTTAGACGAAGGGCGGTTCTTAACCGTATAAATGGTGGATGTAGCTCAGTTGGTTAGAGCATCAGATTGTGATTCTGAGGGTCGCGGGTTCGAGTCCCGTCTTTCACCCAGTATAATAAAAGCCTTTCCGGTTAAATCGGGAAGGCTTTTTTAGTTTCTGTTGAAAGTAAGCCGTTTGCCCGGTTCACCTTCTACTACACGGCCTTCGGCAAATGCAAGCCGTCCGTTTACCCACGTATTCATCACTTTCGATTGAAATGTGTGTCCCTCGAAAGGCGACCAGCCGCATTTGGCCAGAATATTGGCTGGCGCTACTTGCCAGGGGCTGTTCGTGTCTACCAAAACCAGGTCGGCAAAGTAGCCCTCGCGAATAAAGCCGCGTTCCTTTATTCTGAAAAGTGTGGCGGGGTTGTGGGCCATTTTCGTCACCACTTTTTCAATAGATAGCTTGCCCTGATTTACGAATTCCAACATGGCCACCAGGCTGTGTTGCACCAACGGCCCGCCAGATGGTGCTTTGAAGTAAGTATTGTTTTTCTCCTCTCGCGTGTGGGGCGCATGGTCGGTGGCTACCACATCTATGCGGTTATCGAGCAAGGCTTGCCAGATGCCCGCGCGGTCGGTGGCTGTTTTGATGGCCGGGTTCCACTTGATGTTCATACCTAACTTCTCGTAATCGGCATCGCAAAACCAAAGGTGATGAATGCAGGCCTCGGCTGTTATTTTTTTCTTTTCCAGTGGCAGCGCATTGTCGAACAGGACCGTTTCTTTGGCGGTGGAGATGTGCAATATGTGCAGCCGTGTGCCATGTTTTTTAGCAAGGTCTACGGCAAAAGACGAAGAACGATAGCAAGCCTCTTCGTTGCGGATGATGGCGTGGTAAGCCGGGGGCACCTCTTCTCCAAATTTTTGTCGGGCTGCCTCGGTGTTTTCGCGCACGGTGGGTTCGTGCTCGCAATGTGTGGCGATGAGGCCCTCGAAGCGCGAGAAAATTCCTTCCAGTGTTTGCGGATTATCTACCAGCAAATTGCCTGTGGAGGAACCCATGAAAATTTTGAGTCCACAAACCTGTGTTAAATCTGTCTTCATCACCTCCTCCAGGTTGTCGTTGGCGGCACCCATGAAGAAAGAATAGTTGGCCAATGCGTGTTGTGAGGCAATTTGGTATTTCTGTTCGAGCAACTCTTGCGTAAACGCAGGGGGAACCGTGTTGGGCATTTCCATGAAGCTGGTGATGCCTCCCGCCACGGCCGCGCGCGACTCGGTGTGGATGGTGCCTTTGTGGGTGAGGCCGGGTTCGCGAAAGTGCACCTGGTCGTCAATGGCGCCCGGCACCAGGTAGTTGCCGTTTGCGTCAAATGTGTTGTGGGCTTCATGTACCTGCAATTCAGTACCTATCCTTTCGATGCGCGCGCCTTTTATCAGCACATCTCCTTCGGTCACTTTCCCTTCGTTTACTATTTTCGCGTTTAAAATAAGAGTAGCTTTCACGGTTTAGCTGTTTGATGGCAAAGATAAAGCAGATTCAATTGGAAAAAGAGAAAACGATAGATTGGGAACAACTGAAGCTGAATCCGCAGTTGCTAAAGGCTGTCCACGCGGTGGGGTTTGCCGATCCCACAGAAGTGCAAGCCAAGGTAATTCCGTTGATTTACGGAGGTCAGGAAGTGATTGGCATTGCACAAACGGGCACGGGGAAAACTGCAGCCTATTTGCTGCCACTTTTGTTGAAGGTTAAATACGCGCAAGGAACAGAGCCACGTGCCGTGATACTGGTGCCCACCAAAGAGTTGGTAGTGCAGGTGATGGAACATGCAAAGCTGCTGGCACAGTTCACTGACCTTCGCATAGCAGGTATCTATGGCGGTGTGGGACCCAAGACACAAATTGAAGCCATTCAAAATGGTGTTGATGTTTTAGTAGCCACCCCGGGCCGGTTTATGGAAATTTACCTGCGCGGAGAATTGCCTGTGAAACAAATTAAGACGCTGGTGTTGGATGAGGCTGACCGCATGATGGACATGGGCTTTATGCCGCAATTGCGAAAAGTTTTCGAGGTCATTCCTTCCAAGCGACAAAACCTGTTATTCTCGGCCACCTTTCCTTCCAAAGTAGAGCAACTGAGCCAGGAGTTTTTAGAATTTCCTGTAAAGGTGGAGGTTACACCACAGGCAACCGCCTCGCGCCAGGTGGAGCAAGAGTTGTATCACGTGCCTAATTTGCGCACTAAAATCAACCTGCTGGATTACCTGCTTCAAAACCGCGATACATTTACGCGCGTGATGATATTTACACGCACCAAAGAAACGGCTGACAATGTGTTTCATTTTGTTGAAAGGAAACAGTTGGGGCCGGCAAAAGTAATCCACTCCAACAAAGGCCAGAATACGCGCATCAATTCTATGAACGAGTTCAAAGACGGGAATTTGCGGGTGCTGGTTGCCACCGATGTAGCCTCGCGCGGCATTGATGTGGTGAAGGTGACCCATGTTATCAACTTCGATGTGCCGGTTGTGTACGAAGACTATGTGCATCGCATTGGCAGAACGGGCCGGGCCTTTCAGGAAGGCAAAGCCATTACGTTTGTGAACAAGGCAGAGGAGTATCACATCGGCAGAATAGAAGAAATCATTCGCGAGAAAATTCCTGTGAAGAAGATGCCGAAAGAAGTGGAGGTAGCCGAAACTTCTTTTGAAGAACAGCAGGAGATTGCCCGCGCCATCGATGCACAAAAACGCAGAGCCGATCCTACGTTTAAAGGGGCGTTTCACGAAAGAAAGAAATAAAACTGGTTGCCTGAGATGCCGGGCACCTCAACGACCCATTACTAACTATGGAAATCAAACTGACACAGTATTCTCACGGAGCGGGTTGTGGCTGCAAAATTGCGCCTGCGGTACTAGATAAGATATTGAAGACCGAGGCTGCGAAAAAAACATTCTCCTCACTTCTAGTGGGCAACGAATCGAAAGACGATGCGGCTGTGTACGAACTGGCAGATGGCAACTGCGTGGTAAGCACCACTGATTTTTTTATGCCGATTGTAGATGATGCGTTTACATTCGGGCAAATTGCTTCAACCAACGCCATTAGCGATGTGTATGCCATGGGCGGAACGCCTTTGATGGCTCTTGCTATTTTAGGCTGGCCGGTAGAGAAGATACCGGTGGAGTTGGCGCAGCAAGTGTTGGATGGCAGCCGCGCAGTGTGTGAAGCGGCAGGTATACCGTTGGCGGGCGGGCACAGCATCGATAGCCCTGAACCTATTTTTGGACTGGCTGTTACCGGGCGGGTGCGAAAAGAGCATTTAAAGAAAAACAATACAGCAAAGCCTGGTAACTTGTTGTATCTCACTAAACCCCTGGGTGTGGGGATTGTAACCACTGCCCAAAAGCGCGGGCTGGCCCAGCCTGTAGATTTGGCCGAAGCCGTACGTGTAATGGCCAAACTGAATTTGGCTGGCGCTGATTTTGGCAAGCTGCCTTACATAACCGCCATGACTGATATTACAGGCTTTGGCTTGTTAGGGCATTTGATAGAAGTGTGCGAAGGAAGTGGCGTATCTGCAGAAATAAAATACAGCGCTGTGCCAATGCTAAGTAATCTGCAGCACTACACCAGCCAGATGATTTACCCCGACAATACCATGCGCAACTGGCAGGGTTATGAGCCAAAGGTGGAAGGCATTTCTTTCGAATCACTTTTAACGCTTTGCGATCCCCAGACCAGCGGTGGATTATTAGTGTGCGTGGACCCTGAACACAAAGATGCCTTTGAAGACACTGCAAAAAAGAGTAATCACGAAATTGTTGAAATAGGTCAACTTCGGTTGGCAGACGCTAAAGTTGTGTATGTGCTATGATTATTTTTTGAGTAAGTACGCCACACCTAACATGGGTCCCGGTGCGAGTAACCAAAAAAGGTAGGTTGGCATTACATCGGCCAGGCCATTCAATAATTGGATGCTTACAATCGTAATCGAAAACCCGATGCAGGTTACCATGGTTAATGCAGAACCCCTGACAGATGGGCTTGCATGCCGAGCCACAAGTGTGGAAAACTGAGGCGAGTCGGCAATGACAGCCATACTCCATAAGCAAAGACAGCCCAGAAATAGCAGAGGTGAAACATTCCAGATCAAAGGAGACACCAGGCAACATCCACCCGAAAGGGCCAACGCATACAAGGCCACCCGTTCGCTACCCACTTTTTTAGACCACCAACCGCCCCACCAACTGCTTACTCCGCCCAGCGCAATTACCACAAACAGCCATAGTGGATGGATGGTAATTCCATTAACAGTATTGTAATACTGTATCATAAAAGGTAAGAATGCCCAAAACGCATACAATTCCCACATGTGTCCAAAATAACCCAACGCTGCTTTTCTAAAAGACCGGTTGGCGAATGCGGTCAGCACGTTGTGGAAAGAAAAGTTGTTGCCTTGAACACGAAATGGCCCGGCAGGGACACACCTAAGAACCAAGGCTCCGCCAACCGCAGCCAGGATAGACACACAAAGCAAAAGAATTGATGCGTGACTAAAAACTGAGGAAGCTTTCAGCAGATGGGGCAAGGCCGTGCCAACCACCAATGCACCTACCAGCCAACCTAACCAGTTACCTAAGCCGTGCTCTTGCCAGTCGGCTGCCAGCTTCATGCCTACAGGGTAAATACCAGCCAACGCCAGGCCTACCCCCAGCCTGCTGGCAAGCATCCAATAGAAACTGGAAGGTGCCAACCATGGCAGAAGATTAGTCAGCGCCCCCGCCACACACGATACAAAAAACAGCCGCGAAGGGTGGA
This sequence comes from uncultured Ohtaekwangia sp., assembly GCA_964602295.1. GTDB lineage: Bacteria > Bacteroidota > Bacteroidia > Cytophagales > Cyclobacteriaceae > ELB16-189. The sequence continues at coordinate 10,361 of CAZRQK010000063.1, forward strand.
AACGATCGGCAACACCCAACCAGGCAAACAAAAAGGTGCCCACAATAAAACCCACCTGTACCGAAGAAATGAGATAGCCCAATGCGGTTGCTGGCCAGTGGTAAGTGTGTTGTAAAGTTGGTAATGCTGCGTTGCCGGCAAACCACAATGAGGTGCCGCAAAATTGCGCTACTACGATGATGAGGAGAATGAATGTCGGTTTTTTCAAACCGGGCTATTTCAGGCGCTCAACTTTTACAATAAAGTATTTGGTATCGCCACGCCACGGAAAGCGCATATACCGTTTTTTGAAGTGCAGGTTTACCCGCTCTCCACTCAGGGCTACTTCGGAAAGTTGCTGTATTACTTCTTGCTCGCTGGCTTCCACCGAAAAGTCAAATGTTTCGGCAACGGGGCTAACGCCTTTCAGAGCGCCAAACGACTCCAAACTTAGTTTGCCTTCGTGGGTTTTGAAGAGCATGCCCTTCTCGCTAATACGTAAAACCTTGCCTGCCATCACACCACTTTCGTAGGTTCCCCAATAGAAAAAGCTCATCACCAACAAAAAAATAATCAGGGCAATGAACAGGAAGCGTTTGATGAATTTCATGGTGCCTCTTTTAAACCGTTGTGCAAAGTTTTCGTTTTCCATTACCTGCTTTTGGGTGTTGATGGGTTTAAGTTACCGCTTCTCTTCCATTTTGCATACACCAGCAAGGCTGCAGCAATTACCAGCAGCGAGATAAACTGTGAGTTGGAGAGGATGCCTTCTATCAAAAAGCCACGCGCCAGGTCGCCCCGGAAGATTTCTATTACCCCACGGCCAACGGCATATACCATTAGGTAAATCAGGAAAAGCTGTCCGTGAAATTGTTTTTTGTTTTTTAACAGCAACAGGGCACCCAGCAACAAAAAGATAAAACTTGCTTCGTAGAGTTGTGTGGGATGCAGTGGAGTGCCCAGCGGTTTCGCCTGGCAGGCCTCGTTTGTAAAGGTTACCCCCAGAAAGTGGTCGGTAGGGGTGCCGTGGCAACAGCCCGCCATAAAGCACCCGATGCGCCCGAAGCCGTGCACGATGCAAGTAACCACGGCCATCACATCGAGCATCGCCAGTGCGGGAATTTTGTTTTTCCTGAAGAACCAGGCCATGGTCGGTATGCAGAACAGCAACGAACCGTAGAAAACAAAGCCGCTTCCGGAAAGCAGTTTAGTGGGTTGGGAGAGGTAATAAGAAGGGTCTTCAAAAATCATAAAGAACTTGCCACCCACCACGCCTGCTACTATCAGCAACACAAAAAGTGTATTCGATTGGTCGAAAGACATGCCAAACTGTTTCTTACCCTGGTATGCCATGTAGGTAAACCCCAGCAATGCACCTATGGCAATACAGAACCCGTATGTGTAGATTGTGAAGGATTCAAAATTGAAGAGGATAGGATGCATGGGTTATTTGGTTGCCACCAAGGAATTTTCCGTTCCTAAGAGAATGTCTTTGGCTATTTGAGTTTGATCTTTGGCCAATCTGTTAAAGTCTGGAGGAGTAATCCATTTTACGCGAGTAAGTGCTTCTGTTGGAAAGTTGTGGATAGCTTGTGAGACAGAAATCTCCTCCACCCAGGTATCTTTTTGCCTGGCCGAGTCGATTACATTGCGCCAGTTAAACTTAAATTGGTTTGCCATCAAAACTATATCGGCAATATCTTTGGCTTCATTTCTCCCCAGCGCTGTTATTTTATTGGATAGAATGTTTTGCCACGAATCTATTCTTTTAAAAAGTTTTGAATCTATCAGATCTCCAACGTGATAGTTAACATCGTTGATGAATTCAATTTTTAGACGAGTCTCTGCGTGCTGCACCATCAATTGCACGTAAGAGGTATCAAGTACTGATTCAGTTAGTATAAAGTTCTCCTTTAATATCCCTATGAGGCGTTTTACCTCTCTTTCGAAATCGGGGTTATTATCGGTGAAAAAATCCAAGTCATCTGAAAAGCGATGGTGCAGGTAATGCCTGCTCAGGGCCGTGCCTCCCGTTAAATAAAAAGATGTGTTATTTGCCGAAACAAAGTTGAGCACCTCATCTTGTAGGGGGTAAAGCTTATCCGTATAAAAGCTGGCGTGCATAACGATACTTGTCCTTCATTGATGCTACAGGCAGGTTATCGATTATTTCCGGAGAAAGAATCTCTCTCATTTCCTGCGCGTCAAGTATAAGTATTAGGTTGTACCACCGAACGGATTTCAGCAACTTAATGAGGAACGGCTTTTTACTTGAAAAATCATTTCCTTTCAGGATCCGGTCAATTTCTTCTACAGAGTAGTCGTAATCCCAATTGATGCGCCTCAATATATCTTGCCGCTGCTCCACGTTTAAACCGTCATAATCTCGCCTTCTTTTTTCTTCATCTGAGCATCGATCCTACCGATATAGTCATCGGTCATCTTCTGCACTTCTTCTTCCGCGTTTTTAATATCGTCTTCGGAAACGCCTTTGATCTTCTTCAATTGTTCGTTGGTGTCTTTGCGTATGCTGCGTATGCTCACCTTGCCATGTTCGCATTCCTGATGCACTTGCTTCACCAATTGTTTTCTACGTTCCTCCGTTAACATGGGTATGTTAATGATTACCTGCTGGCCATCGTTTTGAGGGGTAAGCCCGAGGTTGGCGGCCATGATGGCTTTCTCAATTTCGCCAATTAAACTTTTCTCCCAGGGTTTGATGAATAAGGTGCGCGCCTCTGGTGTTGTGATGGAAGACACCTGGTTAAGAGGACTCATGGCCCCGTAGTAAGACACTTGTATGCCATCTAGCATAGAGGGGTTTGCCTTGCCTGCACGGATTTTGGTTAGTTCGTGTGCCACATGGTTCACCGCTTTGTTCATCGAATCGCGGGCATCTTCCAGGTACATTTCAATTTCTTCCATAACAAATCAATTTCAAATGAAGAATTACGAATGCAGAATTTGAGTTTAGCTGATTAACGTTCCGGCTTCTTCGCCTTTGGTTACTTTTAGCAGGTTGCCTTTCTTATTCATATCAAAAACGATAATGGGCAATTTGTTTTCCTGGCACAAAGTAAAGGCCGTCATGTCCATAATGTTCAGGTTTTTTTCGTAGGCTTCCTGAAAAGACAATTTTTCGTAGCGCACGGCATCTTTAAATTTCTCAGGGTCTTTGGTATAGACCCCGTCTACCCGTGTGCCTTTTAGCACCACATTGGCCTGTACTTCTATGGCGCGCAAAGACGCAGTTGAATCGGTTGTGAAATAAGGGTTGCCTATGCCGGCCCCGAAAATAACGATGCGTCCTTTCTCCAGGTGGCGTATGGCCCTGCGTCTGATGAAGGGCTCGCACACTTGCTCCATCTTAATGCCTGCCATCAGGCGGGTGTACATGCCGTGCCGTTCTAAAGCACTTTGCAATGCCATGGCATTGATTACTGTGGCCAGCATACCCATGTAGTCGCCCTGCACACGGTCTATGCCCAGCGCTTCGGCTTGCCCACCGCGAAAGATGTTGCCACCCCCGATAACAATGGCAATTTCTACTCCCTGCTCTTTCACCGCCTTTATTTCCTCGCTGTATTGCTCCAGCACGGTAGGGTCTAAGTTGGTGGTTTTGTTGTTGCCTTGCAGGGCCTCTCCGCTCAGTTTCAGTAGAATGCGTTTGTACTTCATTGTAAGGTAGGTAGTGGTTAAAACCTCGCAAATATATCAGAATTTGATAAGGATAGGAGGTTTTTAGGCAATCAGCGCACCCAAGAACCAGCAGTTAATTGTCCCAATCAAACTCCTCGTCCGATAGCTCCAGCTCTTTTTTCTTTTTCTTGCCCTTCAGCTTAAAGGCTTCTTTCAGTTCCTGCACTTCCTTCTTCAGGTCGCTGGCAATTTTTTGTTTCACCGCTGCCTTGTCCAGGCTTACATCATAATTGTCTGTAGTGCCGGTAATTTTTAGAAAGATTTTAGTCTGCCCCTTGCTGTCTTGCTCGATGGCGCCAAAGGCTTCATCGGGGTCTATTTTTTTCTTGTTGCGCAGCGGGGCCACTACGCGGTAGTCTATGTGCTGATCGAAGGTGTGGGTGCCGCTTAGCTGAATGGTGGTTACGTTGCTGCGTATTTCCATCTGGGGAATGTAAACGGTTTTATTTTCTATATGTATGTCGTTCTTCAGGTCGGCAAACCGAAGCTTGTTCAGACCTTCATCGTCTAAATATTTGTTCAGTTCCTGCAGCGGTTCGAAGCCGTTCAGCTCTCCATTTTTGATGGTGGTGCTTACATCGGCAATCAGCGTTTCGGGGAAGAGGTTCAGCTTCTCGTTCAGTGTCATCTCCAGCGATACATCGGCCATGGCCTGGCCCTTCAGGTGTTTGCTCTGAATAAAATCCTGACCAAAGTCATCGAACAGATAAAATAAGCTGTCTACATGAATGCCGTTCAGTTTAAAAGCGCTTACCACGTCTATGGCTTTCGGACTTTTTGCATCTAAAATTCCATTCAGCGTAAGCTCACCACCCAGCGCCTTTACCGATATACCGCGCGAAACGGCCATTTGGTTTTTGATCAGCAGGTTTCCCTTGAGGTGGCGCGGCTTGAATTTTTTGTAATGCAGCGACTGCACATCGCAGTTAAAGTTAAGGTGCACGTTGGGCGAAAGACTGAATTCATAATTGTCTGACTGGCGGTCGCCATAACCCAATTCAAACAGTTGGTCGAGGTCAATAAACCGCGATCGCAAGTCCGCTTCAATGCCGATGGGTTGGTTTTCGAACAGCAGAAACGTAATGATGTTTTTGAAGTGGCCATTCAAAAGAAAGTCGGTCTTTTCTAATTGGCCACTTACATTGCTTAAAGCCAAGTCGTTATTGGTAAACTGAAGCGCTCCGCTCAGGCGCGCAACTTCTATCTCTTTTTTTCCCAACACTGCATGCAGGTTCAGCAACTCTAATGTGCCGCTTGTTTTCACTTGCTGTGCGGTGGCTTTCTTTTTCAGTAGCTCTGTGCGCCCGCTTAGGTAGAAATCTGCCTTTATTTCTCCTGAGAGTTCTTTTACATCGGGGAAGGGGTAAAACTTGAGCAGCGAGGCTGCATCAACATCGCCCTTAAACTCCACCATCACCAGTGGGTTTTCAAAATTCTGCAGCGAAAAATTGGCCTCGAAGGGTTTGTCGTTCAATCTGCCTTTGATGTTGTGCAGAAACAGTTCGGCATCGGCCAGGCTGGAAAGTGAGGGGGTGGCGAAAGAGCCTTCCAGGTTGGCCTGGTCTATGCGCGATTGGTAGCTGGGGTGATAAATGGTGGCATTAGTGGCGCCAAAGGCCACCGAGAGCCACGGATTTTTTTCTTTGCTAAGTTCTCCTTTCAGTGTAAGGTCGAAGTAAACATCGCCATCACTTTTGTAGGCTTCAAACTGTTGGGCTACCTCCTGGGGCATCAGGCTGAACAAGGTTTGTATGTCGGTGTCTTTACCCTTTGCGGTCAGATCAATTATGTTTTTGGTATCGAAAACATAGGTGCCTTCCACCAGAAAAGCGGCTGCACCCAGCAGCAGTTGCGAGGACGAAATGATGACCTGCTTTTTAACGTCATCGTAATCTACCTGGGCTTCTGTTTGAAAAGTTTTATTGGCCAGAAAAATTCTTTTGCCAATGCCTATTTGTTGGGTGGTTACATCGCCACCGGCTTCAATTTTATAGAGCGCCCCCGCTATGCCGATGGATGCCTGTAATTGGCTGCTGCTGAAAACATGGTGTTGATGCGCAGAACGATCGTGGTAGGTAACGAATGTTTTTTGCAGCGATACATTTTTCAGGTTGAAAGAAATGCTGCCGCCTTCGCTGGTTGCGCCTTTGCTAATGGCATAGTTGGTTTTGCCGGCTGCGTTAATGTACAGATGTGTTCGGCTGTTTTGAATGTGCAGGCCCCTTACTTCATAAATTTTATTCCATACTTCTACCGGATTTAATGAAAAGGAAATGCGTTGCGCCCACAGCAAGGTGTCTTTCCCGGGCAGGCTGCCCTCCACGTAGACATCGTTAAACACAATGGCCAGGTTGGGGAAATCTGCCCATGCGGAAACATCTATTTGGCCGATGGTTACAGGCGTATTGAGATGCTTGTTGGCCTCGGCCACAAATTGCTTGATGATGCGTTCTTTAAACAGGTACACAGAAATAATTGCACCCGCAAAAAGTACCAGCAGCGAAACGAGCAGGTAAAGCAGAACTTTTCGGAAGGTTCGCACAGTTTAAAAAATGGTTCGGTAAAGGTAGGGTACAAAAATCAAACCTTTTTCGGATGGTGATGGTGGAAGCAGGCAAAGCTTACTATTTAACCCATCCCAAAGGAGGAATTATCGAATGAAGGGGTAATAAATTTATTACCTTTGCGAAATATATAATGAAGTACAGCGAGCTTTTCAAAATTTTGAGACATGATGGTTGGTTCGCTGTAAGGCAAACCGGAAGCCATGTAATCATGAAACACCCAACTAAAACAGAACAGCTCACAGTTCCATATCATGCTGGGAAAGAAGTAAAAAAGGGTTTGCTTCAGGCGTTATTGAAACAAGCTGGAATAAAAACAACAAAACGATGAAAAAGCCAAAAATTGTGATGACGGTTGTGAAAGAAGAAGTGGGGTATAGTGCGAGCGCATCAGTACGGGAAATCTATATTAACACCGAGGGCGATAATTTAGATGAGTTAAAAGAAAATATTTTGGAGGCTGTAAATCTGTCATTTGAAGACAAGGGCTTTTGCTATTCATTGGATGAAATTGTATTAAGGCCGGATCTGCCCTCCTTTTTCGATTTCTATAAAGTGATTAATGCTAAAGCCCTGAGCGAACGGATCGGAATGAACCAAAGTTTACTTTCCCAATATATTAAAGGTGTTAAGAAACCATCGTCCACACAAACGCAACGAATATTGAAAGGCGTGCAGCAAGTAGGCAAAGAATTGGCCTCTATTCAATTTCTGCTTTAGTTGAATTAGATTCGATCGAGAGCCGAGGAACGATAAAATACCTACTGCAGAAATAGGTCATAAAAAAACCCCGATGTTACCGGGGTTTTGTCATTTTGTGGGAGCTGAGGGATTCGAACCCCCGACCCTCTGCTTGTAAGGCAGATGCTCTGAACCAGCTGAGCTAAGCTCCCTTTTCAATAAGGACTGCAAAGGTAAAAGAGAATTACAATTGTGCAAAAAACTTTGTGCCCGACTCCGAATATTTATCCCCATTCTATAGGTATTGAGCAGACCTTATTAATAGGCTACTTTCGATAAAGCACTAACCATGAAATACCTTATTTTCTTTAGTCTGACTTTGGCGGGATATCCGCTGTTTAGCCAAACACCGCCTGCTGCCGCGGCCGATAGTCTCTTCATCGTTTCCTACACCACCGGGCCGGGTTGGCAGGCTGCCAAACCACCCCAGGAGCAAACCTATTTTAAGGAACACTCCCAGCATTTGCAGCAACTGCGAAAGGATGGCCTTATAAAAGCCGGTGCCCGTTATAGCGACAAGGGTATCATTATAGTTTCTGCCGCCAGCCTGGGTGCGGCCCGCGCGCTGGTGGATAAGGACCTCGCCATTCAGCATGCGCTCTTCCATGCCGAAGTACACAAGTTCAACGTGTTTTTTGAAGGTTGCCTGGAACGCCAACGTTAGACTACTCTTTCAGATTCGTGCTGTGGTTAGTTTGCGCTCAGGTTAGGCACACCAGCCGCCCAGAATAGTTGGGCTTTGTTTTTCTCATAGTCGGCTTTCAATTTCACCAGTTTCGATTGCGATTGGATTACCTTCTCTTGCTGGATATTGATTTTGAAAAGATCGCTCTCGCCATTCTCCAGGTTAATCAGTTCACCCTGCAGCAGGCGGTTGTACAAATCCACCATATCGGTTTGCTGGCGCAATATCACCAAGGTGTTGGTTAATTGATTGAATGTTCGGGTGATCTCGTTCACAATTTCGCGTTCTGCCCGCGATTGCTCCCACTGCGTTGTTTGAATCTTGATATTAGTAAGTGCCACTTTCGATCGCTCTTTGCGCAAAAAGAGAGGCATGGAAAAATCCAACCCCAACTTGTAGTCATTAGAAGGACTGATAAGCCTGGGTGCGGTTGGCTGAGATAATAGAAGATAGCTGAAGTCTAACCGTGGTTTCAGGTACTCTTTGGCCAGGGAACGTTCCAATTCCAACTGACCGATCTTGTTTCTTAGCTTCACCAATTCCGGATGATTGCTCTTCGCCCGGTCTGCTAATTCGTTCAGCACCTGCATATCTACTGGCAAGGCGTTGTCTTGCAATACAGGTGCCAGCCGTGGTGAGAGTTGCAGCGGGTTACTGTTTTCGTCCCACAGATAATTGGAAAGCATGATACCACTGTTTTGGAAGGCCAGGTAAGCCTCCTGCTGTTCTACCAATCGGGTTTGAAGCGTAATTTTTGCCTGCACAGTATCCAACGGGGCGGCTTCCCCCAGTTGGTTGTTCAGCCGGGTTCTTTCAAAAAGATCGCGCGCCACCACGGCACCTTGCGTCATCAAACGAAAGTTATAATAGGCGTGGTACCAATTCCAGTAATCTTTGGCCGCTGCCAGCAGTATTTTGTTGATCATGCTGACCTGGTCTGCTTCCAGCATGTTCTGAAACAGTTCTGCCTGCCTTAGTTGCGTTCTTCTTTCATCTGTTAGCAGACCTTGAGCCAACGGTAAGGTAAACCCGGCAAAGTATTGAACATCGCCCGGAATTGACAGCGAAGGGTCCAGGCGCTCGCCTGAGTTTCGTTCGTAACCCGCTTTGGGCAATATGGGCGAGCGGTTGGGGAAATACAGGTAACCATCGCGCAGATCGTAATAGGTTTTGTCCTGAAATTCTTTTCGCTCCAACAGAAATTCCAGCTTCGGGTCAAAGCTACCCCGCGCAAAACGTATTTCCTGGCGTGCTGTTTCAGTCAGCAATCCGGCTTGTTTGGCTACCGGGTGGTGGTCGAGTATAATTTTGTAAAACTCGTCAATCGTAAATGCTTGCACAGAATCGGGCAGCGCAAAAACCGGCTCCATGCTGCTCTGTGCGCATAGCCCATGGGTTGAGAAAGCGAGTGCTACAATCGCTATTCCGCGCCTCAGCCACAATCGCTTACTTTTTTCCATCGGTCGTTGTCTTGGTATTTTTACCATCCTCTTCTTCGTCAATGTTTGGTTGCCCATACAAGCTGGCAGGGAAGCCATTCAGCTGACGCCAGATTTCGTACCACAGGCGCACATTGTCTAACATCACCCAGCCCTTTGTGCCAGAGCCCATTCGCAATTGAGTTGGCCATGGTTCATCTTTCGGGTCGGGCACCACCAATATTCTGAACTCACCGGGGCGCGAGTTAACGTAGTCAATCACTTCTACCCGGCCCCCGAAAGTACCTACTGATACGCTGGGCCAACCAGAAAACTGAAGTGCCGGCCAGCCATCGAACTGAATACGCACGTGCCGCCCTTTTGCAATGAGCGGTACATCCATGGCGCGCACATACATTTCAACGGCCAGATCGCCCGATTCGGGCATGATGGTGGCCACCGCTTCACCTCCTACAATGGTTTCGCCAATACCCGCTTTCAGTGCCTTTACAACGATGCCTGTTTGAGGCGCCACTACCTGGTATTGCTTGTTGCGAATTTGCATGTTGGCATATTCGTTTTTCAATTTGGCTATCTCTGCGCGCGACTCGAATATTTCGGATTCGGTGTTGTTTTTTTCAGACTCGGCTTTGTTGATTTTATCCAAAAACTCCAACTCCACACGATCTAGTTCAAATTTGGCATTATTAAAATCAGCTTTGCTACCCTGCCATTTGTATTCTATGTCTTGAAATTTGGTGAGTGGAATGTTGCCCGCCTCAAACAATGTTTTGTTTCGTTGGTATTGGTTTTCGGCATTTTGAAAGCGAATGGTTTCAGCCTCCAGTTTGGCTTTGGCTTGTTGTGTTTTTACTTCCATTTCGTTGCGCAAAGCTTTGATCTGCCTCTGCAATGCTTGTGCTTTTTCTTGCTTGGATACCAGGCTGTTTTCTTTAGCTGCGATTTGCTCACTCAAGCGGGTAAGCAGAGCTGGATCAAAAAACTTTTCGTTGATTTCACTCAGTGTTATCAGCGTGTCACCCTTTTTTACTCTCATGCCCTCGCGCACACGCCAGTTTTCAATTCTGCCCGCAATGGCCGTTTCCACTGTTTGGGGTCTGTGTTCCGGTTTCAATGTGGTTACCGCCCCCGTGCCGCGCACGTTTTGTTGCCAGGGCAAAAACAAGGCAATAAAAAAAACAGTACCAAGAGCCATTAACCAGCGCGCCAAGGTTTTGCCTGCCTGCGGTGTACGCAGCGACCGCAGCGAATACAGGCGCTCTTGCGACAATAGTGGTTCCACTTGTTGTTTCGATATCTTCAACATAATTAATCCAGGTTATCGGTTATCAACCCTTTGGCTATCAATTCATCAAACGGTGCAACGGCCTCTACGCCACCCTCTTTCATTAGTACTACGCGGTCGCATGCGGCCATCACCAGGGGATCGTTGGATACAGCTATAAGCGTAAATTTATTATCTCGTCTGGTCAGCATTTCGAGCAACTTCAGTTTCTCGGTGCGGCCCAGGGGAGCAAAAAATTCATTCAGTATCAGCATGCTTGGATTTTTGGCCAGGCAGCGCGCCAACACCAGCTTTTGTATGTGCGTGCTGGATAAACCCTTACCACCGCTTATCAAGCGGGTGTTGAGCCCATCGGGCAGTTGGTTGATCCAACTGGTGAGGCCTACCTTTTCC
>CAZRQK010000064.1:0-21127 GCA_964602295.1 uncultured Ohtaekwangia sp.
GATCCACACTCCGGGTATCGGGATCCACATTGTCGGGGTCGTTGCAGATCACCACCCGGTTGGGCAGCGAGCCTACCGGCAACGGTTGGCGCGTAATCAGCAGCGATGCAGAAGCATTGCACGATGCTTTGCTGATGGTAACACGGTACGTTCCTTCGGCTGATTGATCGGTGGTCGCGGTATTGACTGACAATGGAGCGCCATTTAGTGTCCATGCGTAATTCACGCCTGTTGCAGTAGTGGCTGCGGTAAGCGTGAAGGGCTGCTCATCCTGGCAGGGTGGGGTAGAGGTGATCGAGGCATCTACCGGCCCCACAACGGATACTTGTAATTGATTCGACCGATTGGTGGTGCACCCCGATTGTGGATCGAAGATGGCTACCTCATAACGAATTCCATTTTGGCTGATATCTACCACCTGTTGGCTACCGGCTAGCGTTAAGTCGGGCGTGGCTGCACCATTTACAAACCAGCGGTAAGTAAAACTGCCTGCCGGGGCTGCCGATACCAACACAGAACTGGCACACTCGTTCGATTGAGTGAGAACAGGTGTAGTGAGATTACCCACGTTCAAATCGATGGTCTGTGTAGCAGGGCAGGAGCCGGGTGCCGTGGCAGTAACGGTAAAGGAGGCCTGACCAATGCCAGCTGTAAGGCGAACCGTTGCTTGATTTGCCGGTCCGTTGATGGCAGTTGCCGGGCTGCTAATCCAACTGTACGAGGCAGCACCCGTAGCCACAATTTCCAAATCACATAAATTGGGAGTAAGCGTAACCGGAACGGGCGCATCGGGAGTAACGGTCAAGGGTTCAGTGTCCAAACAACCATTGATATCTTCTACTTCAATGATATAACTTCCTGCCGTTAGTCCATTCTGAGTGACATACGGACTTGCTACCGCAGCGGGACTTGTATCTGCCACCTGGCCAGTACCACTATTGGTAATGGTAAAATGATAAGGGCTTGCACCCCCGGCAACGGCAATGGAGTAGTCAACAGGATCGCAATTGACACCAGATATAGTAGGCGTAATAGTGAGGTCAATATCATTGATACCGATAGACTGCGAAAGTGTACATCCCGATATTTGATCGCTTACTATCACTGAATAAGTGCCGGCAACCAGATTAGGAACTGTGACGGTTGTGGGTACTGCTTGGTCTATCGCTGATTGAGAAGTGCCGGCACCTGAAATAAAATATTGATAAAGAGGCCCACCGGCAGGAGTTGACGCGTTTAACTGCAGCTGAACAGAACCTGTTGGCGTACCGCAAGAAGTTGGATTCGTTCCAGTAAACGTAAAGTTGGGCGACACATTCACCGTGAACGTTTTGCTATCATCCACAAAGCAGGTGGTAATCGGGTCTGTTACGCGCACCGCATAGGTAAACACACCGGGTATATCTGTATCCACTGCCAGCGCTTGCGAATTGCCTGCAGCAGTGCCGTTGATCGTCCACGCATAGGTGGCTCCCGGATTTTGTGCGTTCAGCGCGGGTGTGTTGTTGTCTTCGCATACGGTAATATCAGGCCCTAGCTCCACCAAGGGTCGGTTTTCCGCAACCAAAAATTGACCATCATCCACACAGCCGTTGGCATCGGTTACGGTGAGCGTAATCAACGCCTGCTCATTCACTACAATCGTCTCTGTTGTTTCTTCGGTCGACCACAAATAGGTGAGACCCGGTTGATTGGCTGGGTTGGCATCGAGGGTGACTGGCCCCGTGCACAATACGGCCGCGCCATTGGGGGCGGTAGGACTATTAAAAATGGTAAAGTTTTCCCTCAGGGTGGTGTCGGCTGCACAACGGTTGTGAAGGCGTAGTGTTACGGAGTAATTACCCGGAGCGGAAAATAGAAAATTGAACGAGGCATCGGTCGATTGCGTGATCAAAGTTGAGCCCAGAAAAACACTCCAGTTAAACTCATCAATCTGATCGCGTGAAGAGCCTGAGAATCGCGTGCTGTCGCCAAAACATACACCTGCCACGGTAATGGCCGGTCCACCCAGCGCGTTGGAGTTAATCTGAATGAAGTTGGGCAACCCGAGTCTGCTGTTGGTGCCTGAAGCAAGCTGGAATCCATTCAGCGTAAACACCGAGAGTTGCGTAGTGTCTTCGTTGGCCTGAATCGTTCCCAAGGATGCACTGTTGGCGGCATCGTTCACCGCCACATAAATTTGCCCGTTGGGTGCCACCTGTACCGCGCCCAATTCTGCAGCAGGCGATAATTTTTGTTTGAAGAACGGCCTGTTCAAGGAGTCAAGAAAGTATTCGAACAAATGCGAGGAACCACTATTCACCTTCACTGTAGCAAACAATTTGTTACCGGCAGGCGAAAATTCCACACCGTAAATCTGACCGTTGGGTTCGTTCAGGTCAATATTTCTCAGGTTGGTCACGCGCCCTGCTGTATCGAGTGTGAATAGCTCTACCCGGTTGCTGATGCCGGGGTTGGAGATGGGTACTGCCAGGTTATCGCGCGGCCCCAATTTCATGTAACCTTCTCCGTTTTGTTGGATGGCCTGATCGTGGTCGGAACCAATGCTGGAAAACACCGGGTTACCGATGCCGTTGGGCGTGATGCGATAGGCCCGGAAGGTGTTATTGCCATATTCGTGGGCAATAAGAAACTGCCCGTTGGCGGTGATGCGCTCGGTACTTTTAGCAAACAGGCTGATGTTTTGTTGCGTCACTGCACCCAATCCGTTGTTGAGCTTCAGATCGAAAAGCGAATATTTCAGAATCAGCGAATCGGTACCGTTAATGGCTTGCGTTGTAAAAATATAATACAATGTTTCATCACCCGGCACAGGCACAATCAAAGCCGATTGTGTGGCCGCAGGGTTGCCCCCGATATTACTGGCTATGAGATTGTGGTCGCGGTCAAAGACCGCGGTGCCATCGGTATAAAAAATGGTTTCTCCATTACGATCACACACAATAGAACATCCTTCCGGGGCGTCCATCACACTTTCGTTCAATGCGGTGGGCGGCTGTGTATTGAAATCAATGCCAGCCCGGTTGCCAAAGTACCATTTATTAAATATCTGATCTTGCAAACCATATTCGCGCACGTTCACGCCCGCGTAGGCAGAACAGCCGGTTGCATCGGTTACCACGACATAGTAATACCCTGCCGAATCAGGTGTGAGCACGGGACCCAAATCACCATTCGACCACACAATGGATGTTGGTGTGCCACCAGATATGTTTGCCGTAACCTGAAACTGACTGGGAGAGGAAGAACCTCGTGGGGGAGGAAACTCGCTTCGACAGGCAGTGGTATCTTGCGTCATTTGTATTTGCAATGCAAAGGCATTGATGGTTACCGGCTGCGAAGTGCTTTGACTTTGCCCGCGGTAAAATGCAGTAAGATTTACATTGAAAGTGCCCGCGGTGGCATAGGTATGCACGGGACTAGGCCCGGCTCCAAAACTGCTGTCGCCAAAATTCCACACCAAGCTGTCCGCACCTGGCTTCACAGTGGCGAAGAAGGTGGTGGGTGCGTTCTGGCAGGTTCCCGCAAAGGTAAAGTCTACCGTTAGCTGAATGGAATCTTTCGGAGCAAATTGCGGAAATTGGGTGCCTGCCCAATCATTGGTGCCCAAAGGTGTTGGCTCATATTGCACCAACGCTGCTACACTGTCGGGCCGGGCAATTCTTCCCAAAAGAAATGGCCCCCCTGCAGTCGCCTGGTACAAGTGGTAAATAGTACTGTCGGGAGCCATCTGCAAACCGAAACTGCGGTGAATGGCAACAGGGACGACCGGTGTTAAAGTAACAGCCGTATTAAGATAATCATATTGCAGAACCGTGCCGGTTATGCCCGAATCACCATGGCGCGATAAATACAAATAGCGTCCGTTGTTGTTCCACTCGATATCATAAACAGATTGGTTGTTTGCCGCAGGCGTTGCGGAGTTCAAAATGGTGCGATCGAACGTAAGTACACCCGTAGCATTATTGAAGTTCAGGATGATGGCATCGGTGTCAGCATCTTGTGGTGCTACCGCCATTTTTTGTGTGGCCGGGTGGTAACCCAGGTGCGCTGCGGCCGTAGGCAGAGGCGCTGCACCAGACGTGGTGGTGTTGAAGGTGCCCGTGTAAGCGGCTGCGTTGATGAGGGTGGCCGCAAAGGTCTGTGTGTTTACCTGTTGTGTAATCAGCCAAAAATCAATTTGGTTGTCGTGCGGCACCACCACCATTCCTTCAGCACGTTGGGTCAGACCGGGAATGGCTGTGTTTTTCGATTCCACATCGCCCGAGGCGGGTGCGGGAAAAGCCGCATTGCCAAACAAATTCATATCAACAATGGTGTACGAAATGGTTCCATCTACACCGTTCACAAAATCGGCACTGTTGGTAAATACAAAATATTTACCAGCCTGGCCCGGCACTGGGCAAGTAGCAACTGGTTGATTGCCAGAAGAAAAACCGTTTAGTCCGCCTCCATTAGGCATCAGTAGATGGTTCCGGTCGAGTACCTGTGTGCCATCCGTATAGAATAACAAGTTGCCATTGGCCGGATCGGTGGCCACTGCGCTGCCCCCGGTTCCGAAAGGCACCGCTTTATTGGTGATTAAGGAGGCTGAACGATCCACCCGATTGAACCGGATGCCGTTGGACGAGTTGCCATACAGCCAGTTGTGTTGTTCCAGGGTTTGTGCTTGTGCCGACAAGGCCAGGCATGCCATCAGGCTCGCTATCCAAATTGTTCTGATCCCAATCCTTCTCATTCGTCTGTCCACTTCTCTGTTTTGTCGAAAAATAAAACGCCCAAAGTCCACTAAAGTATACAATTTGAGGCAAAATATCGTTAGACCTTTGCTCGTTGTTGGCATCTAAACGGCCAATGATTTTTTAATTCCGATATTGTGTATCTTTTGCCGTTGTTAGTCATTTTGTGAGATGAACTTATCGCATTAAATTGCCGGGATGGACTGTGTGAAATACCCCTCTTTGTTGTATATCTGGTCAGGTAGAACATCCATACTTGCCTTGTTGGTAGTAATACTCTGGGCCCCCTTCACGGTAAGTGCACAAGACCCTCAATTCTCTCAATTTTATGCGGCCCCTTTGTATTTGAATCCCGCGTTTGCCGGGTCTACGCAGCAAGGCCGTGTGGGTATGAACTACCGCAACCAATGGCCTGCCATTGATGCCAACTTCACAACTGTTTCTGCCTTTGCCGATTTTTATATTGAAGATAAAAACAGCGGTGTGGGTGCCTTGCTCACCCGCGACTATGTGAACCTGGTGGGATTGCAATCCATCAGCCTGGCCGTTCAATACGCTTACCAACTGGAGATTACCAAAGGCCTGGGTTTTCGCCCCGGTTTTCAGGCCGCCATTTACAACCGGTCTATCAATTTTGGGCGTTTAACTTTTGGCGATCAGTTCGATCCCAGCACGGGCAACCTCACGTTTCCAACAGGTGAACAAATCAACACGGGGCAAAGCCGGTTCTTCCCAGACATTGCCATGGGGGGATTATTGTATACGCCTAACGCGTGGCTTGGCTTTGCAGCTCATCACCTAACGCAACCCAACCAGTCGCTGATTGGCGAAGAAGCGAACCTTCCAATTAAATACTCGGCACATGCAGGCTGGAAGTTCTTTTTCAAACCCGGTGTAATTGGAGATGGCGTTTACGCACGCCAGAGTGAAAGGAGTGTGGCACCTGCTGTACAGTACCGCCACCAGGGGCCGTTCGATCAACTGGATGTGGGCATGTATTTTACCTTCGAGCCTTTGATTTTGGGAACATGGTATCGGGGCGTTCCTTTTAAACCTGTGAATGGTTTTGGCAACAACGAATCCATTGTGCTGCTGTTGGGTCTTACGTTGAAAGGGCAGAAAGATGTGTTGAATATTGGTTACAGCTACGATTATACCATTTCACAACTGGGGCCCGGAAGTGGGGGCTCGCATGAATTCAGCCTCGTGTATTCGTGGCCCATCCGCAATCCGCGCAAGCCACCCAAGGACAAGCTGGTGATTCCTTGTCCGGACTTTTAGGATTTCAACTTCTTTAGAGGAATAGAAAGGCCCGGAACTACCGTGGTAGCAACAAGGTCTTTATCGAATGATGAATGTTCTTCATGGGTTCCATGGGCATGATACACATAAGCTTTTTGCTCAACCGGGTCAATTAGCCACGCGAGCTGGCACCCATTGTTAATCCACTCCGTCATTTTCTTTTTTAATGCCTTCAATGAATCGGAGTGCGAACGAACTTCTATAACAAAATCAGGCACCAAAGGAGGGAATTTTTCCTTTTGCTGTTCGGTAAGTCTTTCCCAACGTTCTTTGGATACCCATGCGGCATCTGGCGCCCTCATGGCGCCACTGGGCAAAAGAAAGCCAGCAGACGATTCGAAGCCATAGCCTTCATTTTCGTGCGCAGCCGCCCACTCCATAAACGAAATCAAGACTTTAAAAAGCTGATTGCTAGAAGTTCCTCCTGAAGGTGACATGATGATGATTTGACCTAATTCATCGCGCTCAATTCTTAGTTGCTTATTGGAAGTACAAAGTTCGTACAACCAATCATCGGTCTGTTCTGCAGAATCTGGATAAACAAAGTCGATGTTCATACCACCAAATTTAATGAAATTTAATCTTCGCTACCGGCATTCAGCTTGCACACATTGTCGAAGCCGAGGTGCATCAGTGCATCGCCTGCGTTTACTACGGGATTGTTGTTCAGGCCTACTACATAACCCATAGCAGGCGCTTTAATGGTTTCTTTGAATTCACCAAACGGATCGGTGATGGTGCCCACAATTTCATTTTTGTGCACGAGCTGCCCGCTGTGGATATTCGATTGAAAAAGGCCGGCCGTCTTCGCCCGTACCCACGAAGAACTCCAAACGATGCGGTTTTCTTCCCTGGGTTCGGGGGCCCAGTCAATCATGTGCAAGTGTTTCATCAATCTCAATGTGCCGTTGATTCCTTCTTCAATGGCGTGTTGGTCGAAGCGTATGGATTCGCCACCTTCGTAAACAATAATGTTTTTGCCATGGCGCGCAGCCGTTTGCCGCAGGGAGTGGGGGCGGAAGGGTGCATCGAGCGTGAAGGGTGCGTGGAAGGCAGCAGCGAGTTCCGCATTTTTATCGTCTTGTAAAACACAGCGCACTTGCGGGTAGTTGGTACGCATGGCACCACCGGTGTGGAAGTCGATGCCAAAGTCGATCGCTGGTATGATGTCGTGCGTAACGTGCCATGCCACACGCGATGCCAACGATCCGCCTTTGCTGCCGGGGAAAGAGCGGTTGATGTCCTTGCCATCGGGCACCTCGCGCGAATAGTTGAGAAAGCCGTAGATGTTTACGATAGGCATGCAGAGCACCGTGCCGCGTTTTACTTTATGGTGACCTACATCCAATATTCTGCGCACAATCTCCATCCCGTTGATTTCATCGCCATGCATACCCGCCATCAGCGCAAGGGTGGGGCCGTCTTCCGGTGCCCGGTATACATAGATGGGTGTATCGATTTGGGTGTGCGATGGCAGCCGCGCAATGTTGATTTTGATTTCTTTGAACTCGCCCGGCCGCAGTTCATGGTTAGCTATTTTTTGAAGCTTCATTCTATAGGTAAGGTAAACCGAATTGCCGATTTATTTATAATCTGAATATCCTAAATTTGTTGGTATGGAGACAACTATACGCGTACGACCTTCAGAGTTGAATGAAAAACTCCTGGCAAAGATTAAGGAGTTTATTGGAAACAAAGACGTTGATATAACCATATCTGTTCATGAATACGACCCGTCTTTTATCGATGAATTAAATAGGTCGGAACAAGAAGCTCAAGATTCCAGACACCTCATTTCATTCACAATGGAAGAGTTTGTGAACTACCGTCCGGCCCAAAAGAAGTAGCATGAGGCAAATTAGCTTCACGCCACAATCTTTTAGAGAATTTAACGATTGGTTTGAGAAGGATTTAGGCGTTGTTGAAAGAATTCGCTTATTGATTCGCGATATCGATCGTGATCCATTTCACGGAATTGGAAAGCCCGAACCTTTACGCGGAAATTGGAGCGGCACCTGGAGCTGAAGAATTAACCACGAGCACCGCCTCATCTATAAAGTATCAGATACTCAAATCCTCATCTTAAAATGCCAGGGGCATTATTGACGCTACGCATTTACCTTGTCTTTCTGAATCTTCTTCTTAGCGGCATTCTTTTCTAAGTATTGAATGATCTTTCCGCCTATGTCTACTTTCGTAGCGCCTTCAATGCCCTCAAGGCCAGGCGAAGAATTTACTTCAATAATGAGTGGGCCTCGTTTAGAGGGCAACATATCGACCCCGGCCACACCCAGGCCCATTTTTTTTGCTGCCGTAACAGCGGCATGTTTCTCCTGGCGGTTTAACTTATACACTTCGGCATAGCCACCGCGGTGCAAGTTCGAGCGAAACTCTCCATCGCGGGCTTGCCTGCGCATGGCGCCCACTACCTCGCCATCTACCACAAAAGCACGAATATCAGAACCTTTGGCTTCTTTGATGAATTCCTGCACAATGATGCGGGCATGCAATCCATGAAAGGCTTCTATTACCGATTGGGCAGCCTTTTTATTTTCGGCCAGCACAACGCCCAGGCCTTGTGTTCCTTCTAAAAGTTTGATTACCACAGGGGCACCACCTACAGCCTCAATCACTCCTTCTGTATCGCGGGAATAATCCATGAAAATAGTTTTAGGCAGGTCTAGCCCGGCACGTGAAAGAATCTGCAAACTGCGCAGCTTATCGCGCGAGCGAATCAGCGCCTGCGACTCCACAGCTGTAAATACTTTCATCATTTCGAACTGGCGCACCACTGCGGCTCCGTAAAAAGTAACGGACGCTCCAATGCGCGGTATCACCGCATCGAAGTAATCCATTTTACGACCGTTGTACCACACCATGGGGTTCTTCTTTTCAATCAGCAACACGCACTTCATGTGGTCGATGATTTCCACTTTGTGTCCGCGCTTTTCGCCTGCTTCTTTCAGGCGGGCAGTGGAGTACAGGCGGGCATCGCGCGATAAGATCGCTATGTTCATAAATTAAATATTTTAAGGCTGCGGATGGGTTGCTTGCCCCGGGGCCAGGCCTGCGTTTAGCTTATGTTGGAAATATAAGTCTTTTTTGGTTACATCGATCAGGAAGCGGTGTCGCAAAATTTTACGGCCCAACAGAATCGGAAACTTCAAACTGCCGCGGTTGCTCAATGAAAATTCCGCACGGATTACCCGGTCGTAAATTTTAATGCGCGTTTTGATAACATAACGCAACTCTGCTTCGCCAAACGAATTTTTTATTTCGCGCTGGTCGAATTTCTTAAACACAAATTTCATCCCGGTAAACTCTGGGTGTTCTTCATCCAGCAAGACAAATTCCAGTTGGCCATTTATTACTTCGGCTGTGGAACAGTGGAGGCAACACGTGTAAGCACCTGTATCTATTTTTGCGTGAATATTGTAAAGCCCCAACAAAGGTAGGTCTACACGGTCGGAGCGCCCTAGGATTTGCATTTTCCAAACTAACGGATTTACAGAAAATAAAAAAGCCCTGCGGTTGCAGAGCTTTCTTAATCAATACTAAATAAATCTATTTCGATACTTTGAAAGAAGCTTGTGTGTTCTCCCACTTCAACACCACGTTGTTCTTCTCTACCGCGATATTAAAAGTTTCTACGAAGCTGCTGGTTTTGCCCGGTTTCACACTTACACGAAGCACATCTTCATCTTGCTTGTAGGTATAAGCGCCCCACTTGATCGTTTTGTTGAAGATGATTATCCATTCATTTTCACCTGGGATCGTGTAGAGGCCGTATTTACCAGCAGCCAATTCTTTGCCTTCAATTTTCACTGGGGCGCTGAATTCGATTGATGTGGTTGCGTTGGCACCCGTTCTCCAAACTTCACCGTAGGGAACCAGGCCACCCATGATTTTACGACCACGGGCTGAAGGCTGGTGATAGTCGATGGTTACTTTTACGCCATCTATGGTGCCTTCGGCTTTGGCGGGAGGGCTGGAGGGTTTTTCCTGGGCCAAAGTGGTAAAAGCAGCAGCGAAGACAAGCAGAAACAGTGATGCTAATTTTGTTTTCATAAAACTATTTGGGTTAAGTTATTCGATCCAACAGAAAAATGCCCCAAACTGTTCACCAATCAGGGGCATTCAAAACTATCCGTAATAAACCTCTCTACCAATGCTGTTAACGGATTTTTAACAAAGTTATTTCCCGCTAACGGCTTCTTTCGGTAAAATTACCTCTAGCCGTGGTACCTGTTATCTTCCAAAAGGATTGATGGCCGATAGCGCACGCTTGCCACCACCCATCTTATTCATGGTCTTCATCATTTTGCGCATGTCTTCAAACTGCTTCAGCAATTGATTTACCTGCTGCACGGATGTACCGCTGCCCTTCGCAATTCGGTTTTTACGACTCGGGTTAATCATATCGGGGTTTTCTCTTTCTTTGATGGTCATGGAGCGGATGATGGCTTCCACCGGTTTGAAAGAGTTGTCGTCAATGTCCACACCTTTCAGGGCTTTGCCCATGCCGGGTATCATGCCAAGCAGGTCTTTCATGTTACCCATTTTCTTGATCTGCTCCAGTTGCAATAAAAAGTCGTTGAAGTCGAACTGGTTTTTGCGAATCTTTTTGTTGAGGCGGGCGGCTTCTTCCGCATCGAAAGTTTGTTGTGCTTTTTCTACCAGCGTTACTACATCGCCCATACCCAAAATGCGGCTGGCCATACGTTCGGGGTAGAAGCGTTCAATGGCATCCATCTTTTCGCCTGCGCTGATGAACTTGATCGGCTTTTCTACCACCCTACGAATAGAAAGGGCCGCACCACCACGCGTGTCGCCATCCATTTTGGTAAGCACCACGCCATTGAAGTTCAGGCGGTCGTTGAAGGCTTTGGCTGTATTAACTGCATCTTGCCCCGTCATGGCATCAACCACAAACAAAGTTTCTGATGGATTGAGCGCTTCCTTCAACCGGGCAATTTCATCCATCATTTCTTCATCAACAGCCAGGCGGCCGGCCGTATCCACAATTACCACGCGGGCATTCATGGTTTTGGCATGTGCAATGGCGGCCTTCGCAATCTTTACCGCATCTTTGTTTTCTGGCTCGGCATATACATCTACGTCAATCTGTTGTCCCAATACTTTCAATTGGTCGATGGCGGCAGGGCGATAGATGTCGCATGCAGCTAACATTACCTGGCGGCCCTGGCGTTTCAGGTAGCTGGCCAGTTTCCCAGAAAAGGTGGTTTTACCAGAACCTTGTAAACCGGCAATAAGAATAACTGCCGGGTTCCCGTCAATTTTGATGTCTTCACTTTCGCCACCCATCAATTGGGTAAGCTCATCGTTCGTGATTTTCACCAACAGCTGACCTGGCGAGATGGCAGTGAGGACGTTTTGCCCGATCGCTTTTTCTTTGATTTCGTCTGATACTTCTTTGGCTACCTTGTAGTTAACGTCCGCATCAATCAGTGCCTTGCGTATTTCTTTGATGGTGCCTGCTACGTTGATTTCGGTAATGCGGCCCTGGCCTTTCAGGTTTTGGAAGGCCTTGTCCAACTTCAGACTTAAATTCTCGAACATGAAAGTATCTTTAAAATAAGGGTGCAAAATTAACCCGTGGGGGTGGGGGTTCCAAATCGTTTCAGTAGGTGCGTAGGGGGGCAATCAGTTGCTTTGAATTGTTCCAATAGTGTTTGTTTTCTTACATCCAGCCCATCTCAGAAGGCTACAAAAATTTCCCATTGTGGGATACTATTCCACCAAAAAAGCCTAATTTTTCGCCAAAATTGCCTATTTTTATAAACGGCACTTTTTTGGCCCTTACCAAGACCTTACACTGCCACTATGAACCTCAAATCCGTGCTCGCTAATTTGTATTACCTGCTGATTTATGCCGATGGCAAGGTAAACGACCGCGAAGTGGCCTTGGGCAAAAAGATGATGGCATCCGAAGGAATGGACGAAGTTGGACTGCAAAAACACATCGATCTGCTGAAAACAAAAGACAATCCAACCATTTTGAAAGACAGCATTGCAAACCTGCGCAAACTCGACAGCAAGCAACAGGTGCGTTGCATTGCATGGTTGTGTGTGGTGGCCAACTCCGATGGTTTTATGGATAAAGAAGAGTGGATGTTTATCTACAAAATCTACCACACAGAATTAAAGCTTTCGCTGGATGACATTATGAAAACCCAGAAAGATCTGAACAAGATTATTCATGGCAGGTCGTTTCACTCGCTGGGTGTTATTGTTGACTAAGCCCTGCTATTCAAAAGTCAGTTTCCCTACTTTGGTTTTTAATAAATGGTGAGGTTGAAGCATGGCCAGAGTTAACTCTTCAGGTGTGCTGGCCAACGTTAGCCAACTGTGCACTCCGTGTTTCTGCAGTTCTTCTTCCGGTAGCCAGCATTGCCCGCACACCACAGCTATTTTTTTGCGGTGTTGCCGTGCCAACGCCACCACTTTGCATACTACTTTGCCTGAGAAGGTTTGATTGTCAATTCTTCCCTCACCTGTAATCACCCAATCGCAGGCTTTGATGTGCGTTTCCAATTCAAGTAGTTCGCCCAGGTACTCGATGCCCGGCCTGAATCGTGCATCAGTAAAAAGTCTTAACGAGGCACCTAATCCGCCAGCAGCACCCGCACCTGGAAAATCTACTTCCGTACCGAATAACTGAAGGGCTAAGTGTTGGAAATGGATGAGGCCTTCATTCAGTGCGTATACCTGCTGCGGGGTAGCTCCCTTCTGAGGACCGTATACGTAGGCAGCACCAGTGGGGCCGGCCAACGGATTGTTCACATCGCACAACACTGTAATTTTTGTCTGGGCTAAGCGCGGGTGTCTTGCAGAGTTGTCTATCGCAGCAATTTTTACGAGGTTGCCACCCGAGGGTGTAATGGTAGCGCCCTGTGCGTCTAAGAAACGAATGCCTAAAGCCGAGGCCAGGCCGGTGCCTGCATCGTTGGTGGCGCTGCCTCCGATTCCCAAAACAATGTGTTGAACGCCTTGATCGAGCGCGTGGGCTATCAACTCGCCAGTGCCCACCGATGAAGTGAGCAATGGGTTTCGCTCATGCGAAGCCAATAAAGCCAGGCCACTGGCGGAGGCCATTTCCATGAACGCAGTGGTGCCATCTTTCGAAATGCCGTAGGTAGCTTGCAGGGGGCGCAGTAACGGATCGTGTACAGAGGCTGCAACCCTCATACCCTCGTGCTGTTGCATCAATAACTCAAAAGTACCTTCTCCACCATCGGCAAGTGGCAATGTTTGTATCTCCTGATGTCCCTGTTGGGCAAGGCCTTCTGCCACGGCCTGGCATACTTCTGCTGCTGTGAGCGTGCCCTTGAACTTATCTGGTGCAATGAGGATTTTCACAATATCAAAAACAAGACAATAGCCGACAATAGCGTGGTTAGACCCAGTATCAAAGTTAGTACGGTAAAACCGCGGGCTGCATCTTTCGGATGAAGTCCTCCGAACTGACTCACCACCCAAAAGTACGAATCGTTGGCGTGCGATACCGTCATACTGCCGCCTCCAATGGCAACCATGAGCGTTGCCAGTTGTGCCGGTGAGTTTACCCCCGCAGTAGCGGCCAGCGGAGCCAGCAGGGCACTAGCAATTACAATGGCCGATGTGGTGGAGCCCTGCGCTGTTTTCATGGTTGCGGCCACCACAAAACCAACCAGAAGAAATGCGATGCCGCTAGTGGGATTTCCTGATAGAAAGTAAGCCAGCGCCAGGTCTATGCCGCTGTTCTTAATCACCATACCGAAAGCACCGCCTGCACCAGTAACAAGTAATATCACACCTGCGTCTTTCAGTGCATCGGCATGCCATGATGGCCAATTGCTGCGCTGTGATTTGTTCAATAGCAAAAAGCTGAGCAACCAGCCCATCAACAATGCCACAACGGGATGCCCCCAGATTTTGGCGGCAGGCCAGGAAACAAAAGTTCCTGTGCCAATCAGAAGAATAGGCGCGAGCAATGGTAGCCAGGCTAATTTAGATGGAAGCGCAACGAGCGGGCTTGATTCGTTTACAATGGTGTGGTTGTACACGAGCTCCTTTCCTAACCACCTGGCGCCTGCATAAGCAACCAACACAGTAGGAATGAATGCGATGGCAGCCACTGCTACCACTACACCCAACTGGTTCGTTAGGCCAAAGGAAGCAGCAGAAGCCAGTGGACCGGGTGTGGGCGGGATAAGTGTGTGAGAAGAGTAAAGCCCCGAAGCGAGCGCCAGCGTTAGTTGAGCCGGAGGAATAGTGGCTTGTGTGGCGATGGAAGGAATAAGTCTTGAAAGAATAATGAAACCTGAATCGCAAAATACAGGTATGCCTACTACGGCACCCATCACCGCCATGGCCAGCACCGTATAGCGGGCACCGAACCAACGCAATAACTGGTGGCTGATGGTTTCCATGGCGCGTGTTCTTTCCAACATGACACCCAAACTGCAGCCCACCGCTACCAGCAAGCCAATTTGTTGCAACATGCTTCCGAAGCCACGCTGGGCTGCGTCCAGAATAGCAATTGTATTTTGATCAGTAAGCCAGCCAAAACACAAGGCTGCCGCGAGTAGCCCGAAGAAGGGTGGCACTTTCCACCACCGCCCCAAGGCCACCAACAACCCAATGGCTACCAACAGGGCCAACAATATCTGGGTCAGGCTGGTCATGTGCGGAATGGCCAGTAGTAGAGGGTTTCGCCTTTCTGAAAGTCTTTACGTTCTGCGGGAAGTTCGAGGAAGCCATCCACGTTTTTCAGGTTGGCAAAATCACCGGAACCGCCTCCGGCATCGGGGTAAGCCATCCATGTTCCACTTTCGTTCTGCACCCGCACTTGCAGAAAATAGGTGAGTGGCGCTGCAAAGGTAAAATCCGTTGCGAGTTTAGCCTGCATAGGCTTTACGCCCACACCGGCACCCTGAAGCAGCCATGGTTTTACGTAGCGGAAAAAACACAGATAGGTGGATACCGGGTTGCCCGGTAACGCAAACACGGTATGTCGGTCGCTGGTACCAAACCAGAAGGGTTTGCCCGGGCGCTGACTTACCTGGTGGAATTTCTTTTCAATGCCCAGTTTCTTGAGCACCTGTGGCACGTAATCAAATTTGCCTTTGGAAACGCCCCCTGAAAGCAACACCAACTCATAGGACTCAAAGATTTTTTGCAACTGCTCTTCCAGTGCCGCTTCGTGATCGGGCAGATGGAACAACGCAGCATCGTGATTCATTTGCCTGAGTGCGGCCTGCAGCGCATAGCTGTTCGATCTGCGGATTTGCCATGGCAACGGATGCGCTTCAATGGCCACCAGTTCATCCCCCGTACTTACAATGGCTGTGCGCGGATAGCGATAAACTTCTACTTCGTGCAAACCCACCGAGGCCAGCAAAGCAATTTCGGCTGCCGATAACGCCATGCCGGGGTTGAGCAGTCGCTGCCCCTGCTTGGCATCCTGCCCCTGGTGATGCACATGTTGACCCAATTCAGGTTCAGCTTGCTGCACCGTTGCCACACCATTTTCAATGTGCACATCTTCATAGCGTATCACCGTGTCGGTGCCAGGTGGCAGCACGGCCCCGGTCATCACTTCAATGGTTTGGTTTGGATATTGCAAAGTAGTGGGCGCTTTGCCGGCTGCCTGAACGCCTGCAATCGAAAAGGTTTGGTTGATGGAGTGCAACGAATCGAGGCGGATGGCGATACCATCCATCGCCACCCTATGAAAGGGCGGCAAGTCACGATCGGCTACTACCTCTTGTGCCAGAATGCAGCCCACCGCATCAGACAGGTTTACTTTCTCCTTTTTGAAAATCCGTTGGTGTGCGTGAATAATTTGAGCAGCTTCGGTTACACTAATCATGAAAGCAGTAACTTTGAATGAAGGTTAAATGTAATGAATTCTCATCCACCTGCGACCGTCAGGTCGTTATGACTTTAGCAAGCAAGATATGGATAGTCCATTAAGCCACATCGATGACCAGGGGCGCCCTGCCATGGTAGATGTATCCGCGAAAGCGACCACCCGAAGAACGGCCCGTGCCAGAGCCACCGTGCGTATAGGTGAGCAAATCGCCAATTATTTACGAACCCATCAGTACAATACGGCCAAAGGTGCTGTGTTTCAAACCGCTGCACTGGCTGGCGTGATGGCCGCAAAAAAAACTGCTGACCTGATTCCGCTTTGTCACCCACTTGGTTTAGATGACTGCCAGGTGCATTTGATTTTGGAAGACGATAAAGTGGTGATAAACACGTTGGCCGTGGTTACCGGCAAAACGGGTGTAGAGATGGAGGCGCTCACTGCAGCTTCCGTTGCGGCCCTTACGGTGTACGATATGTGCAAGGCCATGTCGCACCATATGGCCATTGAAGAAGTGATGCTGGTGGAAAAGACAGGAGGTAAGAAAGATTTCAGGAGGGATTGAACATGATGACTTTACGAAGAAGATTGTATTTAACGTTGGAGCCCACCGAAAAAGGCGGCTGGCTTGAACGTACTTTCGAAGTGGCTCTTATCGTTACAATTATTCTAAACATAGTTGCCATTGTATTGGCTTCAGTGACATGGATAGAGCAAGAATACCGAAGCCTTTTTTATTGGTTTGAAATTTTCTCCATTGGGTTCTTCACCCTCGAATACCTGGCTCGCGTATATTGTGTTGTGGAGAAGGCAGGGTTTCATGATTCGATAAACGGGCGCCTGCGTTTCATACTATCGCCCATCGGGCTTATTGATTTATTGTCTATTATTCCCTTCTATCTCACTTTTCTTCCCATCGACCTGCGCTTTTTGCGCATTTTCCGTTTGATGGCACTCTTTCGCATGTTCAAAATTGCGCGCTACCTGCATGCACTCAGCGTATTCAAGCGGGTATTGAGCGACCGAAGAGAGCAATTGGTGTTGAGCTTTCTCTTTATTCTTTTTGTATTGGTAATCATTTCGTTTGTGATGTATTACACAGAGCACGATGCACAGCCCGATAAGTTCAGCAGCATTCCCGCCACCATGTGGTGGGGTATTGCCACGCTGACAACGGTGGGCTATGGCGATATGGTGCCCATTACTACGTTAGGTAAATTTCTGGGTGGATTGTTTGCTATTGCTGGCGTGGGGCTGTTGGCCTTGCCCGCAGGTATTCTCTCGTCTGGCTTTTTCGAGCTTTTGCATACGGAACGAAACAAGAAGGAAAAAAAGTGCCCCCATTGTGGTGGCGCCCTGCATGACTGACGTGCTCTATGGATTGGTGCTGGCGGGTGGCCGCAGCACCCGAATGGGTGAAGACAAAGGGCAACTGCAATACAACGGTCTGCCACAGCGCGAGTATGTGTTCAGATTGCTTGCGCCCTTCTGCAGCCGCGTATTCGTATCTTGCAGGCAAGAGCAACAGGTGCCCTCGCACCTCAATCCTCTGCCTGACCGCTACCAAATAGAAAGCCCGTTGAACGGCATACTCACAGCATTTAGTCTTTATCCAGATGTAAACTGGTTGACTGTGCCGGTAGACATGCCGTTGGTAGATCATTCGTTGTTACAATTTTTACTATCGCAAAGAAGCAAGCAAGCGGTAGCTACCTGTTTTTTTGATTCTGATAACCAAAAGCCAGAACCCTTGCTGGTATTTTGGGAGGCAAAGGCGGGGCCATTGCTGCTCGATTTTTTTGAAAACGGAGGAGTGAGCCCCCGGGAATTTTTGATTAAGTTTAGCACGCATTGTGTGCAGGCTCCCGATGTCCGTTACCTTATGAACCTCAATACACCCGAAGAGCATGATCGATTTAAAAACCAAAAACACCAGAGAGGGTAGTGATTAATCTGCCGTTATGAGTGGATTTCGGATATTTAGAAAAATAGTAAGACTCATTGTACAGATACAGCGCATGGCTAAACAAGCTGTGTGGCAACAATTTTTGCATACCCTTCGTCAGATTTCTTCACGCGGGTATCGGCTGGCTAACACGCTGATACCGATCCTTTCGCTTGCTGCTTTTGGTCTGATGCTGTACGATCTGGGATTCAATCAAATCTCGCAGGTAAGTACATCAGTGAATGCAGTTATGATTTCACTACTGCTGGCACTTTCTGCCACAGTGACCCTTCGTTTTTTCTTCGAATGGTGGGAGCCTCGTAAATGGTGGACACATCTTTACAGTTTTTTATTGGTGGCGGCCATGTTATATCTACAGAAATTGGCGGCCGATATTGAACCGGCTTTCCGATTGGGTGAGGATGTTTTTTGGAGACGCATCGGTCTTTTTGCGGGCATTACAATGATTTTTCTCACAGAGGTATCGCAGGTACTGAGATTTATTTACCAGCGAAGTCTTCACCCGGCATTTGTCTTTGTGGGCAGCTTCCTGGTATTAATAGTAGTGGGCGCGTTGTTATTGATGTTACCCAATGCTACCTATACGGGAATATCGTCTGTGGACGCAATCTTTACTTCGGCCAGTGCCGTATGCGTAACAGGCCTCACCGTTGTAGATACCGCTACTCATTTCACCCCTATGGGTAAAGTGATATTGCTATTGCTCATACAAATTGGAGGACTCGGCTTCATGACTTTTACCGCCCTGCTTGGTTATCTGGCCGTGGGATCGATGTCGTTCAAAAACCAAATGGCACTTAAAGACATGCTGCAGAGTAACCAGATGAACAACGTGATTCAGTTGGTAACAAGAATTCTTATTGTCACCTTTTTTTTTGAATTCGCGGGCGTGTTAGCCATCTGGTGGAACCTGCCAGCTGAAGTAATGGAAACCAACTCCCATCGATTATTTTTTGCTGTCTTTCATTCAGTATCTGCTTTTTGCAATGCGGGCTTTTCTACCATCACCGATGGGCTATATGCCAGTTCTTTGCGTTTTAATTATGGGCTGCAGCTTAGCATTGCGGGTCTTATCTTATTGGGGGGTGTGGGCTTTCCTATCTTGTTTAATATTTTCGCATTTTTAAGGGCGCACTTGCTCAACGTGTGGCACCGATTACTTCGAAATCCGCAGCGTGAAAACTATTTGCGTGTCATCAGCGTATCGTCCAAATTGGCTCTGTCTACTTCACTCTGTCTGCTACTGCTGGGCTTTTGTTGTTATTTGGTTTTTGAACGTGAAAGCACGTTGGTTTCGCACACTACCACGTGGGGAAAAGTGGTTACAGCTTTCTTTGGCTCCGTCACGCCTCGCACTGCCGGCTTTAACACCGTGCCATTGGCCGAGCTGGCCCTGCCTACCGTTATGATTTACCTGTTGCTAATGTGGATAGGAGCCTCACCGGGTTCTACAGGTGGCGGAATCAAAACCACCACTATTGCCGTGGCAGCACTTAATATGGCCAGTGTGGTAAAAGGCAAAGACAGAACCGAGGTATTTCGCAACGAAATTGGCGTGCAGTCTATCTCCAAAGCCTTTGCCATTATTCTGCTTTCTTTGATTATCATCGGCTTGTCTGTTTTTTTGATTTCCGTTAATGATCCCGAAAAGGATTTGCTTCACATTGCATTCGAATCTTTTTCGGCCTTTAGCACGGTCGGTTTAACTTTAGGGATCACCCCGCAATTGTCGGAGGGAAGTAAATTGGTTTTGGTGGTGGTGATGTTTGTGGGAAGGGTAGGTGCTATGACCATACTGATGGCGCTGATCAGCCAGTCGCAACAGTTGCACTATCGCTACTCGACAGAACAGGTCATCTTTTGAAATTAAAAGTGGTAAAGCAAAATTAAGAACCCATGAAGTTTATTGTTTTTGGTTTAGGAAGTTTTGGATCATCGCTGGGGCATAAATTAGTAACCCTGGGTCATGAGGTGATCGGTGTAGACCATAAGCCAGAAATGGTTGACAAATGGAAAGACATGATTACCCACACCATTACCATGGATGCTACCAGCAGGGAGGCCATGCAAACCTTACCCGTACGCGATGTGGACGCTGTAATTGTGGCTATCGGAGAGACACCGGGCATCTCCATTATGGTAACAGCGTTACTCAAACAGATTGGTGTGAAAAGAATTATCAACCGGGTGATTTCTCCTTTACAACAAACTGTACTTGAAACGATGGGCATTGATGAATTTACCAGTCCCGAGGCGGAATCTGCCGAGCGGTTGGCCTACAGGTTGGATGTAAAAGGAGTATTGGATTCTCACCGCGTAACCGACAGATACAAACTGGCCGAAGTCAACTTGCCTGCGCGCTTTGTCGGTCTGAAAATTGGCGACATTCCATTCGAAACGGAGTATGAAGTGAAATTAGTTACCGTTATCCGTGAGGTTGAAGCAAAAAATATCTTTGGCGCGTCTTACCGTGCTAAAAAGGCGTTGGGCTTAGTGGGGCCTGGGTTAGAATTACAACAGGGCGACCGGCTTCTATTGTTTGGAGAAGAAGATAAACTGGAAGATTTTATTCGATAGAGCAAGTCTTCAGACGAGTATATTGATCCCATTGTGGCTCAATTTCAAATACCCGTGTAGTTGAACGGGGTGATGACCTTGAGTCTTTCTTTGAGCTTACCATCCACACTCAGCGAATCGATGAAAGCATGAATAGAGGCTTTCGTGATTTTTTCATTTTTGCGCGTTAACTCTTTCAGCGCTTCGTACGGGTTGGGGTACCCTTCCTTTCGCAAAACTGTTTGAATGGCTTCGGCCACCACGGCCCAGTTTTCTTCCAGGTCCTGGTCGATGGCAGTTTTGTTTAGTTCCAGTTTGCCGATGCCTTTCAACAACGAATGAATAGCCAGCCAGGTGTGTGCCAACGGCACGCCTATGTTGCGCAACACGGTAGAATCGGTAAGGTCGCGTTGCAGGCGCGATATGGGCAACTTCGCGCTGAGGTGTTCAAACAAAGCATTGGCAATGCCCAAGTTACCTTCGGCATTCTCAAAATCGATGGGATTGACTTTATGTGGCATGGCCGAAGAACCGATTTCACCTGCCGTGATCTTTTGTTTAAAATAATTCATGGCCACGTACTGCCACACATCGCGACTAAAATCGATCAATATGGTATTCAGGCGTTTGAGTGCATCGAACTGTGCGGCCAGGTGATCGTAATGTTCTATTTGGGTGGTGGGGTTGCTG
>CAZRQK010000065.1:0-20825 GCA_964602295.1 uncultured Ohtaekwangia sp.
TTGCATGGGCTACCGCAGGTACATCGGGGCGCTTCTTTTTTTGCTCCATGTAAGGAAAGTTAAATCGCAGCGAGCCGATGCCTTGTCCGGCTAAGGCTTCTGCTATTCCTTCCATGAAAGCGTGGGTCATCCCTGCGCCCGCACCATGCGCAAGCGTACAAATGAATTTCAAATCATCTGGAATCAATAAACGTGCGGACACCGTGCCGATGGATTCGGAAACGGGAATGGTGAGCAACTGGATCATACCCAAAATTCACGAACGCTTACTTAAATCACAAGTTACTCACTGCGCAAGGTATCCGCAGGGTTGGTGCGTGCCGCTTTAAAGGTTTGCGCTCCGATCATCAGCATGGCAATGCCCAACACGGCACCAAAGCCAATCAGCAAATCGCTCCAGGCTACCGGAGCATGGTTATGCATTTCGGGTAGTGCCACCTCCTCAAAAAACAAGTAGGTAGCAGGTAAGGCAATGGCGCCAGAAATAAACAACAGGCTAATGAAGCTACGACTCATCAAGAAGATCAACATGGCTTCGCTGGCTCCTAATACTTTGCGAATGCTGATTTCTTTGGCGCGTGTTTCGGTAACAAATACCACCATGCCCAGCATGCCCAACGAGGCAATGCAGATGGTAAGAAAACCAAGGAAACTCATCATCTGTACCATGGACGACAGTTCTCGGTACGAGTGCTTCAACCGGTCTTTGTATAACTGCACTTCTAACGCATGCACCTGGTCTATTTTTTTCCAGGCATTCTCCACTTTTGCCAGGGTTTGCATCCAATCATTCGTCACTAGCTTGACGTTAACAAATCGCGCCTTCTTTTTCATGTATCGCAAGATTACGGGCGACTTTTTACTGTTGGCTCTCCCGTAGTGATAATCTTTTAATACACCAATAATCTTCATGGGCTTGCCATCGACCACCAGAATCTCGTCAATGGCCCGTTGGGGATCGCCACCGGCCACATTGAATCTTTTCAGAACTTCGTCATTCACTATTACCTCCGACTCTTGCGCACTGTCTGGCAGCGGGGTGAAATTCCTACCTGCTGCCAGTTTGATGTCATGCAGCGGAATATAATGCTCATCGATGCCGTTGAATGAAACTGACGATGAATCGAGAGGGTCATTGTATTTGATATTGTCGCCCCAATTGTTGCCCACGCTCGTTACAATCAGCGACCGCGATACGCCCTGCACCTCGGGCATTTCTTCTAATTCCTTCACCAGTAAATCCGCTCTGTTTCCTTTCAAGGTGATGTTGAGAATATTTTCCGTATTGTATCCTAAATCGAAATTGACAAAATGCCGGTATTGACGAAGGCCGATGAATGTGGCGGCAATGAACATCAACGAAATGGCGTATTGTGTTACCAACAGCACCTTACGCAGGTTGAGGTGCCTGAACAACTTTACCGACTTATTATCCTTCAACACCTGCAAGGCGTTGATACGTGCATACAGCCAGGCCGGCACAAAACCAGCCACCAGCCCCACTACCAACGCGAATAGCACAAAATAGAGTACCACTACAGGCGACAACCGGAGATCGAGCAGTTCCGTCAACTCCGGTTGCATGCTAAGAAAATACGGGCGTATGAGGGCAAACATGAGCAGGGCAAAAAGAAGTGAGATGAGCGATACCACCAATGCCTCGATAACGAATTGCCCCCAAACATGGCTGCGCAGTGCACCAATCACTTTTCTGATACCCACCTCGCGCGATCTGCGTGTGGCCCGCGCGATGGTAAGGTTGGTGTAATTGAAACAGGCCGAAAGAATAACAACCAAAGCCAGAATGCCAATCATCCATGCCTGTGTTTTGCTCATCACCGGCCCAATGGCGTTGCTGTGGTCTTCGCCCAGCGCAATCTGAAATAACGGTTGCAGTTTGATTTGTATGCGGGTGTTTTCTACCGTCTGATCGTTCTTTTGGCACATGCGATCGAGATAGGCCTGCACGTTTTGCAAGTCGGCAGTGGGTGGTAGCAACAGGTAGGCATAGCCCTGCCAGATGTTGTCCCACTTCATTTCATTGTCCATTCGTTCCTTCTCGGTAATGGCGCGTGTGCTGTACGAAGCCAGCATATCGAAACGCATGTGCGAAAATTTGGGCACATCTTTCATAATGGCCGAAACTGTGAACGCCTGCTCCGACTGCATGATTACTTCTTTGCCTAAAGCCTCTTGCTCTCCAAATAATTTTTTGGCTGCCGATTCTGTCAACACCACTTGAAAAGGTTCTTTCAAGGCAGTAGCCGCATGACCTTTTACCACTTCGAAACTGAAAACATTAAACATGGAAGCATCGGCCCAGAATCCAGAAAGAGGCACCACCTTGTCGCCTGCCTTCACATCGCTGTCAAGCCCACCGTGCAGAATCGCTGCGTCTTCCAGCCCTGGTAAGCTTTCTTTGATTTCTTTCGCTGCCATGGGCGAGGTAGATGCAAAGAAGCTATCGTCTTCCTGATTCAGATAGCTGTACTTGGTGATGACCCTGTAGATACGATTGCCCTTTTCGTGAAAGCGGTCGTACGAGGTCATGTCTGTTAACAAGCTGATGAGCAACAGCCCCACCGACATACTTACGGCAAGCCCAGCTACATTGATGAATGAAAAAAGTCGATTGCGCCACAGGCTGCGGCCGGAGGTTTTGAGGTAACTGCCAATCATGATCCATTGGGTTAATGCGGTGGAGCTGGTAGGTTTTTTAAGTGTGTATGGTCTCACAAACTTCAACACATCGATCAGGTAGATAACGCGTGCCCTGAATAGTCCCTTGCGTTGCCTGTTGCGATCGAAGTATTCATTCAAGTCGCCCTGCAAATCCTCCAAAAGCTCGGGGCGGCAGTACTACTCGAGTAAGCGTTGCGCCCAGCGCGGTGGTTGTGGCAAACGATCTTCCATGGTCAAATTCTTTTCAGCGATAGATCAGGAATGCGGCTCCACAGTTGGTCGCGCATTTCCTTTGCTTTTACCAAAGCTGCTTTACCTGGCACTGTTACGGTGTAAAATCGCTTCCGCTTGCCACCTCTTATTTTGGTAGCCTCGCCCAGACTGCTCTTTACCAACCCCTTCTCTTCCAACCGGTTGAGCACGGCATGCACCACTCCCAATTTTACCTGCCTGCCGGTATGGCGTTCCATCTCATCGCAAATAGCCACGCTGTAGGCATCGCCCAGCAGGGCAGCTACACTTAGTAATACCAATTCTTCAAACTCTCCCAGGTTGGTGCCCTTCATTTCATTTATTTATTCATTAAATGTATGTAAAATAAAACTATTTGCAAACCGAAGCTTTTTTTATGCACCTTAAGGCCCTTACGGGGATAGATTCGTCCGTAAGAATTTTTACATGCAAAAGACTACGCAGAGCGGGAGCTCAGATAAGAAACTATCACGTAACCTCGGTTTGTTGGGCCTCACCGCCACAGGTATTTGCTCCATGATTGGTGCCTCTGTCTATGTGGTGCCCTTCATGATTCAGCGCAGTGTGCCGGGCATCGGCCCTTATGTCATTCCGGCTTTCTTGTTTGCCGCAGTGCCAGCCGTATTAGCGGCCTTTGCCTACGCTATCCTGGCCTCGGCCATGCCAAGGGCGGGTGGCAGTTACATCTTTGCCAGCCGCGGACTACACCCCTACCTGGGATTTGTGGCTAGCTTCTCGCAATGGTTTGGTTTGTCCATGGCCATTGGGGTGGTGTCTTATGTTATTGTGCCCTTTCTGCGCGACATGGCCTTAGCAGTTCAATGGACAGCCATGGCTGAATGGCTGAACATGGGTGCCGTGCGGCTTGGTTTGTCGATGCTATTTTTGTGGAGTTTTGTATTTGTAAATGTGCTGGGGATCCGCGCCTATGAAAAAGCGCTGATACCATTGATGATCCTTATGTTCGGCCTGGGCTTCATCGTTATTATTACGGGGTTCTTGTTCAACCATGAAGACTTTGCGGCCGCGCTTCAGGCGCAAGAGAACAAACAAATTTCTCTCACGGCCAACGCCCCGTTCGATCTCGCCATATTTCTGGGGGCCGCAGCCATATTGTTTTCAAGTTTCATTGGCTTCGACAGCATTGCGCAAGCGGGTGGCGAGGCGCGTAACCCCGGGCGTTACCTGCCCATTGCCATTGGGCTGGCGGTAGCTATTGTGAGTGTATACTATTTCAGTTTTACGTCCGCTGTTTACCACGCAGTGCCTTGGAACTATGTGGCTGCTGAGGCCGCACAAGGTGATATTACGGCACCGGGTGTGCTACGTTACCTTATTCCGCCCGGGTGGAATGTGGCAATCATTGGAGGTGCTGCCATAGCCTTACTCAACGATTTGCCCGCCATGCTTCTGGCCGTTTCGCGGTTGGTGTTTGCCTGGGCTGCCGATGGTGTTTTCCCCAAAGCACTCAGCGCCACCCACGCCCGCTTTCATACACCTCATCGCGCACTGTTGCTAAGTGGTGGTATGGCCAGTGTAGGCATTTTGGGTTGCCATTTCGCTGGCGATTTTTTTCTAGGTGTGGATTTGATGGTGCTCTCCATGCTGGTGAATTTTCTGCTGATGTGTTTGACCGTTTTGGTGTTGCCTATGCGAAACCCCACACTGGCCGCAGAAATAAAAGTCATTACCTCGCGCAACCAACAATTTTTGCTGGCCATGGCAGGCATCGTTTTTATAGCCGGCTTTCTGATCATTCACATCGCACGCGACCTGAGCACCGAAACGGCCGCGTGGTATTTCCATTCCACACCTGTTTGGTTGCTGGTAATGGTGATGGCCAGCTGGCTGTACGTTTTTCAGTTCCGTAAACTGAAAAAGGCTGGTGTAAACACCAAGCAACTTTTTGAAACCCTACCTGAAGAATAGATGAGCCTGCCTTTTACCACACTAAAAAATGGATTTACGATGCCACGCGTACTCACCGGCCTGTGGCAAATTGCCGACATGGAACGAAGCGGCACCAAAGTAAACGCATCGCTGTTGGCGGAAGAAATAAAGAAGTATGCCGTTGCCGGCTTAACGGCCTTCGATATGGCCGATCACTATGGCTCGGCCGAGGAGGTGTGCGGAGCCTATCGCCAAAAATACAATTCGCAAGTACAGTTTTTTACCAAATGGGTGCCCGAACCCGGGCCCATCACCAAAGAAATAACAAGAGCTGCCGTTGACCGCGCCCGACAACGGATGAACAGCAACACCATAGACCTGTTGCAATTTCATGCCTGGAACTATGCCGACCCCAGCTGGCTTGACGGCTTGTTCTATCTGCAGGAATTAAAGCAGGAAGGTCTGATCAGGCAAATAGGTGTTACCAATTTCGATACGGCACATTTAAGAGTGGCCCTCTTCAGCGGTATTGAAATAGCCACGAACCAGGTGTGTTTTTCTTTGTTAGATCAGCGCGCTGCCGGGGCTATGACCCAATTGTGTTTGGAAACGGGAGTAAAATTATTGGCCTTCGGCACATTGGCGGGTGGCTTTTTGTCGGAACGATGGTTAAATCGACCGGAGCCTGTGTTGAACGATTCGCTCACCTGGTCGCAGATGAAGTACAAACGCTTTATTGATGCAGCGGGCGGCTGGGAGCGCTACCAACAATTGCTTACAAGCTTACATCAATTGGCTCTGCAGAAGAAAGTAAGCATCGCCAAACTCGCTACACGTTTCCAGGCCGAGCAACCCGCAGTGGGTGCCGTTATCATCGGTGCAAGGCTGGGTCAAAGCAGTCATATAGAAGAAACGACACAACTATTCGACTTTGATTTGACGACAGAAGATCGGCAAATCATCCAATCTTTATTAAAGAATCTACAACCTATACCGGGCGATTGTGGCGATGAGTACCGCAAGCCCCCCTACCTCACCGCATCTGGAGATCTGAGTCATCACATCCAGTCGTTTCCGTCCCCTTATCCCGTAAGGAAAAAAGAAGACCGCGAGTTGGCACTGAGTGGCACCGTGTGGGAAGACCTGGCTGGCTTTTCGCGTGCCGTGCGCAAAGGAAATCATATCAGCATTTCGGGCACCACGGCAACGCATGGCCTGCATGTAATTGGTGGGCAAGATCCTGCCGCGCAAACCCATTTTGCCATCGACAAGTTGGAAGGTGCCCTGCAATCGCTGGGTAGTAAACTGGAAGATGTGGTGCGCACCAGAATCTTCGTTCGCCACATCAACGACTGGGAAGCGGTCGCGCGGGCGCATGGCCAACGCTTTGCGAACATTCAACCCGCCAACACGTTGGTGCGTGCCGACCTGGTGGGAGATGAATACCTGGTAGAAATAGAGGCGGACGCGTTGGTGACTCAGTGAGTACAATCATGTCCTTGTTTTGTAACAAATAGGCGATTCGCCTAGCTAACCGAAAAATATAAAGTCTGTTCTACTCTTTATTGTCGCAAACGACCCGTCATTTGTCGGCTTTGCACACGCATGAGAACGTAAGTGTAAAATAGTTTTGTGTCAGTGAAAGAATTAGGAGAAAGTAAATTCACCATGCCATGAAACACACTATCTATCCCTGCATTTGGTTCAACAACAATGCGGCTGAGGCTGCCGATTTTTATTCTTCGGTATTCAATAACACTTCGTTGGTAAGTCAATCACCATTTGTATCTCTTTTGGAAGTAAATGGGCAGAAGATCATGTACCTGAACGGTGGGCCGCAATTTACACCCAACCCGGCCATTTCTTTTTATGTGGTCTGCGAGACGCAAGCAGAATTGACGAAAACCTGGAAGCTTTTAATGGAGGGTGGTTCAGTGTGGATGCCACTAGACCAATACGAATGGAGTGAGCAATATGGCTGGCTCAGCGACCGTTATGGCGTGAGCTGGCAGATTGCCTTGGGGAAAATCAGTGAGGTGGGTCAGAAAATTTCGCCTTCACTTTTATTTACTGGAACACAGTTGGGCAAAGCAGAAACCGCTATTCAGTTTTATACGTCTGTATTCAGCAATTCTTCCATTCATGGAATTCAGCAATACAAAGAAGGCGAACCTGACAAGGGCTTAGTGAAGCATGCGCAATTTAACCTGGGGAAATTTATTATGATGGCGATGGACAGTTCAATGAATCATGATTTCTCTTTCAATGAAGCCGTTTCTTTTGTTGTGAATTGCGATACGCAAGCCGAGATCGATTATTACTGGAACAGCCTCACGAAGGGAGGCGAAGAGAGCATGTGTGGCTGGCTGAAAGACCAGTTCGGGGTGTCGTGGCAAATAGTGCCCGCCAAACTGGAGCAGTGGATGCGCGATCCTGAAAGAGGTCAGCGCGTTGTGAATGCGTTCTTAAAAATGCGCAAGTTTGATATTGAAACTTTGTTGAAGGCATAATGCGTTACGGATCAAACAATTTTCACAATCTGAAACATTTTATGATTCAATGTAACTGTTTCGCCAACCGTTTTACCAAGCAGTATTTTGCCGAGGGGTGAAGCAGCTGAAATACTCGTGAACGTTTCTCCGTTAACTATTAAAGTGCCTGCACTTACTGCAAGAAAGTAATTGCCAATAGAAGTGTACACCACGCTTCCACTTTGCACCGTTTGCGAAACGCCTGAAAGAGGAAGTTGTGTTAACAGGGCCTTTTGTTTTTCCGCTTCGGTTAGTTGTCCGGCTAGTTTCTCCATCTCCAGGTGCATCATGGCACGTCCGGTTTCGTACTTATCGCCCGCGCTGCTCTTTGTTTCTTCCAGGCCAGCTATACGGGCCTCTTCCGTGGCGGCACGTATGGACGCAATACGCTGCTCCAATGCAGTGATGCACAAGCGGTGAAGTTGGTTTTTCAGGTCGGACATTGATTCATCGCTCAACCAACAAGTCAAGTATGCAATCCCCTACTTCACTTTGCTTTTCACCCATTCTCTTGCGTTCACGAAGGCCTCTATCCAAGGGCCCACTTCATCTTGCTGTTTGCTGCGTGTATAGTGTGGCCAGTTCCACGGAAACACTGAACGCTCGATGTGTGGCATAATGGCCAAATGGCGACCATCGGCCGAGCATACCGCTGCAGCTGCGAAATCAGAATCGTTAGGGTTGCCCGGATAAGCTGGGTATGTATAAGTAGCTGCCACGGCATACGGGTTTCTGTCCTGCAACTGAAAACGACCCTCACCATGTGCCACCCACGCACCCAGCACCGCACCTTTATAACTTTTCAACATAACCGAATTGTTTTTAGGAATGGTGATGCTCGTAAAAATCGATTCGAACTTACCCGAGCCGTTGTGGTGCATCTTGGCGTGCTGCTCCATAGGCATGCTTCTGTTCACCAATCCAAGTTCCATCATGAGCTGGCAGCCATTGCATACACCGAGGCTCAGCGTATCTTCTCTGTTGTAGAAATTATCAAGCGCTGCTTTGGCTTTGGGATTGTACAGGAAAGCGCCCGCCCATCCTTTGGCTGAGCCCAGCACATCGGAGTTGGAGAAGCCACCCACAAGCACAATCATGTTTACTTCAGAAAGATCTTCCCGCCCTGAAACAAGATCGGTCATGTGCACATCTTTCACATCAAAGCCAGCCAAATACAACGAGTAGGCCATTTCGCGGTCGCCATTTACACCTTTCTCGCGTATGATGGCCGCCCGCAGTCCAGAAGGTTTTCTGCGCCTGGGGTCAATGCCGTAGGTAGAAAACTTTCCATCAAAACGCGATTGGAATTTGTAGTCCAACGTTTGCTTAAATACCTGGTCGCGTCTTTTTTCCGCATGCCCCTTTGTGCGTTGGCGCTTATCGAGCAGGTACGAAGTTCTGAACCAGGTATCTCTTAATTTATCAATGTCAAAACTTAGCGATTGTGCGCCCTCCAAGGTTAACACGCGCTCAGTTGTTATTTCTCCGATAGCAACAGCTTGTACCCCCAGTTCGTTCAACAACTTTAAAGCGGCTCCGTCATTCACCTGCAAAACAATGGCTGGGTTTTCATTGAAAAGAATCTTAACCAAGTCTTCTTTCCAATGCGAAACATTGACTTGGATGCCCACACCCGGTGTTGGGAAACACATTTCCAGCAAAGCAGTAATCAAGCCACCTGAAGAAACATCGTGACCAGCCAGTACATGGTTCTTCTGAATCAATTGCTGCACGGCACCAAATGCTTTCACAAAATAAGTTTCGTCTTTCACGGTGGGTGTTTGCTTGCCAAGTAGGTTCACCACCTGCGCAAAGCTGCTGCCGCCCAGTTGTAAAGCGTCTTTTGAAAAATCGATATACAGCAATTGCGTGCCCTGCTTATTCACCAACGCAGGAGAAACTGTTTGACGAATGTCTGCGGCTTCTGCTACAGCGGTAATAATGACTGTGCCTGGAGAAAGTACCACTTCGCCATTAGGGTATTTCTGCGCCATCGACAGCGAATCTTTCCCGGTGGGAATGTTGATTCCAAGTTGGCAGGCAAAATCGCTTACGGCTTCTACCGCCTCATAAAGTCTGGCATTTTCTCCTTTGTTTTTTGCTGGCCACATCCAGTTGGCACTTAGCGATACACCTTTCAAACCATAAGTAAGCGGTGTCCAGATAATGTTGAGCAACGCTTCGGCTATGGCCAGTTTGCTGCCATTAGCTGGGTTCACTAAAGCAGCGCCTGGTGCGTGGCCAATGCCCGTAGCAATTCCTTTATTACTCAGAAAATCCAGTGCCATTACACTCACGTTGTTCAACGGAAGCTGCAAAGCGCCACATGCCTGCTGTGTGGCGACACGACCCGTTACTGACCGGTCTACTTTATTGGTGAGCCAATCTTTGCAAGCCACCGCTTCTAACTGAAGCACTTGCTCGAGGTAATGGGCTATTTTTTGAGTCTCGTAAACAATTTCCGCATAAGCCGATGGTGTAGTATTGTCATTTAAAATGGTTTTGGGCGATGATCCAAAAAGGTGGCTCACCTGCAACGCTACCGGCTGTGTTTTCTTTTGGTTATCTACAAACTTAAATTGCTGATCGCCCGTGGCCGTGCCTACCACATACATAGGTGCGCGCTCGCGATCGGCCACCCTCTTCAACGTATCTACATCGCTGGCATGCATGGCCAGGCCCATGCGCTCTTGTGATTCGTTGCTGATGATTTCTTTATCAGAGAGTGTAGGATCGCCCACCGGCAACTGATCTATTTCGATGGTACCCCCTGTTTCTTCCAGCAACTCGCTGAAACAATTCAGGTGACCGCCCGCACCATGATCGTGAATAGAAACGATCGGGTTATTTTTCGATTCGGCCATGGCGCGAATGGCGTTCATCACCCGCTTTTGCATCTCCGGGTTCGAACGTTGCACGGCATTCAATTCAATGGCGTTTGCAAATTCGCCCGTGGCAACAGAAGACACAGCCCCGCCACCCATACCAATGCGGTAGTTGTCGCCACCCAGCAACACAATCT
Organism: uncultured Ohtaekwangia sp.; assembly: GCA_964602295.1. GTDB lineage: Bacteria > Bacteroidota > Bacteroidia > Cytophagales > Cyclobacteriaceae > ELB16-189. The sequence continues at coordinate 10,378 of CAZRQK010000065.1, forward strand.
TATCGCCCGCCTTCAAATGCTCTTTCTTGCTGTCTTGCTCTTTGCCGTAGCCAACGCCACCGGCCAGCATAATCACTTTATCGAATCCAAATTGATTGCCTCCTTCAAAGTGCTCGAAGGTAAGCACGCTGCCACCAATCAACGGTTGGCCAAACTTGTTGCCAAAGTCGCTGGCGCCATCCGAAGCTTTGATTAATATTTCTGCGGGTGTTTGGTAGAGCCATTTCCTTTCGGGGAATTTTTGTTCCCACGCTCTGTCACCCTCCAGCCGGGGATAGGAGGTGATGTACACTGCGGTGCCGGCCAAAGGCAAAGAACCCTTCCCTCCTGCCAGGCGGTCGCGTATTTCGCCACCCGAACCAGTAGCCGCCCCGTTGAATGGTTCTACCGTGGTGGGAAAGTTGTGCGTCTCCGCCTTCAGCGAAATCACCGCGTCCATATCGCTTACCTGAAAATAATCGGGAACATCCTGACGGGCCGGGGCAAACTGCTCTACCCGTGGACCTTTGATAAAGGCCACGTTGTCTTTATAAGCTGAAACCAAGTAGTTCGGATTTTCTTTCGAGGTTTTTTTGATGAGTTGAAACAACGTCATCTCTCTCTCGCGCCCATCTATCACGAAAGTGCCATTGAAAATCTTATGACGGCAGTGCTCTGAATTGACCTGAGAAAATCCAAACACTTCACTGTCGGTTAATTTTCTGCCCAACGATTTACTTACCTGGTTCAGGTAATCAATCTCTTCCTGGCTCAAAGCCAACCCCTCCTTCTCGTTGTAAACGGCTACATTTTCAATTTCTACGATCGGCTCAGGCTGGTGATGTATCGTGAACAGGTCCTGATCGAGTTGTTTGTAGACATGTTGCAACATCCGGTCGAACGCAAAGTCAGCTCCTTCCACTTCCATAAACTCTTCTATGCGCGCAATACCACTGATGCCCATGGTTTGGGTGATCTCCACTGCATTGGTGCTCCAGGGCGTAATCATTTCCTTCCGCGGGCCTACAAAAGTTCCCTTCAACTCCTTTTGGTCGATGGGCTTTGCGCCTCCAAAAAGCCAGGTCAGCTTATCGATGTCGGAAGAAGAAAATGGTTGCGCGTGCCCTACCGCGTAAAGCAGTGGGGAGTTGTTACGGAAGAATAAAATCATGGAGGAAAACCGAGTTTTAAGAGGCCCCAAAGGTAACACGAACGACTGTTATTTTGGTGTGTTTGTTCGTCAAATTCTGCAAAAGAAGAGCGCCATCAAGTTGCGAACTCTTGCATCGGAGAGCCCGATTTCTACATTTGCGCCATGGAATTAGCATTTTCGCCCTCAGAATCGAAAGAAATCGTTTTCAATCGTGTGCAGCAATACCTCGACCAGTTGCAACTGAAGGTAGTGGCCAAAGACAGGGACCGCCCCTGGGGCGGATTTTTTGTAATCGATGAAAATCAGGCCGAAGTTTTTGCTCGGCATTTTTTTCCGGGTGTTGAACTGAATTCGCTGAAGATAGGCGGCAAACTGAGCCCTAAAATTTTGATGGTGCAGCCACACCAGCGTTTGTCGTGGCAATACCACCACCGCAGGGCCGAAATCTGGAAGTTGGTGGCTGGTGAAGCCGGTGTACACACCAGCGAAACAGATGTGCAAGGTCCTTTGCAAGCGCTTCAGCTCAATGAAATCATTCGCCTGCGGCAAGGGCAACGCCACCGCCTGATCGGGTTGAACAACTGGGGAATGGTATCCGAAATCTGGCAACACACCGATGCCCATCAGCCTTCCGATGAAAGCGACATTGTGCGCCTGCAAGACGACTTTGGGAGATAACTACCCTTTGCGGGCAAAATAACCCGCACTCTTCTCGATCAAATCGTTGTGGCCCGCCTCCAGTATTTCGAATTGTGCCTGAGGCACATGCATCAATAAGCGCTGCATATTGGCGGCCGTAATAATTTTATCGTAACGGCCTACCAGCAATACCAGGGTGGTACCGTGTAAGTTGATGATATCGGTTATTTTTTTCAGATCGAACTTCAAGTGTCTGAAAACCACCCACGAGTAATAAACGCGTTCGCGCTTTTCTTCGGTATTCATCTGGTATTCCACAAAGCGCAGCACACCCCGGTCGATCAGCCGTAGCCGATGTGCTGCTGTGGCGATGGCATTAAAACGCCTGGGGTGATCGATCAAGCTTTTGAATAACTTTCTTAACGCAAGCGGATACGTGGCCAGGCTGTACCAAAAACTGGTTTTGATTCCATCTGGCGCCAGTAGAAAAATTTCTTTCACCCGATTGGGGTAAGCTTCCAAAGTTGCTAAAGCAAACTTGCCGCCCATGCTAAAGCCCAGCACAGCAAATTGGTTCAGTTGGTTGTCGGCAAGAAATTGATCCATCAACACCTTCCATTCTTCTTTTTCCAACGCCTGCTCGCCCGCACCCCAGGTACTTTCGCCATGAAAAAACAAGTCGAAGAAGTAAAGGCGGTAGCTCTTGCCCAAAGATGCCGCAAGGCTTTGCATCACCTGGTGGGTTTGGCCAAAGCCATGAAAAAGCAACAGCGGCATGGTGCCCGTTCCAGCCCTGCGGTAGTGAAGTCGGTGCCCCTGGCGGGTGATGATATATTGCTTTGGCGAATCACTCATAATATAATAGTCCTTCGGCCCGGTCGGCAAACAGCTCAAGGTCGTTCAATATTAACCCAAAAAAGTCATTTAGACTTTTTTGCGCTACGCGCTGACGATTGAAAATGAATCAATTGAACTGGTTATCAAACGTCAGATTTTCATTCATTTTCAATGTCAGGTCAGACGACTCCTACAGTCGTGTCTGACTCGTAGGAGGTTAATCCCGATAATCCTGACATTACAGTCTGGATTCATCGGCCCGAAGGGACATAATTGTCAATCCTATTGGCAATTATGGGATTAATGATTTAGGCGAAACACCTTGCACAGGTTTAATCCATCAAAAAAATCCACCTTTGTTAAAATAAACCCTTCGCCAGCCGCGTCTATGGTTCCGTATGCAGCGCGGTGTGGTTATAGATCTGGCAATGCAAGAAGCAATCAAACAGAATACGTTCCTGAAGGAGAAGGACAAACTGCTGGGATTTATCCGCAGCCGTGTGTCATCGGTGGAGGAGGCGGAGGATATCCTTCAGGACGTTTTCTACCAGTTTGTGGCCGGCTTCGATACCATCGAGTCCATCGACAGGGTAACCTCATGGCTTTATAGTGTGGCGCGCAACAAAATCATCGATCGCTACAGGCGCGATGCTGCCCGCCCTCAAAAGGCTGACTTCGAAGCATTGAGCGGCCACGATGACGAGGCACCGCTTACGCTGCAAGAGATTTTGCCAGACCTGGACAACTCGCCCGAATCGGTATTGCTGCGCGAAGCCATTTGGGAGGAAATTCTGGATGCGCTAAGCGAACTGCCTGCCGAACAGCGCGAGATTTTTATGTTGAATGAAATTGAAGAAAAAGGTTTTCGTGAGATAGCTGAAGAAACGGGTGTGTCTATTAATACACTCTTATCGCGAAAGCGATATGCCATACTTGCCTTGCGCAAACGCCTGCAGGCTTTTTACGATGACCTGGTAAAAAATTGAAATGGAACTTTAAACGGTAGAACAATGAATCGCGAACAGTGGATGGAAAAGAAAATCGGTGCCTGGATTGGCAAAGCCATAGGTATTGGTGTGATGGTGGGGGTGGTGGGGGCGCTCTTCGTGTGGGGAACCCGATGGTTATGGAACTGGCTGGTGCCGGTACTTTTTAACGGGCCCGTTATTACTTTCTGGCAAGCCCTGGGCTTGTTGGTATTAAGTAAAATCTTGTTCTCGGGCATTGGCGGCAAAAGCGGACACCACAAACGCAATGGATGGAAACCGTTCTGGAAAGAAAAATGGAACCACATGAGCCCCGAAGAGCGCGAACGCTTTAAGGAAAAGATGAAGAACAAATGGTGCGGCTGGGGGCCGGAAGACACTTCGGCAAAAGAATCGGGCGCCTCAAACGTTTGAAGTCACACTTCGCTAAAACTTCAAAAACTTTTTTCTGAAAAATACGAACCTATAGGCGAAAGAGGCGTTTAAGGAAACTGTGGAAACTTTGGTAATGTTAGAAGTTTCCATAGTTTTGCGCCCCATATGGACGAAAAAGACATAAAAGACAAGATTTTGACCGGTGCCCGCGACCTCTTCCTGAAGTACGGTATCCGAAGTGTTTCGATGGATGACATTGCCCGACAACTGGCAGTTTCTAAAAAAACCATCTACCAATACTTTGCCGACAAGGACGAGATTGTGACGCAGGTGGCCAAAATGCATCTGGAAGACGACCGGTGCGAATTTGACAAGCTGGTTTCGAATGCCAAGAACGCTTTAGACGAACTGGTGCGCATGTCTAACCACCTGCGCAGGCGCACGCGCGAACTCAACCCTGCCCTGCTGTTCGACTTACAGAAATTTCATAACAAAGCGTGGAACGAATGGACCGCGTACCGCAAGTCGTTTGTACACTCACATATTGTGCGCAACCTGAAGCAAGGCATGGAAGAGGGTTTATTCCGTGCAGACATGAACCCCGACATACTGGCCACTATGCGCATAGAACTGGTGCAACTGGCCTTTAACACCGATGTATTCGCACCACAGCAATACCAACTGCAGGAAGTACACATGCAGTTGTTCGATCATTTTATCTACGGCCTGCTTACCGACAAAGGAAAAAAGTTGTACGAAAAATATAAACAAGAACCCAATAACCTCGAATTAATCCCCTATCAAGCATGAAAAGGATATACTTTGTTTTAGTGATGATGGTATCGCCCTGGCTGGCTTTTGCTCAGCAGCCGCAAGGCGACTCGTTTACGTTGGAGCAATGCATTGAATATGCACTAGAGAATGCCGTAAGTGTGAAGAATGCCGTTTTGGACGAGCGCATTGCCACCGCCAAGGTGAGAGAAACCGTGGGTATTGGCTTGCCGCAAATTGATGGATCGGTAGCGGTGCAACACAACCAGCAACTGCCCAGATTCTTTGGCCAGTTCACAGCTACCAACCCGTTCCTCGGAGGACAAAACATTCCAGGTGTAGTAGAAGGAGATGTAGTGGCTTTGCAAAACTTTTTTCAATTGAAGTCGAGTGGTAACGCTGCATTGCAGATCAACCAGATCATATTCAATGGAAGTTACCTGGTGGGCTTACAGGCATCAAATGCCTTCAAAGATCTGAGTGTTAAAACAACCGGTCAAACCAAAGAACAATTGATCGCCAATGTTACCAAGGCGTTCTACATGGCGTTGATCAACCAGGAGCGCATCACGCTCTTCGACAACAACATTGCCCGTGTGGATACGCTGTTGCGTAACACCAAAGCGTTGAATCAAAATGGTTTTGCCGAAGGTATTGATGTAGACCGCATTCAGGTAGCCCTGAACAATTTAACCACCGAACGGAATAAGTTCATCAAACTGCAGGTGTTGAGCCTGGAGTTGCTGAAATTCCAGATGAACTACCCCATGACAGAAACATTGAATTTGTCGGGCACAATGAATGAAGAGATGGCCACTGTAGACCTGGACAACTATTTGAATGACTGGGATTACAAAAACCGCTGGGATTACCAGGTGCTGGAAACCAACCGCAAGTTGCAATCGCTCAACCTGAAAAATAACTACGCAACCAACCTGCCTAGCCTGGTTGCGTTTGCCAACCTGGGTTACCAGACACAATCACAAAACGTGGGAGGCATCTTCAAAACCAATACAGGTATTGAAGACAACGGCCAACTTGGCCCCGACAAGTGGTATTCGTTCAGTTCGTTTGGTGTGTCTTTGAACATACCCATCTTCAGTGGCTTGCAGCGCAACTACCGCATTCAGCAGGAAAAGCTCACGTTGCAAAAAGTAGAAAACGGTTTGAAGAATTTTCAGTCGGGTATAGACCTGGAGATCAAGCAGGCTACTATTATGTACCAGAACGCCATAGAGTCTTTGCAATCGCAACAGCGCAACATGGAGCTGGCAAAAAATGTGGCGCGCGTAACCAAAGTGAAATACGAACAAGGCGTAGGCTCTAACATTGAAGTAATCGATGCAGAAAGCAGCCTGAAAGAAGCTCAGATCAATTATTACAATGCTTTGTACGATGCGTTGGTAGCTAAAACCGATCTGGACAAAGCATTTGGAAAACTTTTGCCGATATCTAACAACTAATTTTTGAACTAACCCTATTATGAAAAGAATATACACCCCCGTATTAGTTTTGGCTGTGGTAGCCGCCCTCGTGGCCGGTTGCAGCAGCGCATCCAAAGACAAACAAACGCAACTGGCCGAACTGAAACAGCAACACGCAGAAATTGCCAAACAGATCGCTCAACTGGAAAAAGAAGTGGCCGCATCCGATACCACCACTGCCGTATTGAAAGCCAAAGAAGTGGTGCTGACTGATGTAAAGGTGCAATCCTTCAACCACTACATTCAGACACAAGGCACGGTAGAGGCCGAAAACAATATTCTGGTGAGCGCTAAAAGTATGGGCGTGGTTACGCAGGTGTTGGTGAAAGAGGGGCAGACCGTAACCAAGGGACAGACGTTGGCACAGATCGATAATGCACTCGTTCAGAGCAGCATCGAATCGATGAAGGCACAAATGGAACTGGCCAATACGGTTTATGAACGCCAGAAAAACCTGTGGGAGCAAAAAATTGGCACCGAGGTTCAGTTTCTGCAGGCAAAAACAAACAAGGAGAGCCTGGAGAAGCAGTTGGATGCTTTGCGCGAACAGAACGAGATGACGAAGATCAAAGCGCCCATTAGCGGAACTGTAGACAACGTGTTTGTAAAAGTGGGCGAGAACATTGCGCCCGGTATGCCGGCCGCCCGGGTGGTAAATACCTCCGATCTAAAACTCACTGCAAGCGTTTCAGAATCGTACGTAACGCTGGTGAAGGCAGGCAATAAGGCGATTGTGTCGATCCCCGAATTACGCAAAGACGTGGAGGCACGGGTAACCTTTGTAAGCCGCACCATCGATCCGCTGTCGCGCACGTTTGCCGTGGAGGTAGGCCTACCTTCGTTGCCCGACTTACGCCCCAACATGACCGGTATGGTGAAGGTAGTGTACCTCACTGCCGAATCTGCGCTGGTGGTGCCTGTTAACGTGGTGCAAACCATTAACAACGAAAAAGTAGTGTACGTTGCCGAAGCCCAAGGCAAAAACATGGTGGCGCGTAAGCGTACCGTTGCCGTAGATGGTGTTTTCGACAACCTGGCTCAGATTACGAGTGGCCTCCGGGCGGGCGACCGCATCATTTCCTTTGGCTACCAGGGTTTGAGCGATGGCGAGGCCATCCGTATGTAAGCAAGTGGTACTATTTTGAGTACACTCCAACCGACTTGAAAAATGAAAGATATTGAAAAGGAATTCAGGCCCACCAGTTGGGCCATCGATAATAAAGTTAGCATTTACGTAGCCACGGTAATCATTTGTATTGCCGGTATCATGACGTACATCAGCCGGCCCAAAGAGAACTTTCCGGAAGTGGTATTTCCGCAAATCTATGTGGCCACTTTCTACCCGGGTGCTTCGCCTTCGGATGTAGAAAACCTGGTAACGAAAGAAATCGAGAAGGAGGTTAAATCCATCTCGGGCGTAAAGCGCGTGATCTCGAACTCCGTGCAAGACTTCTCGAACGTGATTGTGGAGTTCGAAACCGACATAGAGATTGACAAAGCCAAGCAGGATGTAAGCAGCGCGGTGGACCGCGCGAAGGCCAGCCTGCCGGTGTTGCCGCAGGAGCCTCAGGTGGTGGAAATCGACATCTCGGAGTTTCCGATCATGAACGTCAACATTTCGGGCGACTACGACTTGCAGACGCTGAAGCGCTATGCCGAACAGATGCAAGACCGGATGGAAACGGTGAAGGAACTACGAAGGGTTGATATTGTGGGTGCGCTCGACCGCGAAATTCAGGTAAACCTGGATTTGTTCAAAGCGGCTGCCGCGGGCATTTCTTTTTTTGATATTTACAGCGCCATCAACGCAGAAAATAAAATCATCTCCGGTGGCCAATTGTCGGTAGACGGCATGAAGCGCTCGCTCAGCGTCAATGGCGAGTTTCAAAGTGCCGAAGAACTGGGCAACGTCATCATTACTTCTGCCAAGGGCGGTAAAATGTACCTGCGCGACATTGCCGAAGTGGTTGACTCGCACAAGGAGCAAGAGAGCTTTGCGCGCCTGGACGGTCGCAACGTAATTACGCTGAACGTGATCAAACGCAGTGGCGAGAACCTAATTCTTGCGTCCGACCAGATCGAGGAAATCGTGAAGGAATTTGAATCATCGATTTTGCCGAAGGGCATGGACGTAACCATTACGGCCGACCAGAGCGACAACACCCGTGTTACGCTGCACGATCTCATCAACACCATCATCATCGGCTTTATTCTGGTAACGGTTATCCTCATGTTTTTCATGGGGGCCACCAATGCCATCTTTGTAGGATTGTCTGTTCCGCTGTCAAGCTTCATAGCCTTCCTGGTGTTTCCTTCGCTGGACTTCACCTTCAACCTGATGACGCTTTTCAGCTTCTTGCTGGCGCTGGGTATTGTGGTGGATGACGCCATTGTGGTGATTGAAAACACCCACCGCGTTTTCGACAATGGAAAGGTGCCTATTAAAAAGGCCGCCAAGATTGCTGCGGGCGAGGTATTTCTTCCGGTTTTAACGGGTACCCTGGTAGTGTTGGCTCCTTTTGTTCCACTAATGTTTTGGCCTGGCGTAATTGGTAAGTTCATGTACTTCCTGCCCGTTACACTCATCGTGGCACTGCTCGCTTCCTTATTGGTGGCTTATATTATCAACCCCGTTTTTGCTGCCGACTTCATGAAGCCTCACCACAGGCACGATGAAAACGCGAGCAAGATTACACGAGGCTTCAAGATTTCAGCCATCGTGTTTGGCTCTGTGGCGCTGATGTCATACATCGCGGGCGCATTCGGCCTGGGCAACTTTGCTGTTACGCTGTTTGGTGTCTATGCACTGCATCACTTTGTGCTGGAAGGCGTGATCAAAACTTTTCAGGAGAAGACATGGCCGCGCGTGCAGGAAGGTTACAAGCGCATGCTCAGCTGGTGCCTGGAGGGCTGGAAACCTGCATTCGTTATCGGAGGCGTGATTTTCATGTTCATTTTCTCCATCATCTTCACGGCCATTCGGCAACCACCGGTTGTGTTTTTTCCACAGGGCGATCCCAACTTTATTTTTGCCTACATCCGCATGCCTATAGGTACGGATCAGCGGGTAACCGATTCGATCACTAACATCGTGGAGAAGCGCGTAACGGACGTGGTAGGTAAAGACAACCCCATCGTGGAGTCGGTAATCAGTAATGTGGCGCTGGGTGCATCCGAAGACCCGTTTGGGGGAACCAATGCACAGCCTCACCTCGGCAAAGTAACGGTGGCCTTTGTTCAGTTCTCTGAACGCGATGGACAGAACACCCGCGATTACATGGACAAAATCCGTGATGCAGTAAAGGGTGTAAAAGGCGCTGAAATTTCCGTAAACCAGGAGCAGGGCGGGCCCCCTACCGGCAAACCTATTAACATTGAAGTGGGTGGCGATGATTTTGACGAGTTGGTGGCTACAGCCAATCGGGTGAAAAAATACCTGGATTCGTTGCAGATACCGGGCGTTGAAGAATTGAAGTCAGACTTCCAGAGCGATAAGCCTGAGATTGTGATCAGCATCGACCGCGAGAAAGCGAACCGCGAGGGTATTTCGACCGAGACAATTGGCAACAACCTGCGTTCGGCCATCTACGGGCTCGAAGTTTCCAAATTTCGCGATGACAATGATGACTATCCGATTCAGCTTCGCATCAAAGAAGAACATCGCAACGACATCAACACACTCATGAGCCTGCCGATTATCTATCGCGACATGAACATGGGTGGTGCCGTACGCGAGGTGCCTTTGAGCGCGGTAGCGAAGATAGAGTATTCCAACAGCTATGCCGGCATCAGGCGCATCGACCAAAAGCGCGTGATCACCATCTCATCGAACGTGTTGAGCGGTTATAACGCCAATGAGATTGTTGCCGAAATCAACGATAACCTGTCTTCTATCTCGAAACCCGACAACGTAACCATCCGCATGACGGGCGAGCAAGAGGAACAAGCTGAAACAGGTGCGTTTCTGGGTGCAGCCTTTTTGATCGCCTTCGGTCTTATGTTCATGATCCTGGTGTTGCAGTTCAACTCGGTAGGTCGCCCGTTGATCATCTTGTCTGAAATATTGTTCAGTATCATTGGTGTGCTTATCGGGTTCTCGTTGTTCAAAATGGAAATCTCCATTGTCATGACGGGAATGGGTGTTATGGCGCTGGCTGGTATTGTGGTGCGCAATGGAATTCTTTTGGTTGAATTTACTGATCTGCTCATTTCGCAGGGTACGCC
>CAZRQK010000066.1:0-20688 GCA_964602295.1 uncultured Ohtaekwangia sp.
ATTCCAATTCGTACTGAAACAGATCGAGCACTTCGGGGTCCGCAAAAAATCCGCTAAGCGGAATATTCACATCTTGCTCGAACTCTATCCAGGCGTTGCCAAAGCCGCGTCTGATCCTTACCGCTTTCTCTATGCCGGTATAGTTTTCTTTTAATTCTGGACCGAGAGGCTGTGGTGCGGTGGCATTTTCATTCCCGGTTGGCACATCGCCATTCATGATGCGGCTGGTGATCCGGAAAATGCGATGCCGGTTGGTGTTGTGCCGGTCGTACGTCATCTGGTCTGCCACCAGCATAATAATGGCCATGCAGATGGTCATGGCTATGGCCAGTCCAAAAATATTGATGGCAGAGAAAGAGCGGTGCCGCATCAGGCTGCGCACGGCAGTCTTAAAATAATTTTTAAACATGTGAGTTGGGTATTTGTGAGAGGGCAGAAAGTGAAAGAAACGTCAGGCAACGGAATGCAGCCTGACGTTTCTGGTCACATTTATTTTTTGTTGTCGAGTTCTTTTTTCACCATGAAGTAGTAGATGAGAAAGCCGGCCGATACAAACACGGCAAACAATCCATATGGAAGTGGAGAGCTGCCGTAGGTAGGTATGTATTCCATCAACACCAACGAAAGGCCACCAAACAGAATGATGAGACCCCACTTGAGTGATGAGTAGCGATTGTCGGTGGTGCTCTGTTGTTTAAAAATGGCTTGCGTGTCTTCGTTCACATAACCTTTGTCTATCATTTTCTTTTTCAGGATGTAGTCGGTCATGATTTTGGTGAAGAAATAGATTGAACCGCCCAAGCCCCCGAAAATGGAGAGTGGCATCAACACGTCTTTTAATTCGTTATCCATAACATATCAGTTTAAAGTGCTTTTTCAGATTGTTTGGAGCGTGAGACACAGCGCCCCGCCCCGATGTTGCAAGGCTTTTTAAAATATTTCTCGTTTTTTTCTGATTCGGGCGGTTACGGCAACATTTCGCTAAATTCCTGCAACATTCTCTAAAACGGTGTGTCTAACGAGCCGATGACAGACGATAGGGCCCTGGTTTCGCGCATCTTAGCCGGAGATACGCAGGCTTTTCGCCTGTTAATAAAGCAGAATGAACGATTGGTGGCGCACATGATTGGCAGGTTGATAGACAGTGCCGAGGATCGCGAAGAAATTTGTCAGGATGTGTTTTTGAAAGTGTACGAAAAACTGTCTGAGTTTCAGTTCCAGTCGCAGTTAAGTACCTGGGTGGGCACCATTGCTTACCGCCATGCCATCAACCACCTGCGAAAAAAAAAGATAGTCGTTTCTGATATTCCGGATGAAGAGCGTTTCACCAACCAGTTTGTAGATGCCGAAGATCCGGGCGGCAAACTGGAAGAACAGGAAATGGAAACCATTTTATTGCAATGCATAGACCAATTGCCCGTGCAATACAAAACCGTATTAACTTTGTATCACCTAGACGACAAGAACTATGCGGAGATAGGCCAGATTACAGGTATGCCGGAAGGCACAGTGAAAAACTACCTGTTTAGGGCCCGAGCATTGTTGAAAGAAAGAACAACCAAATACCTGAACCAGCAAGTGTAAACATGAACCCACACGAAGAACACATACAACAACAGATTGAACGGGGTGAAGTTGTAACCGGCCCGGGGGCAGGTGCCTACCGCAGCGTTTTCAGTGCTCTGCAGAAAGAGCCTTCGTTTACGTTGCCTTCCAATTTTGCCGATGGTGTGGTGCAGCGGGTGCTGGCAGAAGCAGCGCGCAAAGAAGCGTTGCGCGATCGTTGGTGGTTTATTGCAGGAGGTGTGGTGCTGGTGGCTGCGCTGATCGTTTCGTTGGTATTGGTAAACTTCAAACTTGCTTTCAAGCCGGGTGTGGGGGTATTTACCTTTCTGGCGGGCTACCCCGGCCTAGTGTTGTTTGGCGTTGGCTTTGTGTTGCTACTGCATTTCATCGACCGTAAATTTATTCGCACCGTTTCCTGACAGGCTTTTCTCTTCATTCTCTTTATATTTCGTTCATCAAACCTGATGAGCATGAAAAAACTTTTCTTACTGGCTGCCATGTTCATGGCTGCCCATTCTTTTGCGCAGAAATACAAAGGCGATAGTTGGGCCAAAGTAAAATCCAGCGGTGCTGGTACGCTCACTGTATTTTACTACGAACAGCCCGGACTTATCTATGAAGAGGGAGGGCAAGTAAAAGGCATGTGTGCCGATTTGCTGAACGAGTTTGCCAACTTCGTTCAAACCAAATACAACAAGAAACTCACCATCAACTACGCGGGTAAAGAACCTGTGTTTACAGAGTTTCTGGCGCAGGCACAAAATACCAAAGATGTATTGGGCGTAACCAATGTTACCATTACCGATGAACGCAAAAAGTTGATGAAGTTTACACCCTATTTTCTCACCAACCCCATTGTGTTGCTTACGCACAAAGATGCTCCCACTATTGCTTCCATGGCCGAGGTGAAAGAGAAACTGGCGGGCTACTCTGCCGAGATTATTGGTGGCAGCACACACGTGCAGCATGTGGAGAAACTGAAGAAGGAACAGTTGCCGGGACTGAAGATAACTTATGGGCCCTCGGGATCGGAGATTTTAAAGAAAGTAAGTGCCAACCCTAAGCTTTTCACCATACTCGATTTTACCGAATACATTGATGCTACGCGCAAAAACCTGCCAGTGAAAAAGCAGAATGTGGATTTCGGTGCGGCAGAAGAGTTGGCCTTCATCATGTCGAAACAATCGGATTGGGATGAGCCGTGGAAGGAATTTCTTACGCCTGATTTCCGCAAGAGCGTTAAGTACCGCAAGATGATAGCCGACAACCTGGGTGCGTCTTTCCTTGCCATTGTAAAATAGAAGCTGCTACATTTTCATAGCTTCTTCGTATTCGCGCGTAAGCGTTTGAACAATGGTGCCTAACGGGCGAATACTTTTTACATGCTCAATGGCGGGGCCAGCGCACCAAACGGTTTTGTAGGTGGCGCCCAAGGCGGCTTTCTCTACGGCCTTCATACCGCGCAGGGCAATGATCATCTTCACGTATTTTTTAAGCCGCTTGTTGCGATGCAACAATTTTTCCAGCCACGTGGCTTCTGTACCGAGTTGCTGCACATACGGTGTGTTAATCACCGTAAGGGCCGAACCCGACAACTTGGTAGTGCGCACAATGTCCTTCGCACCGTAATCTACCATGGCTTGTTTGTATTCTGGCGTAATGTCTGCCTCTTCGCAGGCAATAAAAATAGTACCAATGGAGGCACCGGCCGCACCCCAGCGCATTACTTCTGCCAGTTGTGCACCTGTGCCAATGCCACCGGCAGAAATGATAGGAGTGCTACAATGCGCTTTCAATAAATCGATTAACTCTTTAGGCGGAATGTTGCCAGCATGGCCGCCAGCGTTGGCGTTCACGGCAATCAGCGCATCGGCACCCAACGCCTCCACTTTTTGTGCGTAGGTCAAGTCCACCACATCGCAAAAAACTTTAATGCCGAGTGGCTTGCACTGCTCTATCACTTCTTTCGGGTTACCGAGAGAGGTGATGATGAACGCTACCTTCATTTCCACCAACGTTTTCAGTTGGCTTTTGTATTTGGGGTTCGATTGGTTCACAATCAGGTTCACGCCAAAAGGTTTGTTGGTGGCCTGCCGGATGTCGGCAATGGCAGTTCGCAGCTCTGTATCGGTGCGGTAGTTCAAGGCGGGGAAGGCAGCGGTTACGCCATTGGCCAAGGCCGCCTTTACCATTTTGGTATTCGAAATCAAAAACATGGGCGCCACAATTACCGGGTAATCGATGCCCAGCATTTTATCTAAAGTTTGCATGAAGCAAATTACTCTTTTCTATCGACTGCCGGCAACCACCAACACAAATGCCATCGCTTGGTTTTGGTAAAATGGTTACATTCGCCATCCTTACTTCAACCCAATTCATTGTATGAAATCTTTCCTCACTACCCGTCTTTGCACCTTGTGGACCCTTGCTGTGCTGGCAGCCATCATCACCTCCTGCAAACAGGCAGCCTCACCCGATGCCACTTTGGCTTTCAACAGCGTAATTCCCAAACCAATGGCTGCACAAGCCGATGGCGGTGCATTTTTTCTTACTGGCGAAACCGTGATTGTAGCCGATGCCTCGGAAGACGTTACGCGTGTGGCGCAATACCTGGCCGCCCGTTTGAAGCCGGCAACCGGTTATCAACTCAACATAGTGAGCGAACAACCCGAAGCGAATTTTATTGCCCTTACCCTGCAAGGTGCAGAGGCAACCCTGGGTGATGAAGGCTACACGTTAACAGCTACCCCTAATGGAGTAACCATTGCCGCAATCCAGGCAGCCGGACTATTTTATGGCGTGCAGACTTTACGTCAGTTGTTGCCACCGGCCATTGAAAGCAACGCCATACAAACTGCGCAATGGGAAATAGCCACCGGCACCATTAGCGATAAGCCCACCTATGCGTGGAGAGGTTCGATGTTGGATGTGGCCCGCCATTTCTTTGGGGTGGAAGACGTAAAGCGTTACATCGATTTGATCAGCGCCTACAAAATGAATACAGTGCACCTGCACCTGAGCGATGACCAGGGCTGGCGCATAGAAATAAAATCGTGGCCTAATCTTACCACCATTGGCGGCAGCACGCAGGTGGGCGGTGGCCCTGGTGGGTTCTACACGCAAGAGCAATACAAAGACCTGGTGCAGTACGCACAGGAACGTTACATCACTATTGTTCCGGAAATAGATTTGCCCGGCCACATCAATTCGGCATTGGCCTCGTATGGCGAACTGAATGGCGGAACGATTGTGCCCGAAGAGGGACGTGTGAAACGCGCACCCGATACACAAGGTGTGCTGGGCGGTAAGAACAAACCCACCGAGTTGTACACCGGTATTGAAGTAGGCTGGAGCACCTTGCGCGTGGAGAAGCCTGTAACTTTTCAATTTGTTACCGATGTGCTGACAGAGTTGGCTGCCATAACACCCGGCCCGTACCTGCACATAGGTGGCGATGAAGCGCACGTAACCAAAAAGGAAGACTACATCACGTTTATCAGTCGCTTTTCGGAGATTGTAAAGAGCCTGGATAAAAAAATGATTGGGTGGGAAGAGATAGCACAAAGCACCATCGATGCCAACGCCATTGCCCAGCATTGGCATTCGGCCGACCACGCCAAGACGGCTGCCGACAAAGGCGCCAGCCTGATTTTGTCGCCTTCTACGCGCGTGTATTTGGATATGAAGTACGACTCGCTGACGGAGTTGGGCCTGAACTGGGCGGCTTACATAGAAGTAGACGATGCTTACACGTGGGATCCTGCCACGCAAGTGGAAGGCGTGGAGGCAGCACAGATATTAGGGGTAGAGGCACCGTTGTGGAGCGAGACCATTGTAACGATGAAAGACATTGAGTTTTTGCTCTTCCCGCGCCTGCCCGGTATTGCCGAAGTAGGCTGGACACCAGCCGCGCAACGCAATTGGGATGAATACAAAGTGCGCCTCGGTCAGCATGCGCCACGTTTCAAAGCCAAAGACATTAATTATTACCAATCGACATTGGTGCCGTGGGTGGAGTAAAGTAAATTAAGAGTAGAAGGTAGCCCAAGGATAAAGTTCGAATTCCAAAACCGTCAAGAATACTACAGGTTTCCGGGCAAGGATTTGTTCAAAATTCCTTCAACGAGGCAAGGTAGGCCGTAACTGGGGTATCTGGGATGGCACAATGAGAACCGGTCTAAGGTATAAATTAAAAATGCTTTCATGCAGCCTTACGAGAGTTCCTGTCGTCTCTGCAATCAAACCCATCGTATGAAAAACGCTGCCATTGCCTTTCTGCTGTGTGCCATTTCTGCTGTCACCTCAGCCCAATCGGTTGAAAATGGCCGGCAATTATTCGAGCAAAAGAAGTACCCGGAGGCACGTAAGCAGTTGCTAAATGTTAAGGAAGGGCAGAAGGATTTTGCTGCCGCGCAATATTACCTGGGTCGTATAGCCTTTCTTGAAAAGAACTTTGAAGATGCGCTGGAATATTTTGAAGAGGCCACTGAGGCAAACGAAAACATAGCCGATTACCAAGAGTGGCTGGGCAACGCAGCGGGTTCTGTGGCGCGCAGCGCCAATGTATTTCGGCAGGGTATGCTGGCGCCCAAAATGAAAGCGGCATGGGAAAAAGCGGTGGCGCTTGATCCCAAAAGAATCAGCCCGCGCTTCTCTTTGATCGAATATTATTTAGAAGCGCCTGGCATGATGGGTGGCAGCAAGGAAAAAGCAGAAGCCACTGCGAAGGAAATAATAGCCCTAAGCCCGGCCGATGGATACCGTGCGCTGGGCAATGTTTACAACCGCACCGAACGCATTGCCGAGGCGGAGAAAGCCTATACAGACGCTGCTCGTCTGAATGAAGACTATGTACCTGTGTTGGCTAATTTTTATATGACCCACAACCAGCACGATAAGTCATTTTCTCTTTTTGAAAAAGCGTTGCAGCGAAATCCGGATGATATGATGGCCCATTACCAATATGGCCGCACAGCCGCCATCAGTGGCAAAAATTTAGAGGCAGGCGAAAAAAGCTTACGCAAATACCTTACGTATCAACCGGCAGAGAATGAACCTTCGCATGCGGGTGCCAACATGCGGTTGGCGCAGATTTATGAAAAACGTGCCAACAAACCAGAGGCAAAGAAGCTGTATGAACTGGCGCTAAGCAAAGACCCATCGTTAAAAGAAGCCAAAGAAGGATTGGCCCGATTGAGCAAATAAGATGTAGCTATCTTTGCCTGAACGGTCAACGGACTTCTGCTGCGACAGGCTTATTCTTACCATGGTTCTGCCAGCCTGGCACTTTCCGCCCATTGCTTCTAACCGACCAGAGAGAACAGTACATTAGCACCTCTTTTCAAAACAAGACGAGAAGCACCGGTATCGGCCCGCATCCTTTTCTGCATGCGTATTATACCAAAGGCATACGTTCAAAACTTTTGAAACTCTACTTCAAGTACAAGCGCAGTATCAACCTGATAAAGACACCTTGCTGGGTATTTACCGAATTTCATTTCTCTGAACCGCAATGGCGAGGAGACAGGGATGGGGCAGAAGGGACAAGAGCACCCTGTTTTGGTGGAGGTGTAAGTTATTCGTCCGTTATTTATGAAAAAAAAGCGGTCCATACGTCCCCTTTTGTTTTGCATAAAAGGGCGGTCAATACTATATTCAACCGTTGTGAATTTATCTGTGAACAAATTTGCGTTGGCCCTATGGACAACGCTTGGTATAAATATCGCCACTGCGCAAGACTGCCTGAAACCTCGGCAAGTATTTGATCAGCTAAACAGCGTACACGTAAGTCCACAATCTCTGGATGATGCTTTTTCTCAAAAGCTGTTCGACCAGGTAATGCAGACCTCAGGTCCTGCTGGCCTGTATCTAAACCAATCGGAAATTACAAAACTTAGTACCTATCGAAATTCATTAGACGAGTTAATCCAAGCCAACAATTGCAGTTTCCAGAAAGCATTGAAATCTCTTCTCGAAACCAGGATGCATGCGGCAGAGCAAGCTCTTGATTCTGCTCTACAGAAGCGGCTTGACTTTAACATACCTGATCATCGACTTTTCCTCCCAACGGCACAGGTTACTTTTGCTGCCAACGAAAAAGACCAATGGGAGAACATGGTTCAATTACTTAAATATCAAACACTCTCAACAGCATACCGTATGGCCCAAATCGATGGGTCAACTTTCCCACAATTACCGGCCTTTGAAAACGTACTCGATAAAGCGCAAGAGAAAACCAAGAGGCTTTTCTTAAAAAAGATTAAAAGCGATCTGAATGAGCTAGATGTGGAGACAAGTTTCCTTCAAGCGCTAGCTACGATCTTCGATCCTCATAGTGCATATATGACGCTGGGAGAAATGGAAGCTTTCGAGGAAGCTCTGAGTACGCAGCGACTCTCTTTTGGAATAGAACTCGAAGAGACGCCATTGGGCGATATAAAGGTGGCCCGGCTGCAGCCCGGTGGGCCAGCCTGGAAGTCTGGACTTATTAACGAAGGCGACCGGGTAACACAACTTACGTGGCCCAACGAAGAGACCTTCGACCTAACGGAATATGACCGTGACGAAATAATTGAACTAATCCACGACAATGAATACACGCAAGGTGTGTTAACGATTGTAAAACCCACGGGTGAGAGACTGCTCGTGCAGTTGGCAAAGGAAAAAATTGAAAATACAGACAATACCGTGTCAGGATTCATTTTGGAGGGGCAACATCGGATTGGATACGTCCAACTACCAGGTTTCTTTTCAAGTGACGAAAATCCTTTAACTCATGGATGTGCCAACGAAGTCAGCAAAGAAGTGATTAGATTAAACCGTTCGGGTGTGGATGGAATTATTCTTGATCTACGTTACAATGGAGGCGGCTCTATGGAAGAAGCCATTGAATTGGCAGGAATTTTTATTGATAACGGTCCGCTGGCCATTTTGGAAGAAGCAGCCCAGCCGCCTGTGAGTTTGAAAGATATTAACAAAGGCACCGCCTATAGCGGCCCACTGATGGTGATGGTGAACAGAATGAGTGCGTCTGCCAGCGAGTTAGTGGCTGCAGGGCTTCAAGATCACCAACGCGCTTTAATCGTAGGAGAAAAAACGTACGGCAAAGCCACTAGCCAAATTATAGTTCCACTGAAGGGTGCTGCACAAGGAGACTTTGTTAAGGCTACCATCGGACGGCTCTACCGCATCAATCGACAAAGCTTGCAACAAACAGGCGTAACTCCGGACCTTTTCATTCCTGACCTTAGCAGTGTGCTTGCACCGAGCGAAGAAAACCTGCCTCACTCTCTGCCACCCAAGACTACTACAAAACACGTTTATTATACCGCGGGGACTTTACCCGATGCGACATGGGCCCGGAAGAACAGTGAAGCACGCATCGCCAACTCAAAAAACTTTCAAGCCATTGAAAACCTAAAGCAAATTCTTGGTGAATTCCCGCTACAAAAAAGCGCTTTTTTGGAGAAAGTTATCGAACTGCAAACATCCATCGCAGCTGTGCCATTAGATTCATTTGAAGATTTTGAAGTAAAGTTATCGCGACCGGCAGAAGACTTCAACGAATTCTCGCATACGCTAGCTGAAAAAAATCGGAATGAAATTCAGAAGAGCCTTTTTATCCGCGAGGCTTACTTCATCTTTTGCGACATCTTAAATCAAAAACCATGAAGCGCGCTGTCTTATCTATTTGGTTATTACTTATCGCAGCACCAGCCTTGACACAAGATGCTGTTAGTGCAACCGACTACCTGACATTGATCAATCATGAATACAATAGCTTGTCGAAAGACCTGATGAGTTACATCAGCGCGGTAAATCACGGCAAGAGCGCCCGTAAGGTCGAGAAGCGGAGAACTGAGCTGGTACTGCAAACACAAGAGTCAGAACGAGCGATTAGAAAGTTGCGTCCATTTAATGGCAACTCCCAACTCCGTGATTCAATTGCTCGCTACTTCCAGATTTCCAGAATTGTTATCAATGAAGACTATGGAAAAATAGTGAACATGGAGGAAATTGCCGAACAATCATATGATGCCATGGAGGCATATTTGTTAGCGAAAGAGAAAGCTGGTGAGAAAATAGCAAGTGCCTATAATGCTGCCGATATTGAGTACCGGGCTTTTGCCGAAGCTAATAAGATACGCATTGTCGAAGGGGATTCTAAACTCGGGCAACGACTAAAAGAAGCAGCCATCGTAAATGACTACCATAGTGAGATATATCTCCTGTTTTTTAAAAGTTACAAAAACGAGGCCTATTTGTTAGATGCAATGAATAAAGAAAGTGTGGGGGCAATCGAACAAAATCGAAACGCGCTTAAAACCAGTGCATCACAAGACCGGGTAGCGTTAGGTAAAATCCCTCCATTTAAAGGAGATGGGAATCTGAAAAAAGCGACACAAGATATATTGGCATTCTACGAATTAGAAGTCGGCATTCAAACAGAAAAAATCGTTGACTTTTACCTGGCCAAAGAGCGCTTCGAAAAAGCTAAAAAAACCTTTGACGCCATTAGCGAGACCAAACGTACGCAACAAGACATAGATCAGTACAACAAAGCGATCAACGACTTTAATAATAAAGTCGATGAAAGTAACCAAGTACATGAAGAGTTGAACAAAAAGCGTTCTTTGCTACTGAAAAACTGGAACACCGCCTCGCAAAATTTCCTTGACAAGTATACGCCCCGATAGGTGCCATAGATTACAACCGGTGCCCCTCGATCTGTTTCAAGCCTGCCATCCTGACACTTTCCACCCTTTGGAACAATAGTTGAAATCCTTGCGCCACCAAGGATTTTTTGTTTCTAACCCTTCAAAACTGACAATTATGGCAGAAGTAGCTGAAAAAGGTACCATCTCGATTCACACCGAGAATATTTTCCCCATCATCAAAAAATTCCTCTATTCCGACCATGAAATCTTCTTGCGCGAACTGGTCTCCAACGCGGTAGACGCTACCCAAAAGCTGAAGAAACTGGCCTCGATGGGCGAATTCAATGGCGAACTGGGCGATCTGAAAATTGAAGTGAGCTTCGACAAAAAGAAGAAAACCATTACCGTGAGCGACAAGGGCATCGGCATGACGGGCGAAGAAATCAAAAAGTACATCAACCAGATTGCCTTCTCCGGTGCTACCGAGTTCGTGGAGAAATTCAAAGACAAGGGCGATGCCAAAGACATCATTGGTAAGTTTGGCTTGGGCTTCTACTCTTCATTTATGGTGGCCGACAAGGTTGAAATAATCTCACGCTCTTATAAGGTTACTGAAACGGAAGCGGCCCGTTGGGAGTGCGATGGGTCTACCGAGTTTGAACTGGAGCCTGCCAAGAAAGAAATACGAGGTACAGACGTAATTCTTCACATCAACAAAGACTCGGAAGAGTTTCTGGACGAGTGGCGCCTGAAGGGCATACTCGAAAAATATTGCAAATTCCTTCCTGTTGAAATTAAATTCGGCACCAAAGAAGAAAGCGAAGAAGATGGCGTAGATACCGAAGGCAAACCAAAATACAAAACGGTTACCAAAGACCGCATCATTAACAATCCCTCACCGCTTTGGGCCAAAGCCCCCAGCGATCTGAAAGATGAAGACTACCTGAAATTTTACAAAGAACTGTATCCGTTCAGTGAAGATCCACTCTTCTGGATTCACCTCAATGTAGATTATCCCTTCAACCTCACGGGCGTTTTATACTTCCCCAAGGTGAAGAACGATTTCGAATTGCAGAAAAACAAAATACAACTCTACTCGCGCCAGGTATTCATTACCGATGAAGTGAAAGACGTGGTGCCCGATTTTCTGATGCTGCTGCACGGGGTGCTCGATTCGCCCGATATTCCTTTAAACGTATCGCGCAGTTACTTGCAGAGCGACAGCAACGTGAAGAAAATCAGCCAGCATATCACCAAAAAAGTAGCCGACAAGTTGCAGGAGATGTATAAGAAAGACCGCACTGACTTCGAAAAGAAGTGGGACGATATCAGCATCTTCGTGAAGTACGGTATGATCAGCGATGAGAAGTTCTACGAAAAAGCCAAAGATTTTGCCCTGCTGAAGAACACGCAAAAAAAATACTACACGCTGGAGGAATACCGGGCCTACATTAAAGACATGCAAACCGACAAAGACAACAACGTGGTGTATCTCTACACCACCGATGCCGGTAAACAGCATGGCTTTGTTGAGGCGGCAAATAAAAAGGCGTTCGATGTCATCATCATGGATGGCGTTCTCGACAGCCACTTCATTAACGCCCTCGAACCCAAACTGGACAAAGCGCAGTTCAAGCGAGTAGACAGCGACACCGTTGATAAACTGATACCCAAAGACAGCAAGATCGACAGCGTGTTGAGCAAAGAAGAAGAAGAGCAGGTAAAAGGCATTTTCGAAAAAGCCATCGATAACAAGAACATGACGGTGGCCGTAGAATCGCTCTCACCAGACGATATGCCCGTAGTGGTTACCATGAGCGAGTGGATGCGCAGGATGAAAGACATGGCCAAGACAGGCGGTGGTGGCATGTATGGCTTTATGGGCGGCATGCCCGACAACTACAATGTAGCCATCAATGGCAACCATGGCATTGTTCAAAAAATGCTGAAGGCTGAAACTGAAGAGCAAAAAACAAAACTCGCCAAACAAGCCTATGACCTCGCGTTGCTCTCGCAAAACATGCTGACCGGTGCCGACCTAACCAACTTTATTAAGAGAAGTGTTGAGTTGGTATCGTAGTTCCAAGTAATTTAATTGAACAGCGCCTTGTTTCAAGCGCTGTTCAATTTTCACTGATTCTCTCCAACCAGTTCCGCCAACTTCATTTCTAATCCTGCAAGGCTGTTTTCTTGTAAAGTCAGTTCATTACCTGGTAGGTCGATAAATTTAAATTTGATTGGCTCGCTATCCCTCGCGCCTGTAGCAATTCTGTATTGCAATAGCCCATCTATCGACAAATGATAAGTGCGTACCATCTCTTCCCAACGTTCAGGATTCTCATCCATCGATACCATGACAAACACGGCCTGGTTGCGGTACTTACTATTCAGGCGCTTAAATAACTCCAGGTCTATCAGAAATTTTCCTTGCTGGTCGCTTTGCCAATAGCACAAAACAACCGGCTTTTGGTTTTTATAGAAGTTCAGTATCCAATCTAATTTTTGTTTGCCATTCTCGCCACCATTTCGTGTGTTGTATTCGTATTGCTGGTAAAGCAGAAATTGCTGGCTCAACGATTTCCCTCCCCCCAGGTCTTGAATGATCTGCGTTTCGAGTGGAGTAGCTTTTAGTATTCCCTGTTGGTTCCAATAGGCTGAGTCGTAAGGTATCTTCAACATCTCCTCCTTATTGGGTAACGTGCCTTTAAACTGCAGGGCCGGGTCTTCACTTATTTCTACAGAAGTCATGTCTATATGAAACCAATGTACCCGTTTGCCCGAGGCATAGGTGCCTCCATCGCGCACCAGGTGGTAGGGGTAATACCTGTTGTTGTATTTGTGATAGAATACCGAGGTGCGAACGGTGTCGTGGTTTTTAAAGCGCACTTCTTCAGATTTCACTATGGTATAGGTATCGGTGGTAATGTAAAGCGTGCCCGTTGCACCAGGCCATTTGGGTCCCGGCAGGGTATCTTTCTTGTATTGATATGTAATTTCGTAAACATGATCACCATCGTACGAAGTGATGCCTTCAAAAGAGAAGGTGTAGTCTTCAAAATCGACCCGCAGGTTACTCAGGCCGGTATAAAAATTAAGTTGGGGCGAACGTTCAGTTGCCTGGTAAGCCACGATATCGGCCAAGAGCGTACCGGCAACGGCAATGGGTTCATGGCCCTGCGCCACAGCCGTTTGGTCGAGGCTTCTGCGTAACTGACTAATGCGCAATTCTTCACGCTGGCCGGCCTCGCTGCGGAAAGGCTTATAACCATTCTGTCTCCACACATCTACAAACGCTTCAATCAATCGACCATAGGTATTGCCATCAAGGCAATAATGGCGGTAGAAAAACTTTTGAAGAGCTGCTGCTGTGCCGTAGTTCTGATTAACGGACGCAAATGCTTTGCGCAGTACTTTCTGTGGATTGACAGGCTTGGAAGTAACCACCACTTCTCTCAGTTGGGTGGCAACGGGTTTCAGCCGAATTTCTTCTGCCTCCTGCTGCGATTGCACTTGCGCAGATTCATAGCCCACGCACGTAATACGCAAGGTGAAGGGAGTAGAAACCGTAAGTGAAAACTCGCCCTCGGCATTGGTGCTGGTGCCCTTGGCCGTACCCACCGCACCTACCGATGCAAAAGAGACGGGCTTGCCGGTTTCGCGATCTACCACGCGCCCCTCAATCATTTGTTGTGCGCACGCCAGCAGGGGCAAAGAAATTAGAAGGTAAGATATAAACGTGCGCTTCATGTTGCCTTAATCTTCTCGCCTTCCCGCTCTCCCAGAAGCGTTAGCTCCACAACAATTAAGTTTTTGTTGTAGTTGGAGTATAACAGCTTTACCATATCCCGATTCTGCATGTCATTGGCCACCGCAAATCCTTCGTCAAAGTGGTCGGCACCCCATTGTAGTGCTTCCATCACATTGCCCGTGCCGCTCGCACTCACCAGAAATCGCAGCACCCGGTTTTGATCTGCTTCAGTTACCACGCCCATTCCTTTGCTAACGTCTTAAGGTTTGCCATGAATGCACTTAGCCCTTTCAAAATGATCCATTCATTTTTATAAATATCACAGTAGTGAATTGTAAAAACAAAACCACTGCAGATATTCGGCACATTGAGATGCAGGCCGGTAGCCTGCTTAATTTTCCTGGTCGAGCGCCCCAAAGTGTTTTTTTATGATGTCGGCCTTATGCTGCTGCAGGTGCTGCAAGAAGGCGGTCGCCACCGGTGAGTGATTTTTGCCTTTGGGCCAGATCAGTCGCCAGGCTGTTTTGATGGGCAGGCCCTTGACGGGGATAATTTTGATGCTTCCGGATTTCAATTCGTTCTTAATACCAATCAATGGCATAACAGAATAGCCAAGCCCTGCCAGTACCGCCTGCTTCACTGCCTCATTGCTGGTAAGCTCCATCTTTTTACGCACGCGCAGTTGCTGGCGTTGAAGAAATTGTTCCATGGTTTGGCGAGTACCCGATCCGCTTTCCCTGAAAATCAGCGGATGTTCTTCAAACATCTGTTTTAACGGTACCGGTTTTCGTGCCAGGTCGCGACTGCCCACCAGAAAAAGTTTATTCTCGAGCAACTCCAATTGCTGCACCGAGGGGTGCGGTGGTAGAATAGACACCAGCGAAAAATCCACTTCGTTTTTTTCGAGGCTCTCCACTACTTTGGTTTTGTTGGTTACGTCCATAATCAACTCTACCTCATTATTCTTACGGATGAACTCGCTGAGAAAGTAGGGCATTACATACTTGCCGGTGGACACTACCGACAAATGAAGTCGGCCGGTAAGGTGGCCGCGAAATGCCTGGGTCTTGAAGCGGATGGCCTGCACTTCTTGCACAATCTGCTCGGCAGCGGCTGCTATTTCCTGGCCAAAGGAAGTGATGTAGAGTTTCCGCCCCACCACTTCGGTAAGGGGTATATCAAACTGGTCTTGCAGGTTACGCAATTGTATAGACACTGCTGGTTGGGTAAGGTGCAGCGCCTCGGCTGCCTTGGTGATGCTGCGCGTTTGCGCCACCTTCAGAAATACCTGCAGCTGGTGAATAGTAAAATTCATAAACAATCTTAATGTTTTACATATTAAATATAAATAAAAATATATAAAAACGATCGCTGACTTTTGCCCCGGTTTAAACAAAAAGCGAATTCAGATATGACCACGATTACAGTAGCAAAGGGAGACGGCATAGGGCCGGAAATTATGGACGCCACGCTGCAAATTCTCACAGCAGCAGGGGCTCAGATTAAAGTAGAAGAAATTGAAGTGGGCGAAAAAGTGTACCTGGCAGGGAACACCGCAGGCATCGCCCGCGAAGCATGGGATGTGATACGCAAAAACAAGGTGTTTCTGAAGGCACCCATTACAACGCCCCAGGGTGGAGGCTATAAAAGTCTTAACGTTACCACACGCAAATTCCTGGGTTTATACGCCAACGTGCGGCCGTGCATCAGCCTGCATCCTTATGTTCGCACCAAACATCCCAAAATGGATGTAATAATTATCCGGGAGAACGAGGAAGACCTTTATGCGGGCATTGAGCACCAGCAAACCGATGAGGTGGTGCAGTGTCTGAAACTGATCAGCAGACCTGGATGCGAAAAAATTGTGCGCTATGCTTTTGAATATGCGCGTCAATACGGCAGAAAAAAAGTGACCTGCTTCACCAAAGATAATATTATGAAACAAACCGATGGTTTGTTTCACCAGGTGTTCGATGAAATTGCCAAAGAATACACCGATATAGAAAACGAACATTGGATCATTGACATTGGGGCAGCTAAGCTGGCCGATACGCCCGAAGCTTTCGATGTGATTGTGATGCCCAACCTCTATGGCGATGTATTGTCGGATGTGGCGGCACAAATAGCAGGGTCTGTAGGTTTGGCTGGCTCTGCCAACATTGGCGAAACATGCGCCATGTTCGAGGCCATACACGGCTCTGCGCCACGCAGGGCAGGCCAAAACATGGCCAACCCTTCCGGTTTGCTGCAAGGGGCCATTATGATGTTGAACCACATTGGCCAGGGCAAAGTGGCCGAAAAAATTCAAAATGCCTGGCTGCGCACCCTGGAAGACGGCATACACACCTACGATGTGTTTACCGAAGGCGTGAGCAAAGAAAAGGTAGGCACCAAAGAATTTGCACAGGCGGTAATTGCACGCCTGGGCATGAGACCCAACCAGTTAAAAGCAGTAGACTACGGGAAGGGTTCGGCACTCAAATTACCGCGCTACCAGCGCAAGCCCGCGGCACCCAAAGAGTTGGAGGGAGTAGACCTGTTTGTTCACTGGCGCGGCACCCAAGCCGATGAGTTAGCTACCTTGATGCAAAAAATCAATGCTCCGGAAAGCAGTTTAACGATGATAACTAATCGCGGCATTAAGGTGTGGCCCGAAGGATTTGAGGAAACCTTCTGCACCGATCATTGGCGTTGCCGCTTCAAGCCGGAAAAAGGAAGCCAGATAACATCACAACAAATAATTCGCCTTATGTCTGCTGCCGCACAAAACGGAATTGATGTGGTGAAGACCGAAAACCTTTATCGCTTCAACGGTAAGTCAGCTTATTCGTTGGGGCAGGGACAATAAACATTCTAAACTCAAATAATATGAAAGCATCATTCGATTTTGAAACACTTCCTACGGATACCGTAGCACCCAAGGAGGGTAAATTTGTGCTCATTCAAGGCCAGTTCATACCCACCGAGGCCATGGACG
This sequence comes from uncultured Ohtaekwangia sp., assembly GCA_964602295.1. Classification (GTDB taxonomy): domain Bacteria; phylum Bacteroidota; class Bacteroidia; order Cytophagales; family Cyclobacteriaceae; genus ELB16-189. The sequence continues at coordinate 16,949 of CAZRQK010000066.1, forward strand.
TGCTGGTAACTTTGCTTAACAACAAAATTCACTACCACGAACTGAAGAACTTCATTTCAGAAGAACGCTTCGGCAGAAAAAACAAGTTCTCTGAAGAAAGAATTGAAAGCTTATTGCAAAGCAAACAGGAAATCATCGATATGATTGAATTTGCTTCGAACCACGGCTACCGTCTGCAGGTGGACTCCGAAATCAAAATAAAACTAGTGAAAGCCTAACCGCCATTACTGGTGTCGGGCGATCCAAGAACCCTACTACTTCTATTGATTTTGAATTTCGTGTATTCATCCAACAGTTCTCGCTGGCATCCATTAGTTTCGCGCTTGTATGGAACTGATTGGGTATGTGGCAGCAATATTGGTAGGCGTAGTGTTGGGCTTATTAGGAGGCGGGGGCTCCATTCTTTCCATACCGATTTTGGTTTATTTATTCGGTGTGGAACCGGTGGTGGCCTCGGCCTACTCACTTTTTGTGGTGGGCATTACCAGCCTGGTGGGGGCCATTCCCAAATACCGCGAGCACCTGGTCAACTTAAAGACGGGTATTTATTTCGGGCTGCCATCTATTGTCACCATCTTCATCACACGCAAGTGGCTGGTGCCTGCGTTGCCGGAAGTGATTTGGCAAACGGAGTCGGTTACCATTACCAAACGCATTTTGCTACTGGGCGTGTTTGCCGTGTTAATGGTGTTTGCAGCAGTGCCGATGATTCGCAGCAAGCGAGAGATATTCTCGGAGAACAAGAGATTCAGGGTGTTGTTGGTCATCATAGAAGGTACTATCATTGGTTTCCTCACCGGCCTGGTGGGTGCTGGTGGTGGCTTTCTCATCATACCAGCTTTGGTATTTTTTACGGGTCTGCAATTCAAAACGGCCGTTGGCACCTCACTATTTATTATTGCCATCAATTCGTTGGCTGGTTTTGCTGGCGACTTGCTCAACTATCCAATGGACTGGCCCCTGCTGCTGTCCGTTTCATCACTGGCCATCATCGGTATTTTTGCAGGCAACCGGCTGTCTCGCCACGTTTCCGGGCTCCGGTTGCGCGGGTGGTTCGGTTGGTTCACCTTGCTGCTGGGGCTCTACATACTCGGGCGCGAGCTGTTTGGGGGCTAGCAACATTTCTCAAAAACGTGCCTTTGGGCTTCAAAAACGGCCAGACCCTAAATTTTAATTGCATTTTAATCTTTCTGCCGAAACAATTTAGCTTTACCTGAAGTTATGATAGTGTTACTATCATTCTAGTTAGGCAGACTATGACAGCACTTTCATTCAGGCTCAATCCGCACTTGTATTTGCGCGACCCGCAACATACTGAACTGGGCATGAGCATCATCAAAAAAAGTGTGGAAATGATCGACCAGTTGGGCTTTGAACAGTTTACCTTTAAAAAGCTGTCGGAAGAAATTCATTCCACAGAGGCTTCCATTTACCGGTACTTCGAAAACAAGCACCGGCTGCTTCATTACCTCACCGCCTGGTATTGGAGCTGGCTGGAGTACCGCATCGATCTTTCGTTGGGCAGCCTCCGCCAGCCGGAAGAAAAGCTACGGGCCTGCCTGCGTGTGCTAACCGAAGAAAAAAAGAACGACCCCACGTTTGCGTTTGTAGATGAAGCAGCCCTTAACCGCATTGTAATATCCGAGTTAGACAAAACCTACCTAACCAAATGGGTAGACAGCGACAATAAAGAGGGACTATTCTTTGGCTTTAAATCGTTGAGTAACCGCATCGCAGAACTTTTGGGGGAAATCAACCCGCAGTATCCTTATAGTCAATCGCTAGCCAGCACGTTGCTGTTGGCAGTAAAGCAACAATTGTTTTTCGCAGACCACCTGCCTACGCTGAGCAGTATGAAGCGGGGAAAAAGAATGCACGAAACACTCTATCTCTTTGTAGAAAATATGGCATTAGGCATCATTAAAAACTATTAACCGTGTTTAACACCGATCAAATTCACCGAATCATCAGAGAGGCTGCGCTTCAATTGCGCCACCCCATCGATGGCATGCCCGAAGGTTTACAACGCACCTATGCAGAGGAAGACCTGATTGAGTTTAAGCGCGATCTCACCGAAGCAGGTAACCAAAAGAACATCCTATTTCTGGAATACACGCTTACCCGCAATAATTTCATTGAGCTGCTTGACAAGCTGGAGTGGCCTATTCTCTTTATACGCAAAGAAGGCGGCACGTCTTCGCCCTCTATGTTGTTTAAAGAGGGTAAAAAACTGCTGCTGCTCACCTTTCATGAAAGCGAGACGCTGCAACGCGATGCCGACCTGGATCTGCTGTTGAACGGAGCAATTGAGGAAATAAGTTTTTACGCCTTGGTTGCCTACGATCCGCTGGTGGGTTCCGCAAGCCCTGGCGATGAGCCCCAACACGCTATCTCGCCCCTACGCAGGCTCTTTCAATTGTTGCGCGCTGAAAAGAAGGACATTTTCTACATTCTGTTTTACGCAGTGGTTGTTGGTCTTATCGGATTGATTATTCCACTGGGCATTCAAACAACGGTAGAATTGGTATCGGGAGGGGTGTTTTTCAGCTCAATCTACATACTCATTGGGTTAATTATTCTTGGGGTACTCTTTACCGGTGGTATACAGATTTTTCAAATTACCATGGTGGAATACCTGCAACGAAGAATTTTTACCAAAGCTGCTTACGAATTTGCTTACCGGCTTCCGCGCGTTAAAAACGAGGCACTGGTAGGCCATTACACACCCGAATTGGTGAACCGGTTTTTCGATGTGATCAATTTGCAGAAAGGATTACCCAAGTTGCTTATCGATCTTTCTTCGGCTGCATTGCAAATCTTCTTTGGCTTGCTTCTGATATCATTGTATCACCCGTTCTTTGTATTCTTTGGTATTGTGCTGATAGGTACTTTGATTCTGATCTTCCTTTTCACAGGGCCACGCGCACTCAAAACATCTATAGAAGAATCAAAATACAAATACCGTGTGGTTTTCTGGCTGCAGGAATTAGGGCGAGCGCTCAACTCGTTTAAGGTGGCAGGCAACACCATGTTGCCCATGCGCAAAACCGACTACAACGTAAACAACTACCTGAAGTACCGCAAGAGCCATTTCGAAATGCTCATCACCCAGTTCTCTTACATTGTGGTGTTCAAAACATTAATTACGGCAGCTCTTTTGATTTTAGGTACCGTGTTGGTTATCGACAGGCAAATTACCCTGGGCCAGTTTGTGGCATCAGAAGTAATCATCATCCTCATCCTTAACTCGGTGGAAAAATTCATTACGTACATGGACGTAATTTATGACATGTTAACGGCCGTTGACAAAATTGCTCATGTAACCGATCTGCCGTTGGAGAAAGTGGGCGGAATAGATTTGCCGAAGAGCGTTGCGCAAATGCCGTTCTCTTTACAAATGCGCGATGTAAGCTTTCAGTATGCTAACAATACGCGCAAAACGCTTCAAAAAATTAATCTTAATATTGAGGCGGGCGAGCACATCTGCATATCGGGTCCGGGCAATTCAGGTAAAACATCACTCACTCAACTCATCTCTGGTCTGCAACCTTCTTTTGAAGGCGCCATCACCATTGGAAAGTTTTCATTGCGCGATCTCGACCTGACCAACCTTCGCGACCGGATTGCGAAAAATATTTCTGCTGGCGATATCTTTGATGGCACACTCCTGGACAATATTACCCTGGGAAAAACCACCGTAACGCCCGAGGCAGTAATTGATGCATTGGAAAAGGTAGGCC
>CAZRQK010000067.1:0-19968 GCA_964602295.1 uncultured Ohtaekwangia sp.
ATGCTGAGCCATGAAAATCTGTGTTAGAAGATACAAAAGCATTGATGCCTAATGAGTTGTTGGTGTTGCTCAGATTGAGCATATTTAACTCACCGTTTCCTGCGATTTCCAATTTCACCTGGGGATTAGTTGTACCAATACCTACGTTTCCGGTGGTTCGATACGTGTTGCCGTTGCCTTCAATCCAGGGGCTGGACAAGGTCAAGGGTTGTCCATTTATTCTTAATTCTTCGGAGTTAATAATTCCGGCAACATCTAAAGCGAAGTTGGGATTTGTGGTTCCTATTCCCACATTGCCGTTTTCAGCAATCCTCATTCGTTCCAATCGGGTGGTTTCATTGGTGTTGGTTGTTTCGAAACGAATATTCGAGGGGTAACTTCCACTCCCCGGACTTGCACCTACATACATATGTATGGCACTGGAATTCTGATAATTTCCGTCAGCATAAATGCTGCCGTAGATGCCCGTTATTCGGTCATTTGCGGCAACTGTAGATGGCATCGCGTAGGTTCCCCTCGATCGCCTGCCAATTAATGCTGAGCCATGAAAATCTGTGTTAGAAGATACAAAAGCATTGATGCCTAATGAATTGTTGGTGTTGCTTAAGTTGAGAATATTTAAGTCACTGTTTCCTGCAATATCCAATCTGGCCTTTGGATTACTTTCCCCAATTCCGACACTACCATCATGTCTGATAATGTTGTTGTTTCCATCCTCAGTCCATTTTTCATCTCCGCTTTTTTCTGCATATAAGGCATAAGGGACTGAAAGTAATTGACTGACCCCTACCAGTTCAAACGAGCTACCACCATTTTGGTCTACCTCAAGTTTTATAAAGAAATCGCCAGATCCCCAATTTATTCCTTCGAGCGAACCCAGAACGTTGGTGCCACGCCCAATTTCAAGATTTATCAACCCAGTTGAGCTAGTAGTTACGTTATGGGTCTCCAAAAACACTGACTCACCCTCAATGCCATCCATTAAAATACCAATCCGCACCGATATATTTTTGCCCATAAGTAAAACACCGTTGTTGTTTCGAACCACTGCTTGGTATTTGAAGGCTTGTGGTGTTTGAGCGATCGATGCCCATGATATGAAAAGGAGAATTAAATAGCGCTTCATTGTTTTGTCAGTTTGAAAGTGCTCGATTGTTTAAATGTTTTGTCATAAATAGTAATAAAGTAGACTCCTGTAGGAAGTGCTGTTGTTTCAATAAGAATAACAGAGTTGTATTGTTCAGATTTTACGATCAGACGTTTTCCATTGACATCGAAAAAAGAATATTCGAACAGTCTGCCTTCCGGAATAGAAACATTCAGTTCGTTCGCAAACGGCAAAGGAAATACAGAAATCACTGAAGGGTCAACCACCAAATCGCTAGTTATTACAAAGTTTGAAGCGGTGGCTGTTAATCCATTTTCCAGAAAGATATTCGAACCCATATGGGTCTCAGTAACGATTTCACCCAAAGTCCAATCAATTACCACTTGAGTATTGCTGTTACTTCCGGTTGCTGTTGCCACGATTGCGCTTTGGGCATATATAGAGAGGGAATGGCCAAGGAGTACAAGCAATGGCAAATAAATCTTCATTTTGCAATAATTCAACTTTTTGGATGGACAATGCAATACCTACAAAGTAGTATTTGGCAAGTCTATTCTTCGCCCCGATTTTTCCTTCAAAAAACTTTCCGAGATTGGCTTTGTTCTTCTACTCTTCATTTTGATGCGTTGAACATCACTTTTTTACCCGGCCCGGATTATCCTTTAAAAAACCTTCCCACGATTTGGCTTTGCTTTTTACTTCTCCGTTTTGGTAGTGATGGCATAGCGCCACTGCCAGCGCATCGGTGGCATCTAATAATTTAGGTAACTCTTTCAGGTTAAAAATCATCATCAGCATTTTGGCCACCTGCTCTTTCGAGGCATTACCGTTGCCCGTTACCGACTGTTTCACTTTTTTGGGCGCATATTCTACTATGGGCACTTCGCGGTGCAACGCAGCCGACATCGCCACGCCCTGCGCACGGCCCAGCTTCAACATCGACTGCACATTTTTGCCATAGAAGGGCGCCTCTAACGCCACTTCATCAGGACTGAATTCGTCCACCAAAGAAAGAACGCGGTCGAAGATTTTTTTAAGACGTAATTCGTGGCTCTCGAATTTGTTCAGGTGTATCACCCCAAATTGCAATAGTGTTAATTTGCTGCGCTGTGCCAGTATCACCCCATAGCCCGTAACGTTGGTGCCCGGGTCTAAGCCCAGAATAATCTTTTCTTTGGTTGCTTTTTTCTCCATTTTGCCTTCGGCCCGAAAGTTAACCACAATCTGCTAATGGCGTTTTTATTAGTTGCTGTCTTTACCGCGTACGCGGGATGGTTGCTCTGGCTGTTATTGGGTTGGGCTAAAGTGCAGGAAAGTGTGGTTAAACCCGATGGCGAATTCAGAACCATCACCGTCATCGTACCTTTTCGTAATGAGGAAAGCAACCTCGCTGGATTGTTATCGGATTTACAACAACAAGACTATCCTTCGGGTAAATGGAGTGTCATTCTGGTAGATGATCACTCTTCCGATCATTCTCTAGAAACAATTGCCAGATTTATATTTCCTGGCCAGGTAATTCAGCTAAAAGATAAGCATGGCAAGAAGGCAGCGCTCACTGCAGGCATTCAGCAGGCGGAGGGTACCATCATTGCCGCCACCGATGCCGATGTGCGACTTCCACAAACCTGGCTGGCAGAAATAAATAGTGCCTTTGCCAACCCAAACATAAAATTATTGGTGGGGCCGGTTGCCCTTGGCGAAGGAACCACCTGGTTTCAACGCCTTCAGACTTTAGAGTTTGCCAGCCTGGTGGGCGTTACTGCATCTGGCCTGGGCTGGGGTGTGCCCGTTATGTGCAACGGTGCCAATCTGGCTTTTTTAAAGTCGGCATTTCTAGAGGTGGATGGATACGAGGGCAACGCGCACATTTCTTCTGGTGACGATGACTTTTTGATGCGAAAAGTGGCCGCCCGCTGGAAGGGTTCCATCCAATTTCTTTTTAGTGGTTCTGCCATTGTGGTAACCCAACCGGTGGCCAGCCTTTCCTCGTTCGTTCATCAGCGGGTACGCTGGGCGGGCAAATGGAAATACAATAGTTCATTAGTGGCCAGATTAATGGCTGTGTTCATTGCCTTTTTTCATGTTGGTTTTTTGTTGGCCTTGGTGGCTGCTGCAAGTGGCTGGCTGGCATGGAAATTCTTTGGGTGGCTGTGGTTGAGCCGCTTTTTTGGCGAGGCAGTTTTCTTGTTAAGCGTTACCAGCTTTCTTAACCAGGGTCGCCAGCAGCGTATCCGCTGGTCGTGGATTAATTTTTTGATTTTGCAATTTCTTTACTCGTTCTACGTTGTTGCAATCGGTTTCGCCTCTTTGGTAGTTCGGCCAAAGTGGAAGGGAAGAACGGTGCACGTGTAGCGGTTAGCCGGGAATTCGTATTTTTACGTTCAACACCCCAAGGTACAGATGAGCGAGTTGTTGCTGAAGAAGCAGATTGAGAAGAAAGAACTGGAGCTGAATGCGCTGCTTGAAATTACCCAAGCCATCAACAGCAATTTGCCGGAAGAGTCGCTCTACAAGATTTTCAATTTCACGCTCCGCTCCAATCTCAACATCACTAAAATGGCACTTTTCGTGCTCGATGAGATCTGGAATTGCAAGGTGCAGTTTGGCACGCAAAAGAATTATAGTAAGGTACGTTTGGACGACCGGGTGAAACTGATTCGCAACATTCACCGCATGTCGGAGTTTGAACACTGCGATTTCGATGAGTTTGATATTGTAATACCCATCGCCCACAAGTCATCAACCCTTTCGTTGGTTTTTGTTGGTGGCCTTAATAACCACGATGGTAATCACGATCAGGAGGAGAATATCAAGTTCATCCAGGCGCTGAGCAACATTATTATTGTGGCCATCGAAAATAAAAAGCTGGCGCGCAGGCAACTGGAGCAAGAGGCATTTCGCAAAGAGTTGGAAATTGCCAGCGATGTGCAGCAGTTTCTCTTTCCCAAGAAACTACCGTACACCGAGGCGCTAAAGGTAGAGGCAAGCTACCTGCCGCACGACAGGGTAGGGGGCGACTATTACGACTACGTGCCCATCAACAAAAATCAATTTTTAATTTGCGTGGCCGATGTAAGTGGCAAGGGCATACCGGCCGCACTCATGATGTCAAACTTTCAGGCCTCATTGCGCACACTGCTCAGGCAAACACCTAACCTTACTGAAATCGTAGAGGCTTTGAACTTCCAGGTAATGGAAAATACCAAGGGTGAAAAATTCATCACCTTCTTCGGGGCCATTTACGACATCAGCCTGAAAACGATGGTGTATGTGAACTCCGGGCATAACCCACCCTTGCTATGGCAACGCGGCAAAGGTATGCGGCTGCTGGAGGAAGGCTCTACGGTGTTGGGCGCCATGCATCCGCTTCCATTCATCAACGAGGGTTTCATCGATCAACTCGATGACTTCACGCTGTTTCTCTACACGGATGGATTAACAGAAACTGCCAACGAACAAGGACAGGAGTTTGGCTTGCAATCGCTGATCAATTACTTCGAAGAAAACCACACCAAGGATTTAAAAACCATTCACCAGGATATTATTGTCAACCTCGATGGCTTCAAAGGGCGCAATGGCTACCGCGATGACATTACCATACTTTCGTGCCGCGTAGGTTAAGCGATACCATTCGCTTCGGTATTTCCTTATTTTTGAAGTTCTTATTCTGGCTGCTTGAAGTTCTTCCGAACACCATGGTTGTTGCCCTTGCTGTACCCAAAGTTGCTTTGGCGCATGCCTTCATCCGAAAAGAAAATTTACCTCACCTTCGATGATGGCCCCATACCAGGTCCTACAGAGTGGGTGCTACAGCAGTTATCGCTATTCAATGCCAAAGCAACATTCTTTTGCATTGGCGACAATATTCGAAAGCATGGAGAAGTTTTTAACCGCATCCTGGCCGCTGGGCATGCGGTAGGCAACCATACTTTCCATCACGTCAATGGATGGTCTGCATCTGTTGAAAAGTACCAAACAGAAGCCGAGGCTTGTCAACAATTGCTCCCTTCCGAAACGCAACTTTTCCGGCCTCCTTACGGGCGAATAACGCGTGCACAGATTACTGCATTGGCCCACTTCAGGTTGGTGATGTGGGATGTGCTCACGTACGACTTTGATCAATCATTGCCAGCTGAAAGTTGTTTGCAAAACAGTATTCGCGCCACACGCAACGGCTCCATTGTGGTTTTCCACGACAGTTTGAAGGCGGAGAAAAATTTAATGCACGCGTTGCCCCGCTACCTGGAACACTTTGCCGAACGTGGATATCAATTTGTTAGTCTTTCATCTGGTGTATGAAGTCGCCTCTTCCCATCAGGAAGGTATTGATTGCCCCGCTCGACTGGGGTCTGGGCCACGCTACGCGCTGTTTGCCAATAGCCCTGGCGTTGCACAGCAGAGGAATGGAAGTGGCCTTTGCCGGTGCGGGCAGCAGCCTGGCGTTACTTAAGAAAGAATGTCCCGATGCCCGCTTTTTTCAAATTGCACCTTACCGCGCACGTTATGCGCGCACGTGGCCATTAATGTGGATGGTGTTCTTGCAGATGCCACGATTCTTATTTGCTATGGCAAGAGAACACCGGCAAATCGAAAAATTATGCCGCAAAGAGAATTTTCAGTTGATCATTTCCGATAACCGGTATGGTGCGTGGTCGGCTCATGTGCCTAGCGTGTTCATCACCCACCAACTCAACATCATCATGCCAGCGGCTCTGAGGTGGTTGGAGCCAATAGTAAGGTATTTCAATCATCAACAAATTAAAAAATTTTCGCATTGCTGGATTCCCGATGTAGGCGAACAAACCCTGACCGGAAAGCTATCCAACCATAGAAGATTGAAGGTGAAGTTTGTGGGCACGCTTTCGCGGATGGAAAGGCAACTAAACGTTAGCAAAATCTACGATGTGGTGGCCATCGTATCTGGCCCCGAGCCGCAGCGCACAGTGTTCGAAGAAATACTGCGCACACAACTGGCAACTTCGGGGTTAAAGTATTTGCTGATTTTAGGTAAGCCCGAAGTGGAAGAAGATGAAAGCCAGGTGAATTCATCTCAAAACCAAAATGTAAAACTACACCTCTCTTCATACGAAATGGCATTGGCCATTCAGCAAGCCAGGTTAGTCATTTGTCGTTCGGGTTATACCAGCATCATGGATTTAGCGGCCCTGCAGGCTCGTGCATTTTTTGTTCCCACTCCCGGCCAAACCGAGCAGGAATACCTGGCCACGCGACTGCAAAAGCAAGGTATTGCGGGGTTTACTACACACAAAGCGTTCCGACTTTCAACGGTGCTGGCAGAATCGAATGGTTACAGTGGTTTTGCGAACTGGCCTCCACCCTCTAATTTGCTGCGCCAAGCAATAGATGACCTGCTTCCATGAACTTCTGGACTGACACCCACGCCCACATTTACGCTGACGATTTCAAGAACGACTTGCCCGATACTTTGGCGAAGGCATGGGAGGCAGGGATCAAAAAAATTTACATGCCCAACATCGACCACACTTCCGTGGATGCAATGTTGGAAGTAGAAGGGAAGCACCCTGAGCAATGTGTGGCCATGATGGGTCTGCACCCGTGTTCGGTAAAGAAAGATTTTGAGAAAGAACTGTACCTGGTAGAAGACTGGTTGAGCAAACGAAAGTTTGTGGCCGTAGGAGAGATGGGCACAGACCTTTATTGGGACAAAACATTTTGGGAACAGCAGAAGGAGACTTTTACCATACAAGTAGGCTTGGCAAAAAAGCACCGTCTGCCGTTAGTTATTCATTGCAGGGAATCAATAGATGAAACCATTGCGTTGCTAGAACCCTTGATGGACGATAACCTGACAGGTGTATTTCATTGCTTCAGCGGAAACGCAGAACAGGCAAAACGCATTGGTGCCCTGGGTTTTTACCTGGGCATTGGCGGTGTGGCTACTTTTAAAAATGGTGGTTTGGATAAAGTGCTGCCCGAGGTGGATTTACGTTCTTTGGTATTGGAAACCGACAGCCCCTACCTCGCGCCAGTGCCCTATCGCGGCAAGCGCAACGAACCGGCTTACATCACCCTGGTGGCGCAGCGGGTAGCAGAACTGAAACAAGTAGAGAAGGAAGAATTGCAATATGCTACCTCTGCCAATGCAGCCAGGTTATTCTCCAATCAGCGTTCCGATCAAAAATAGAAAACAATATGCCAGCGGGTTCCATGAACTACAAACAGATTTCCATTAACACAGCCCTGCCGGAGAAGCCCCGCTCGCGCGTGATGATTATTTACACCGGAGGTACCTTCGGCATGGCTTACAGCGCACAGGGAACGTTGGTGCCTTTCGATTTTTCGCTGATACTGGAACACCTGCCCACACTGCGTAACTTGTTTTTGGAATTAACGGTAGTTTCTTTCGATCGCCCAATCGATTCATCGAATGTACAACCCGCTCACTGGCAAACCATTGGAAAAATAATTTACGATAACTATGCACACCACGATGGTTTTGTGGTACTGCACGGCACCGATACCATGGCCTTCACGGCTTCGGCATTGAGTTTCATGCTGCGAGGACTCGCCAAGCCCGTGGTGTTTACAGGGGCACAACTGCCCATCACCGAACCGCGGTCAGACGCGCGCGAAAATCTCATCACGGCATTAGAGATCGCTTCATCTAAAACAGAGGGTAAGGCAACCGTGCCCGAGGTTTGTATTTTTTTTGACTACCAATTGTTGCGTGGCAACCGGGCCAAGAAAGTAGAAAGTATGCACTTCGATGCTTTTGAGTCCGAGAACTATCCCGCTTTGGCAACGGCCGGTGTAAAAATCGATTATAATTATGCGGCTATAAAATACCCCAACCCCGGTGAGGCTTTAGAACTCTGGTCGAAGTTCAACCCTGACGTTACTGTGCTAAAACTTTTTCCTGGAATAAGTCCAACGGTGGTCGAGGCCGTTTTGCAAACCAAAGGAGTGAAGGCGGTGGTGATGGAAACTTTCGGTTCGGGCAATGCACCTTCCGATGCATGGTTCATTGAGTTACTCAGACAAACCATTCAAAGAGGCATCATTCTCGTTAACATTTCGCAGTGCCCGGGGGGAATGGTTATTCAGGGCAAGTACGAAACCAGCCGCCTGCTGCACGACATGGGGGTGCTGAGTGGTTCGGACATGAGCTTGGAGGCGGCCATTACCAAACTGATGATACTGTTGGGAGAGTATGAAGATCCAACACGTGTGCGCTCGCTCATGGCAGTGCCACTGGCAGGCGAGGTCACCCCTCAATAGTTTGTGATCATACAATATTATCCATTTCTTTGTGGGCTTTTTTCAAGGAGAGGTGTCCGAGTGGTTGAAGGAGCACGCCTGGAAAGTGTGTATACCTGAAAGGGTATCGCGGGTTCGAATCCCGCCCTCTCCGCTTTACCCTCCGTAGCCCCGATTTATCGGGGCTACGGAGGGGTTTTTATTTGGTAGCCTCTCGTTCCATATTTCTAACCCGCACTCCGCTTACATCGATATTAGAAAGTCAAGTCTTAACAGTCTAGCACAGTTAACTACTTGGTTTTCATTACATGACGAACCTTTGAATTCTTAGTTGTAGATATCAAGTAAAGCATCAATCACTGTTTAATTAATAGAGGTTTTAAGGCGGGTATCCGCACCCGTACCACCGTTAGGGCGATCAGCACCCGCGTATATTGTCATCAATTCCCATCTTGGACGGGACTTTTCAAACAAACATTTTGGTTCAAAAGAAAATTTTGCGTGACTAACGGATGCTATGGGCATTGTATGGTAAAGCCCAGAAATGGTAGAATACTATTGCAGAAATTTTTTCAAAAATTTCTTTACAAATCACCAAAACCTTTAATTTTGGCGACTTCAAAGTATGTCTTAAACCTTAAACCATGAAAAAACTACTTGCTTTGGTTGCTCTTGTTGGAGCACTATTTATTGGGGCTGAATCTGCGGTGGCGCAGGATGCTCAACAACCTGATACTGTTACTTCTCAAACTCCTGAACAGGAACCGCAACCCGAGCCCCAGCCAGTAGCTCAGGATGCAGATGTGGAAGAAGCTCCTGCCGAGGAAGCCTCGTTTCACCAGATGATTAAAGAAAAATTCATCGAAGGAGGTGTAGGCTATATGTGGCCCATTCTCATCTGTTTAATTCTGGGTCTGGCCGTTTCTATTGAACGTATCATTACACTCAACATGGCAACTGTGAATACCAAAAAGCTGCTGAGCCAAATTGAAGATGCGTTATCCAAAGGCGGAGTAGAGGCTGCGAAAGAAGTAACCAAAAACACCCGCGGCCCCATTGCTTCCATCTTTACACAAGGATTGATGCGCGCCCCCGAGGGTATTGATATGGTTGAAAAATCAGTAGTTTCTTATGGCGGTGTTGAAATGGGTCGCTTGGAGAGAGGTCTGATCTGGATTTCATTGTTCATTTCACTCGGTCCTATGTTGGGTTTCTTTGGTACGGTAATCGGGATGGTGCAGGCCTTCGATGCGATCGAAGCAGCCGGTGATATCTCTCCTCAGGTTGTGGCTGGTGGTATGAAAGTGGCCCTTATCACTACGGTAGGTGGTCTTATTGTGGGTATGATCCTGCAGGTTTTGTATAACTACCTGGTTTCTAAAATCGACAGCTTGGTGAATAGCATGGAAGATGCATCTATTTCGCTTGTTGATATTCTCGTTAAGCACAAACTCTCTAAATAATCCGCTCTATGATTGATGCCGGACTTTATTTAACATACGCATTCTTCTTTGTGGCTCTGGGGGCGGCAATTATTCTGCCTTTGTTACATGCCCTTAAGCACCCAAAAGAATTAGGAAAATCAGCAATGGCAGTAGGCCTTTTGGTGATTTTGTTCCTCGTGGCTTATGCGCTTTCCGATTCTACTGTCAATGCAAAGGCAGTGGCTTTGGGGGTGGATGAGGCAAGCTCTAAACTGATTGGCGCAGGTTTGATACTTTTCTACATAGTATTTGGAGCCTCGCTACTTGGTATTGTTTATTCTGAAATTAACAAAGCAATAAAATAATGGCACGTTCCACACCGGAAATACCAAATGCGTCAATGGCAGACATCGCGTTTCTACTGCTGACGTTCTTTTTGGTAACCACCACGATTGCGAACGACAAGGGTCTGCAGATGATGCTGCCCCCTCCACCCGATCCCAATCAGCCCATCATGAAGTTTCAGGAGCACAACCTGTTTACCATACAGGTGAATTCTTCTGATGCCTTGCTGGTTGAAGGCGAGCCGATGGAGGACGTTTCGGTATTGCAGGAACAGATCAAAAAATTTATTCTGAACAATGGTGCTGACCCGCACCTGTCCGACAGTCCGGAAAAAGCCATTGTTTCGTATAAAACCGACCGTGGTACCAGCCATAAACGTTTTGTAGAGATTCTCGACAAGATTCAAGGGGCTTACTATGATATCTGGTCTGAGCGCGCAGGTGTATCCAACCAGCGCTTCCGCGAGGCTGCTTCAGACTTATCGGATCCTGAAAACCAGGCCATTTATAACAAAGGTCTGGGCAAGCGCCCTGATGGTACCAACGAGATTCCTATGGCTATTTCGATAGCTGAGCCGACAAAAGTGGGAGGATAATTAAATCTGAAAGACTATGTCAAAGTTTAAGAAAAAAGCCAACGTAAAGCAGGACATCCCAACCTCGTCTATGCCTGATGTGGTGTTTATGTTGCTCTTCTTCTTCATGGTAACTACACAGTTGCGCGAGCAAACCATTGAAGTACAGCAGCGCATACCCGAGGCCTCACAGTTGAGAAAGTTGCAGCGCAAGTCGCTGGTAACGAACCTTTACATTGGCGAACCGCGCAAAACAGAACAGTTTGGTAAAGAGCCCAAAATCCAGGCCGATGATGTATTCATTGAACCGAAGGACATCATCCTTTGGGTTAACCGCGAAAAGGACAAGCTGGCTGAAAACGAGCGCGATCAGTTAACCGTTTCATTGAAAGTTGACAATGAAGCCAAAAGAGGTATCATTGCCGATGTGGAAACAGAATTGAGAAAGGGCAACGCCCGCAAGATTTTGTACACCACACAGCAGAAGACAGAAAAATTCTAGTTGTTTTTTCATGTTTAAATAGCAAAGCCCCGGTGCCTATCGGGGCTTTCTTTTTTTAAAGCAGATGAGTGCTTCAGGCATCACCCTCAATCAACCACGTACCGTACGTGCCTGGTGCATGTACGATTGGGCTAATTCTGTTTATTCTTTGGTCATTACCTCGGCAATATTCCCGGTTTACTACAAGGCAGTAGCTAAAACCGGTGATAGTGCCATGGTTAGCTTCATGGGTTATGAGTGGCAGAACTCGGTGTTATACTCCTATGCTTTGTCTTTCTCTTTTCTGCTGGTTGCCTTGATGTTGCCTTTGCTTTCGGGCATGGCCGACTATGCAGGGCAGAAGAAAAAATTTATGATGGGCTTTGTGTTGATGGGCAGCCTGGCGTGCATGGGGCTTAGTCTTTTTAAAGATGTTTCTGATCTTAACTGGGCCATTTTCTGCTCGGTGGTGGCCAGCATGGGTTATTCGGGAAGCCTGGTATTTTACGATGCCTTTCTACCAGAAATTGTAACACCCGATCGGTACGATACTACCAGTGCCAAAGGGTATTCTATGGGATATTACGGCAGCGTAATTTTAATGGTGGTGTGTCTGGCCATGATTCTGAACCCCGCCACGTTTGGCTTTGCCGATGGCGGAGCGGCTTCCCGATTTTCTTTTTTACTTACGGGCATCTGGTGGTTTGGCTTTGCGCTGATTCCCTTCACCATTTTGAAGGAACCGGTGAACTCAACACGGCAAGGGCAAAGCATCTGGCTAAAGGGATACCAGGAAATCGGGAAGGTATGGCAGAGCTTACGTCAATCGCCTCAGCTGAAAAGATACCTCTGGGCATTTTTCTTTTTCAATATGGGCGTTCAAACGGTGATGTACCTGGCCACGCTTTTTGGCACAGACGTTTTGCAATTGCCAGATGCAAAACTGATTGGGACGGTGTTGGTGATTCAATTGGTGGCAGCAGTGGGTGCATCCTTCTTTGCCCGTATCTCGCGCAAGCAGGGAAATAAAAAAGCCCTCATGATCATGATCAGCATTTGGATAGGAGTGTGTCTGGCTGCTTATCTCATCACCAACGAGTTTCAATTTTACGCTCTGGCATTTGTGGTGGGCTTGATCATGGGCGGTATTCAGGCTTTATCACGGGCAACGTATTCTAAACTTATCCCTGTTAACACAAAAGACCACGCCTCATATTTCAGCTTTTACGATGTTACCTACAATTTGTCCATCGTAGTAGGCACGTTCTCTTATGGCTTCATTAATCAAATAACAGGCAGCATGCGTAACAGCGCGCTTGGCCTGGCGGTGTTTTTCATCATTGGGATGATATTACTCTTTTCAGTGAAAGCGAAAGAAATAGAAAAACCTCAGTAGCGAAGGTGCTTCACCGTCATGCCGTTGTTGATCAATTGCTTCAACGAGTCAATACCGATCTTCAAATGGAGATCTACATAATTCGTTGTCACCACTTTGTCGCTGGCTTCCGTTTTCACACCCTCCGGCACCATGGGCTGATCTGAAACCAACAGCAACGCACCAGCTGGTATCTCGTTGTAAAAAGCGGTAGAAAATACGGTGGCGGTTTCCATGTCAATGGCCATGGCCCTGATCTTAATCAGGTAATTTTTGAAATGCTCGTCCCATTCCCACACCCTTCGGTTGGTGGTGTATACGGAGCCCGTCCAATAGTCCTGATTGTAATCGCGGATGGTGGTGGAGATGGCTTTTTGTAAAGCAAAGGCAGGCAGGGCGGGTACTTCTGGTGGAAAGTAGTCGTTGGAGGTACCTTCTCCGCGAATGGCAGCGATGGGCAGAATAAAATCGCCAATGTCATTTTTCTTTTTCAGGCCTCCACATTTTCCAAGAAACAGGGCCGCTTTGGGTTTGATGGCCGTGAGGCAATCCATGATGGTGGCGGCATTGGGGCTGCCCATACCAAAGTTGATGATGGTGATGCCTCCGGCCGTGGCGCTGCGCATGGCCTTGTCCACTCCGTTTACTTCTACGTTGTTCCACTCAGCAAACTTCTTCACATAATTGTCGAAATTGGTCAAGAGAATGTATTGACCAAATGACTCTAACGGCACCCCGGTATAACGGGGCAACCAATTCTCCACGATATCTTGCTTGCTTTTCATAAAAGAAAGTTATTTTAACGGGTGCTCAGGCTAAATCTACCAGAAGTTGAATTCTCTTTAAAGAAAGAGGAGGGAAAAGTATGGATTTTCGATATCATCCGAAAAAAATACATCGTACTCACCCCCGAAGAATGGGTGCGACAGCATTTTATTCACTTTCTTATCAATCAGCACCAATATCCGAAATCACTCTTTCGGGTGGAAGGTTCCCTTACGTACAACAAGCTTCAGAAAAGATCGGATATATTGATCAGAAGCCGAGATGGAAAACCGTGGATGTTGATAGAATGCAAATCGCCCTCTATTAAACTTTCGCAGAAAGCATTTAACCAGATTGCGGTTTACAACATGACCATTGGCGCGCGTTACCTGGCTGTTACCAATGGCATGGTGCATTATTGTTGCGAGGCACCGGCACCTGGCAGCGAGTCCACCTTTTTACCTGATTTCCCTGTGTTTATGTAAGGTGACAAAAAAGCGGGCGGGCATGCAACGCATGCCCGCCCGCTGAAACTCATATCTGAAAATTAACCGATAAACTCTTTCACATCGGTGTAAGGCAGGTTAAATGCATCGGCAACGGCTTTGTACACCACTTTACCTTGAATTACATTCAAGCCTTTTCTTAAATCTGCATGATCCTGGCTCGCTTTCTTCCAGCCCATCCCAGCCAGTTTAATGGCATACGGTAGGGTAGCGTTGGTAAGGGCTAGTGTAGAAGTGTAAGGAACAGCACCCGGCATGTTGGCCACGCAATAGTGCACCACATCGTCAATAATATAGGTGGGGTTTTCATGCGTAGTGGGCTTGCAAGTTTCAATACAGCCACCCTGGTCTACAGCTACGTCCACCAGCACGGTTCCGGGGCGCATGGTTTTCAGCATGTCTTTGGTAATCAGCTTCGGAGCCTTGGCACCCGGAATCAACACAGCGCCTACAATCAGATCGTGGGTTTTCACCAGGTCGCGCAGCACATATTCGTTCGAAACCATGGTGTGCACATTCTTCGGCATTACATCATCGAGGTAACGCAAGCGATTGATGTTTACATCGGTAATAATTACATCGGCACCCATACCGGCAGCAATCTTAGCAGCATTGGTTCCTACCACACCACCACCCAATATCAATACTTTGGCGGGCATTACACCAGGCACACCGCCCAATAAGATGCCCCGTCCCTTCAATGGTTTCTCTAAATATTTCGCACCTTCTTGTATCGACATGCGGCCTGCCACTTCCGACATGGGAACCAACAACGGAAGGCTACCGTCTGCACGCTCTACCGTTTCGTAAGCCAGGCAGACAGCACCCGATTTAATCATGGCATGCGCCAGGGGTTCGTAAGAAGCAAAGTGGAAATAAGTAAATACCAGTTGGTCTTTTTTAATGAGGCCGTATTCTTGTTCGATCGGCTCTTTCACTTTCATGATCATTTCGGCAATGCCAAAAACATCTTCTGCTTTGGGAAGAATTTTAGCACCAGCGCCTGCGTATTCTTCATCGCTGAAGCCGCTGCCTTCGCCTGCTTTGGTTTGTATATAAACCACATGTCCGCGTTTGGTCAGCTCTTGTGTGCCGGCCGGAGTTAAGGCCACGCGGTTTTCATTATTTTTGATCTCCTTGGGTACCCCGATGATCATGTTGTTAGAAATTTAAGGTTATGATTCGATGAATGTTGGATTGCCGGAAAGGCCCGCAAATATAGCACTCGAATACGATTGCGGGAGGGAATTTTTATTTTTTTCAAAGTGATGAACAACAGTGCTTTATACGCTTTTTACGGATCGTTGCGCAGGGGAATGGAGAACTATTTCCACTACAAGACTGGGCTGGATTATCAATATTCCATACGTCTTTGCGGTTTTCAATTGTACTCGCTGGGACCTTATCCCGCTGCGGTTAAAACGGCCAGTAAAGATCACAGCATCGTGGCTGAAATATTCCGGATAACCGATCCTTTGGTGGCTAAATCTATCCACGATCTGGAAATAAATGCAGGTTACTACTTCGATACCGTGATGATAGATGGAGAAGAGGTAGGTATCTATCTTTTTGAAAGCAGCGAAAATTATCAGGAAGTTTCTTCGGGCGATTGGGTAAATTTCTTCCGGAAAACTGCGCAATTGTAACAGATTATTTGGCAGATTTTTTCTGCTTTGATCACCGGGTTCTTTTTCCCTATTTTTGATTTGAATCAAACGATAGCGGGTGAGCACAAAAGCAACTTTAACGCGCATTAACGAGAAACAGGCGAAAGTCATTCTCGCAGATTACAGACTCGCTTGCGAGAGCCGCGAGGCAAGTCTGTTGGGGCGCAAAGAAGTATTCATGGGCAAAGCCAAATTCGGAATTTTTGGCGATGGCAAAGAGGTAGCACAGATTGCCATGGCCAAAGTTTTTCACCCGGGCGATTTTCGATCCGGCTATTACCGCGACCAGACTTTTATGCTTGCTATTGGCGAGCTTACACTCGAGCAATACTTTGCACAGTTATACGCGCATCCAGATGTAGAGGCCGACCCAGCGTCTGCCGGTCGGTTGATGAATGGACATTTTGCCACGCGTTTGATTGACGACCGTGGTGAATTCAAAAATCTTTCGGCCTCTAAAAACAGCAGTGCAGATATTTCGCCTACAGCTGCGCAGATGCCTCGCCTGGTGGGATTGGCTTATGCATCGAAATTATTCAGAGAGAACCCTGCGCTGAAAAGCTACACGCAGTTTTCCAACAATGGTAATGAAATTGCCTTTGGCACCATTGGCAATGCTTCTACCAGCGAAGGCATGTTCTTCGAGGCCATCAATGCCGCAGGTGTTTTGCAGGTGCCCATGTTTGTTTCCGTTTGGGATGATGACTACGGCATTTCTGTGCCGAAGGAATATCAGACCACCAAAGGCAATATCTCTAAAATACTGGCAGGATTTCAGCGCAACGAGAAGGAGAAAGGTTTTGAAATATTCACTGCCAAAGGTTGGGATTACCGCGAACTGATCAACACGTATCAACGTGCCGAAAAGATTTGTCGCGAGGAGCACGTTCCTGTTTTGTTGCATGTGGTGGAGATGACGCAACCTCAGGGCCACTCAACGTCTGGCTCGCACGAACGTTACAAAAGCAAAGAGCGACTGAACTGGGAGAAAGAATACGACTGCCTTCGCCAGATGCGCCTGTGGATAGAGGAGGAGGGGCTGGCTACGGCCTCAGAACTGGATGCGTTGGAAAAAGAAGCCAAAGCCACTGCCAAAGCAGCGAAGGAAACTGCGTGGAAGAAATTCACGGAAGATATTCAACGCGACCAGCGTGAGCTCGTGAAGATTCTGGATATGGCTTCGCACGAGGAAGAGATAGCCGAAATAAAAAACCATTTGGTTAAAACCATCAACCCGTTGCGGCTGGATAGTATGAAGGCTGCGCGGCAGGCTGCCAGAATATTGCGAAATCAACAAGGGCCTGCCCGCGAGCAACTGATTGCCTGGATAAAAAGAAACGATGCAGAAAACGCGGATCGGTTTAATTCGCATTTGCACAGCCAGTCTGAGTGGTCTGCACTGAATGTAGTTACGGTGCCGCCCGTTTATTCCGATTCATCGCCCATGCGCGATGGCCGTGAAATCCTGCAGGCTTGTTTCGATGCCGCCCTTCAACGCGAAGATAAATTATTGGCATTTGGAGAAGATGTGGGACGGATTGGCGATGTAAACCAGGGCTTTGCCGGTCTCCAGGAAAAGTATGGCGAGTTGCGCGTTACCGATACGGGGATACGCGAGTGCACCATTGTAGGCCAGGGCATAGGGGCAGCGTTGCGAGGTCTACGGCCCATCGCTGAAATTCAATACCTCGACTACCTGCTGTATGCCATACAAATCATGAGCGATGACCTTGCTTGTTTGCAATATCGCACCAAGGGAGGGCAAAAGGCACCGTTGATTGTGCGCACCCGCGGCCACCGCCTCGAAGGCGTTTGGCATGCCGGATCGCCTATTGGTATGATTTTGGGCAGTGTGCGTGGCATGTACGTGTTGGTGCCCCGCAACATGACGCAAGCCGCGGGCTTCTACAATACCTTGCTCAAGTCCGATGACCCGGCTTTGTTGATTGAGTGTCTGAACGGTTACCGACTAAAAGAAAAATTACCTGATAATATTGGTGAGTTTACGGTGCCGCTGGGTGTGCCCGAGATTTTGAAAGAAGGTGATGATGTTACGGTGGTTACCTATGGCTCTATGTGCCGGGTGGTAATGGAGGCCGCAACTGAATTAGAGCGTGCGGGTATTAACTGCGAAGTGATAGATGTGCAAACGCTGCTGCCTTTCGACAGGCATCAATCTATTGTTGAATCTTTGAAAAAAACCAATCGGGTAGTATTTGCCGATGAAGATGTGCCCGGAGGCGCCACTGCGTTTATGATGCAGCAGGTGCTGGAGGAACAAGCCGGTTATCAGTACCTGGACTCCAAGCCTGTTACCATCACCGCGAAAGAGCACAGGCCTGCCTATGGTTCTGATGGCGACTATTTCTCAAAACCAAATGCAGAAGAGGTCTACGACCAGATTTATGCGATGATGCGCGAGGCCGACCCGGAGCGGTTCAGTCCACTATATTGAAACAACTCTTTCTAACAGGTACTACCCTCGTATAGACTGAAGGGTAAATTCAGGAGTTTCGATAATGTTGCTTTTGTTCAAGGCCCGGTCTTGAATCTGGATACGCAGCTTCAATGTTTTGATGCTGAACTGAAAAAGGAACCCAGTGCCGCGCATGCCGTAGCGGATCACACCCTCCAAAGGGCCGGGCTGGTTCAGGTTTTTTGCCAAAACAGGAAACCGGCCATCGTAAGTGGCGCAAAACTCTTCTCTGAAATCAAATTCTTCAAACGAGCCATCGGGTTGCTTTACCAGGTAGTCCACGTAGATGTTGTAGTGGTTAGGGTTCAGTTCAATATAGACCGTGTCAATCACTTGATTGGAAGCGTTGCGTTCAAGTTCCCAGTTGATGCAATCAAAAGGCTTTACATAATCGGGAAGGTTGGCAAATAACGGATCAGTTCTCTTGATGGCATAATTCAAGCGCTTGCCTGTATTAGGCCCCTCTGTTACCGTGAATGTGAACTTCTCGTTGTAGCAAATCGGATCTTCCTCAGGGCCATAACATCCGGTTTCAGAAGGCTGCAGCCCCAGGTCGCCATCTCCATCGCGAAAGAACAATTCAACAACCAGAGAATCTTCGTTTTCGGGCGATTGTTTGAAGACCACATTTCTGAATTCAATCTCGGGTTCGGCAGGGTATTCGGGAGGATCGAAGCACGAGAGCACGCCCAAACCCATAAAAATCAACAACAGCCAGGTGCCTAATAACTTCATTTTATACCTTTAAACTTTGTAAAATAATCAACGCCTGAACACATTTAAAAGTTTTGCCAGCGATTTATACTCGCTCCAGGAACGTGATTTTAACGCCCTGGCGTTGGAAATATTTCAATACCAGGCCGCCAACAACCCCATTTACCGCGAATACCTACATCACCGTAGGGTGGCGATCCACCAGATATCGAACTACGAGCAAATTCCATTTTTACCTATTTCTTTTTTTAAATCGCACTTAATTAAAACCGGAGCATGGCCTGAGGAAGCCATTTTTACCAGTAGCGGCACTGCAGGCTCGGTGGTGAGCCGCCATGCAGTCCGTAGTCTTCAATTCTACCTCGGTCATACAGTTAGAATTTTTGAAGACAACTTTGGCCCTCTCGGGCAATATCATGTTTTGGCTTTGTTGCCTTCTTACCTCGAACGCGAAGGTTCTTCATTGATTGCCATGGCCAAACATTTCATCGATCGAAGCCAATCGTCTTTTTCAGGATTTTATCTGAACAACCTGGCCGAGTTGGCAGCGCAAGTAGATCAGATGCGCACCGGCCATCGCAAAGTTTTGCTCTTGGGTGTTACTTTTGCGTTGCTCGACTTTGCCGAGCAGTACCCCATGAATTTGAGTCATTGCGCGGTGATGGAAACTGGTGGAATGAAGGGCCGAAGGCAAGAGCTTACCCGGCAAGAGGTGCATGCTATTTTGAAGCCGAGGCTCCGTCTTCCTACCGTATTCTCCGAGTATGGCATGACTGAGTTGCTCTCGCAAGCTTATTCGAAAGGTGAGGGGCGTTACCAGTGCCCACCCTGGATGAAGGTGCTGTTGCGCGACCCGGAAGACCCGTTCGATTATTCCGATACACGGCAGCAGGGGGCCATTAACATCATCGACCTGGCCAACTTCGATTCTTGCGCGTTTATTGAAACCCAGGATTTAGGTAAAAAGCACGAACAGGGTTACTTTGAGGTACTTGGGCGGATGGATAACTCGGATATTCGGGGTTGCAACCTTCTGGTTGGATAGCCGATTTTTTCGCTAAACCGCGATATTCTTACTTCGAATTTGTAAAAAATTAAAAGAATCCTATTTTTGTTCATTACCAAAGCCACTGTCATGAAAAAAGTTTTAGCCCTGATCGCCTTAGCCGCTTTCGTTTCTGCTTGCAGCCAATACACTTGCCCTACCTATAGCAAGAAAGA
The DNA here is from genome assembly GCA_964602295.1 of uncultured Ohtaekwangia sp. Taxonomy (GTDB): domain Bacteria; phylum Bacteroidota; class Bacteroidia; order Cytophagales; family Cyclobacteriaceae; genus ELB16-189. The sequence goes on from CAZRQK010000067.1 coordinate 19,899, forward strand.
AGTGAAGAAGCAGGTGGCTGAAAGCCGCGTTTAGTCTTCTCCTTTAAGATCAGATGTACTTCCGAACATC
>CAZRQK010000068.1:0-18714 GCA_964602295.1 uncultured Ohtaekwangia sp.
CGCAGCAGTTTATGCAGTAATGGTAGCCACAGCAACGCTACTCCCCAACTACACTTTCTTTCTTCTTTTCCTGGGGCCGGTGCGTATCAAATACATTGCAGCCTTTTACATTGTGCTTTCCTTTTTGGGAAGTGTAGGGTCTAATGCCGGGGGCAACCTGGCCCACCTGGGTGGTGCCTTCATGGGATTTTTATACATCAAACAACTTCAGGTCGGAGTAAACTGGGGTAGTTGGATAACCTATCTTTTGGATGGCGTAAAAGGATTGTTTGCACCACGCCCGAAGGTGAAAGTTACTTACCGCAGCAAAGAGGAACCCAGGAAAAAGACTTCAGCTGGTTTTGCCAAAGCAACTCAAGAAGAGATTGATGCTATTCTCGACAAGATTTCTGACAAAGGCTATGAAAGCCTGACCAAAGAGGAAAAAGAAAAGCTTTTCAACGCCAGCAAGAAATAGCTGTTTTGCTTTTTAAAGATTAGCGGCTGTACGGTTTCTCTAATTTCCCTAACTTTAAAGGGAAACCCCAAATGTCTATGCGGCTTTTCTATTTGATAGGGTTGGGTATGGCTTTACTATTCACAGCCTCGGCCCAAACAGATTCCCTTAAGCTCTCCGAACAGTATTATCGAGAAGGCATGGAAGCCTTCAACTTCTCGCACCGCAAGCAGGCTGTTGATTTGTTCAGCATGGCGGTGGCTACCAACCCCAAAAGTGTGAAAGCACAATTGATGGCAGGCAAGTCCATCATGATGACCATCCACAAAGAGAAATCGTTGCCTTATTTTAAAAATGCTTACGCGTTGGATAAAAATGCCGATGAAGATATTCTCTTTCTAATTGGCCAGGCTTACCACTACAACGAGCAATTCGACAGTGCACTATTTTATTACGATAAGTTCAACCTGTTGCTGTCGCGTTCATTGCAGTTCAGCCGTGTATCGAAAATGAATGAAGTGAATTGGAAAATTTTCGAGTGCCGCAATGCCATGGTTTACAAAGCCTACCCGGTAGGGGTTACGCTGGTAAACCTCGATGAAAACATAAACAGCGAGTGGCCCGATTATGCCCCCACCATATCAGCCGATGAGTCTACTATGATTTACACCACGCGCAGACCCGACAACAACGAGAATCCTTCTTTGGCTGAAGACCTGGAATATTACGAGGAAATTCTGATGTCGAAGCGAGTGAATGGTGTATGGCAACCGGCCCGAAAAATAGATGAGCTGAATTCCTCCTTTCACGATGCCAGCGTGAGCCTTTCGCCCGATGGCAAAGAAATGTTTGTGTACAGCGATGAAAACGGGGGCGATATCTACGAAACAGATTTGCAGCCCGATGGCACCTGGTCTAACCCGAAACGGCTCAATGGTTTTATCAACAGTCCTTATTTCGAAAGTTCAGCAGCCATTACCGCAGACTATCAGAAACTTTTTTTTGTGAGCGATCGCCCCGAAGGCTATGGCGGCACCGACATTTATGTGGCCTTGAGAGATAAGCGCGGAGAGTATCGGCAGGTATTAAACCTGGGGCCTGCCATCAACACCCCCCGCGATGAGGAGGATGTATTTGTATCAGCCAACGGTAAGCATTTGTATTTTAGCTCGAACGGCCATGCGGGTATGGGAGATCTGGATATCTACCGCTCTGAATTCGACTCTGCCACTATGAAATGGAGCGAGCCACTTAACCTCGGCTACCCTATCAATTCTGTAGAAAACGATATTTTCTTTGTAATGACAGGCGATGAAAAGACAGCATATATTTCTTCGCTTCGTGCCGATAGCCGTGGGGAGCAGGATATTTACCGTGTTGACCTTACCAACTGGAAACCCATTACGCGCAACGAGCTGCTATCCAAAGAAGAGGAGATGATACATAGTTCTGCGCCAAGCAGTGCCAGTATTACTTCGCCAGCGGTACCAACGCCAAAAGCAGAACTACTTACTGCCGACTGGCGCATTTCTGTTCAAGACGAGGCCACGCAGGAAAAATTAGACGGTAAGGTTTGGTTAACCGATAGTGAAAAGAATGAATTGTTGCTAACTCGCTTGGGCACGGGCTACTACCAGAATCAATTCAGTGGTAAGAACGATACCCGCTACCAGCTTCACATTGAAGTTCCCGGATATGAAAAATACCTGTCTACGATTCAACTGATAGGCACCTCTGGGCACAGTGTGTTGGAGGAAACGGTCTATTTGAAAAAGAAAGTGCCGGCAGCGTTGTCGTCATTAAGTTTGTTTTATGAATCCAACCAGGTAAAGGCCACCAACGAAAGTGTGCTTGATTTGGCGGTTGCCCTATTACGCGAAAACAAAGACCTGCGCGTAAATATCTCTGGCCATGCCGATAGCAATGGCGATGCAGCCTACAACGAATTGTTAAGCAAGCAACGTGCAGAAGAAGCGAGGCGTTACCTGCTGCAAGCTGGTATCGCACCTTCCAGAGTACAATTAGAAGCGTTTGGTGAGGCTAAGCCGCTGGCGGACAATGCCACCGTAGCCGGGCGAAAATTCAACAGACGTACTGAAATTGAATTCATACGGTAAACTCAGTTCATCCAAATTCTTAGTTCATGTGCCATTTCCGCGGCCTTTTCTTCTTGCACAAAATGACCGGCATCGTTGTAGGTGATCACTTTTGCATGAGGCATTCTTTTTCTCCACCTATCCAATTCAGCAGGAGGCACAAACTTGTCTTTCATGCCCCAGAACAGCAGCAGTGGCAAGTGAGTAACCTTGTCCAACTGGTGCCACAAACCCTGCCACCAATCGGAGGCGTTCAATAGTTCGCGCGAAAACATATGAGCTGCTATGCGTTCCCGCGCATGAGGCAACGCACTTTTATAGTGGCGATGAATTTCTTTAGTAAGCTTTCGTTTGTCTCCAAAGGCGGCTGGCATCACAATATTCACCGGAAAGTTCAAATACAGGTAGCACCATCTTCCAAACCACCCACCCATTAGGCGTGCGGGTGTTGCATAATGGGGATCATCTTTCAGGGAACGCATCCACGTATTAAACAAAACAATTCGCGACACGTTTGCCGGATTCGCAATCGCATAACTCATAGCAAAGCCTCCTCCAAAATCGTTGGCAACAAGTGTTATATTTTTTAACTGCAACTGATGGATTAACAGTTGAAGCCGATGTGCATGTGCTTTACAACTATAATCGGCACTAGTTGGTTTATCTGATAAGCCAAAGCCAAGATGATCGATAGCGATGCACCTGAAGTCTTTCTGAAGGAGTTGTATTAAATCTCGATATCCGAAGGACCATTCGGGCGTACCGTGAACAAAGAATATTACCGGGCCTTCCCCTTCGTCCACGTAATGCATTTTGTTTCCTTCTATTTCTATCCATCGCGATTGAAATGGAAAGAGTTGTTTATTGACCCATGCCGGTGTTGTCATTTGTTGTATCTTTTAATCAGGTGGCTGCCCAAAACTTCAATGGGTGTTTGCGGATCTTGCAAGTAGAGTATTACCAGGCCATCGATCTGTGCCAGAAAAAGCAATGCTTCTGCTTCCGGTTTTGAATAACCCATTGCCTTAAAGACCTGGGTAAACGTAGAGGTAGTTTCTGCAACCATCTCACGAAAGTGTTTTTTCATGGCCGTTGCGACTTTTTCCTGCAGGCGAATGGCATGTAGTAGCTTCCACGTGTCCCTGTGTTGCTGAACGATTTGAAGCGTGGCTTTTAGATGCTGTGCAATCGCCTCGTGCGGGCTTGAGTTAGTGCCGTATGCCAACATGGACTCACGGATATCCTGAAAGCCCATCTTCATGATCTCTAGTAGCAACTTCTCCTTGCTTTCAAAAAAATTATACATCAATCCCTGCGAAACTTTGGCGGTGGCAGCTATCTGACTGATGGGCGTAGAGGCATAACCGTTTTGAGCAAATAGTTTTAAGGCTGTTTTGACGATGCGCGCTTTTTGATTGGTTGTTTTCGGCATAGGTTTATGAACGTTCATTCATAAAAAAGGTTGCAAAACTTGATAGCAGGTTATGTCGAAATAAAAGGGCTTACTTGTTAGTATAAAAAGCCAAACAACCAAAGAGGAATTCGGTCCTGATATGCGTTTTCTATCCCTTCAAGGGCCAGGTAACTATTTTTAATATTGCCAACTTGAGATTTGTCTTTTGATACCCCCCCGACTTCAAGGGTCCACTTTTTATTGACCATGAAGTCGCCACTGCTGGGCAGAGAAACCTGGTGACCCGCGTTGCGAAGTTGGTTAAGTAAAAAAGTTTCGCGGAGACTACCAACGTCTGGTTGATCTTTAAGTGCAAAGCTTAAGTTGGTATTTTCAAGATATATTTTATCCGGCTTTTGAAGTGCAGCCACTCCTTTTTTAGCCTGATAGATCAGATTGAACAATCGCGCCCGTTCCAGATGTAATAAAAATGTATTGACTGTATCTCTTCCTAAATTCAACTTAGTGGCAAGTGAACTGATGTTAGGAGTAAAGGGAACAGATTCCGCTAATACACCGAGAAGCTTCTTTATTTTGATTACGTTTCCGGCAGAATACCCTTCAATAATTGCCAGGTCGTTTTCAATAACCGTGTTGATGACCTGATTCAGTTTCACAAAAAAATCACCTTCCGTTTCAGAATGACGAAAAGGAAAATATCCGGACTGAAGATAGCTCTTGAAGAGGGGCATAATTCTCCGAGGAAATTCAAGTGAAGAAGTAATGTCAACTGCATTTTCTATGACCTCGGATAAGTCAAAAACCGGATGGGATTGTTCGTGATAGAATTCCAGGTATTCGCGAAATGAAAGCCCTGATAATTCATAGGTGCGTACTCGTCTACTCAGATCGGCTTGCCCTTTTTGTATTTCAAGAGCCGAAGATGCGGTGAAAATAACCTGAAGATGCGGATACCCATCGTAGATATTCTTTAGCTGAGTTGACCAGTTAGGATACTTGTGAATCTCATCAATCAATAATACCTGACCATCATTTTTTTCATACTCCTCTGCCAAATCAAGTAACGAATGATCATAAAACCAGGGATGGTCGGCCGTAACATACAACCCCTTGCCACCTAAATTGTATTTTAGGTGCTGAAGCAGCATCGTGGTTTTTCCTGTTCCCCGCAAACCTTTTATACCTAGCAGTCTCTGTTTCCAGTTAATACTTTTTACCAAAGAGCGGATAAAAGTGTTCTTGACAGGTTTTAAGAGATTGTTTTGAAAATTATGGAGACGGTCGAGCATTGACTTGAATTCAGGTCAAAAATAATAAATAAATGACTTGAATTCAAGTCAATCGGAACTGGGCTTACTTCTCTGCAAAGAAAGCCACCAACATGTCTACAATTTCTTCGCGTTTGCGCATGTATTCTGCGCTGGGGTACTTCACGGCAAATGCTTCCAATTTCTGTTGGTAAATTTCTTCACTGATGCCAAACATGCGTGTAATGTATTGTTTCACCTGCTCGCTCCGCATGGTTTCTTTATATACTGCCGTGCGTTGCTGTTCCAACAGTACCTGTTGTAGTTTTCTCTTCTCTACCTCCTCCTTCGAAAAGCGCGAAAAAGGTCCGCTGATAACCATGCCCGGTCCTAATGTTTGCACGGTATAATCGCTGCCTGGTTTGGTAGTAGGGTTTTGCCATGGACTCGAACTGATGCGTGCATCCTCTCGTAGGGTTTGCTGAATTTGATTTTGTCCATGTATCTCGAAATTGTCGTAGATGGTGATGTTCTGCAGCATCTTGCTGGTTTCATTCAGGCGAATGTTCAGGTCCCATTCATTTTTTATTGGAATGAATAAAAAAGGTTGATAGCCCAACCGCGTAAAAACCAATGTATCGCCTAAATATGCAGTGAGGGAGAAGTTCCCGTTGGCATCGGAGGAACTGATAACTTTTCCTGTGTTGTGCTGAATGTTTACGTAACTCAGCGTCTGATAAGTGGCAGAGTCTCGCACAGTGCCCGCCAGGTAGATTTCGTTTTGTGCCCGACCTAATGCCGGCATCAGAAGGAGCACAAGCAACGCCAGGGCAGAAGACCGATTAATAACAAGGTGCTTGCACATAAGCTGGGGCGTTGCTGAACATCTAAAATAACAACAAATGCGGAAGCCAAATTGTACCCACGCTACTATTTATTTGCCAGTTGCCCACAGGCGGCATCAATGTCTTTCCCGCGGCTTTTGCGGATGCGGGTGGTAATGCCGTTGCTTTCCAGCAGGTGCATATACATGTTCAGCGCTTGTTCCGAGGCTTGCTGAAATGCGCCATCATCAATGGGATTATATTCAATGAGGTTTACTTTAGAAGGTATGATTTTGGCGAATTTGAGGAGCGCTTGTGCGTGCTCTTCGCTGTCGTTAATACCTTTCCATACCACATACTCGTAAGTAACTTTGCGCTTTGTCTTTTGATACCAGTATCTTAAAGCGTCAGCCAATTCTTCCAACGAATTGGTGTCGTTAATGGGCATAATGGAGGAGCGTGTCTGGTTGGTAGCCGCATGCAGTGAAACAGCCAGGTTAAATTTCACCCCATCGTCAGCCATTTTAATAATCATTTTCGCCACGCCCACAGTAGATACTGTGATACGTTTGGTGGCCATGCCCAATCCTTTCTGCGAAGTAATTTTGTCGATGGCGGTAATTACGTTCTGGTAGTTTAGCAATGGCTCGCCCATGCCCATAAATACAATGTTGGTGAGCGGGCGGTTGAAAAATAACTCTGCTTGCTCTTTAATGGCCACCACCTGGTCGTAAATCTCGTCTGGGCTTAGGTTGCGCTGCCGCTTTAGCCGGGCCGTGGCGCAGAACTTGCATGCCAGGCTGCAACCTACCTGCGAAGAAACGCAGGCGGTGATTCTCTTTTCGGTGGGAATCAGCACAGACTCCACCACCAGGCCATCGTGCAGCATAACGGCATTTTTAATAGTGCCATCTTCGCTACGCTGCATTTTGTCTACTTTAATGTGGTTAATGACGAAATGCTCCTTGAGAAAGGAACGCAATTCGATGGAAAGGTTCGTCATCTGATCGAAACTCTTGGCGCTTTTATTCCAGAGCCAATCGTATACCTGCTGTGCGCGAAATGGTTTTTCGTTATGATCTGTAAAGAACTTTTTCAGCTCTTCCAGTTTAAGTTTACGGATGTCGCGTTTGGCTTGTATGGTTTCCTGAACAATCATTTTACTCTCACAAAGGTCTTCACCTCGCAGTCGCGCATAGCATTGTGAAAACGCAGCGTGGTTTCGGTTAGTTCGTCAATAACAAAGCGGGTCGTGATCATACCCGATTTTCTGTCCAGAAACTGTAACTCGTTGCCTTTTACCTGGTAGCGAAACTCGTTCATGCTGCTTCCTTTTCGCTTGCCTTGCGAAAAGATGCCTTCTTCGCCTTTACCCTTTTCGCCAAAACGAATCAGCTTAGCCACCGCATTGCGCGAGGCGCCCATGGCCGAGCTAAGTTCTTTCTCCGTTTCGCTCTCTTCAAACTGGCTTTGGAAACACGTCTTGTCTTCGGTTAACTGCCACGTGCCCACCAGCGACTGACTCTGCCCCAACAGGGGCAGCATCAGGATACTACACACCAAAAAGATTTTCATAACGGTTCAAATTTACATTATTATTGAGCTACTGAAACACACCTTCATGCTCCGCCTTTCAGCCTTCTGTTACTTTCTATTGCTTCTAAGTTCGTGCCAGAAACAAATAGCCGAGGACGAACATTTGCTGACCAACCTGATGAAATCGCGCCCAGCGCAGTTTCAGTTGTATCTCGATTCGGCCGAGGCGTGGGAAATTCAAATTATTTATACCCAAATTAACCGCGATTCTGCCAACCGGCCCCATTTCCGGTCGTTTAACTTCCGCACAGATTCCACCGAGTATTTCTACCCGGCCTCTACAGTAAAATTGCCCATGGTGCTGCTGGCGCTGGAAAAACTGAACCGACTTAACATTGATGGGCTCGATAAATTCACGCCCATGTTTCATGACAGCGCCTATGCAGGGCAGATTTCAAATACGAAGGATTCTACCTCCGAAAGCGGGTTACCGTCAGTGGCACATTATGCGAAGAAAATTCTGATCGTGAGCGATAACGATGCATACAACCGACTGTACGAATGGGTAGGTCAACATGATGCCAATGCATGGATGCGCGCCAAAGGTTATAACGTGCGGTTTCTCCATCGGCTGGAAAGAGCACTCACGCCCGACCAAAACAGGCACACAGAGGCGGTTCGGTTTGTTCGCAACGACTCTCTCATTTTTTCTCAACCGATGCTTGTCCAGAACGACTCCATCTGGCCTACACGAGTGGAAAAAAAGGGGAAGGGCTTTATGAGGGGCGATCAACTAGTGAGCGAACCTTTTGATTTCACCTACAAAAACTTTTACCCGCTGGAGGAGCAACAGGAAATCCTGAAGGCTATTTTATTTCCCGAATCGGTGGAGCCAGCGAAACGCTTTCATCTGACGGAAGAAGACCGAAAGTTTGTGATGCAATACATGTCGCAGTTGCCTACAGAAACTAACTCCCCAGCCTACTACAAAGACAGCACGCTATACGATGCTTACTGCAAATTTCTGATGTATGGAGAAAGCCATGAGCCCATTCCTTCCCACCTCCGGATTTTTAACAAAGTGGGCGATGCATACGGCTACCTGATTGACAATGCTTACATAGTAGATTTTGATCAAGGTGTGGAGTTCATGCTCTCCGCAGTGATCAACACCAATACCGATGGCATTTATAACGATGGCAAATACGAATACCAGCGTTTAGGATTTCCCTTTATGCAGCAACTTGGCACTTTGATCTACGATTATGAATTGAAACGTAAGCGCATCCACCAACCTGACCTAACAGCTTTTAGGCTCACCTACGATCGTATTAATTAGATTCTGTCCTTTTGAAATTGATTTTTATTCACTGAAATTTTCGCCTCAAATATCCTTATATGCAGAAGAGCAATGCCATTATCATTACGGCAGGTCATTTAGATTCTAACAACGGCAAAACCGCGCACGGCCTCATTAGGGGAACTGAACGATTTAAAATTGTGGGTGTGATAGATGACAAGCATCCAGGAAAGGATGCGGGCGAAGTGCTGGACGGCAAACGCAGGAACATTCCTATTTATGCTTCTATTGAAGATTTTGTTAAGACCGGCAAAGAAAAAGCGGTTTATGGGATTGTGGGCGTAGCCACCAAAGGCGGCATTATCCCCGATTCGCTTCGGGCCATTTTGAAAACCGCTCTTCAAAACAACTTAAGCCTTGTCAACGGGCTGCACGAATACATTTCAGACATACCCGAACTGGCTGACCTGGCATATGCAAAAGGCCTTGAAATAATAGATGTGCGTAAACCCAAGAAAGTGAAAGACCTTCATTTCTGGTCGGGCGAAATAAAGAAAGTAAAGTGTCCAAAAATTGCGGTGTTGGGCACCGATTGTGCCTTGGGTAAAAGAACCACCGCGCGGTTCTTGACCGAAGCCATGCGTGCTGCGGGCTTTAAGGCCGAAATGATTTATACGGGCCAAACCGGCTGGATGCAGGGCGCCAAATATGGCTTTGTGTTCGATAGCACCTTGAATGATTTTATAAGTGGAGAGATGGAGCATGCCATTGTGCAATGCTGGAACGAGGTGAAACCCGATATTATTTTTATTGAGGGGCAGTCATCGTTGCGCAACCCGAGCGGTCCTGCCGGTGCCGAGTGGATTGTGTCGGCCGATGCGGATGCGGTTGTTTTACAGCACAACCCACCCAGGGTAAAATACAAAGGCCTGGAGGATTACCCGGCCCTGATACCCGATGTGAAAGACGAGATTGCATTGATTAAGATTTACGGTGCCCCTACCGTTGCTCTTACTGTAAATACGAACAAAATGTCTGAGGCAGAAGCGCGCGAATATGCTAGGCACAAGGAAGAAGAATTGGGCATACCTGTTATTTTGCCTTTGGAAGATGGGGTAGACAGGTTGGTGCCGCTGTTGAGAAAGATGATTTCAAAGAGTTAATCCAATTCACACTTCATAAAGAAGTAGTACACGCAGAAACCGATCAGAAACAGTATACATGAAAATAAAAGACATCAAGGTATGGAACACCGATTTGGGTAACACCAAACCTTACACCATCGCCTTCAAAACGGTTGACGAAGTACGCAATGCTTTTGTGGAGATTACTTTGCAAAACGGCACTACGGGTATCGGCTCAGGCAACCCAAGCGAGTACGTAGTGGGTGAAAATTTGCAACAGACTTTAGAAGCCCTCGATTTGAAAAACCTCGATTTCCTGATGGGCAGAGATATTCGGGAAATGAAGCAGTTGCTCTTCGAGGTGTGGCAAAAATTTCCGAAGAATCCAGGTGCACGTGCCGCGCTCGATATCGCCCTGCACGATGCTTTCACGAAATTTCTGGGCATACCGTTGGTGAAATACCTGGGCCAAAAAATTCATTCCATGCCTACGTCCAACACCATCGGCATCAAGAACGTGCAAGAAACGTTAGATGAAGCAGACGAATATGGCAAGCGCGGTTTTAGTATCTTAAAAGTAAAGTTGGGCAAAGACCTGGAAGAAGACATTGAGCGCATGGTGAAGCTGCGCGAAAAATTCGGAAAGAAGTTTGTGATTCGTATCGATGCGAATCAAGGTTACACCATTCGGCAGACCATTGAATTTTACAACCGAACCAAACACCTGGATATTGAGCTGATAGAGCAACCGTTGCCCGCCAAATCAATAGCCGAGATGAAGCAGCTGCCAGATGAAATCAAAAAGATTATCGCAGCAGACGAGTCGCTCATTTCACCGCAACATGCCCTGGCATTGGTAAAGCCCCCTTTGGCGGCACGTATCTTCAATATCAAACTCATGAAGTGCGGAGGGGTGGATCAGGGTTTGAAAATAGCAGACATCGCACTCCAGGAAGGTGTAGAGTTGTTTTGGGGCTGTAATGACGAGAGCATTGTAAGCATAACGGCTGCCTTGCATGCGGCCTTTGCTTGTGCAAACACAAAATACATAGACCTGGACGGCAGCCTCGACCTGGCTCGCGATGAAGTAAAGGGAGGATTTATTTTGAAGGATGGGGTCATGTATTGTTCGGACAAACCAGGGCTTGGCGTGGAGCGAGCGTAGAGATTGATCTTTGATCTATAAGGTGTGGGCATGGACGGAGTTTTAAGATTTTTCGCAATAGTCTGTCTGATGCTGGGTTGCCCGATCGGTAACGCGCTGTATGCGCAGGTGCTTCCGGAAAACATCAAATACAAAACAGCTATGCTGGCAGTTGTATTTGTAACTCCCGATTGCCCGATCAGTCAAAAGTACATGTATCGCTTAAATGAAATGCGCGATTCATCTGCAGGAGAAATAACCTGGTATGCGGTAGTTCCCGGAAACGTAGGTAAGCAAGCCATCAAAGATTTTTCTAAAGAGTATCTATCGCAGCTTACTTTCTTACCCGATAAAGACTTTGCCGTGGTGAAAGCTTTGCAGGCCCGCGTAACACCTGAGATTTTTTTATTTGATAAAAGCCGGGCATTGGTTTACCACGGTGCCATCGACAATTGGTTTTACGAGTTGGGTAAGAACAGGAGAGAAGTTACGGAGCACTATTTTTTAGATGCCGTCAAGGCAGTGCAGACCAGAACCACCCCCAAGGTGAAAGCAACTGAAGCCGTAGGCTGTTTTATTCAGGCGCCACCCTCCGATCATCACCGGCATCATTGATCTGTGCGATCATTCAGATAGCGAAGCAAGTCGCCAATGGTACGATAGATATGGTGGCCAACCTGCCAGGTGCTGTTTTGTACTTGTATATCCAGTCCGTTTTGTTCTACCACTTCATAGCCGCTACGTTCCAATGCATTTTTGGTCCAGAGGTATTCATGTCCGCTGCCGGTTAATTTGATTTTTCCTTCACGATGCATTTCGTGCTGAATTTTGCCCGTCTTCAAATCAAATCCTTTGAATTGAAACACTTGATCAAAGGCGCCATTCAAAACCAAATCTTCAGGTACACCTGAAACAATGGCGCTGTCGGGGGTGGCCAGCCAGATGTCATCGGCAGTCTGCAGCGCCAGGTCTAACTCATGCGTAGCTACCAATATGGCTTTGTTTTGCAGCCGCGTTAATCTGCGCAGCAGGTTCATCACCTCCAGGCGGTTATTCAAATCCAGGTGGGCGGTGGGCTCATCCAGTAATACAACAGGGGTGTGTTGGGCAAGTGCACGCGCAATCATTGCCATTTGCAATTGCCCATCGCTTAGTTCGTAGAGTCGTTTGCCCAGCAAGTGCCGAATGTGTACTAAATCAACTACCTCCTTCAAAATGCGTCCATCCGCTTCGGTAATGGTTGCAGACCAGTTGAGGTAGGGATAACGGCCAAAGGCAACAAGTTCATCCACGGTCATGTGCTGGGCGCTGATCCGATCGGTGAGTACCAGCGCCACATCGGTAGCTGTTGTCTTAGAAATACTCCCAGCTAATGGTGGTTGCAGCCCTGCCAGCGTTCGGATAAGTGTAGACTTGCCAATACCGTTAGAGCCCATAAAACAGACCAACTTACCAGGATGAAGTGCCAGCGTCAGGTTTTTAAGAAGCACTTGTTGATGCTTCCCTCGCTGGTATCCCACACTGAGGTTTTCTATGGTCAATGCAGCAGGCATTACATACGTAGCTTTTTATGGCGAACAATCACCCAGATTACCACAGGCGCACCAACAAAAGAGGTGATGGCATTTAGAGGCAGTAATTGTGTGCTGCCAGGTAGTTGGGCCGCCCAATCGCAGGCAAGCAGCAAAATGGCACCCCCCATCATCACAAAAGGAATCAGCACCCCATGATTGGTAGAGGGCACACTTAATCTCGCCAGGTGTGGCACAGCCAGGCCCACAAAAGCAATAGGGCCACAAAAGGCAGTAACGGCCCCGGTCATCAGGCTGGTGGCGGCTACCACCCAAAACCGTGTGCGTTGGGTATCAATACCCAAACTTTGCGCGTAATTGTCGCCTAATAATAAGCTATTGATAGACTTGAGATGTAGCAGGCTGATGCCACCGCCAGCCAGCAGGGCCGATGTCAAAACAGCAATCTCTGCCCAGGAAGTTGTGCCCACGCTGCCCAGGTTCCAAATCATAAATGCCTGCAAATCGTCTGCGCGGCTTATGTATTGAAGCACAGCTACTACCGAGGAAACAGCGGCACTGATCATTACCCCAATTATTAATAACGAAGTGTTGTCGATGATTTTGCGGGAAATCATCATCACCAACAAAAAGACCCCTGCCGACCCCGCGCTGGCTGCGACCGCTATCGACCAAGGTGAGGTAAGAAGGCCACCGCGAAAGGCCGAGGACATTAATAATAAGGCCACCAACAGGCTGGCGCCAGAGCTAAGACCAAGCACATCGGGGCCGGCCAATGGATTTCGAAACAATGTTTGCATAAAAAGCCCGCTGGCGCCCAACGCAGCCCCCGCCAAAATGCAGGTAATGGCTTTGGGTATCCTAAACTGCCAAAGAATGGTATGGTGGGTACTTTGGTCAGCAAATAGCGATTGAAAAAGGTCGGAAACGGGTATGGCTAAACTGCCCGTGGCAACATTTAGCAGGAAAAGCAAAACCAGGCCTGCGGCAAAAAGAAGATAAAGTTTGATGCTGGAAGAGCTTTGCATGAGAAGAGGATGCAAGTAAACAGGTTTTAAAGATGCATGAAAGCGGGTGGAGCTGGCAGGAGAATTGTAAAACATAACTTATTGATATTCAGCAGAACAAGTGCAGAAGAAGGGCTACTCCTTAAAACCTAATCTTTTTTTGAAACCCACACTTGGTAACTAAGCTTTAGTTCCTATCTTTGCAGTCCTTTTTGCGTGACAAAACCCGCAAACTGACTTAAAAACAAGCAAAATAGGTTTCAACCATGCCTGGAATAATAGGACGTAAAGTAGGAATGACCAGCGTTTATGACGCAGCCGGCCAAAATGTGGCGGTTACGGTTATTGAGGCAGGACCCTGCGTAGTTACTCAAGTGAAGAACGTTGAGACAGATGGCTACCGCGCGGTTCAACTAGCCTTTGGCGAAAAGAAGGAGAAGAACACTCCTAAGCCAATGTTGGGTCATTTCAAAAAAGCTAACACTACTCCGAAACGCTCGGTGGTAGAGTTCCGCGATTTCCGCAAAGAATTCGATGGCATCATTGAGCTTGGAAAAGAAATTCGTGTGCAGGATGTATTCGTGGAAGGCGACTTCCTCGATGCAGTAGGTACCTCGAAAGGTAAAGGCTTCCAGGGTGTGGTAAAACGCCACGGCTTTGCGGGTGTGGGTGGTCAAACCCACGGTCAGCACAACCGCCTGCGTGCGCCTGGTTCCATGGGTAACGCCTCCTTCGCTTCACGTGTAATCAAAGGCAAGCGTCTGGCTGGCCGCATGGGTGGCGACCGCGTGAAGACCACTAACCTGAAAGTGGTTAAGATCATGGCCGAGCAGAATTTGATTTTGGTAAGTGGTTCCGTTCCCGGAGCTAAGAATGCAACGATAATTCTTCAAAAGTGATGGACGTAGCAGTTGTTAAATATAGTGGCGAGAATACAGGCCGTAAGGTGAGCCTTTCTGGCGATGTATTCGGCATCGAACCGAACGATCACGCGATCTGGTTGGATGTAAAAAGCTTTCTGGCCAACCAGCGCCAAGGCACGCACAAGTCGAAGCAGCGTAATGAAATTACCGGCTCGTCTAAAAAGTTAAAGAAGCAAAAAGGTACAGGTGGTGCCCGTGCGGGTAACATCAAAAACCCTCAGTTCAAAGGTGGTGGACGAGTTTTCGGTCCTCAGCCCCGCGATTATTCTTTCAAACTGAACAAAAAAGTAAAAGACCTGGCACGCAAGTCGGCTTTGGCATACAAAGCGAAAGACAATTCTATTGCTGTTTTGGAAGATTTCAACTTCGAAACCCCCAAAACCAAGCAGTACCAAAGCATGCTGAAGTCGCTCTCTTTGGCCGACAAGAAAACTTTGTTGGTGTTGCCCGAAGCAAACAGCAGCATTGCATTGGCCGGTCGCAATATCCAAAACACTAAAATCATCACTGCATCGCAAATCAACACGTACGATGTAATGAATGCCGATCAGTTGATTTTGGTGGAGAGCTCTATCAATAAGATTGATAACATTTTAAATAAGCAGTAATCCAATGAGCATTTTAAGAAGACCCCTGGTTACTGAAAAAGTCTCTGCTCTTAATGAAAAGGGCAAGTACGGATTCATCGTGGATATCAGCGCTAACAAGGTTGAGATCAAAAACGCGGTGGAGAAGATGTACGGTGTAAACGTAGAACGTGTAAACACCATGAGTGTAATGGGCAAGCTGAAAACGCGCTACACAAAAGCAGGTGTGTTGGCAGGCCGCAAGCCCAACTACAAGAAAGCCATCGTTACGTTGGCCGAAGGTGAAGTGATCGATTTTTATAACAACGTTTAATATAGACAGCAATCATGGCGTTGAAGAAATTAAGACCGGTAACACCAGGAACCCGCCACAGACTGGCGCCAGGTTTCGATGACATTACCGAGCGTGTGCCCGAGAAATCGTTGGTAGTAACGCTGAAGAAAACCGGTGGTCGTAACAGCCAGGGTCGCCTTACCATGCGCTACATTGGTGGTGGCCACAAGCAGAAGTTGCGCCTTATCGACTTTAAGCGCGATAAGTTTGGCGTACCTGCTACGGTGAAGTCTATAGAGTACGATCCTACCCGCACGGCACGTGTTGCCTTGTTGTTTTATGCAGACGGTGCCAAGTCTTACATCATCGCCCCTCAGGGCTTGAAAGTAGGCCAAACCGTGGTTTCTGGTGAAGATGTGGCGCCTGAAGTAGGCAATGCACTTCCCCTGGCTAAAATTCCTGTGGGTACTGTTGTTCACAACGTAGAGATTAAGCCGGGCAAGGGTGCATCTATTGCACGCAGTGCCGGTTCTTTTGTACAGTTGGTAGCTCGCGAGGCAGGTTATGCCACGTTGAAGATGCCCTCGGGCGAAATGCGTAACGTGTTGGCGCGTTGCATCGCTACCGTTGGTTCTGTATCTAACGCAGAACACATGAACGAAAGCGTGGGTAAGGCTGGTCGCAGCCGCTGGAGAGGTGTTCGTCCTCGCACGCGTGCCGTAGCCATGAACCCGGTAGATCACCCGATGGGTGGTGGTGAAGGTCGTGCATCGGGTGGTCACCCGAGATCACGCAAAGGCTTGTTGGCGAAGGGTAAGAAAACCCGTCACCCGAAGAAATATTCTGATGGTTTAATCATTGCTAGAAGGAAGAAATAATGGGACGTTCAGTAAAAAAAGGTCCATACCTGGACGCGCGTCTGGCCAAAAAGGTTGAGACGATGGAAAAATCGGGAAAGAAATCGGTGATCAAAACATGGTCGCGCAGATCTACCATCACACCCGATATGATCGGTCACACCTTCGCGGTGCACAACGGTAACAAGTTTATACCTGTTTATGTAACCGAAAACATGGTAGGGCACAAGTTGGGTGAATTTGCACCCACCCGTACCTTCAAAGGTCACTCAGGAAATAATAAGGCATAAGAAATTCTGATAAGCAATTCCAGCTATGGAAACGGTAGAAAAGAAAACAAAAAGATCGGTACTGAAAAGAGCCAAAATTGCAGCGGCTAAAGAAGCCGCCAAGACGGGCCCTGGTGTTGCCTATCTGAAAGATGTACCCACTTCACCGCGCAAAATGCGGTTGGTGGCAGATTTGATCCGCGGTGTAGATGCTTTCAAAGCATTGAACATCCTTAAGTTCGAGTCGAAGCACCCTGCAGCCCGGTTAGAGAAGTTGCTTACATCGGCCATGGCTAACTGGAAGGCTAAGAACCCGGAAACCGATCTGGACAAAGCCGGCTTGTACGTGAAGGAAGTGTTTGTAGACGGAGGCAGAATTCTGAAGCGCCTTCGCCCTGCACCCCAAGGCCGTGCACACCGTGTGCGTAAGAGATCAAACCATGTAACGTTGGTGGTGGCTCCGAAGGCTGCCGAAGTTGCAACTGAAACGAAAGCTGAATAAGAAAAGATAAAACGAATGGGACAAAAAATTAATCCTGTTGGACTTAGATTAGGAATCGTCCGCGGTTGGGATTCCAACTGGTTTGGTGGAAGCACTTTTGCCGACAAGCTGGTGGAAGACCACAAGATCAGAGATTACGTGAACGCCCGTATCCCTAAAGGCGGTATTGCCAAGGTGGTAATCGAGCGTACCCTGAAGAGAATTACCCTCACCATTCACACTGCTCGTCCCGGTGTTGTGATTGGTAAAGGCGGCAACGAAGTCGACAAGATCAAAGAAGAGTTGAAGAAGATCACCGGTAAGGATGTTCAGATCAACATCTTCGAAATCAAACGCCCCGAGTTGGATGCTAAACTGGTAGGCGAGTCTATTGCCCAACAGTTGGAGGCCCGTATCTCTTACCGCAGAGCTATGAAGCAGGCCATTGCCTCAGCCATGCGTGTTGGTGCAGAAGGTATCAAAGTAAAATTGTCAGGCCGTTTGGCTGGTGCCGATATGGCCCGCACGGAACAGTATAAAGAAGGAAGAATTCCCCTGCATACACTGCGTGCAGACATAGATTACGCTATTTCAGAAGCCCAGACCGTGTACGGCAAAATCGGTATCAAGGTGTGGATCTTCAAGGGCGAAGTTTACGGCAAGCGCGATTTGTCGCCTAACGTAGGCTTGATCAGCAACGAAGCCAAAGGTGGTGCACAGGGTGGTGGCGAAAGACGTGGTGGCCGTGGTGGCGAGCGTGGAGAACGCAGAGAGCGCGGTGGCGAAAGACGCGGCCGTGGCGGAGACAGGAAATAATAGCTAAGGACAGATAAACGAGAACTGAGTCATGTTACAACCGAAGCGTACGAAATTCAGGAAGACACAGAAAGGCCGTGTAAAGGGTTTGGCTACCCGTGGTCACTCTATCGCTTTTGGTTCTTTTGCCCTGAAGGCAGTAGAGCCAGGATGGATTACGGCCCGCCAGTTGGAGGCAGCCCGTGTGGCAGTTACCCGCGCCATGAAGCGTGAAGGACAGGTGTGGATACGTATCTTCCCCGACAAGCCCGTAACCCGAAAGCCTGCAGAAGTGCGTATGGGTAAAGGTAAAGGAGCACCCGAATACTGGGTGGCGGTTGTAAAGCCAGGAACCATTTTGTTTGAAGCAGGTGGTGTAAACATGGCTACCGCGAAGGAAGCTTTGGCGTTGGCAGATGGCAAGTTGCCTCTGAAAACAAGGTTTACAGTAAGAAGAGATTACGTAGAATAAGAGCCGTTATGAAAAACGCAGAAATAAAAGGATTGACTGTAGCCGAGCTGCAGGAAAAGATAGGCAGCGAAAAAGAGACCCTTCGCAAAATGAAATTTGCGCACCAGGTGTCGGCCATAGAAAACCCTATGAAGATCAAAGAAACGCGCAAACTTATTGCCCGTCTGAAAACGGAGTTAACGGCTAAAGAAAAGGTGAAGTGATTGCGGCAAAAACCGCATGACGCATAACAACCAGTATATGGAAAGGAATTTAAGAAAAGAGAAAGTAGGTACGGTGGTGAGCAACAAGATGCAGAAATCCATCACCATTGCCGTAAACCGTAAGGTGAAGCACCCTATCTACGGAAAATTCATGAACAAGACCACCAAGTTCATGGCCCACGATGAGAAGAAC
>CAZRQK010000069.1:0-17549 GCA_964602295.1 uncultured Ohtaekwangia sp.
ACGTAGGGAAAATCATTCGAAGAATATTGAAAGAAGAGGAGCAGGGTAAGGCAGTGTAATGCCTGCTCCATAGTTGCCTCCTTTTTATCGCAGTTCATGAACATTCTACTCATCACCCAGGAAGATGTGCTTCAGGGGTCTACTTATTCAGTTAGTTACCTCGCAAAAGGTTTGGCCCATCGCGGTCATAACGTGTATGTGGCTGCCCGGCCGGGTTCTTTATTGGAACAACTCATGGTCGGTTCCAAGGCGGTCTTTGTCCCGATGACACTGCGCTCGCGCTTCAGCCCTCATTCGCTGCGTGAGTTGGTAACACTGGTTCGTGAAAAGAACATACAAATCATCAATGCCCAATCGAGCAAAGACCGCTACCTCGCCATTCTGGCTCGCTGGTTTTACAAGGTGAATTGTGTGGTGCTTCATACGCGAAGGCAGACACCCAAAGCAGATGGGGGGTGGATTCAAAAGACCATTTACGTAAAGGGTACGGATAAAATCATTGTTATCAGCGAAGAGTTGAAGCGGATTTTCGTGAAGCTGGGTTACCCTGAAAAACATTTTCAGGTGATACACAACGGCATCCCTGCAGAGAAATACCAGATGTGGAACCGGGAAAAGGTGGAGCAGTTTCGTCTACAGTTGGGCCTGCAACCAGGCGATGTGGTAATTGGAAGTGTTTCGCGTTTAAAGAAGCAAGAGCAGATCATCCGCGCTTTGCCTTTGCTAAACCGACCTGAAATAAAATTTGTTATGGTGGGTGTGCGATCGGGTGTTTTTGATGCGTTGGTAAAAGAGCTGGGCATCACCAACCCGGTACTTTATGTCGATGAGGCTCCCGGAACGGAAGTACTTAACTATTACAAGCTTTTCCATCTCAATATTCTGGCCTCTATCACCGATGGTTTTGGTTTGGTGCTGTTGGAAGCGATGGCCATGGGTTGCCCGGTTGTTGCCACCAATTTTGGCGGTATTAAAGATGTGGTCCAGCATGGCTACAATGGCCTGTTATTCGAAAACGAAAATATTGAGCAACTGGCAAAACATATCGCCCAATTGCTGGCCGATGACAAATTACGAGAGCAGCTAATTAAAAATGGACTCACCACGGCCCATGAAACTTTCTCGATGGAGCGAACGCTTGACCGTTACGAAAGCTTTTACCAATCCATGTGGGCGCAGCGCAATAATCAATAAGCGACAAAAGAATTACTCTTACGGCTTTTTTCGCACTCGCCTTTTCGTAAGTTTTGCCGAAAATTCCATCAGTCCATGAAGCATTTGTTTTCTATTTTGGTTGCCTGTTCCATTGCTACAGCTGCTCACTCGCAAGAATTAGCGTATCCGCAAGAGAAACATTTTACGAACCTGCGCCAGCTTACTTTTGGTGGCGACAATGCGGAAGCTTACTGGAGTTTCAGTGGTAAAATGGTCAGCTTCCAATCGAACAACAAGGCGTGGGGCTTGCAGTGCGATCAGATTTTTTACATGCCTATAGAAGGTTTGGATCTAAAAGCAGCAGGGGTGAAGGCACCACTGATCAGTACAGGATTGGGACGCACCACGTGCGCTTATTTTATGCCGGGCGACAAGACCATTCTATATGGTTCTACCCACCTCGGTGGCAAAGACTGCCCGCAAGATCCGGGGCGCACTCCGGGCGGCAAATACCTCTGGCCCATCTACGACACCTACGATATTTTTGTAGCCGACCTGAAAGGCAAGGTAAAGAAACAACTCACCAACACACCCGGCTACGATGCCGAAGCAACGGTATCGCCCAAAGGCGACAAAATTGTATTTACTTCCACACGCAATGGCGATCTGGATCTGTACGTGATGGATATCAATGGAAAAAATGTAAAGCAAATTACCAACGAATTGGGTTATGATGGCGGTGCGTTCTTTTCGCCCGATGGAAAAAAGCTGGTTTTTCGTGCTTCACGCCCCCAAACGGAAGAAGCTAAAAAAGAATACCAGGACAACCTGAAGCAAGGTTTGGTGGCACCTACCGAAATGGAAATTTACACCTGCAATGTAGATGGAACCGATTTGAAGCAGATAACCAACCTGGGTAAAGCCAACTGGGCGCCCTTTTATCACCCTTCAGGTAAGAAGATTATCTTCAGTTCCAACCACAAGAGTTCACGCGGGTTTCAGTTCAACTTGTTTATGATCAACGAAGATGGTTCCGGCTTGGAGCAGATCACCTTCGACCCGGTGTTCGATTCGTTTCCCATGTTTTCACCCGATGGAAAGAAGATCATCTTCTCAAGCAACCGCAACAACAATGGCACCCGCGACACCAATTTGTTTGTAGCTGATTGGGTTGATTAGGCAATCGACAAACCTGTTGTTGATTACCCGGGTAGTTTTTACTTTTGAGTACACAGAGTTCTGTCCCTAAAACTTCTACGCTATGATCGGCTTTTTCGAGCACCAGTACCTGTCTTACAAAAAGAACCACATTAAAAACCTTTTGGCACTGTCGCGGGCGGATGGGCATATGCACGCGAAAGAAGAAGTGATGCTATTCAAGATCGGTAAAAAATACGGCCTGAAAGATCGCCAACTACGCGAGATATTGGATACGAAAGAGAAGTTTAGCATCAACGTGCCCGATAACCACAACGACAAAATGAATGTGTTGTACGATCTGATGTTGATGGTGTACGCAGACGGTGTGGTAGAAAAAGGCGAAATCGCTTTTTGCGAAGATGTGGTGAAAAAATTCGGTTATAAGAAAGACATCGTGCAATGGCTGATACACGAAGTATTCGACAAAGGAACGCCACCGCGCGCCAACGAGTGGGAGGAACTGAAGCAGGAGGCAGCCGAGAGATTTGGTAAGTAGTTACTCCAAATTCCAAACTTGATAGTTAGTAAAGTAAGGCTGGCTCAAAGTACTCTCGTCATGTTGATCGTTAGCGCCTGCCTGCGCAGGCAGCAATCATCTCTAACCCAAATTTAGAAGGAGATTCTTCGCAAGCGCTCAGAAGGACGTAGACCAATAAATTTCAGACTTGTTTACGCTTCGTGCAACGGTCAGAACAAATTCGCCAATCCAAAGAACTTGTCGATGATGATTAACACCGACATGATACCCAGGATAATGGGGCACACCCACGTGATCATAAATTGAATGTATCTTTTTAGAAAGGAAGAAAGGTAGCCCGGGTTGCCAATAGCCAATTCCTCGTGCATGTTTTCGATTTTCCACACATTGCGAATAAAAACACACATCAAACATCCACCAATCGTCAAGGTTATGTCGCACATGTCTGCAACGAAGGTCAGAAAATCGCGATCCTGATAGAATGGCAGTTTATTCAAGGCAGGCACCATCCCCTGACTGATCATACTGGGAATTCCCACAATGAAAATGCCCAACGCCAAGCCCCACACTACACGCTTTCGCGGCATGCGCTTCTGGTCTACCAGGTAAGCGGCAGGCACCTCTAATAAAGAGATGGTAGAAGTAAGGGCTGCAAAGCACAGCAGAAGGAAAAAGCCGCCACCCACTACTCTGCCCAAGATCGGTCCCATGTCGTGGAAAACCTGCGGAAGTACCACAAACACCAATCCGGGGCCCTCGGTGGGGTCCATGCCTTTCGAAAATACCAACGGAAAAACCATGAGCCCGGCCAAAAACGCAACCATGGAGTCGGCCAAAGAGATAACGGCAGCCGATGAAACCACATTTTGCTTCTTGTCAACGTAAGACCCATAGGTGATGAGGGCGCCCATCCCCAGGCTCAACGAAAAGAAAGCCTGACGCAGGCCATCGAAAATGGTTTGTGCGTTGATTTCGTCCAACTCCGGAATCAGATAAAACTTCACGCCAGCCATGGCGTTGGGAAGTGTAAGGCTATACAGAATCAGGGCAATCAAAATAGCATACAGACTGGGCATCATGATCTTGTTGGCGGCCTCAATGCCCTTTTGTACCCCTTGCGACACAATGACGGCTGTAAGCACCATGAAGGCAAGTGAGAACCAGAAGTTATCGCTGATGTCGTTAATGTAAGCGCCAAAAAAGCCGCCAAAGTCGGGCTGAGTCAACAAGTCGCCAAAAGATATTTCCAGGAAGTAGCCAAAAGCCCAGCCCGCCACCACATTGTAGAACGATAGGATGAAGATGCCCGCCAGAATGCCGAATATACCCAGCATACCCCAGTTCTTGCCTCCTAGTTTGAAGTAAGAGGTGTAGGCATCGCTGCCCACTTTGCGACCAATGGCAATTTCGCCAACCATTACAGGGAAACAGAGCGTGAAGATAAAAATGAGGTATATCAGCAAGAACGCTGCACCGCCATTATTGCCGGCCAGGTAGGGGAACCGCCAGATGTTACCAAGGCCAACGGCCGATCCGGCTGCAGCCAGAATAAAACCTAAACGCCCCGAAAAACTGCCTCTGTTTGCCATTACGTAAATGTTAAATCGCGGCAAAATAGAGGTTAAACCAAAATATTCAAAAGTGGGTTTATGAAATAAGCAGTTGCCTTACCACAAATGGGTGATGTATTTCGTATAACTCTGTATGTAGCGGTTTTCTTAACCTCATGAAGCCCGTTAATCCAAATTTTTATAAGAAATTACCCACGGAAAAAGCGTAGCCGTTATGGATGTTGTCAAAAAATTAACCACGCAAGAGAAAGCATTGCGAATCAATCTGTCTAAAAACATATACGGTTCTTTTGCAGAGATAGGAGCGGGGCAGGAAGTGGCGGCTAATTTTTTTAAAGTGGGTGGCGCATCGGGCACGGTGGCTAAAACCATGTCGGCCTACGACATGAAATTTAGCGATGCTATTTATGGTGCCTGCGATCGCTACGTATGTGAAGAACGTCTCTACTCCATGCTCGACAAGGAGTATGCACTTTTACCCGAACGGCTTCCTCACAGAATTCAGGATACACGGTTTTTCGCTTTTGCGGATACGGTGGAGACCATCAACTTCGAGCGTACCAACCAAGGGCATGGCTGGGTAGGCCTCCGGTTTCAACTACGACCTGAGAGCGAACCCAACGATTGTATTGTACACGTGAAGTTGCACGACACAGATCCATTACAGCAACAACTGGCTCTGGGAATTGTGGGTGTTAACATGCTGTATGGCTGTATGTTTCTTTCCGACCCAGAAGAAGTCATGCTCTCATTGTTGGATGGCTTAACCGCACGCAGGGTAGAGTTCGACATGTTTAGTTTGAAGGGCCCCGACTTTGTACATGTGGACAATAGGCTGCTTGCCTTGAAATTGGTGAAGAACGGTCTGACCAAAGCGGCCATGTTCGGTCCGGATGGCTCCGTATTGCAACCTTCAGAGGTATTGTACAAGAAAAACGTGCTGGTGTTGCGCGGCCGATTCAGGCCGGTTACGCATGTAAATGTGGATATGCTTCTCACCTCGCGCAGAATGTTTAAGGTAGAACAAGATGTGGAGAAGTCGCGGATTGTATTGTTGAGTGAACTGACATTGAATGATTTAAGTGCAGACGGGCAAATCAATGAAAAAGACTTTTTGTACCGGGCAGATATATTGTGTTCGTTGGGCCAAACCGTTTTGGTGTCTAATTATTTCGAATACTACCGCCTGGTTGAGTACCTGTCTAAAACTACCAAAGGAAGAAAGATAGGGATCACGCTGGGTATTTTTGCGTTGCAGAAAATCTTCGAGGAGAAAACCTACGAAAACCTGCGCGGGGGCATCATGGAAAGTTTTGCCTCGTTATTTGGAACCAACGTAAAGCTGTACATCTATCCCGCTCTGAAGCCCAACAGCAACGAGTTGTTTACTCTGAAGGACTTTGAGGCGTCCTTGCCCACCAACCTCAAACACTTGTTCCGTTACCTGATGGATAACAACAAGTTGGTTGACATCAAAGATGCTAACAAAAACATCCTGCACATTATATCCGACAATGTGTTGGCTATGATTCGCAAGGGGGAATCAGGCTGGGAAAAATATGTACCTAACAAAGTGCAGGAGGCTATTAAAGAACAGGGGCTGTTTGACTACCCGCTGCCCTCGCAGAAAATAGAAGCCTGACCTCAGATTTTTCCTTTCATCCGCTCGAAATACGAGCGAGCTTCTTTCATTACTTTCGGTGCCAATATAAAGCCCGATATCATGGTTGGGAATGCCATCAAAGCATAAGCAATATCAATGATGTTGATCACCAAATCCATTGACACTACTGCACCAAATATGATGGTTGCCAGATAGAAGTAGTTGTAGTATTTGCCCTTATCGGCACCTAGCAAGAAGGAGAGGGCCTTATTGCCGTAGTAACAATAAGAAAACAGTGAAGTAACGGCAAAAAAGAAAGCTGCAACAAGTAGCAGGTATTGACCCACTCCCGGTAAAGCTTCGCGGAAAGCATTGGCTGTCATGCTCACTCCTCCGGGGCCATCATTCCAAACATCGGTAACCAGAATAGCCAGGGCCGTGAGAGTGCACACGATAAGGGTGTCGATGGCGGGACTCATCATCGAAACCAATCCCTCGCGAATGGGCTCTGAACTCTTGGAAGCACCCAATGCCATGGGTGCAGTACCGATGCCTGCTTCGTTACTGAAAGAGGCTCTGCGAACACCGGTAACAATTAGCCCACCCAATATACCGCCAAAGGCCGGATTACCATGATAGTTTTCGGCAGCAAAGGCATCCGTTAGAATCATCCAGAAATAATGAGGTACCACATCTATGTGAATGATAAGGATGGACAGCACCGAAACAAAGTAGATCACAATCATCAACGGCACCATTTTACCGGCCCATTTACCAATGCGTTGGATGCCCCCGATAATCACAATGGCAGCAATGATGGTGAGCACGATTCCAATTACCAGCTTTGCAATGCCTACTTCGAAATTGCCAATGTTGAAGTGATGACTTGCCAGGGTGGGAAACCCGATATCGATGATGGCTTGCGTAAGCTGATTGGCCTGAAAAATGGGTAAGGTACCCACCATGCAGCATACGCAAAACAGAACTGCCAAAGGTTGCCATCTTTTGCCTAGTGCTTCCCGTATCACGTACATGGGGCCGCCCTGTATTTCGCCCGCAGAATCTTTTCCGCGATACATGACAGAAAGTGTACTGGTGAAAAAATTGGTAGACATGCCTACAAATGCCGTTACCCACATCCAGAAAAGGGCGCCCGGCCCACCGGCTGCAATAGCCACCGCTACGCCTGCAATGTTACCCATGCCCACCGTAGACGCTAAAGCAGTGGATAACGCTTCGTATGCGTTGATCTGCCCTGGGTCGTTGGGGTTGTTGTATTTACCTCTCAGTATGTCGATGGCGTGTAGAAAATATTTGTACTGGATGAAGCGGGAGTAGAAGAAGAAAAATACGCCTCCTAAAATCAAAAGTAATAGAACAGGGTTCCAAAGTTCGTTTGCTATCCTGCTTACCAGCTCACTCATGTGTACAGTATTTAAATCAAACAGCGCCCAATAACGGGCTAAAATGCCGCAGTTCAAAATGAGATTTTACAAGAGGATGCGCGGAATATCAACTATTCTGGAATGAAAGTCTCCACCAGATGCATGGAATCCTTTGTTAAGGCGCGCCAACTGGTGCGCGAAGTGCGCAAGAAAATCAAAGTGCCCGGTGAAACTTCTCGCAACGATTCTCCTGAGTAGTATTCGGCAAAGTAGGTAAGGGTAGGATTGTGGGCTACCATTAAGATATGGTGATGTGCTTCGTACAGGCTCAGCAGCTGAATCATTTCGGAAATAGATGACTGATATAACTCCGGTGCCTGTTCAATGTTCTCCATGGGGTAGTGAAGGTGTTCGGCTATTCTGTTGGCAGTAGCTACAGCACGTAATGCATGGCTGGTAAGCACCAGGTCGATCGGATATTTTTTGGATTGAAAAAATGTGCCGATAGCATGACATTGCAGTTCCCCTTGCGCACTTAGTTCACGCGCACTATCGGCTTGTCCCACTTGTTTATCGAGGGCGTGTGCGTGTCGTACCAAATACAGGTGCTTCATTCATTATTGTATGTCAAATCTACACAATGTTGAAGTTAGTTTGCGAAATATATTTATTCCTTAAAGTACTGACAATCATTTGTGTTAAAGTGCATCTTCTGCAACGCAGAGGGCCTTCGTGCAGCCAGTTTCAATTTGCGTTTTTAAAAAATTGCAGATATTTGACGCGATTGAACTAAAGAGAGTACATGTCGAAGAACCTGGTTATAGTAGAGTCTCCCGCCAAAGCAAAAACAATTGAAGGGTACCTTGGAAAAGATTTTAAGGTGGCATCCAGCATGGGCCACGTACGCGATTTGGCGAAAGGAAATGGTGCCATCGACATAGAAAATGACTTTGAGCCCAAGTACGAAGTTTCTCCCGATAAGAAAGACGTCATCAAAAACCTGAAGAAGCTTGCTGAAGATGCTGAGATGGTTTACCTGGCGAGTGACGAGGACCGTGAAGGAGAAGCCATTAGCTGGCACTTGAAAGAAGTGCTGGATCTGAACGATAAGAAAACACGCAGGATTGTATTTACAGAAATTACAAAGAATGCCATTCTCAATGCCATCAAAAATCCGCGTGGCATCGATATTGACTGGGTAAATGCGCAGCAAGCCAGGCGCCTGCTCGATAGACTGGTGGGCTTCGAACTATCGCCTATATTATGGAAGAAGATTAAAACAGGTTTGTCTGCAGGCCGTGTACAATCAGTAGCCGTAAGGCTGGTGGTAGAACGTGAACGCGACATTGAAAAGTTCGATGCCAAGTCATCGTTCAAAGTATCGGCCATTTTCGATCTGGGCAAAGGCAAACAGTTGGTGGCCGATCTGGGCGAAAAATTTGATACAGAAAAAGAGGCGGTAGATTTTTTGGAGTCGTGTAAGAACGCAGAATTTAAGATTGGCGACCTTATCAAAAAGCCTGCAAAAAAATCTCCGGCACCTCCCTTCACCACTTCAACGCTACAGCAGGAAGCTGGGCGCAAGTTGAGTTTTTCGGTGTCGCAGACCATGATGGTGGCACAGAAGCTGTACGAAGCGGGTAAGATATCGTACATGCGTACCGACTCTGTGAATCTTTCTGATGAAGCGATAGGCGGTGCAGTTCGTCAAATTCAATCAGCCTATGGCAATGAGTTTGTGCAAACGCGCAAGTTCAAAACCAAATCCGCGAGTGCACAAGAAGCCCACGAAGCAATTCGCCCCACGGATTTTTCGGTAATGAATCCCGGCATGGATCGCAACGCGCAGCGTCTTTACGAGTTGATTTGGAAGCGCGCCATTGCTTCGCAAATGGCAGAGGCAGAACTGGAAAGGACAACTGCACAGATCACCATTTCAACCAACCCAAGAACACTTTCTGCCACTGGCGAGGTTATTAAGTTCGAAGGCTTCTTGAAAGTGTACATGGAGTCGAAAGACGATGGTGAAGACGATGAAGAAAGTGGCAAAGTGCTGCCGCCACTAAATGTGGGGCAAGTTTTAACGCTCGATCAGTTGTCTGCTACGCAGACTTTCAGTCGCCATCCGGCCCGCTATACAGAAGCGAGTTTGGTGAAGAAACTGGAAGAACTGGGCATTGGTCGCCCTTCCACCTACGCACCCACCATCTCCACGATTCAAAAGCGTGGTTACGTGGTGAAGGAGAGCAGAGAAGGAGTGGAGCGGGCTTACCAGGTGCACACTTTAAAAGAGAATAAAGTAAGTGCTGCCACACATACAGAGACAACCGGTGCGGAGAGCAACAAATTGTTTCCCACCAACATCGCAATGATTGTGAACGATTTCCTGGTCGAACACTTTCCGGATATCACTAACTATTCATTTACTGCAGAAATTGAACAAGAATTTGATGAAATAGCCAGTGGAAAACTGAAATGGCAGAAGATGCTCGATCAGTTTTATACACCCTTTCATAAAACTGTTTCCAAGACGGAGCAGGTTGAGCGTTCGTCTGTTCAGAACAAGAGCAAAGAGCTGGGGGTAGATCCGAAAACGGGCAAGAATGTGTATGTAAAGTTAGGACGCTTTGGCGCCTATGTTCAGTTGGGGGAAAACCCCGATGACAACGGAGGCGAAAAGCCGAAATTTGCTGCGCTGCGCCCAGGCCAGTTTATAGAAAACATAACTTTGGAAGATGCGCTGGAATTAGTGAAGATGCCGCGCGATTTGGGAGCTTTCGAAGAAAAGCCTGTTGTAGCCAATATTGGCAGGTTCGGTCCTTATGTTTTGCACGATAAAAAATTCGTCTCCATTCCGAAGGGAGAAGACCCTTACACCATCACTTCGGCAAGAGCCATTGAGTTGATTCAGGCTAAGCGTGAGGCTGATGCGAACAGACTGATCAAAGCCTTTGACGGCAATGAAGAAGTGCAGGTTTTGAATGGTCGTTTCGGTCCCTACATCAAAGCTGGAGCAAAAAATGTAAAGATACCGAAGGACAAAGATCCCAAAGCGCTTACGCTAGAAGAATGCCTGGCATTGGCTGAGGCCGCCCCCGAAAGGCGTGGCAGGTTCGGTAGGTTTACCAGGAAGAAAGAAACGGAAGTTGCCGTAGCGGCACCTAAAAAAGTAGCAGCCAAAGCGGTTAAAAAAGTGGCGAAGAAGGCAGCAGCTAAAAAGACCGTAGCCCGAAAGCCAGTCGCCAAAAAAGCCGCACCAAAAAAGAAGAAATAGATTTTACCCTGGCGTCAGAACGATCTCTATCGCCAAACAAGTCGACTGATGAAGAAACTCGTTGTGCTAACGGGAGCCGGAATAAGTGCGGAAAGTGGTATACCCACCTTTCGCGATGCGGGCGGCTTGTGGGAGGGCCACCGTGTGGAAGATGTAGCCACACCCGAAGGATGGCGCAAAGACCCAGCACTGGTGCTGGAGTTTTATAACCAACGTAGAAAAAAGGCGTTGGAGGTAAAGCCTAACCGTGGCCACGAAATTTTAGCCGAACTGGAATCCTATTTCGATGTGACCATCGTAACACAGAATGTAGATAATCTACACGAACGGGCTGGTTCTTCTAAGGTAATTCACCTACATGGCAGTTTGTTCGAGTCGCGCAGCACACTCGATCCTGCTCTTGTTTATCCTATCCAAGGCTGGCAACTGAATCTGGACGACCGATGCGAACGCGGCTCGCAATTGCGACCCAATATCGTTTGGTTTGGTGAGATGGTGCCCTTGATGGACACAGCGGCCAGCCTGGCGAGTGACGCAGATATTTTTTTGGTCGTGGGTACCTCTATGTTAGTGTACCCGGCAGCGGGTCTAATCGACTATGTGAGAACAGAAGTACCTAAATTTCTGATTGATCCTAAAAAGCCGGAGGTGTATCACGTACCTCGCCTGGAGTTTGTGTTGGAGAAAGCCAGCACGGGCATGGCGAAATTAAAGTCGCGTCTGTTAGAATTGCGATAATTTTCTCTCATTTTAGGTGTTATGCTATAATGCTACGTTCGCCCCGGGGAACGGAAGAAAAATAATTTTGCGTAGAAGAAAGAGAAGTGGATAAAGACCAGGCATGCGTCAAAAGAACGCTCGCGATGCTGGTGTCATAAAGTGGTTAGATCCCGTGTATGGATTGATAGAGCAGGTGTTCATTTTTGCCTAATTGATCAATTTGATTTAATCGATTTTGCGTTCATTGGGCTAAATTTTTCAAAAGAATTTTTTTAAGTATACATGTGCATGCCTTGCTCGCACGGTTGAATTTGTTTTTGAAATGCTTCTACTTCATCGTCAACAAATAAATCACCAGCATCACCACCGGCTCTTTACCCCGGTTAACAGGCATGTGCGGTTTGGAAGCATCGAAGTAGATGGCATCTCCGCTTTCCAGCGTAATGTGCTCTTCACCAATATAATAATCGCAGGCGCCAGAGAGCATGTACTTCATCTCATAACCATCGGTAGTGGTGAGGCGGCTTTTGGCGCCAGGTTGCACGGTGAGCAATGCTACTTCCATGGTAGCTGCCGAAATGGTTTGTCCGAAGATTAACTTGTAGTCGAATCCTTCGCGCTCTTCTTTCTGCAAAGCCTGCTGCTCGGAAGGTCGGATTAACAGGTAGTCTTTTCCGTTTGGCAATTCCAGTCCTTCAAAAAAATCGGTGAGGGGTACCTGCAGGGAGTTCACAATACTGAGAAATACGGGCAGCGAGGGTACGGTGCGCGAGTTTTCAATCTTGGATAGCAGTCCCTTGCTGATGTTGGCCTGGCGGCTTACATCCTGGAGCGTCAGATTTTTCCTTACGCGTATCAGTCTTATTTTCTTGGCCACTTTCGGCAATAGTTCTGCGTCTGTCATGGTTGGAAGTTTACTTGATGTAAACATTCACCATTTTTTTCGCGCCATGAATTTTTCAGGGTTTTGTTTATATGAATGAATTGTTAAGCGGGTTGTGTGCTGAGGCACAATGGTAATCCAACATTTTACCAACCTGTTTTATCAATTCGTTACCTGCGGCCCTGTACACTGCCTACTATTTAATGTGGCCGTAATTTTTCACTAAAGCCATCGTCAAAGCAGCTTTCAATTTTTGGGGCATCAATAAACACCAAACCCATTAAACATTTATTTATGAAGAGACATCTACGCACGATGACACCTGGGTATGGCTTGCTGAAGGCAGGCCTATTCTGGTTTGTTTTGCTGCTGGCGCCTGCAGCTTTTGCGCAGCGCAACGTAACCGGTAGGGTAATTTCGGGTGAAGACCAAAGCGGACTGCCCGGAGTAAATATTCTGGTGAAGGGAACTACTACTGGTACCATTTCGGATGCTAACGGAAACTTCTCCATTGAAGTGCCTTCCGAATCAAGTGTGCTGGTATTTTCTTTTGTTGGCTTCGAACCGCAAGAGCAGGTGGTAGGTTCACAGGCGCAATTTAATATTGTGCTGAAGTCGGATGCGCGCCAACTCTCTGAAGTGGTGGTGACCGCCTTGGGTATCGAGAAAGAAAAGAAGGCTTTGGGTTATGCACTTCAGACGGTATCGAATGAAAGCCTGACAACGGCACGCGAAACCAATGTAGTGAACCAGTTGGCAGGAAAAATAGCTGGTGTTACTGTAGTGGGCAGCAATTCGGGCGTAGGTGGTTCTGCACGGGTTACGATCCGAGGCGAGCGCTCGGTAGACCTGAATAAAAACCAACCGTTGTATGTAATTGATGGCGTACCCATCAGCAACGGATTTACGGGCGCTTCGGGGCGTGGAAACCTGGAAGTAGATTTTGGCAATGGCGCAGGGTTCATCAATCCCGATGATATTGAATCGATGACAGTGTTGAAAGGTGCTGCGGCCGCGGCATTGTACGGTTCGCGCGCTGCGAATGGCGTAATTGTCATCACCACCAAATCGGGCAAAGGCAGCAAAGGAATAGGAGTAGAGATCAACTCCAACACTACTTTCGAGAGTGTGTTGCGCTTGCCCGAATATCAAAATGTGTACGGACAGGGTAATGGCAACGGTGGCGACTTCGCCTTCGTGAATGGTGGCGGTGCAGGTTTGACCGATGGCGTGGATGAAAGCTGGGGCCCGGCATTCAATGGGCAAAATTATCCGCAATTCAATTCGCCACGAACCTTAAATGGCCAGGCTATTGATTTCAGAGGCGGTGATTTGAATGCACCCGCAGGTAGTGTGATTACACCGACTCCGTGGTTGAACGATGCGGATGGGATAGAAGATTTCTTTCAGGTAGGTCGTACATTAACAAACAATGTGGCCCTGGTGGGAAGCAACAGTGCAGGCGACTTCCGCTTGTCGTACACCAACCTCGATCAAACAGGTACGGTGCCAAACACAGACCTGCGCAGAAATACCGTGTCTTTCGGAGGCGGTTATAATCTTACCGATAAGTTTTCGGCCCGTGCTTTTGTAAGCTACATCCAGAGCGAAAGCGACAACCGGCCTTCCATCAGCTACGGTACGGAAAACATCATGTACCTGTTCAATTGTTGGTTGCCACGTTCGGTCGATATGTCTGCACTGGAAGATTACTGGATGCCCGGCCTGGAAGGACTGCGTCAGTATAACTTCAACTACAACTACCACGACAATCCGTACTTCACCATGTATGAAAATACCAACGGGCAGTATGTAAACCGTGTGGTAGGCAACGTATCGTTGAAGTACAATTTTAATTCATGGTTGAGTTTGCAGCTGCGCACAGCTACCGACTACGGAAAGGAACGCAGAACATTCAAGCGTGCCTTTAGCAGCCAGCGCTTCCCGTTCGGGCAATACCGCGAAGCCAATATTGCCACTGAAGAGCGCAACTCCGACTTTTTGTTGAGCCTGAACCGCGAGATTGTTCCCTCTAAAATTACGTTGGGTGCATCATTGGGAGGAAACCAGTTGCGCCAGCGCTCTGAGTTTTTGGAGATCAATGCACCCCAGTTAAATATTCCAGGTATCTACAACCTCACTAACTTCCGTGCTCCTTTGCAATCTTCGCAAAGCGATGTAGAGAAGCGTATCAACAGCTTGTATGCTTCGGCACAGTTGGGTTATCTCAACGTACTCTTTCTGGATCTGACGGCACGCAACGATTGGTCGAGTGCGCTTACGCTGCCACAAGCATTGAAAGATGCTGGCATTGGTTCGGAAGACAATTCTTATTTCTATTCTTCGGCTGCTTTGAGTGCCGTGATTTCAGACATGTTTCAGGCACCTGATTTCTTGTCGTTTGCCAAGTTACGTGCAAGTGTGGCCCAAGTGGGTAACGATACAGACGCTTATACATTTACACAAAGCTATAATCCGAGCGATCCCTTTGGTTCTTCGCAGGTATATGGCGAAACAGACCGGTTGGCGAACTTCAGTCTGAAGCCTGAGATCAGCACTTCTTATGAAGGAGGTTTTGATGTGCGCTTCTTCGGCAACCGCGTGGGGTTGGATTTCACGTATTACCAAACTCTCACTAAGAACCAGATATTGAATATACCCTTAACGAACACCAGCGGATATAGCAGTCGTTCTATCAATGCGGGCGAGATCAAAAATCAAGGTATTGAAATCATGTTGAATACCATCCCCGTGAAGATGGCCAATGGTTTCCAATGGAATTTAGATGTTAACTTCTCGCGTAATCGCAGTGAAGTAGTATCGCTGTCGGATGGCCTCACCAATTTTGTGATGGCGAGCCGCAGGGTGAGCATTGAGGCGAGGGTAGGGGAACGCATGGGCGATATGTATGGTATTGGCTTCGCGCGCGTGCAGAATGCAGATCCTGCCAAGCCATATTACGATGCTACCGGACAGTTTGTAGGCCAGATGGTATTCGATGCACAGGGCCGTCCCATCCGCACCACCGACCGCATTAAGTTGGGTAACTACAACCCCGATTGGTTGGCGGGCATTAACAATAGCTTCCAGTACAAAGGCATCCGTTTGGGCTTCTTGGTCGACATCCGCCAGGGTGGAGAGGTATATTCCGAAACTCAGACAGTTGGTCGTGAAGGGGGTATCATTGTTGAAACATTGGAGGGTCGCGAGAATGGTTACTACCCACAGGCTTCGGTAGTGAACGATCCTCAATTGTTGAATGCACCAGAGGGAACTTATGTAATTGGTGAAGGTGTGCAGCAAAATGGCGATGGCACTTTCCGGGTAAACGATCGCAGGGTATTACCACGTCAGTGGCACACCGCCTGGACAGGTGGACGTAACATTGCCGAGGGAGTTATTTATGATGCATCGTTTGTGAAATTGCGCGAATTGCAGTTGGGTTATACCATTCCCGATAAAGTGTTTGGCAAAACGCCCTTCCGCAGTGTAACGATTACTCTGGTAGGCAGAAACCTGGCGTTGTGGACGGATGTACCGCACATTGATCCGGAAGTGATGTCATTTACCGGAGGCACCGCGTTGCCGGGTATAGAGTACATGTCTATTCCCTCTTCGCGCAGCTATGGTTTCAATATAGGTATCAAATTCTAATCACCGACCATCCCCTTAATGTGTATGAAAAAATTGAATAAGATTTTGATTGTGTTCTCGTTGCTGGCAGTAAGTACCGCCTGCGACCAGGATTTCGAAGATATCAATACCAATCCCAACGTAGCTACCACAGTAACACCCGATCTTTTGTTGTCGGGTGTGATACGCAACATGGTGAACAGCCAGGTAGGTGAAGCTTGGGGCATTGGCAATATTGTGGTGCAGCACACCGCCAAGATTCAGTTTGTGAATGAAGACCGTTACTTGTGGGGAGAGCTGAATGGCGTATGGAACAATGTGTACGGCAACATGCGTAATGTGCAGAACATCATAGACATTGCAGAAAAGGCAACACCCGTACAGAACAATTACCTGGGTGCGGCACTGATAATGAAATCGTGGATGTTCTCTTTGGCCACCGATGCCTATGGCGACATTCCTTATTCCGAGGCGATCAAGGGGAAATCAGCAGGCATCTATCAAACCAAATACGATTCGCAGGAAGAGATTTACAACGGCATTTTGGCCGATCTGGCCCGTGCCAATTCCTTGCTGGGCACCAGCGCAGAGGCCATCGGTGGCGATCTTCTGTTTGGCGGCTCGGTACAAAAGTGGAAGAAGTTTGCCAACTCGCTGCGTTTACGTTACCTCATGCGCATATCCAATAAACGCAATGTGGGAGCAGACATGCAGGCCATTGTAGGCAACCCCTCGACTAACCCGATTTTTGAGAGCAATGCCGACAATGCACAATTGGTGTACCAGGCATCGGCACCCAACCAGTGGCCTTTGTACACTACCCGTGTGGGCTCTTTTGACGAATTCCGTCTGAGCAAAACCATGGGTGATCAATTGGCCGCATGGAACGATCCACGTCTGTCGGTGTTTGCCAGACCTACTCAAAAGTCGGTAGGTGATGGCACGCCTCGCATTGAAGGTATTCCGAATGGATTGGAAGATACACAAGCGTTGAGCTACAACGGAGGTCCGCAAAACGTGTCGCGTGTGGGTTTAACTTTTGCTTGTCTGGTTTGCGCAGATGCAGGGCAGCCTGCGCCTGTAGCCAACGCATCGCGTGGACTCATCATGACGTATGCTGAATTGCAATTTATTCTGGCAGAAGCACGCGAAAAGAACTTGATCACCACGGGAGAGGCAGAGGCTTATTATCTCAATGGCATCGAGGCCAACTTCGATTATTACCGAAGCATTGTGCCTGCAGAATATGGCATCAACCTCGATGTGCCGGCCGATTATTTCGTGCAACCTGCCGTGGCTTACACAGGTACCTCAGCGGAGAAACTAGAAAAGATTGGTACACAGAAGTGGGTGGCTCTGTTTTTCAACGGACTGGAAGCTTGGTTCGACTGGCGCAGAACCGGTATACCAACATTATTGCCCGCGGCCAGCAACCTGAATGATGACAGAATACCGGTTAGATTTATCTATCCATTGTCGGAGCAATCGCTCAATGCAGCCGGTCGCACCGCAGCTGTTGCCCGCCAGGGGCAAGATGATTTGAACACACCCGTTTGGTGGGATAAGCCATAAGCCGTAGCGTTGGAAGCCGGGGCAGGCAGCAGCGAACGCGCCTGCCCTCGGTTTTCTGCTAACAAACAATAATGC
>CAZRQK010000070.1:0-16879 GCA_964602295.1 uncultured Ohtaekwangia sp.
TAATGATCGACATGTCGAATCGATAAGTCATTAAACAGCTACTGCGCCCAATTGAATTCATGCGAACAGAAAGATTCTTTGAAGTGCAGACAAGGTTTTCAACCATGTAAAGTATGCGACCTGCTGTTTGAAGATTTCTCAACCAGGTAGCCTTTTGCATTGCAGACTTGTATTCCCGGTCTGCCTTCTCCAAAGCGGTGATCACACCATTCATTGTTGACATAATTGCGTTTTGTTGCGTGATAATTCCCGTCTGAGTACTGGCCTCAATCTCTAGCACTGGTGCGGAAACAACACTTACTTGGGCCAACGATACATTCGCTGCAAGCAGTGAGAGAATAGCTAATAATTCTTTCATAATGATTTGGGGTTTTATTTATTCTTTTTGAATTTGATAATCTCTCCAGCTTGAAAAGCCTTCACCGCTTGGCACTCAAACTTGTACCATTGTACACCGGTAAGAGTTATTACACCGGTCTTTTGATCAACCTTGTCCACAAACAAAACAGTCCCATCATATTGAGATGTAACGGGACCTTTCCGTTTGATCATGATTGATGGCACACCGGTGTACTTATAAGTGATATGGGAGTACAAATTGCCCAGCGTACTCTTCACGAGCTGTACTGTATCTCCTTCTGCAATCACCTCACCAGGCTTAATAAGGACGGCCTTGCCAACTCCAGCTTGAGAGTAGCTGGAATATGAGGCGATCAACAAGCAAACGGTAAGGGCGGTCTTTGCAATTTTCTTTAACGACCGAACTCGATCGGTCGTTAAAGTGAACCCGGTGATCATTGCGAATAGCAAACTCATTCCGATTAAGAATGCAGTTATGTTACCTGGCACATTAATAGCCAAACAGAATGCGAACATTGCGAGACAGGAATAGATGTTGAATGATTTCATTCTTTCCTGCACCATCTTCCAAATTGAGATTCTTGTCTTCATAGTTTTTTTAGGTTAATGATTGATTTAATGCGGTAGTGATATGGATTTTAAAAACGTATGCTCAACAATAGAGCAGAGAATCTTGCCGGACTCTCTGAATACGGGACTGTTGAAGAGGAGCGATGTAATTGCCACGACAATCCTCTCCACCGGCATTGGCGTTGAAAATGTAGCAAGCGTCAGGAAGTGACTCTTTCATTTTGACGAAGAAGCCAATCATTCCGTTTCTATTTTCCAACTGAAGCCTGGCTCCGGATTTGTCTGATCGACCGTGTATCTTGAGGACCGGTTTGTTTTCTTGATTCTGAAAACTTAGTCGTTCACCTGGAGCTAGGTTTAAGTGCGAAACAATTTCGTAACTGAGATATGCTTTGCCCTTTCTGACAAAGATTTTAAGTAGATTTGTTTTGTGTTTCATTTGATGTTTGAAGTTAGATGTTACACATTGGGTCGATCTTCCGGATCGGCCCTTTACTTTTTCTGACCGAGATAAACGCGAACAGTTTTGGAGTTTACCTTTTCAAATTCGATGAAGTTCTTTATCGAATTCCCTTTTGCCTCAGTGAATTCTAGGAACATGAATCCATCGGCATCCCTCTTGACATTGTTCAAAAGGTGAGAGTTTATCCTTTCTGAGGATTGAATAATTTTCCGCGCTTCGTCAAGGTCATTGTTAGCGGACCACCATTTCAAAGCAATCCAAAGTAGTAGATTGATTGAAAGCCCAAGGAAAAGCCATTTGAGAGAACCCGCTATCTGAAATTTCCACGCTTCACCAGGTGAATTGAAGTGAAACACTTTTGAGTTCATTTTGGCAACGGCATCTTTGATTTCTGCTGACACGGTGTCATTACTCTTTCTGTTCACTTGAATCTCTCTGTGCATTACGTAGAGTGCCGGCACCACTGGATCAGTAGGAGCAAAGTCAAATCCATATTCTTTTAGCATGAAAGCACAGTAGTTGCGCAATTCCTTTTGTTCTCTCTCAGTCATGGCAGATTATAGATGAAGTTCTTCGATTGGTTTTTTGAAGTAGATAGCTGTGAAAGGACTGAGCCCGGTAATTCCCTTTCCATCTTTGAGTACGTTTTCAACAGTGCGTAGCGCCATCTCGCCTTTATCCTTAACAAGGTCAAAATTGATTACCTGGAGTTTGTGATCTGATGTATACTTAATCAGGGTTGCTTTTTGTTCGTCAGACATGGGATAGAACCCATTGCTAGCTACTTTGATATTGATTTTTCCTTCTGAGGCATTAATTAGTTCATCCAGATAGTCCATAGTGGCTTTGAAATTATTCCCACCATTTACAACACAAACGATTTGAAGGTGAATCTTGGAAGGATTAAGAATGTCCATGATATTATCAACCCCGTTCATAGCGAAGTACTTGGGTAATTGCTCGGCAACACTGGCACCTAAATCCGCAATGAACAATTCTCTCTTTGCTTCGATAGTACTTTCAAAAAGATTATTGAAAGCACTTCTGTCAATCCTTTCGGTAACGGGATCAATGAAAGAGACTTTCACCGGCTTTCGATAAGCAAGTTGCTTCATGGTAGTTGTTGTTGCATCGTCAAGATCCAGGATGACTGCATCTTTGTATTTCTCTGCTAGCATGAATGCGAGGACGGATTTTCCAGACCCGCCCTTCGATTGTGTGACTAGATAGATTTTCTTTTCCATAATTGTTTTTAGTTGATTGTTATTTGTTAAAATATCTTGATCGGTAGTTCCGTAGGTATGATTCGACTTCGCCCTGAGCGTATCCCTTACGAATCAACTCTTCACAGTGACGAGCTAAAGCTCTATCGCTGGTAAAGTGTGGTGTTAGATCAGTTGGGTCGAATGCAACCTTTGGTTTTGATTTGATCTTTAGTTTGTCCTCGATTTGGACCAATGGCCAAGCCCTCTCAAGTAGGAGGTACATATTCTCAATGATACCTTGAGCCTTCTTCCACTTCGGCTCGAATAGGAATTTAGGTTCCCAATAGGCACTTCCTTTTTGAAGAGTGACAATCAGCTCGCTATCTCGATTGATGTAAAACTCGATTGACTCAATCTCCCTTTGACTGCCAGGGTAGTACCGGTTCTTCATCAAGCGAAGCACGTAGTTGATGAAATTGTCTATGTCATTGTCCTTTTCTTTCATTCCGACTTTGCCAGAGTAGCCAGTGAGAACTATGTTCTTCAGTTCAAAGAATATGAGATGCTTGAACTTGCTATTCTCGCTGTCGGGGTTGGCCGTCTCGAATCGATTGACTCTTCGTTCTTTCATGCAGTTAACTTTTGAAACGTTCTTAAGTACTTGAGTTCGGGTCGCAGAATACTGCTACGGTAAACATTGGAACTTCTTCAGTCGAAGGGTTTCCCAAACAGTAAACTAATTTTGACCACAGAAATAAAAATGCCGTTTAGGCAATAGTCAGCTGAGTTGACTCTTTTGTGAGTCACCTGGGTTATGGTTTTCTTCGTTCATTCGCGAAATGAATTGAAGAAGGAAATATGGTTGAGTGCTGTTAAGAGCTGTTAGATCCTGGAAGGACTGGTGCTTGATCTAACATGGAGCACCGGTATACCGGTGGCAAATTGATTACGTGGGTTGTGTTCATTCAATAAGAAATTACTTTGGTTTAAAACCTGTTGTTCCTTATCTTTGAACTCACTTGAGGTTCCAATTCAAGAAGTTCAAAGACAATAGAGTAGCCTGGCGCCAACCAGGCTATTTTTTATTGTTAATCTGTATGGACTCGATATACTTCTCAACGGCCTCCAAGTCATAGAGTCTTCTCTTTCCGATAACTATAGACGGAAGTCCCTCGCGCTGACGTTTTCCAAGCGTAACTAGAGAGATATTTAACATCTTACTTACTTCTCTCCTGGTCAGATAAACTTTGCGTTTAGCTGTCTCTTTTTTTGAGGCACTTTCTTTAGTCTTGTCGGACTTCTTCAGCTTTTCTGCAATCTCTTCAAGCATACTCCGTAAGTCATTTCGATCGACAATCAGTAACTGTTGCATGTTGTAGCGCGTTAATTCTGAGACAACATTAATAAGATGAGAAAACCATTACCCTTTATAAAGGGTAGTTTTTTTTGTCAATCTTACTTGTTTTTTTCTTGTTGGATCTTTTTTTCTCTCTTTTGTCCTGTTCTATTTCGCAATTCTGTATTAACTTCTTAATAAGAAGTAAGAATGTTCTGTGATGTTCATTGCTATGCGCTATTGTATTCAGAGTCAATTCAGAGGTGACGACACCAAACATCTGTGCCACATCTTTGCGAATTTTTCCAATGCCAACACCTTTCTTGAAGCAACCACCATAGTAGAGGAAGTGAGCCAGCTCTACAGTCTGTGCTGCGTTAAGAATACTTGGTAAGCTTATGAACTCGCGAACCTGATACAACTGCGGAAGTAAAAGAAGCAGTCCTGAATAATTGACTATCCGTTTTCTCAATGCTTTTCTTTGGTCCGCAGGAGTAAAGAAATTTGTGATGTAAATTGTGATTTCGTTTTTCAATTCTTCTTCAGTATCTCTTTTTGCATTTTCAATCAGCTCCATGAGTATACATATGGTATGCATAGCTGATTCGTGACCTGATTGGAGTTCTATGTTGATTTGATGTGTTCTTATTCTTTCAAGGGACTTATGAATTGGTTCCGATACGAGATGCTGGAGAAGATTCGTTTCAGATCGGAGTCTACTCATTTCCTGATCCCATTTTTCCACATCCCATTCCTCATCACTTAATTCTAGCTCTGATGACTCGCTACGATATTTAAGTAGCGAGCTAATGGATCGCTCAATGGAAATAGCATCATGGAGAAAAATATAATCCGCAAGACTCGGCCCATCCGAATTGACTGACTGATTGTCTCGTGATGTAGATGTTGGCGCTGGCGAGACTAACCGAGAATGTAGTGGTTCTTGTGAGTTTTGAGTTTTCATATTTACAATTGAACATTTGGTTTATTCCTGGAATAAAGTTTATCAATTGCCCTGGCTCACATTCCACGTAATCGTGTTTTTCTGTGCAGTCGTGCAACTGATTGTTCAACTGTAAAATGAAAAAAGCCTTGAATCTTTTCCGATTCAAGGCTTTCAGTGATCCCGCTGGGATTCGAACCCAGGACCCATACATTAAAAGTGTATTGCTCTACCAACTGAGCTACGGAATCTGGTCTCCACTTACTGTCCGTACAGCCTGTGAATTTTCCCGTTCCTATCACGAATTTGGCTGTTTTGTGGCCTTTTCCGTAATTGAGGACGCAAAGGTAACACGATCCGATTTATATGCAAAAGTGGTGTTTAAAAATTGTTGCGGCAGGGCTTCTTTTCTTTGGCACCTCGCCTTTACTGGCGCAGCCTGCCGTGCAACTGCAGCGTGCGGATTCGCTCTTTGCCAACAGGCAGTTTACGCAGAGCCACACACTCTACCAGGAGCTGTGGGCACAACATCATTACTCGCCCGCCATGCTGCTGCGCCTGGCCTACATTGAAGAGGGCCTGGGCCACACTGCGCGCTCTTTATATTACCTGAACATGCACTACCTGCTTACCCACGATGAGGGCGTGCACACACACATGCAGGAGGTGGCGCAGCGCAACCGCTTGCAGGGCTATGAAACTTCGTCAGCCGACAAGTTGCTGTCTCTGCTCCATCGCTATGCGGTACCCTTGCAGGTGGCACTGGCGGCCGTGGCGCTATTTTGTCTGGCGCTGATGGTGCGGCAACAGCGGCAGGGCAGCAGGCCCATCGGTTCTTTTGCTGCGCTGGCGTGCACATTGCTTTTGCTGTTGGGCGTGGGTGTGTACCCGGCTGTGCCTGCGCATGGCATTGTTACGCAGGCACCGGTGTATGTAATGAGTGGCCCTTCTTCGGGCGCCAAGGTGGAGGCGATACTCACATCGGGCCATCGGCTTCAGGTGGCCGGCCGCCACGATGTGTGGCTGAAGGTAAACTGGCAAGGGCACGAGGCTTATGTGAAGGAGAGCCAGGTGTTGCCGGTGGGTTTGTGAGGGGGGAGATACTTATGTACTCTTTCTCAAAAACGCATAGGTCTTCGAACGTAGTGAGCCTCTGCCTGCCTTTGGCAGGAAGCCCCCGTAATAGTTCGCACGCGCCATTTTTGATTGAGTGGTTTAAGCTTTTGATGGTGTGTATTTCATAGTAAGGGGGCCTCTCGCGAGACGCTCGAGGACTTTCTGTTTTGGATAGGTTGGTGTTTATTGCATGTAGCTATCACCAGAATTTTACTTCCGATTCATACAAGTCCATCCAATTGGGATTAGTTAGTTGAATCAGTTCTATTTTTTTACTTCTTGAAAACTTTTTGATTTGACGTTCTCTTGCAAAAGCTTCGTCCATCGATCCCACCAATTCGAAGTAGACCAGCTTGTTACAATTGTATTTTGACGTGAAACTCTTTGGATAGAAATGGTTGATGTGTTCTTTGACTCTTGCCTGTATATCGAAAGCCGCCCCGGTATAGAATACTGTATGATGCTTATTGGTTAATATGTACACCGCTCCGCCACTTTGCATG
This sequence comes from uncultured Ohtaekwangia sp., assembly GCA_964602295.1. Lineage (GTDB taxonomy): Bacteria > Bacteroidota > Bacteroidia > Cytophagales > Cyclobacteriaceae > ELB16-189. The sequence goes on from CAZRQK010000070.1 coordinate 6,497, forward strand.
ATTCAGTATTTCGCAGAGATAGAATTACCTAGGCAAAGCTACAGAGATTTGGTTATTCATGTTATTTGGTGCATTTCATAGTATAGGGGCCTCTCGCGAGGCGCTCGAGGACTTTGGTATTTGAAAGTTTGCATTCCATAGTTTGTACACATTCTTAAAAAAGCAAGGGTCTTCGAACGAAGTGAGAAGCCCCCGTAAAGGTTCGCACGCACTTTTTATTATTGAAGATGTGTATGCGTTGCATTTCATAGCAAGGGGGCCTCTCGCAGGGCGCTCGAGGACTTTCTGCCTCTGATTGGTTGTTTTTTATAGTTGCCTCCAATAGTCGCCTCCCATGGAGGGGGGAGGGGGAGGCCTTACCACCAGGGAGGGGAGGCGTCAATACTGCATCGACACATTGCCGCGGTATTCGCGGTTGGTGAACTTCAAATAATAATAATACACACCAGCAGGTTCGTTTTTGGGTATCCATCTGAAATTACGATCGGTACTTTCGAACACCACCTTGCCCCAACGGTTGATGATTTGGAAGAGCACAAAAGACCCCGTGCAATTGTCGGGAGGGATGAGGTTAATCAGTTCACCTGTCGTAGCATCTATTTTCTCCATGGCGTAGTAATCGTTGAAGCCATCGCCATTGGGTGTAAACACATTGGGCGGATCGCCAAAGAGCACGCCCCCCTCGTAATCTTTGTAGGTAACATCAATCGTTACGGTATCTGCCTCCACCAGGCCGCAGCGTTGGTCGCGCACGCGGAAGGCGAAGCGGTATTTGTTTTCGAACACCTCGTTTTGAAAGATGGAACAGTCGGGGCTCCACGAAAAGGAGGCCGTGAGGCCGCTGGTGCCGGTGGCAGGGGCAAAGCTGAAGCCTTCAGGTTGCTGATCACCTGCAGCTTCAATCAATTCGATGGTGAGCGGATCTTTGTCAGGAAAGGCGTCTGCATCGAGGCCGGTCAGTTCCAGGTTGATACTCTCACCCAAAAAGGCGGTGAGTTGGTTGTTGGTGAAGGGAACACGTTCGTTCAGGCTGGCCACTGTTAGCTGAGGAGGGGCGTTGTCGGCAGGCAACACTTTTACGCGCACGTGTACCGTGTCGGCTTTGAGCAGGCGGCATTTGTTGGCACTGTCGAGCACGATGAACTGGAGGCTGAACAGGTCTTTTTGCGACAGGTTGATTTTATCGCAGCGTAAGTTCCAGTTGAAAGCGGATTGCAGGTTACCCCGACCCAGTTGCAGCGGGAACGTCATGTTGTAATCGGAGGGCTTAAAGTCAGCGCCTCGCAGGAAGAGTACCAGTTGGTCGTTGTCCACCAGGTCTTGACCGATTACGTTGAAGGCCAAGTCGGTGTTGAGCTTTTGTTCGAGGTTGATTTCGCGCGCATCGTAGCCGGCATTGAGATCGGTATCCACTAACGGGTCGGCATTGCCCGGCAAGTTGACGGCCAGGTTGAAGGTAGCCGTATCGGGGGGATTGATTTTGCAGAGGTCGTCATCGTCTACCAGAATCTGTATCTGGAAGCTGGTGCGGTTGGTGAAGTTGTAGATATCGCAGAAGGCATCCCACGACAGTGAACCTTTGAATTCACCCTGGTTCAGATCGGTAACGGTAGAGGTAACGGTGGCCTTCATGCCGGCATCGGCCATGCTGAAGCCATTGGTGAGAATGAAGTAGGAAAGTTTATCGCCATCGGCATCAATCGCTTCGAAATTCCATGCATCCGTGTCGCCCTCTTGCAACACATCGGTTACATTGGGTGTGATGAACTGCGGCTTGGTGTTGGGAGGCGGTTCCACGTTTACCGCTACGCGCAGCGTATCGAGCAAGGGCAGGCTGCAGGCATCGTCCATGGCGATGATGCCTACTTCGTAGGGGCCACCAATAAAGTAGGGGCACTGCGGAAAGCGGATGTCGAACTCGGCTGAGCTACCGTTGCGCAGTACCGCAGACGTTACGGTGGGCAACATATCTTCTTTTAATGTGCTGGTTTTGAAGTTGATGGGTACTACGCGAATGCTTACACGCTCAGTAAAGTTGTCTTCGGCCTTACTGGCATCGGGGTCGGTAATGCGCACGCGAATCTTGCGGTTATCATCGGTGGTGGAGGCTGGGAAGGAAACACTCATGGTGCCATCGAAGGTGAAATCTGCATCGGCCAGCTTCTTGCCTACAATTTTTGGAGGCGATGAATCAGGGCAGGCATCGGTCACTAACATTTGGAAGTCGCGCCTGCTTTCGCCAATCTTCACCTTGTTACGGTATTCTTCTACCTTCACAGCAAAAACATAGAGGCCCAGCAACGTTGGGGTTACCGTTAGCAGACCCTCTTTAGAAATTTTCAGGTCGGGTGCACCCCTCATCACACGGTCGAGGCTGAAGCCCGGCTTCCAAAGTACTTCCGGGTACGGTGCAGGGGAGGCTGGCGGCAAGGCGGTAGCAACGGTGGTGTTGAGTGGCGTTACCAGGGAATAAACCAGTGAGTCATTATCATCGTCTATTCCCGCAAAGTCCACATAATATAACCGGTTGGGGCAGGCATAGTCGCTGAGGGGCGGAAACAGGCGAGGGGAGGAATTAATAAATGGCTGGCCGTTTTTTACAACGGGCGGAAACTCGAGGTAAAAGGTCTGTCCGGCAGATGTTGGGGAGTTGGAACTTCCCTGCGGGTTGTCACTGAAAATATTGTCGATCTGGTAATTGCGGCAGCATCGCTGCCATGAGATGTAGTAGCCCTCCGGGTCGTTGTAGACTGCTGGCGATAATGAGATGAGGGAAGTGTAATAAAGACGATCTGTTTTTAACCCGTCATTCGAGCATTCGGGTTGTGTGTAGGCCACAGCCGATTCTTCGGTGAGCAGCAACGTTACGGTTTGCATTTGCACACCGTCTTTTTTGCGGAAGATAGTAGCGCGTGGTGAGTTCACACCATCGTCTTTGGCCCCCGGTGTACCGTTGATCTTGTCGAAATAGATGATGAGGTTAAGGCGGTACAGATTGCCCGACAGGTGTATCAATTCGAATTCGCCACCCACAATATGCGATGCCACCACTGGAAACGCCAACACACAGAACAACACCAATAGAACTCGCTTCATAGTTTAGCTTGAGGAGGGGAAATATAGCAAAAGAGGTTGTGCTGCGAAACCCCCCTTTATTGAGTAATTTCGCGCTCTTTAAAACGAATAAACAGCGAATAAGTAACCGATTGGACGACATGAAGAAGGGCGAAGTGCTGGAAAACGTGCGTATTGAGGGTATGGCCGCAGAGGGCAAGTGCATCAGCCGACTGAACGGACTGGTGATTTTTATATCGGGGGGTGCACCGGGCGATGTGGTAGACGTGGAGCTGACGAAGATAAAGAGTGCTTTTCTGGAAGGGCGTGTGGTGCAGATTCGGTCGCTGTCGCCTGCGCGGCAAACGCCATTTTGCGGTCACTTTGGTTTGTGTGGTGGCTGCTCGTGGCAACACATTGCCTACGATACGCAGTTGGAATACAAACAACAGCAGGTGGCCGATCACCTGCAGCGCATTGGTGGACTGGTCTTGCCACCGTTGCGACCGATTTTGCGATCTGCCCAAACAGAGCACTACCGTAACAAATTAGATTTTACATTCTCTGCCAGCCGCTGGCTTACCAAAGAAGAAATGGCTGCGGTGGTTCCTTTTGGTGAGCCTGCTCTGGGCTATCACTTGCCGCGCATGTACGACAAGGTGTTTGATGTGAAAGAATGTTACCTACAGGCCGATCCTTCCAATGCCATACGGCTGGCGGTGAAGGAGGTGGCACAACGCGAGGGCATACCCTTTTTCGACTTGCGCAAACAAATTGGTTTTTTACGCACACTCACCATCCGCACAGCCAGCACCGGTGAGGTGATGGTGATATTGCAGGTTACGTACGACCAGATGGAGTGGATCGAAAAAGTATTACAAACCATTGCCGACCGTTTTCCGCAGGCTACTTCCATTCATTACATTATTAACGGCAAGCGTAACGATACCTTTCACGATCTTGACATCGTTTGCTGGAAAGGAAATCCCTATATCACAGAAGCCATGCCGCGCCCCGATGGCTCGGGCAGCCTTCGGTTCCGTGTAGGCCCCAAATCGTTTTACCAGACTAATTCGCAACAAGCCCATGCGTTGTATAGGGTAGCCTGGGAGATGGCCGCCCTTACGGGAAAAGAACACGTGTACGACCTGTACACCGGCACCGGCACCATCGCCTGTTTTGTCGCAGGCCAGGCCAAGCACGTGGTGGGCCTTGAATACGTGGAGGCCGCAGTGGAAGATGCCCGCGTAAATGCCGAGTGGAACAACATTACCAACACTTCTTTCTTTGCTGGCGATATGAAAGACCTGCTGGACGATGCGTTTTTAGATGCGCACGGCAGGCCTGATGTAGTAATTACCGACCCGCCCCGGGCCGGCATGCATGAAGATGTGTGCCAGATGCTGTTGAAGGCAGCCCCGCAACGGATAGTCTATGTAAGTTGCAACCCGGCCACGCAAGCCCGCGACCTGAAGATTTTAGATGCCCGCTATTCCATCGAGGCCATTCAACCGGTGGACATGTTTCCCCACACCGTGCACGTGGAAAATGTGGTGTTGCTTACGCGCAGGAGTGATTGAGGTGAGTGCATTCATTTTTAAAGGGCCGGTTGTTTTAAGCAGAAAGATGAGCGATATTTAAATATCAGAAAAAAGGCATATGTCAACTTCGGAGTTAAAATCTCAGATAATAAGTAAAATAAACACCATAGAGGATGAAGCCATCTTGGTGGAAATTTACAAGTTAGTTGATTTGGAGTCTGAAATGGACGCTGACTATCGGCTAACGGTTGAGGAACGCAACGCGATTGATATCGGATTGAAGGACATTCAGCGCAACAAGGTTTATTCATCGGAGACTGCAGACAATATGATCCGTGAATGGCTAAAAAAATAGAATGGACGTACACTTCCATTGAAGACAGATTTAGGATTTATCATTTTTGGGTTGAGCATAACAAGTCTGATTCTTTCAGTAAGAAGTTGGAGACTCTCTTTAATGAAGCAGCCAGGTTAATGGCTGAATTTCCGGAAATAGGTACAGAAACAGACTACCCAGGTATCAGGGTAAAAGTGGTGAAGAGTTACAAACTTTTCTATCGCATTGCAGAAGACAAGATTCAAATTATAAGAGATTGGGATAGCCGTCAAAATCCATCCGACCTGTTGCTTTAAATAAAGCAATCAATGGCTCATCCGGCTCGCTCTTAAAGTTTTATTTGCATTGGTTTTGTTGCCTTTTAAACGGGTTGATCTATTTTTCCTTTCTTCCGCAGTTGTTTATTTTTAGTGTTCTATGCTGCGCAAAATTCTTCTCTACTTCACTATCGCCTGCGCTTTGGTGTTGGCAGCAGCCTGGCTGGTGTCGGGCTATTACCGGAAGGAGATTGTGCAGCAAATCAATGCACAGTTGTCGGCACGGCTGAATGGCCACGTGGAGATGGCCGATGCAGACCTCGCCTTTTGGGCCACCTTTCCACAGGTTTCGCTGCGGCTGGAAGGCGTAACGTTAACCGGCCGGGACACTACCCAGCAGCCATTACTGCATGCACAACGTATGTATGTATCGGTCGACTTGATGGCGCTGCTGCGCAAGCAGGTGCGTTTTCAATCGGTGCATATCAATGAAGCAGAACTTTTTATCTGGCGTGGCAGCAACGGAGTGACCAACCTGCAGGGTTTAATCAAAAGAGACTCCAGTGGAGAACCTAATGGGGCTAACACAAATGTAGCAGTGCTGGCAGATGGATTGCTACACCTGAAGCAGGTGCGCCTGCGTTATGTGGACTCCCTTCGCAACAAACGTTTTGGGGTGTTGTTCAAAGAGGCACAAAGTCAGTTCCATACTTCCGATTCGTTGTGGCACCAAAGTTTAGTGGGCGATGTGCTGTTTCAAGAGCTGATCTTGAATCCCCGTAAGGGCACCTTTCTACACGAAACCCATGCTTTCCTGGAGTTGCAAATGGTTCACCCGCGCGGCAGCCCTGTTTTTTATTTCGATTCCAGCAAGCTGCAATTGGAAAAATCCTTACTCACCCTCAACGGGGCGCTGCATGCGCCAGATTCCGGCCGCCTGAAACTCAGCATTGGCTGCGAAAGTTTAGACTACCGCGAGGCCTTGCGCGTACTGCCTGATGGGTTGGCAACAGTATTAAACGACATTGATATTGCCAATCCTTTTCGTTATGCCATTGCCATCGATGCCCCTGTGGGCATAGCCGCAGAACCCGTAGTGGAGATGAAGTTCGATTTTTCGGACAACGATGTGCGGAGTGGTCCGTTGCATTTTGAAAACCTGACGGCACAAGGCACTTTCACCAATCGGGCAGATACACTGTTAGAGCCGGGTGATGTGAACACGGAAATTACACTTGCTAACGTAACTGCCATACACAACGGTTTGCCTTTTGCGGGCGATGTGCGCCTGCGCGACACGGAAGCGCTACAATTGTTTTTGAATGCCGAGCACACCTTTGCGCTGCCTGTGCTGAACCAATGGGTAGACAGTACCCAGGTGCAGTTTGAGAAGGGAAATTTTCATTCGCGGTTTCACTATGAAGGAACCCTGAGCGAATACCTGGACACGGCTGCTGTTAGTTACTACGGCAAACTGGCCGGTGCATTGGAAGTATCAGACGCAGAAATACATTGGCTGCCGCGGCAACTTGTTTTTAAAGATGTGCAGACGCAGGTTCGCTTTACGCAAGATTCTGTGTGGTTGGATGAACTGTCGGCATCCAGTGGCAACAACCAGTTGCGCCTGTCTGGACTGGTAGGCAATTACGTGCCATTTTTTACTGTACCTACGGAGAAGGCCTTCATCAAGCTTTCGGTGCAATCGCCCCAAATAGATTTGAACAGTTTGCTGGGAAAACGCACCGCTCCCAAAAAGAAAATAACAGCGCGTGCGCGCAAGGCAGCCCGTCAGCGTGTAACCGATTGGGTGGAAGAGGTATTGAACACGTTGGAGGTGCAGGTTGAGTTGGATATTGCACAGCTCAAGCGCGGCAGCTTTACAGCCCGGCAACTGAAGGGCGAATTAAAAGTGGGGCAGAATAAGTTGGAAGCCAACCGCATGACCATGCAGTTTGCCGGAGGAGCGCTGGATGCCAGTTTCCTGATGAAAGACCTCGATGCGAATGAGCACCCCATGTACCTGACTGCTTACACTAAAAATGTAAATATCGCCTCGCTGTTTCGCGCGTTCGACAATTTCCACCAGAAGCAAATTATCCACAAAAACCTGGAAGGTACGGTGAGCATTTCTGTAAAACTGGGTGCACGGGTCAATCAAGACTTTGAGTTTGTGCCGGGAAGTTTTTGGGGGCCTGTGCGCGCAACAGTTAAAAAAGGCGCCCTCCACGATTTACCGGCTTTTCAATCGTTGAGTAATTTTTTGTTGAAGCGCAGGGATTTCTCTGATGTGAAATTTGCGCAGATCGAGAGCCGGTTTTACATCAAGAGCCGTGAAATAGAGATTGAAAGAATGGAGATACAATCGAGTGTGTTGGGGTTGTTTGTGGAAGGTGTGTACAGCCTGCGCAACAAAACAGATTTGCTGGTGCAGATACCGTTAAGCAATCTGAAGAAACGCGATAAGAAGTTTGTTCCTGAGAAAGTGGGTACGGATGCCAAAGTGGGGCCCAGCGTTTTTTTGCGTGCACGCGAAAACGAGGAGGGCAAAATCGAAATCAAGTACGAAATGCTGCACCGCTTCAAAAAGAAAAAGTAGCAGTTGCACTTACCTCACTTCGTCTGATATTTATAGAATCCATCTCAAAATATAGCAGCAACCAGAGGTTTATTTACTTCACCACTTTCTGCTGACGGTAGCTTTGGGCTTTCTTCACGGCTTCGTAGGCGTTGATCAATCCACCGCTGTTGCTTAGTTCGCTAAAGGCTACTTTGCCTTTGCCTCCGGGTTGCGATACTTCCAGTCCATCGAACTGCCGCACGGACTGGCGCAAAACGTCTTTTACTTCCACGGCAGTGAGTTCAGGAAAATAAGACATAATAACGGCTGCGATACCGGCTGCTACAGGTGCAGCCATGCTGGTGCCCTGCAGGTGCTCGTAATTGTTTTCGGGCGTGGTAGAGTAGATCATGACACCAGGCGCAAACAGGTCTACACTTTTTTTGCCGTAGTTCGAGAAGCTGCCCACCAGGTTGCCATCCGTGCCCCAGGCAGAGGCGCCCACTTCCAGCCAGTTTTTAGCTTCTTTACCATCCGCGAAGTAGCGGTTCGGGAAATTTTTTTCCGTGTCGTTGTTGTCGGCATCATTGCCAGCGGCATGCACCAGCAGTACGCCCTTTTGCTCTGCATAACGCACGGCTTTGTCTACTGCCTCTTTTTGTGGTGAGAACGACTTGCCAAAGCTCATGTTAATAATGTGTGCTCCATTGTCTACTGCGTAGTAGATGGCATTGGCAATGTCTTTGTCGCGCTCATCGCCATTGGGCACCGCGCGTACAGGCATTATCTTCACGTTATCGGCAATGCCCTTCATGCCTATGTCATTCTTACGGTTGGCAGCAATGATGCCTGCTACGTGGGTGCCGTGCCGGGCATCGGGGCCTTTTACATCGTTGTTGCCGTAGTATTTTTCATTCAGGTTGGTGATGTCATCGCCAACGATCTTGCGCGAGTCGAACGACTCATTGTACCCATATTCTGAAATCACCCGGAAATAGTTGTACTCTTCTTCGAACTGGGCCATGATTTCGGTGGCATTGTCTGAGCCAGACAGGCGGAACAAATTCATGAGCATGCCTTTCGCGAAAATGAGACTGGGCTCGTTGGTGTTGAGGCTGTCGAGCTTTTGTTTGGTCAGCGTATCGGTTTTCAATACGTGCTTCAACGTATCTATGCTCGAAACAAAATTAGAGTATAGAGTTTTGTACATGTTGTACTTCTTGTCGTTGGCCTCTTTCAGGCGTGTGAACTTGTCTTTGATTTTTTCGTATTCCTCGAATTCCGCTTTTTGCTTCTTGGGCACTTTGTTGATGTTGGCATATTTGGCGTGCAGGCGCATGTATTCGCGGGTTAGCTCATACGTGTCGGCATCTACGTTGCCATCTTTGCCGCCAATAAAATTCCAGCCGTGCACATCGTCTACATAGCCGTTCTTGTCGTCATCTACCCCGTTGCCTGCAATTTCTTTTTCGTTTACCCAGATCACATCTTTTAAATCTTCGTGGAAAATATCCACGCCAGAGTCAATCACAGCCACAATGATGGTGCGCGAAGGTTGGTCTTTCAGCAATGTCTGGTAGGTTTTGTCGGCACTTACGCCTTGCACCCGTTCTGTTTCGGGGTCGCGCAAAAACCAGTCATCGGGCAGGTCTCCAGCCGGGGTCTGGGCCCATGTAGTCTGGAGCGAAAGTGATAGAACAACGAAAAGCGCTTTAAAAACCGAACGAAACATACAGGTAACTATTTGCCCGAAATATAGACAAAGGCTGTTCCAATGTTGCCGGTTTTTTGATGGCCCGTGGTGTTTACCACCGTGTGTGGGAGCAAAATCGTTGAAATTGGGCTTTAATATTACTTCTGTTATCCCTTACGGCATTCTGCGGGGCATGGACGGCCACAATACGCCACCTTTGACTTGTCTAAAAAACGCGAGGGGTATGATAGAAATTTGCATAGCGGCTGTAGTGGCTTTTTACACAGTGTTCTTCTCGTATGTTGTTAGTGCTAGGCGCCAGCAGGTAACCGAGCGCAAGCCTGCCTTCCGTTGAAGTACTTCCTTATTTGTGGCGCAAAGGTGCTATAGAAGTACTTTTGGCCTTCTCTTTTGTTAAAATCTGCTAAAGTTTTAGTTTTGCAGCCCCTTGCTGTTTCTACCCTGTAGAGGCAGCAATTTGAGTTGTCTGCGCCCAGGTGGTGAAATTGGTAGACACGCTACTTTGAGGGGGTAGTGCCGCAAGGTGTGCTGGTTCGAGTCCAGTCCTGGGCACCAGGAATTCAATATTTAAGAATCAAGATTCTATGCTTGGATCTTGCCTTGAATCTTGAATCTGTTGAGGCCGAAGTGGTGAAATTGGTAGACACGCACGTTTCAGGGGCGTGTGGCGCAAGCTGTGAGGGTTCGAGTCCCTCCTTCGGCACAATAAAGGCTGTTCAATCGAACAGCCTTTTTGTTTTTCGATGATGTTAGCTTGTTCGCCTTAACAGCCATGATTTCCGACTAGAATTGGGTTGAACTCACGACCAGTGTCGTAACAAGACGAGCGCGAGCTCTGATAGCTGCCGACTTGATACAAGCCCCAAACAAATCAATAGCCAGCGAGCCGGGGATGAGATTTGAACTCACGACCTGCTGATTAC
>CAZRQK010000071.1:0-16394 GCA_964602295.1 uncultured Ohtaekwangia sp.
ATGGCCGTCATTGCGCGGAGGCACGCGTAGCGGGCCGACAAAGCAATCTGACGATGGAGAAACTTCGCAGCGCTAACTCGGATTGCTTCGTCACTTTACCGCTTTGCGGTTTCGTTCCTCGCAAAGACGAATAAAATTAATCGTCATTGCGCGGAGGCGCGCGCAGCGGGCCGACAAAGCAATCTGACGATAGAAAAACTCGGTCTTTTAACAATACAGATTGCTTCGCGCTTATACACATGCCCACCCTACAACTCGCAAAGACGGAGAATAGCCGCGGGAGGACATCTACATAATATCCACACCGTTACTACGTTGTTATCTCACCATCCATTTCAAAAACCAATTTCACACCTTGATGAAGTTACTCACTTTGATCTTTTTACTCACTGTCCCAATGAGCACCATTGCTCAAGAGGCTGACACCCCGTTGCTGAAAGTATTTAGAATCACGATGATAAGCCCGGGCGTTGAATACGAACAGCCCATTTCAAAAAAGTCAATGTTGGCTATCCACACTGGGTTGGGCCTCAGTGGCGGTTACAAACAACTCAACTTCATTCCAGCTTCCGGCATTGTTTATTTTGTGGCTCCATTTGTAGACCTATCGTATAAAAATATTTACAACCGGGAAGCACGGTCTTTGAAAGGAAAAAGTGTGGTTGCGAACGCAGGCACCTACTGGGGAGTTAGGCTCCTCTCCCATTTCAAAGAAATCCACGCTGAAAATATCATTCGATATGCCACTACCGACTTCGCCTTGGGCCCCCGCTGGGGACTGCAAAGAACCTTTGGGCAATTGCATGTGCTTTTTGATGCAGGGCCTGTCTACTATTTCGACATCTCAGGCAACCAAGGCTTCTTCCCATTAAGCCTTCAATTGAATATAGGGTACCAGGCAAAGGTTTGGTGACCGTGGGCTTGTTAATTGATGGTTGTTAGTTGTTGGTTCCTGGTTAATGGTTAGAAGAGCTTAACGTAAAAAAACAAAGTATCTCTCTAACAACTAAGAACTATCAACTATCAACTATCAACTATCAACAAAGAACTAAAACTACCAACTACGGCCACCAAGGCAAGTAGCCGAAGGGAATGCTTGCAACGGCAGCGGTGGCAACCGGTGGGCGCACAGGCTGAGCCGGGGCGGGACTCGGGCAACCGGCCACATTTAATTTACGGCTTTATCCTGTTTGGATGCTGTGTGCTTTTAATGGTGGCTGTGATTTCATATTGGGCGAAGGAGCATTCGCAAGTCTAAGACTGGAGCAGGTTGAATCTCTGGCACTGCGCGGTCAGTTCACGTGTCCTATACGGAATCACGCACGTCACCACGCGCTTGTCCGTCCGGCATGACAAGCACTTGGAGAAAAGTAACACACCTCGTCTATTGAATGTACAGCCCTTTGATCTGGATCCCGCGGAAATCGCTGGCACTGTGCAATGGTCCATGCATTAATGGAGCTACACAATTCGCAGAGTGGCACGCGGGGATGTAATGTTCGTGGCTAAAATGTAGTTTTTGAAATATGAAATCTTACAAAATAGGTCGCATCAGCTAATCATATACTCCTTTAGGATGATTTTTGGCAACGTTAGGAATACCTCTTGTTTGAACGGTCATATCAACTAATTGGCTATTAACTTAGCCGCAAAGACTTAAGGTTGGCCTTTTTGGAGGTTATCTCAGGTCTGCCGCTAAAACTTGACGAATATTCCAAAAATTAACCTATGACCAAACCTTTACATTCAATCACGCTGAGACTTCTTTTCCTGGTTCTCTCTTACTTCTGCGTGTTTCACACCTATTCTCAGCGGTACGACTTTGCTGCTTCTTCAGGCATATTTACCCCTCTGGTGGGGGGCACAGATTTGGACGCCATCGAAACAGACGATGCTTTGAGTTCGGTAGTTACTCTGCCCGGAGGAATGACATTCAATTACTTTGGTACAGACTTTACGGAATTCAACATATCTTCCAATGGGTTCCTCACCTTCGAGTCCTCCGGATTTAGCGAAAACAGTAATGAGATTTCCACCTCTTTTACAAATTACATCGTTGCTCCGCTGTGGGATGACTTAAGTGGTGATGGAGGTCAGGCGTCTTACCTGATAACTGGCGCAGCACCGAACAGAATATTAACCGTTGAATGGCTAAACTGGAAATGGGGCTATACAGCTGCATCTGCAGGGATATCCTTTCAGATAAAACTTTATGAATCGACTCATTCCACTTCGCCAAATAAAATTGAATTTATATATCGACAGGAATCGGGTGGGTTAGCCTCCGCTAGCGCCTCAATCGGTCTGGTTGGAAATAATTCTTTTACTTCTGGCCATTTTTATTCCCTCAGCAATTCAGGAGTTTCGCCCGTGCTTTCACCTGCAGGGGTAAATAACATTTCCACCAAGCCGGCCAGCGGACAGATATATGCTTTTACACCCAACGCGGCAAGCTTTCTGGCTCCTGCCACCCAAGCTTCAAACATCATCACTTCTAATCTTACTTCATCTTCTGTAGATGTAAGCTGGAACAGTGGCAATGGCGGCTATAGAGCTGTTTTTGTAAAGCAAACTTCAGCCACAGAAAATGTTGCCTTGGCAGACGGTGCCTTTTATCGGGGCGATGCCATTTTTGCGGGTGGAACACAGGTAGGATCTACCGGGTGGTATTGTGTTTACAACGGCAGCGGTAGTGGTGCCACCATCACACAACTGCAGTCTGGCCTGCCCTACCGTGTTCAAGTAGTGGAGTACAATGGGCTGGCAGGTACACAGAAATACAACATTACCACAGCAGTTAATAATCCGCGTAACTTTACCACTGTGCTGGTGGCTCCAACAGCGCCCATCTCAACCATCACCCTCACACATAAATCGGCTACGGTAGTAAATTTTAACGTTAATCTAGGCAATGGATCGAAGAGAGCCATTTTTATGAAAGCCGCTTCAAGCGGCACAGCTGCTCCGGTTGACAACACCACGTATGTTGGCAATTTGAATTTTGGCTCGGGTTCTCAGATAGGAACCAGCGGTTGGTATTGCGTTTTCAATGGCGAGGCTCCAAGTACATTAACCATTTCCTCTTTAGCGGGCAATACCACGTACAGTATCCACATTGTAGATTATAATGGCGCGCCCGGATCAGAAAGGTATTTCTCATCCAATGCAACGGGTAACCCCGTTCAGGTTACCACCTATGTAGCCAACGCCCTGCCGACTTATACTTTAACGCCTACAGCTGGCACATTTACACCGATTGTGGGAGGTACAGCAGTAAATACCATTGAAGATGACGATGTTCTTTCGCCTGAAATTCCTATCGGTTTTACTTTTTACCATGGGGCGGTTCCGTTCACCAGCTTAAAGGCTTCATCGAACGGTTTTGTTACTTTTAACCCTTATGCAACTAATTCATCCGCTGCTTATTCGTTGCAAAGTTCATTGGCGAGGCCACTTATCGCACCGCTCTGGGATGATGTAGATGGCACGGGTGGCCAGGCATCTTACATTGTTACCGGCTCGGCACCCAATCGTGTTTTTACATTCGAGTGGCTGAACTGGCAGTGGAATTATACTGCCACCGCAGGTATATCGTTCCAAATAAAATTGTATGAAACGGAGAATAAGATAGAGTATGTCTACCGGCAGGAAGCGGGTGCGCTTAATTTTCCATCTGCCTCTGTGGGGATGGCATTCCCCAATACAGGCGCCAATAATTTTATATCGTTGAACAATTTATCTGCAAGCCCCACTACCTCTCTTACTTCCGAGACTACGAACATCAGCAGCAAACCAGCAAACGGCCAGACCTATACATTCACTCCGGCCAAACTAAGTCAGACAATTACATTTGCGCCCCTTTCTTCGAAGGCGTTCGGCAACGCGGCTTTCAATTTAACGGCCACGGCAAGTTCATCGTTGCAAGTGAGCTACAGCAGTTCTAATCCTGCCGTGGCCACAGTTTCAGGAAGCATGGTTACAATTGTTGGGGTGGGCACAACCACCATTACAGCTTCGCAATTGGGCGATATCGTTTACGAGGCAGCCCTACCGGTTGCGCAAGGCCTTACAGTTGACAAAGCCGATCAGTCGCTTAACGTTGTAGCAATACCTACCGAAAAAAACTTCGGGGATCCCGTTTTTACGATATCTGCCACAGCAACGTCTGGTCTGCCAGTCACTATTAGCAGTTCCAATACATCTGTGGCTACCGTTTCTGGAAATACGGTTACCATTGTGGGCACAGGATCTGTCAACATAACCGTCTCTCAACCGGGAAACGCTTCATATAACCCTGCTGCTGACATCATTCTTCCGTTAACAGTAAACAAAGGCAACCAGGAAATCACTTTCTCCGCCTTACCCGAAAAAACAGTGGGGGCACCTGATTTTCAGTTAACAGCTACTTCGTCTTCCGGGCTGCCGGTTTCGTACACCAGTTCAAATACGGCTGTAGCCACCATCTCGGGTAGTACCGTGAGTATTATGGGTACCGGTACCACCAACATCACGGCTCAACAGGTAGGCAACACCAACTACAGCGCTGCTGTTGATGTAGTCCAAGTCCTTGTTGTTAAATTGCCGCAATCCATCACCTTCGATGCGTTGCCAGTGAAAACTTTCGGTGACGGGAACTTTACCTTGTCTGCAGTAGCCAATTCGCAGTTACCAGTTAGCTATTCATCCAGTAACACATCTGTCGCGACTGTTTCTGACAATGTAATAACCATTGTTGGCGCGGGTACCACCACAATCACAGCCTCTCAGTTGGGTAATGGCACTTATAGCGCGGCTGCAGAAGTTACGCAAACACTAACAATCAATAAGGCCAATCAAGCTATTGTATTCAACCCCTTATCAGCCGTGAGAATTGGAAGTGCTCCTTTTAGTCTAAGTGCTACAGGAGGCGGATCGGGTAAGCCCATTACCTTTTTCAGTTCAAATACTTCAGTTGCCACTGTGAGTGGCAGCATGGTAACCATTGTAGGAGCGGGTACCACCAGCATTACTGCCAGCCAGGCCGGAGATACAAACTATAATGCCGCCCCAGATGTGGTTCAGGTGTTAACAGTCAATCCCAAGGAAGACCAAACCATTAACTTTACAACCATCGCTGATAAAACACTTGGCGATCCGGCCTTTGGCCTAAGTGCGGTTGCATCATCTGGCCTTACGGTGAACTATGCTACTACTTCTGATAAGATAACAATTAGCGGCAGTCAAATAACGCTGGTAAAGGCGGGCCGAGCAGCCGTTACTGCTAGCCAAAACGGTAATGAAATTTTTAATGCTGCGCCTTCGGTAACGCAAAGCTTCTGCATTAAACCAAATAAGCCAACTATTGCTGCCAATGGCATCAATACAGAAAATATTACGCTTACCTCCAGTGCTGATGAAGGCAACCAGTGGTTCAAAGATGGAGCAGCTTTGAACGGATCAACCAATAAGACCCTAGCCGTTACCACCCCAGGAATCTATAAAGTGCACGTGAAAGTTGATGATTGTTTCAGTGAATTTTCATCCGATTTTGCCATCGTTATTACCGGAGACATACCCTCAATGCCCGGCATCTCTACCTTTCCAAACCCTGTTGAAAACGTAATTGAAATACAAGGTATTATGGGTGAATTAAAAGCCTATCAACTTTACGATATGACTGGCCGCGCCTCTTCCGACATTTTACTTGAAAAAAGGTCAACAACTTATTCGGCTCAAGCAGGTCACCTTGCTCAAGGAATGTACCTTTTGCGTTTGCACGTTGGGAATAACACCTATCAAATAAAGTTTATTAAAAAATAGATCGATGAAATCAGTAAGAATAACCATACTAAATTATTCTGTGTTCATAGTCCTGATGTTTGGCTTGGGACTAATGAGTATTCACCTCAGTGGTTGCGGAAGCAAAGGAGAAGACCCCGTTCCATCTTTTCAAGATGAAGTTAAGGCAAAAATGACAGCACCCGTAAAGTGGAATTTGCTGTCAGCCCAAGTAGATGGTTCAGATAAAACAAGTGTTTACGCGGGTCTGACAATTTCATTTACTGATACCGGCTATTCCACCACCAACGGACGATCCCTTTGGCCCCCTTCAGGAACATGGGCTTTTGTGGACACCGATGGAAAGAGAATCAAACGGGAAGATGGTACAGAAATTAACGTGGAAGTAACAGACACCTCTCTAATACTTTCATTTACATGGACAAAGAACACATTAGGAAAAGGCAGGATAGTATCTATCAGTGGACAACACATTTTGACTTTTGGGAGGTAACGGTTAACGTATCCCGGACTTGAGCCCGGGATACATTGGAAGGCGTTGACTAACAAGCAATGCTCTACCGCATCCCGGATCACGCTCATCTCCACGCGTTTATCCGTTAGGCATAACAAGAGAATGTAAAATGCGCAAAGCTAGGGTCTTGTTCACTCACTCGCCTTCACCTGGCGTATCAGCTCCTCATAGTCCTGCGGGTCGGAGTGGTTCACCATGATCAACACGGAGCGGGTGTAGGTGGTTAATATGTATTCGGTAGTGTAGCTGCGCACCTCGCCACTAGTCCACTCAAACTTTACTTTCAGCAACTGTGCCGCGCGTCCATTGTAGAAGGTGTTGTCCACGCGCTTTACCTCCACGCCCTCGCTTTCCATCTGGCTGCGAAATGCCTGCTCCATGGTGCCCACATGGTAACGGATGATGTCTTTGTTCAACCGTACATAAGGCCCATCTACAAACCAGATCGTATGGTCTGCATTCAAGGTATCCACATAAAGATCGAATAAGTAATCTTTCTCCAGCATGGCCTCCACCTGCGCGGTACGCACCTGCGCTTCCTCAGGTGCATGCATGCGTTGCAGTAATTGGATGTAACGGACGGGTGTGGTGAGCTGGTAGTGCGAGGGCACCAGGCAGCGCAGTGGGGCAAAGGTGAGTGTTACCTCGCGGGCATCGGGCATTTGGTGGGTGCGGGTGTTGCAGGCTACCAACACTACAAGCAGCAAACACCATTTGCCACGGATGCACTTAAGCTGGTTTGCGAAAAAGCTTGGCATCAAGGCTCCAGCTACCGGGTCCGTAGAAAAGGAAAAGCACACCGAACAATACAAATAAAAACGGGTGCTGGTCTTCGTACCACACGCGTCCGTTGCCCACAAAAAAAGAAATGTATGCCAACGTGCCAATGAGCAACAGTGCGCCCACGCGCGTAAGCAGGCCAAGAGTGAGCAATATACCCGCAACTAATTCTGACACTTTGCCGGCATAGACCAGGTACACACCAGTGGCTCCCTGAAAGGTCTCCCACTTCGTATATTCCTGCATCAACACAGGTTGAAAAACTTCCTGACCGTGATACACCATCAGCAAACCGATAACGATGCGCAGCAGGCCGATCACCCCGGCAGGGTTATAAGGCTGTGAGTTGAGCAAGGTGTTCCGATTCATCCATCAAAGCTAAATCAATTCTGTCTGTTTTGAAACGTTTCTACCTGGTATCAACCTTCACCAAACCAACCAATCAATAACTTAAACCACTGATACTTCCAACGGTGCTATACCCATTGCAACCACCTGGCCTCATGGCTTGAACCTAACACTCACTTTACAAGGATACTTGCAGAAGTCATCTTAAAATTTCTAAGATGACTTCACAAGCACGTAAGAAGCTATCACGGTTTGTCCTTATCTTCCCCTGATGCAGGGATCACCAAAGAAGCCAGCACCGCCACCGACAACGTGAGGATGATGAATGCCAGCGATATCTCGATGGGTATTTTGAAGAAGTCGGCAATGCACATTTTGAAGCCAATGAAGATCAGGATAGCCGCAAGTCCATACTTTAAATAAGTAAAATATTTATCAATGCCAGCCAACGCAAAGTAAAGCGAACGCAAGCCCAGGATGGCGAACACGTTGGACGTATACACTATGTAGGGATCATCGGAGATAGCCAGCACAGCGGGGATGCTATCCACCGCAAAGACCAGGTCTGTGCCCTCAATCACCATCACCACCAAAAAAAGTGGCGTTACCCACAACCTGCCTTCTTCGCGCACAAAAAAACGATCGCCACGAAACTGCGGTGTAACCGGAAAAACTTTCTTTAGAAAGTTGACAAAGGGGTTCTTGTTAAGATCTACAGGTACATCGCTCTGACGCAGGAAGCGGATGCCGGTAAAGATGAGGAAGGCACCAAAAATATAGATAAGGAAATGAAAGTGTGCGATTAACTCTACACCTGCAAAAATAAAAATCACACGCATCACCAGGGCACCTAGTATGCCCCAGAAGAGCACCTTGTGCTGGTATTCGGCTGGTACCTGGAAGTAAGAGAAGATGAGAATGATGACAAAGATGTTGTCTACACTCAATGACTTCTCAATGATGTAGCCCGTGAAAAACTCATAGGCTTTCTGTTCGCCCATCTGGAAGTATACAAACACGTTGAAGAGGAATGCCAGAAACACCCAAAAGGCGGTCCATGCCAATGCCGACTTCACGCTTACCTTCTCAGATTTTCGGTGAAACACACCGAGATCGAGCGCCAGCATCATCAATACAAAAAGATTAAAGGTCAACCACAGAACAGATTGATTCATACATTGAAAATTTTAAGATGTTACAATAAAACTACCGCCAACCAGCGGACCGCCCAAGGGGCAGTCGTCATTCTCACGTTCGCAGGATTCGATGAAGAAGGAAGAGACGGGCCGGCTGCTTTTTCGGCTGTGGGAGCGGGTATTTTATACTGACATTCACCCGTCCATCGTGGAGCTTAGTTGATACGATGCCCGGTCTGACGTTGGCGCGAAATATCGGGCGGGTCAATTTTTCATCAGCATCGTGCCACTCGGAGTGTGCAGTCGGTCGGTCGTTGCCAAATAGTGAATGCTCCACCGGGCAAAAGGCCAACGCCCAAACAAAAAGGAGTGAAACAACTTTACCTAACCACCTCATGCACTTGAGTATCAGAAATTTTCAGCCATTGAGCAGTAAAGATCGATACTAAGTCCGGTTGGCGCAAATAGGTGAAGCATTAACAGTACTTATATATTCCATTAATAACATCAATAAAAACTTATGCCTGAATCAAGGTATACTTGCATCATGAATCAGCAAATTATGAATACAGATATTCCAGCCGGGGCAAAAGATTCGCAAGTAAAAGAAGTAGGTGGTTACGCTCGGGGCACGACCACCCTCCGCTCCATTGGGGTTCTGTCGCTACCAGTACTTATCATGGCGGGTATCTTTCTGTCACCAACCGGTGTACCTGGCCAGTTGGCCATTGCCTTGGGTGTGGTAGTAGAGTTATTGTTGATACGTTGGCTCTCAACCACTGCGTAGTCTGTCGATAGCCAGAAAAACCGCGAGGCTGTTGGGTCAGTTTTCAACGTATCGTTCATAGCAGAAAAAGTAATTGGCGTTACTGCGTATTCGACAGCTGTGCGAGGGCATTCTTTTTGAAAGCCCTGCCGAAGGGCAATTCTTTCCCTTGAATGGTAACACCCTCAGCTGAGAAAGAGCGCACCAATTGGCTATTCACTACAAACGAACGGTGTATGCGGACAAAACTTTCAGGTAGTCGGGACGCAAGGGAACTAATGTTTTCCCTTGTAATCAAAACTTGTTGGGGCAGGAAAATCTTTACATAGTCATCCAGGCTTTCAATCCATGCAATTTCTTCCACTGGAACTTTGTGAAGTTTGCGTTCGGCCTTGATGTACACATGCGTAGCACTGGCCGTAGACTCTGACGGGGTCGGCAGGCCAGCAGCCTGAGCGCGATCGAAAAATTTATTCACCGATTTTAAGAATCGTTCGAAAGAGATGGGCTTCAGCAGATAATCTACTACTTCCAGTTCGTACGCTTCGGGCGCAAATTCGCGGTAGGCAGTAGTAAGAATCAATGCCGGTGGGTTCACCAACGTTGCAGCCCATTGCAAACCCGTGAGTTCAGGCATTTGTATATCCAGAAAAACAAGGTCTACACGTTGAGTACGCAAATATTGGGCTGCTTCCAATGCAGATCCACACTCCGCCACCAGGTGCAGCGCCTCCAACCTGTTGGCATAACCTGCCAACAACTTGCGGGCAAATGGCTCATCGTCTACTATCAGAATGCGGCTCTTCATGCTTTCTTCAAAATAATCTCAACAGAAAACCGGTTAGGTTCATTCAACACCTGCCACGAATATCGATTGGCGTACAATAAATCCAATTGGCTCCGCAGATTCTGCAGCCCAATACCATAGCCAGGTTTTGCCTCCCGCTGACTATTTGATACCAGCAATGTAAGGGTATCTGCATCGCCTGTTACCTGGCAATCAATCCAGGCATCCGCGGCAAGCGACATCACTCCATGCTTAAAAGCATTCTCCATCAGCGTTATCAGTATCATGGGCGGTACTTTGTGCTGCTCCACGGTGCCTTTGCATGCGAACACAATTTGTGCCCGATCCCCATATCGCAGCTTCTCTAAAGCAATATAATTTTCCACCTGTCGGCATTCGTCTAACACCGGAACCCTGGCCGAACGAGATGCATGCAATACATAGTCCAGTATTTCGCTCAAAGCAAGAATGGCCCGAGGTGTCTGGTCTGATTTTTCAGTGGAAAGATAATAGAGGTTATTGAGCGTATTGAAGAGGAAATGCGGATTAAGTTGTGTCTTCAGAAACTTAAGTTCAGCTTCCACCTTTTCGCGCATCAGCCGTTGGTAGTCTTCTTTCGACTGACGCCACCGCAGCATCATTTTAATGGCCACGGCCAGAAAGGCTACCAGCAACAACGAAGTAAGAAGAAAGACAAGATCGAATGATGCTGGCGCCATGTTTTGCACGTTTACGCCAGCCATGATCAACAACGTAACAATGGCCACAATCATCTCAAGCAATAGTATGCCAAGTAAAGTGTAAAGGCAGTAGACAAAAAAACGAAGGTATCGTTCTCTTAAGAGGTAAGCGGGTACCAAATAGTAGTTAATAAAATAGGTGGCCGCCATGGTGACGGGTAGCACAAGGCCCACAAAGAAGAACGTCTGCAGGTAATTATTGTGCCTTCTGCCAAAGAACAACACATAGAATGCAAAAACACCCAGCCAAAAAAGTAAATGCAGGATCCAACGTTTTCGTGTGAACAGGTGGTCGGTAAGCGCATCTACTGCGATCATATGCATAGTTAATGAAAAAACCATGATGATGCGTTTCTGCCTATGGGTTGCACATCATCTCGAACCCGATTCGACCAGTTTCAGCAGGCTTTCGCCACCAAGATGTACAAAAGAGTTGTTTCAGGCAGTTTGATTCCGGTATACCTCATTTCTTACCCGCGCATAGAAATGAAGTTTAACCTTGCACGAATAAATTATTAAACCAAACTTTAAAAATCATGCTTACTATCTCATTTTATCAACTGCATGTGCAGGGAGGCATGCCGTACATGATGCCCATCACGCTCGTGTTCGGCCTTAACCTTGCGCTGGCCATTTACCTTTTTGTTACGCGCAAATCGAAATCAAAAAATTCGCTTTGGTTAGAAACACACAAGCAGGCAGGCTACCTGATGTTGGCCATTGGGGTGTGGGGTACGCTGGTTGGTTTCTTCCAGATATTCGATGCACTGGAAGCGATCAAAGATCCTTTGTCTCTCAATGTGATCTCAGGCGGTGTGAAGGTATCGCTATTGGCAGTGGTATATGCCAACGGGCTATTCTGCGTTAGCCATGCCATACACATGTTGCTACGCTTTATGCTATACAAGCAGGTCCCTGAAACGGCATGATGACGTTGCTTCCTTTGCTGACACTTTTGAGCCTGACCGGGGCATTGGCAGTATTGCGCATGGCCACTGGTCAGGCTGCGTTGCATCGCGAGGCAGGCGTATTGGCTGCCTCGGGTGCAACAATGCTTACGTTGTGTGGCATCTATTATTTATTCGATTACATGGAAGCATGGCAAATAAGCCACGAATTTCCGCTCAACTCTATTTTGCGGATAACGCTGCTTTTTGTGCTGGCGGCACCCTTTGTGGTAATGGCCTTTGTACTCTTCAGACGTTCCTATTACATGGGCAGTACCTACGCAGAAAATAAAAAATCCTCTCCACTTGCGCAGAGAGGATTTCAGGATCAGGTTTAGAAATAGGTTTATACGTACTGGTTCAGCATCACCGGCATTACCAGCATCAAGATGTCTTCCGCTTTGTCTTTCTCTGCCGGGAAAATAACACCAGCTTTGTTCGAAGCATTCATATTCAAACGAATCTGATCGGTGTCGAGGTTGCTCAGCATCTCGATCAAAAACTTCGCGTTGAAGCCAATCTCGATATCCTCGCCCTCATGTTCGCACGACAGGCGTTCGTTGGCCTCGTTTGAGAAGTCCAGGTCTTCAGCCGACACCTGCAGTTCGCTGCCCGTAATCTTCAGGCGAACCTGGTGGGTGGTTTTGTTGGCGTAGATGGAGATACGCTTCAACGAGCTGAGGAAGTCGTTGCGGTTGATCGTCATCTTTATAGAGCTGGACGAAGGGATTACATTTTCATAGTCGGGGAAGCGCTCATCAATCAGGCGGCAGATCATGCGGATGTTGCCAAACTTGAAAAACGCATTCGACATGTTGAAGTCGATGCTCACATCGGTATTCTCGGTAGGCAGCGTGGCCTTCAACAGGTTCAGCGCCTTGCGGGGAATGATGATGGTGTTGCCATTGTCTGACTTCACATCGGTTCTGCGGTAGCGCACCAGGCGGTGGCCATCGGTAGCCACGAAGGTGGTGTTCTTCTCGCCCAGGTTTACATACACACCCGTCATGGCCGGGCGCAGTTCATCGCTGCTGGTAGCGAAGATGGTATTGTTGATGGCACGGGCCAGTACTTCGGTAGAAATGTTGGCGGAAAAATCGTTGGATACGGAAGGCACCTTAGGAAAGTCGGTGGCATTTTCGCCCGACAGTTTGTAGCGACCGTTGTCGGAACTGATTTCGATGCTATAGGTAGATTCGTCAATCGAGAATGTTACCGGTTGATCGGGCAAGTTTTTTAAAGTGTCCAACAGGATGCGCGCAGGCACCGCAATGTTGCCCTTCTCTTTCGACTCCACGGTTAACTCCGTGATCATGGAAGTCTGAAGATCGGAAGCGGTCACCGTCAGGTTCGTCTTGTCGATTTCGAAAAGAAAATTTTCGAGAATGGGTACAACCGGGTTGGTAGTAATTACACCATTGATATTGGAAAGCTGCTTGAGCAGGTAGCTTGAGTTAACAATAAACTTCATCGTGAATTAGGCTTTAAAGTGGTTGTAATGGGCGGTAAAGTTAGAAAGAAAACGCAAAGGGAAAAACGCGGGTGCACCGGCCAAAAAAGCGCTGTATTGCCTGTTTTTTAGGGAATTAGCTAATCAGGAGCAACCGTGCGGCCAAAGAAACTCTTCTTACGGGCAACGGGCACAATCTGCTGTTTTTGAAAGATTACGGGCTGTTGACCTATGCGGCCTACAACCTGGTTGTTTTGCCGCAGAGGCGGATAAATGGTGAGTGTGTAGGTACGCTGCGAAATATCTTGCACCCGAACGGTAAATGAAGGTGGCACTACCAGTAGGCTATCGAACAAGCGTGTTTCTCCTGGCACATAGAATCGTTCGGCCTCCAACAACGACAGTTGATCGAGGTAGTCGTTGAGCTTCGTGGTGTCAATATCGGCCAGGCCGGGTACGCCAAAATACTTCTCGCCCATGGTTATGGTAAAGCCGTGCTCCGCTTCGCGCGGAAAGTGGGTAGCAAGTTCTTTGAAGTTGCGCCAGTTGAAGTTAAACACGCGTTTGTTGCGCCACTGCAAGGAGGGCTGCTCCATAATACCCGAAGCATACACCCGGTAGCCAGGAATGGCCACCACGTAAGGAAACTCATCTCCCGTTTTTAGAAACCAGGATTGCGTCTGGGCCGCGTTGCCTCCAGCCCAAAAGTCTGCCACGCGCTCACCTTGCACAAAACATTGTACATGGGTCCCCACCGACTTTAGCAAGGTTGCTACCGAATCGCGCAGGGTTTC
This sequence comes from uncultured Ohtaekwangia sp., assembly GCA_964602295.1. Lineage (GTDB taxonomy): Bacteria > Bacteroidota > Bacteroidia > Cytophagales > Cyclobacteriaceae > ELB16-189. The sequence goes on from CAZRQK010000071.1 coordinate 14,041, forward strand.
TGCCAACGGCCGCTTTGCCTCCACCTGGTTTAAGGTGGCAAACAACACCGTCACCATCTGCCGGTCTGCTTCCAAAGAATCGTTCAGCATCCAGCGGATGTCGTTAAAGTGCAGCGTCCGGACTTCTCCTCCCTGCGTCATCACCACACTGTCTATTTTTACCGATTCATTCACCTTAAAAATATCCGGGTCTACACCTTTGCGCTGCCCACCTGCCACCCAAACACACACAATGGTAGCCAGCAGCACCACCAGCACAACAGCCAATCTTTTATTTGTTGCTTCCTGCCTCATGCGAACCGTGCGTATTTTTGTTTTCGGTACCAGGCGCGTGCCAACCCAAATGCCACCAGCAGAAGTAACGGAAGCCCTATATTGAGTACTTGCCAGTACACTTTGCTTTCGCGGATTTTTTGTCGGTCTAACGGTCTTATTTTTACCTCTTTGCTACGTGTGTTGATCAGACCACCCTCATCGGCCAAATAACTTACCATATTCAATACCAGGTCTTGATTGGCAAAGGTGTATCCGCTGAAAGGATCGAGGCCCAGTTGTTGCACCTGCCCATTACGTGGATTCACATCATTCTTCACAAAATCACCATCGGCTACCACAATGATTTTGGTGGGATTACTTTGTTCTTTAAAGTCAGTGGAGATTGCTCCATCCGGTAAAAACCGGTTGCGATACAACGAAGTAAAGGTTCCTTCCAAAAGCCACGCCAACGGCAAAGGGCCTCCGTTGAATTGATTGGGATCGAGTTTTCCGCGCAAATCGTTCACACTCACTTTTACCGGTGCAGTGAGGCTGCGTGAATACGGAGAGGTGAATAACAAAGGTGTCTTTTTTACACCCACAGCCTTCACTGTGTCGATGGCGCTGACAAAACGACCCAGGCTCCGGTCGAGGTTGCGTGTAATGATGTGGTCTGGATTACCATTCACCAAAGGAAAAAATGGCCAGTCCATCTGCATGATTTGCGGTTGGTTACCCACCTGGCCCGTTACAACGGGATATTTAGCCGCCACGGCATCCTGCACCAGGTTGGGATTGACACGGATGCCATAACGGAAGAGTTGATCTTCGAGGCCTGTTTCGTAGGCGAAAGCAAAATAATCCGGGCGGCTGGCACTGTCCATGCGTGCATCCAGGCGATCGAGGAACAGCAACAGCCTACCTCCTCGCATCAAGTATTGATCGAGCTTCAGCTTATCTGGTTCAGAAAAAGTGAACACCGGCTTGGCTACAATCGTAACATCTGCCTGGGGCAACTGATCTACAGTGGTTATGTCCACACGCGATACCTCGTACATTTCGTCCAGTGCCGCACGAAGACTGCCAATCTGCAAACTATCTAATTCACCATGGCCGGCAAGCAACGTTACCGATTTGCGCTCTTCGCTGCTGAGGCGTGCTATTGCGTTGGCCAATTCATACTCCAAACCTTCCACCGACTGGTTCAATACCTCTTGGGCATTCTGCGCCCGATTACCTTTGAACAACATCACCCCTGTTTCCAAGCCTCCATACGACACGATGGCGCCAGGGAATACAATTTTTTCTATGCGTTCACCATCCCGATTTTCAATAACGGGTAACATCTGCACCCCGCGTGCTGCTAAGTCGCGGGCGAATTCCGCCTGTGCCTGCTCGCTAAGGGCAGCCGTAGGGTTGGTGAAGGCGTAGCGTACTTTATTATCAGAGTAGACGCGAAACTCTTCCAATATTTCGCGCACCGATTTCTGAAGGCGTGTGAACCCTGCGTTTAAATCGCCCGCCAGAAATACTTCCACGTACACTTCGTCATCGAGGCGGGCCAGCATCTCCTTCGTGGGTTCTTTAATGGTGTAGCGCTTTTCCTCCGTAAGGTCGAGCCGGAAGAAATAGAAAGACGAGAGCAGGTTAAGCAGCACCAGCAAAGCCAGTGCGTTGCACAGCCATAACACATCACCCAGTTTTTTACTTTTCCAACTTACCATGTGCGACTACTTAACACTGTTTTAGCAGCCGCCAGAAAAGCGCCACCCATCGAAACAAAATAGATCAAATCACGGCTGTCAACCAGCCCTTTGCTCATGGCTTCGTAGTGGTATAAAATGCCCAACTGTTGAATGCGTAGAGAAAACTTACCTTCCTGCACCAATGCTGCCAACGAACCAAAACCCGTGTAGAAAAGAAAGCAGAGGAATGCAGCCAGAATAAACGCCACGATCTGGTTGGCCGTAAGCGCTGATGCCAGCACACCAATGGCACAAAAAACGCCACCCAACAACAGCAGGCCCACGTAAGAGCCCATCACCCCAGGTGTATCAATATTATTTACCGGGTTACCCAACTGCCGCAAGGAAAAATAG
>CAZRQK010000072.1:0-16283 GCA_964602295.1 uncultured Ohtaekwangia sp.
GGATAGAGGTCGCCGTGGCCGGGCGGACACCATTCGAGCGACGGGTCGGCTGTCCACTCCACCGGCGCCAGCGTGTCGTCCCGCAATTTGGGCACCTTGTTCTGCAGGAAATCGAGCGGGGCGATTCGGGCATGCGTTCCACCGCTTCGGTGCAAGGGTCTTTGGTGATGTACCCGATCTACAAATTCGGCAGTGAAGAGCAACGCAAAAAATACCTGCCCAAGCTGGCCTCGGGTGAATGGCTGGGCTGTTTTGGCCTTACCGAACCAGACCATGGCTCGAACCCCAGCGGCATGGCGACCAACTTTAAAGACATGGGCGACCATTACCTGCTGAACGGGGCCAAGATGTGGATATCGAATTCACCCAAAGCCGATGTGGCCGTGGTATGGGCCAAGAACGAAGCCGGCCGCATTCATGGTTTGATTGTGGAGCGTGGCATGCCGGGCTTCTCCACCCCCGAAACACACGGCAAGTGGAGCCTGCGCGCCAGCGCCACGGGCGAGTTGGTATTCGACAATGTAAAAGTTCCCAAAGAAAACCTGCTGCCCGGCAAGAATGGGTTGGGTGCCCCTATGATGTGCCTGGATTCTGCCCGCTACGGCATTGCCTGGGGCGCCATTGGTGCGGCCATGGATTGCTACGACTCGGCACGCAGATATGCCATAGAAAGAATTCAGTTCGGCAAGCCCATTGGTTCGTTCCAACTGGTGCAAAAGAAGCTGGCAGAAATGCTTACCGAAATTACCAAAGCACAGCTACTAAACTGGCGACTGGGCGTGCTGATGAATGAAGGCAAAGCCACCACCCCGCAAATTTCGCTGGCCAAGCGCAACAACGTGCAGGTGGCGTTGGAAATTGCCCGCGAGGCACGCCAGATTCACGGAGGCATGGGCATTACAGGCGAGTACCCGCTGATGCGCCACATGATGAACCTGGAGAGTGTAATTACCTACGAGGGAACCCACGATATTCATTTGTTGATTTTGGGTAACCAGATTACGGGCATTCCGGCATTTTCTTAATGCAAGGATGAAAGTAGTTACCGTTCTGGGCGCCCGGCCCCAATTCATCAAAGCGGCCACGGTATCGCGCGCTTTTGCGAAAGCAGGCGTCAACGAAATCATTGTGCACACGGGTCAGCACCACGACCACAACATGAGCCAGGTGTTCTTCGATGAAATGGAGATACCACGGCCCCATTACAATTTGGAGATACAAGGTCTTGGCCACGGAGCCATGACGGGCCGCATGCTGGAAAAAGTGGAAGACGTGTTGCTGAAAGAAAAGCCCGACTACGTATTGGTCTATGGCGACACCAACTCCACGCTGGCAGGTGCGCTGGCCGCAGCCAAATTGCATGTACCCATTGCCCATGTGGAAGCAGGTCTGCGCAGCTTCGACATGAAGATGCCGGAAGAAATCAACCGCATTTTGACAGACAGGGTAAGCAAGCTTTTGTTCTGCCCTACAAGTACAGCGATAGCCAACCTGGAAAAAGAAGGGTTCCGCAGCTTTCCCTGCGAGATTATTCAAAGTGGTGATGTGATGTACGACTCCGTGCTGTTCTACCAGCAGCGAATCACTGATCGCGCCACGGTTCTGCGAAACGAGAAACTGGAGAACGAAGCCTTTGCTTTGGTAACGTTGCACCGCGCTGAAAACACCAACGACCCCACGCGCCTTCGAGATATCGTAGCCGCTTTGAATGAAATCAACCAAAAGGTGAAGGTGGTGCTACCGCTTCATCCGCGCACCCGGCAATTTTTATCAACGCATGGCATACAGCTGGATGCAACCATCATAGAACCAGTAGGCTATTTCGACATGCTGTCGCTTTTGCAGAACTGCACTTTGGTTCTTACTGATAGCGGTGGATTGCAGAAAGAAAGTTACTTCTTCAACAAGTTCTGCATCACGCTGCGCGACCAAACCGAGTGGACAGAGTTGGTAGAAGCGGGTGTCAACGCGTTGGCTGGCGCTTCGAAAGAAAAGATATTGAAGCTGTTTCAGCAGCACGCCTCGCAGCCGCTGCCAACCACTACCCCTTTGTATGGCGATGGCCACGCTGCAGAAAAAATTGCCGACCGTTTGTTAAAAGGCTAATTCACCACGGCTACCACACTCAACCGTTGCACAGGCCGCCCCGGGTCGTTAGAGTAAATAGTGATGGCTTTATGCTGTGTGCCCTTGCGCCCCTCGGCCAAAAAGGTTACGATTAATTTGGCCTGCGCCCCCGGCTTAATTTCCAAAGGTTGTATTTCTGCTTTCAAGCAATTGCAATTGGGCTGCAGGGCTTTTATTTGCAAGGGCTGCTTGCCCTCGTTGGTGATGACCACTTCGCGCTGAACGGTGGCTCCCATCTTCACCTGTGGAATATCGATGTTGTCTGCTTCCAATTTCAACACGGGTGCTTTGGTCTTCTCAGTTTCCGAAAGGGGTGGGAAATAATCTTCCACCGTTGCATATACAGTAAATACTTTTCCGGGTGCCTCGGCATCATCAGTCACCAACTCAAAGCTCTCAGTCATGAAACCGTATTGGCCCTTCGCTTTTGCATCCAGCGTTAACCAGACACTGGCCCATGCCTTAGACTCAATTTTGTCAGGGGCCACCACTTTCAGATAAGCCGGTGCGGCTACTGATTGGATTGCCACAGCCGTTTCGCCCTCATTAAACATTTTCAGCTCAACAGCAGCCATGGTTCTGTTCATAAACACCTTGCCCAGGTTTACAGATTGGCTTTTGAAGCGCAGGCTGCCACTCGATGCTTCCAGCCGCGACACATCTGTTTCCATGGCACGCGTTACCACGTTGCCTTTTATCTGCAATACCACCGGGGTTCCGGGCAAATCGGTGGTTACGGTAAGTGTTTTGTTGAAGTAGCCCGGTCGTCCTAAAGGGTTGAAGCTTGCTTTGATGTAACCCGTTTTGCCGGGAGCAATGGGCTCTTTGGTCCAGCCAGGAGTGGTACAACCGCACGAGGGCTGCACATGGAGAATGGAGATGGCGCGGCCACTGTTGTTGGTGAACACGAACTCATAGTCGGCACTTCCCTCCTCCTCGCGCAGGGTGCCAAAGTCGTGAATCTTCTCTCGGAAAACGAGCGGCTCTGCCTGCTGCGCACTGGCAGCCACCCAAACCAACCCAGCCATCAAAATAAAAATCAATCGCATACAAGAAATTGTAAGGCAAACTTAACTGTAATTCACCAAACGCTGTTTTATTTGCAAAATTATGGCCAGAATTTTAACCGGAATACAGAGCAGTGGGCGTCCCCATTTGGGCAATTTACTGGGGGCCATCATCCCTGCCATTACACTTTCCAAAAAGCCGGGCAATGAATCGTTTTTCTTCATTGCCGATCTGCACTCGCTTACCACCATTAAAGATGCCACGCAGCGCGTAAGCAATGTGCAGGCGGTGGCGGCAGCATGGCTGGCCTTCGGCTTCGATGTTGAAAAAAATCTTTTGTATCGGCAAAGCCGCATACCCGAGGTGTGCGAGCTAGCGTGGTACCTCAACTGCTTTACACCCTTCCCCATGCTGGCCAATGCGCATTCCTTTAAGGATAAGGCGGACCGGCTGGCAGACGTTAATGCAGGGCTCTTCACCTACCCCGTGTTGATGACAGCCGACATCATATTGTACGATGCACACTATGTGCCCGTAGGCAAGGACCAAAAGCAGCACCTGGAAATGGCCCGCGATATTGCTACTGCCTTCAACAGCCAATATGGCGAAACGTTTGTGGTGCCTGAAGCAAAAATTGAAGAGCACGTGATGACCATTCCCGGCACGGATGGACAAAAGATGAGCAAGTCTTACGGCAACATCATCGACCTATTTCTGCCGGAGAAAGAGTTGAAGAAGCAGATCATGGCCATTGTTACAGACTCAACTCCTCTGGAAGAACCTAAAGATCCCGAGAAGGATAACGTGTTTGCCATTTACCGCCTCTTGGGCACTGCTGAGCAAACAGAGGTGCTGCGGCAAAAATACCTGGCCGGTAACTTTGGCTACGGCCACGCCAAGACTGCGTTGCTGGAGTTGATATTGGATAAATTCAAAGCTGAGCGCGAAGCCTTTAACTTCTACATGAATAACCTGCCCGAGTTGGAGAACAAGTTGGCACGGGGCGAAGCAAAGGCTACCGTAATAGCACGCGAAACATTAAACCGGGTGAGGCAAAAATTAGGCTTTCGTTGAGAAGGACAATTAGAAGCCATCTCAAAAATACTTTGTCATCGCGGACATCGGTTCCGCAATCTCGGAATCTGTACAGAAAGTTGGGATGCCGGAATTAATCTGGCATGACATAACAACCTACGGGTATTTTTGAGATGCTTCCAGGAACTTCTGTGTTACCAACACATTTATTTAGCCGACCAAACTACCTTCTGCTCTTTGCCCACGCTTAACACCACCCGTGGTGGGTTGGGCAATATCACCAGTTTGGTTTCCTTGCCGGGAAATTCATCTACCTCTACAAACACCCCTTCATTGGGTGCCACCGAGTATTCATTTTTGTCGCTTACGGTGTAGCTCTTGGCCAGGTAGGCAATAGGATACAACACATCTGTATCAGGGCAATGCTCATCGTGGATATCTTGCAGTATCTCTTCCAGCGCCTCGCCAAAAGTTACCTGAAAGGCATCTTCCAGGTCGTGCAATTCCTCTTCCAGGTCATCGTACTTGGGGTTGTTGTAATCAATCTTTTGCAAGGCATTTCTGCGTTGCACAATTTCCTGAAGGGCTTTGTCGAGTGCTTTAATGTCCATGAGCGGTCGTTTTCAAAGTTCAAGATTATAGAAATGCAGGCTATTTTAAAAATTAAAAGTATAAGAATGCCTAATTTCGCAGGGTCTAAACGCACGCAATTATGAGCCAGGATTTCCTTCCCATCAACGGTACCGATCATATTGAATTTTACGTGGGCAATGCCAAGCAGGCAGCGCTGTATTACCAGCACTGTTTTGGCTTCGAACTGGTGGCCTACGCGGGCCCTGAAACAGGCGTGCGCGACCGTGCCTCGTATGTGTTGAAACAAGACAAAATCAGGTTCGTGCTCACCACCGCCCTGCAACCCGACTCTATGATTGCCGAGCATGTGAAAAAACATGGCGATGGCGTAAAGGTGCTGGCACTATGGGTAGACGATGCCACCCAGTCTTTTCACGAAACCACCCTACGCGGGGCCGAAGCAGCCCTGGAGCCACGCAAATTTACCGATGAACATGGCGAGGTGGTGGTATCGGGCATACAGACTTATGGCGAAACCATCCATAAGTTTGTTGAGCGTAAGAATTATAAAGGCGCTTTCCTTCCGGGATACAAGGCCGTGAAGAGTACGCTGAAAGTGGAACCCATTGGATTGAAATATGTAGACCATTGTGTGGGCAATGTGGAGTTAGGACAAATGAACCGGTGGGTAGATTTCTATGAGAAAGTAATGGGCTTCAGCCTGCTGGTAACTTTCGATGACAAAGACATCTCCACCGAATACAGCGCCCTGATGTCGAAAGTGGTATCGAACGGAAATGGGTACATCAAGTTCCCCATCAACGAACCTGCGCAAGGCAAAAAGAAGTCGCAGATAGAAGAATACCTTGACTTTTACAAAGGGCCTGGCGTGCAACACATAGCCATTGCCACAGATGATATTTTACATACCGTTTCGGAATTGCGCAAACGCGGAGTTGAATTTTTATACGTACCCGAAACGTATTATGAAGATGTGCTGGACCGTGTGGGCCATATCAACGAAGACCTGCAGGAATTAAAGAAGCTCAACATTCTCATCGATCGGGATGAAGAAGGTTACCTGCTGCAAATCTTCACCAAACCCGTGCAAGACCGGCCTACGGTGTTCTTCGAAATCATAGAACGCAATGGAGCCAAATCTTTTGGTAAGGGCAACTTCAAGGCCCTGTTCGAATCTATTGAACGCGAACAAGCGCTGAGAGGAAATTTGTAACGCAAAAAACGTTACCCGTTGCCTGTTGACCGGTTACTGGAAACAGGTAACCGGCATCATTCCCCGCTCTTCTATTTCCGCTATTGGACGGATGTGACATCTTGTTACAACTGTTTACGCACCCATGACATCCCGTGATGGCCGGAGCCGTTATTTAGCACTGTAAGCAGTTAACAAAATCACACCTTAAAAAATACAATTATGAAAACAAGAAACGTACTTACAGTAGCTGCCTTCGCGGCCGCTTTGTTGATCAGCACCGGTACCTATGCCCAATTGTCGGTTGAGCCACAGGTAAAAGTTATCCCTACCAGCGAGAAGGGCATTATCAAAGTAGTGTATGCCCAACCTACCAGCCATGCCGTTGATGTGAAGTTTATTGATAACAATGGTGTATTCCTGACAGACCGCATCCAGAGCGACATTTCTGAAAAAGGTTTCATCAAGCGCTACAACATGGCTCGCCTGAGAGGCGATGCCTACACCATCGAATTGTCATCGCCTGAAATGACGGTAACCTATCAGTTGAAGGAAGCAGCAAATGAAAAATGGTATGCAGTGCTCAGCAGCACTACCTACAATCACGCATTGGTGGCCAAGAATTAGTTGGGGAGGTTTATCAGATGAGTGAGGTGAAGCTTTGGCGGCTTCACCTTTTTTTTATTTCAGGATATCCCACTGTTTCCGCACGGCTTTAGGCAACCCTTCCACCACCAGGTTGTAGGAATGGTCGATCCATTCGCGCACCAGTTTATCAGAAACAGAGCCATCCATCAGCACAGTGTTCCAGTGTTTTTTGTTCATGTGATACCCCGGTTGTACGGCCGGATATTGTTCGCGCCACTCCACCGCCTTCTCAGGGTCGGCTTTCAAGTTAATGCTCTCGAAACGGTGTACATCGGCCAGCGCAAACATCTTACCCATCACTTTCATCACCATGGTGTTTTCATCGAAAGGAAATTCTTCGGTAACTCCTTTCTTCGCCAGGCAGTAGGCTCTGAATGTTTCGATGTTCAAAACAAAAACCGTTTCACCAACCACACTGTCAATGCACCCAGAAAAACGAGTATGGAAATTTTGTTGATGCCGTGCATCATGCGGATGTTGATGTTGTTGGGGCGACTGGTATCTTTCTTTCGGAAAAAGTACCCCCCTACTTCACCCAAGCTAAAGAACTCGCGAAGCGATAATTTCTTCGACTGATTTTCTTTTTGATTTTCCATGATCAACCGTTTACTTCTTCCAGTTCTATCCAGTTACCGTCTTCACTGATAATGCGTATCAATTCGTCCACCGCCTGTGCAGAGGGCACATTTCTTTTCACCACTTCTTTTCCTCTATACAAGGTAATGCGGCCGGGGCCGGAACCAACGTAGCCATAATCGGCATCGGCCATTTCGCCCGGGCCGTTTACAATGCAACCCATAATGCCGATTTTTAATCCTTTCAAATGGTTGGTGCGCGACCTGATCATGGCGGTAGTCTCCTGCAAATCGAATAAAGTTCTGCCGCAGGAAGGGCAAGAAATGTATTCCGTTTTGGAAATGCGTGTACGGGTAGCCTGCAAAATATTGAAGGCCGTTTCATTCACACCTTTGTCGCCACCACAATTTTCAGCTGCCAGAAATACGCCATCGCCCAAACCATCAATCAACAGTCCACCTATGTCGGTGGCAGCTTCTAACTGCATTTGCTCGGCCAATAGGTTGGCATATGCCCTACCGATAATCACAGGTACCTGGCAATCGGCATTCATCAATTCCACAAACAGCCTGCGTTGCTCGGCCATGCCATGCTGGTTGTAGGTATCAATCAACAACACAGCGGTGGGGTCGTGCTTCAACTTTTCAATCAACGCGGGTGTAACATGCTCCACGCAAGCGTAAACAAAATTCAGCACTGTCGACAATTCAACATTCTGGAGATAGGCTTCACTCCGAACAAAAGGATAGGCCCGGTCGCGGTGCTTTTGCGTGAGCCAGGTGGCATGGTTAAAGACCAAGCCCAACGTGCCCGGTATTTCAAAGTCGATGGTGTTATCGCCCAGAAAAACATAATCGCAGGCCATGTCGGTAATGTTCCATTTGTCGAGCGGAACGGAGTATTGATAACCCACAGCAAACAAAGAGGCAGCGGTTACTTTCTGTTTGGCTGAGAAATCGGCTACTACACGCGGCACCTGGTGGCCTCCCATGTTTTGCACTTCGCGCGTGGTGCGCCTGCTGTACGCAAACGGATCAATCGGATAATGTTCTATTTCCCGAATCGGTGCGTGACCTTCACGCTGCTTGTATCGGTCAGCCAACGCCTTGGCCACAGGTACCTCCGCCTCTGGTTCCTCGGTCAACGACACCCGAATGGTATCGCCCAAGCCATCCTCCAGCAATGTGCCAATACCCACCGATGATTTGATGCGGCCATCTTCTCCATCGCCCGCCTCGGTAACACCCAGGTGCAACGGGTAGGGTTTGAATCCTTCTTCATCCAACTTCTGCACCAACAACCGGTAGGCCTGCACCATCACCTGCGGGTTGCTTGATTTCATGGAGAGCACAATGTTGTAATACTGCTCGTCTTCGCAAATGCGCAAAAACTCCAATGCCGACTCCACCATACCGGTGGGGTTATCCCCATAGCGGCTCATGATGCGGTCGCTCAGCGAACCGTGGTTGGTACCGATGCGCATGGCGGTGCCGTATTCTTTGCAAATGCGCACCAGCGGAACAAACTTTTCGCGAATGCGTTCGAGCTCTGCCTGGTAAGAGGCTTCTGTGTATTCTATGGTTTCAAACCTTTTCTTATCGGCATAGTTGCCCGGGTTGATGCGCACTTTTTCTACAATACGCGCAGCCAGTTCTGCTGCATTGGGTGTAAAGTGAATGTCGGCCACGAGGGGCACCTGGTAGCCGCGCTTGCGCAACTCCTTTTTGATGGCTTCGAGGTTTTGCGCTTCCTTCATGCTGGGAGCCGTAATGCGCACATATTCGCAGCCCGCCTCCACCATGCGGATGGTCTGTTCCACCGATCCCATCGTATCCATGGTATCCACGGTGGTCATCGATTGGATGCGGATGGGATTCGCCCCGCCTAAGGGTACTCCTCCAATATTCACTTCCAAAGTCTTCCTTCGGCTGTATTGTACCAGGCTGTTGCAGTAGGATTTAACCCTTTCTATCTGGCTATTCACGCAAGTAATGATTGATGCACAAAGTTAACCCTTCGCAGGGCATAAATGTTTCAAAAGTCTAAATATCGCCCAGCAGTGGACGAATCAGCACCTCCTCCACCACACTGCGGGTCGATAACTGGTAGGCCGCAAAAATGGTGTCTGCCACGTCTTCTACCTTCATAAAGCGCTCATCGGGCAGGTCTACCCCATCCCAACTGGCGGTGCGGGTGGCGCCCGGCAAAACGGCTGTTACACGTATACCATATGGCTTTAATTCTTCACGAAGCACCTTGGAGAAGCCCAACAAGGCAAATTTGGAGATGGCATAGGAGCCCCCATTGGGATAAGCTTTGATACTGGCAATGGAGCACATGTTAAAAATATGGCCAGTTTTGGCCGATTTCATGGCGGGCACCAACCCCCGGGCGGTGTGGTAGGCACTGTACACATTGCTGTTAATCATACTTTCCAGTGCGCCCTCTGGCTCTTCAGTTACCAGGCCCGGCACAAAGTACCCCGCATTGTTCACCAGCACTTCCACGGGCCGGTTTTCTTTGTTTACAAAATCCACAAAGCCCATTACCTCGCTTTTCACCGACATATCCGCACGGCAGGCAAGGGCTGTTACACTAAAATGGCGCTCTGTTTCGTCTTTCCAGCGGGCCAGGTCTTTCTCGTTGCGGGCACAAGTGCACACATCGAAACCGTTGGCTGCAAACTTGTCTAACACCGCGCGGCCTATGCCTTTGGTTCCACCCGTTACTACTACCCATTTCCTTGTGGCCATCCTATTTGATTTTGAAAGATTTGTAATGTTGAGAAAGCTTGAATATAAGCCAGAGAAACAAAAGTTGGCACCTTTTCTTAAAGACCTTTTTGCTAATTTTCGCTTTTGGTCGGGCCTGGGTATAAATGGCCTGTCTGAAGATTAACCACGTAAGCATGAAGGAATTTGGCAAATACACGTTATTTCTGGGTTCGTTATTTGTACGCAGGGAGACTTTCATGACGTACTACCGGCTGGTGCTGGAAGAAGCCATTCAGATCGGCATCAAGTCTGCTCTCCTGGTGGCGCTGGTGTCTACTTTTATGGGCGCGGTAACCACGGTGCAAACGGCCTACAACCTGGTAAGTCCGTTTGTGCCACGCTTTGTTATTTCGCAGGTGGTACGCGAAATGACCATTCTGGAACTTGCACCCACGATTATTGGTGTCATCTACGCAGGCAAAGTAGGATCGAGCATGGCTGGCGGCATTGGCACCATGCGCATTACTGAACAAATAGATGCGTTGGAAGTAATGGGCATCAATTCATCTTCTTACCTGGTGTTGCCTAAGATCATTGCCTCGCTGCTCATGTATCCCATGCTGGTGATCATTGCCGCAGTTTGTGCCTTGATGGGCGGGTACATTGTTGGTACCTTTTCAGAAATCATTACACCTACCGAATATGTGCAAGGTATTCGTTATGCGTTCAACCCTTACATGGTTACGTTTGCTTTGATTAAATCGTATGTGTTTGCCTTTTTGATTTCATCTATTTCCGCTTACAAAGGCTACTATACCCAAGGCGGTGCGTTGGAAGTGGGCATTGCCACCACCTCGGCCGTAACCACCAGTGTAATTGCTGTGTTGTTGGCAGACTATTTCCTTGCCGAACTGTTACTCTAGTGCCATGATCAAGATCAAGAACATATCCAAGTCGTTCAATGGCAAATCGGTTTTAACCGATATCAGCGGAGAATTCGACAAAGGCAAGAGCAACCTGATCATAGGCTCTAGCGGCACAGGTAAAAGTGTGTTGCTGAAATGCATCGTAGGGCTTTTTCACCCAGATACAGGCAATGTATTTTACGACCTGCGCAACTTTACAGAAGCCGACAAGGAAATGAAGGCTGAAATCCGCAGGGAGATAGGCATGCTTTTTCAGGGTGGTGCCTTGTTTGACTCGAAAAACGTAGAGCAGAATGTGATGTTTCCGTTGGATGTGCTCACCAAAATGAAGCCAGACGAGAAATTAGACCGGGTAAATTTTTGCTTGAAACGGGTAGGCCTCGAAAACGTGAACAAAAAAATGCCATCAGAAATATCGGGTGGTATGAAGAAAAGAGTAGGCATTGCACGGGCCATTGTAAACAACCCGAACTACCTGTTTTGTGATGAGCCCAACTCCGGCCTCGACCCACAGACCGCTATTCTGATCGATGAACTTATTCTCGAGATTACCAAGGAATACGACATTACCACCGTGGTGGTAACCCACGATATGAATTCGGTAATGGGTATTGGCGAAAAAATAATGTTTCTATACAAAGGCTCGAAGTTGTGGGAGGGCTCGAACACGGAGATTGTAAATTCCGGGGTAAAGGAATTGGATGATTTTGTGTTCACCAACAAGATGATGCGCAGCCTGAAAAATAAATGACTATTGAGAGGACAGTGGGAAGCGCACCAAAAAGGTAGTTCCACTGCCCGGCTTTGTATCGAAAGTAATAGACCCGCCACTTTGCTCCACTCCTTGTTTGGCTATGGCCAAGCCCAAACCAGACCCCGATTTTTTGGTGGTGAAATGGGGCATAAAAACCTTCTCCTTCATGGCCTCGTCAATACCGTTGCCATTGTCGATAACCCTTACCACGGCCTGCCCTCCTTCCATCCTTAATGTAACCTTCACAGCTACGGCTCTGCCTTCCTCACCAGACTGCAATCCGTTTAAAATCAAATTAGAAAATATACGGCTTAGCAGCGGATCATCGCCCTGTACAAACACTGGCTTACCTGTGCCTGCAAAGTGAACATCGCCCTGGTGCTGATAAAGGCGTACCACACGCTGCAGCAGTTCTTCCAAATCTAATCGATGCAAAGTTGGCGCTGGCATCTTGGCGAAGCTGCTAAAAGACGTGGCTATGTCGTTTAATATTTCAACCTGTTCCAGCAAAGTAGTTAGCGATTTTCGGGTTCTCTCCTTCTCTACTTCGTTTTGCCGCAGACTCATTTCGAGTTGTTGCAAAGTCAACTTCATGGGCGTAAGTGGATTTTTGATTTCATGGGCCACCTGCTGCGCCATTTCACGCCACGCACTTTCTTTCTGGCTTCTCGCCAATTCTATCTTACTTTTTTCCAGGTTCAGCACCATCTTATTGTATTCGGCTGCCATCAAACCTATTTCGTCATTGGCTTGCCATTCTATCAACCTGTTTTCATCTTTCAGCGTAGTGCGGCTAAGCGTGCGGGTAATCATTCTGAGCGGAAACGTGAGCCAACGGGTGGCAGCAAACGAAAGAAATGTAAACAACACCAACACCGCTACGAACACGATCAGAATATTCGACAAAATATTGATTCGCTCTTTTTCCAGCGATGATGCTGAATCAAAGAAGGGGATGCTGAGTACGCCCAATCGTTCTCCACTTTGTGGTGATCGTATCAGGGCGTAGGCGTTATTGTAAGCCAATTTGCCCAGGTGCTCGTCCAGAATAAAACCTGTTTCATTCTTGATTCGATCCAATGCACGCGGGTTTATCCATCGCGACAAAATCTGGTTGTCGAATAGTAGTGGTTGGTTGGTGGCCAGCAGCCTGCCCGATGAGCCATAGAGAGACGCATCCACGCCTGTCAGTTTCACTACTTCCGTGAAATAATTTTCGAAATCAGTAAGGTCGGTTGTACCACTTCGGTACTGCACCAATGCGGGCGCTACCTGCTCGGCCAGCACCTGCACTTTATTGCGGTACTCGCTATTCAATTGCTCACTGGCCGAACGCGAAGTCCAGGTAAGGGTGGTGATGGTAACCGCCAACAGCGGAATGATAAAAGTAGCATATACGTACAATTGAATCCGGGCTGCATAATTAAGTCGCCAAGCGTGGCGATAGTTAAGCAAGCTGATGGCCAACAGCCAAATCAACACCAACGCAACACCCACCAGCATCCAAAAAGAAAAATTGGCCGCTACCCGTACAGGCCGGTAGGCCTCCGTTGTCACAATCACCCTTCTATCGTTCTCACCCGACACCACCACATGGCGGAAGCCTTGTTGTTGCCATTCCTGCGCTTGCACGGGAATAACTTGCTCATAATTAAAACTACCCGAGCTGGACTCCAGGCTATCGCGTTGAAAAACAGCAAAGCTGTAATCGGAAGGACGGAAATCGTTTACAAACCGGTTATCGATCAACAGTTGCGGATAGACACTTCGGGTTATCCACTTCTTTATCACCAACTGTACGGCCACAAAACCAACCAATCTTCCGGCACGGAAAATGGGCGTTATCATTACATAACCCCGGCCCAAATCTGCACCAGACGAATCAATCAGGTAAATACCCTGCGAGCGACTGCTGTCTTGCTGAGCACGGTAGCGCGCGACATAGCTTTCCAGGGTTCCCACAGGTTGTCCATCCAACGGGCTTCCTGCAACAGAGAAAAGGTGCACCTGGGTTTCATACCGGTCGAAATAAGAACTGAGGTAGACCAATCGTACCTTTTGGCGTACAGAGCTCGTTCCAAAAAATGGGTTCCCAAGCCGTGCTTGAATAAACGGATCATCCGCTATGCCCTGTGCCGCCTCCGACAAGAGGTATTCTCCCAACACATCGCGGCCTACTAAGAAGGTGGCAGCAAAACGTTGCATGGCCTCTCCTTCGCGCTCTTCCACAAATCTTTTAACGCTGAAGGCCCCCTGCCCCGCCTGCACAAATGCCACCATGAGCAGGTACACAAAAGTGAGGTAAGATACCCGGCTTAAATGCTTGTGCCATCCTGTAAAGAGCAGTACTACCATCAACAGCCATGTGCACATCGTGGTGATGGCATATTGCCGGCCTAGCAACCAGGCATAAAGTAAGAACAGCAGCGTGGCCAAAATCAGGTTGACCAACTTTCTGCCCGTGCGAATACGCCCGTCTTGCAACGCAACGCTTATGGTAAGGTGCGTAAAAAGAAAGCTGCACAAAATGCTAATCGCGATGGAGAGGTAAGCCATCACCCGTATGCGATCGAACGCCAGGCTCCTGGTCCAATCGAAGTCGATGGTGGAATTATGGAACAGTGTTTCGAAGTATAAAAAAGGAAAAAGAACGCCAAAGAATGTAAGCACCATGAATAAGATACTAACTACATGGCCATGGTTCCTTTTTTGTGTTACCACCCACTTATAGCTTTGTGATTGGTGAAAGTGCCGAAACAGGTAGACACAAAGAATAAACACGGAAAGCGTATTGAAAAACAAGTTTCCCAGAGAGGCATTGTACGCTGAAGATGCGAACGTAGAGGGATCAAAAATAACAGAACGCAGCCAGGCTTCAGGAAAACCTGTTGCCACCATACCCCAACGTATCCCTATCAACAACAGCAACAGCATAACAAAACCTTTTTCCAACCTCCACCTGCCGCGCAGGTTTCGAATAAAAATGCCTACAGCCACACAGAGAGAAAAAATTCCGAATAGCGATGCCACCATCGAGAAGGCACCATAGTACTCGCCTTGTTCTGCCTCCACTCTAAAGAGCACCTGCCCATCCACTTCCACCGGCTGACCTTTCAGTGCATCGGAATCGTAAATGGTTGCGTTGCCTTGAGGAAAAAGTCTTGGATTAAAGCTTGTTTCCAGGTATTGGTTGGTGATGCGGTAACGCTCTGTCAGTGGAATAAGCGTTACCTTCATGTCGGTACCACGTACGTCCTGCAGCGCCAGAAAATCTCCCCTCGGAATTTGCACATGGGCAATTCGATTGCCCGGCAGCCAGGCCATCTCTGGCACAAAGGCATTGGTAGACCATGCCCTCAATCGAAAATTCTGATAACGATAGTGGTAAAAGCAAAAGGGATTATCTCCACCCGCCTGTTGATCAAACCGGTCTGCCTCCTGCCGTGCCGACTCTATCTCCTCCGCCAGTAACAGTGAGATGTCTTGTGCACCAGCTCGCTGCTCCACCAATGCCCACAGCACCCAAGCCAGCAAGAAGCTGGCAACCGCCATTGAAAAAAAATAAATGGATTTCAGCCCCTTCATGAAGGTGATTTCTAATCCATTAAAAATAGGGAAACTTAAGCTAAAGAGTGGGGTCGTAGCGTAGGCCGCCAAACCAATAAAGCCACAAAATGCGTGAGAAACGATAAGTCCACGGAGTAAAGACCAACGCCACCACGGTAATGGCACCTACATAAACCCAATCGGAATCAGGTCGCCACAAGACATATAATGCGAGCCAAGCCGCCACAAACAACGCCACGTTGATGGCATAGCTAATGAACATGGCCCCAAAATAGAACCCTGGTTCGGGTTCAAAGCCAGCTCCACAGTGTGGGCATTGGTTGTGCATCAACCCGAATTGAGTGAGCTGTGTAGCGGGTGATTTAAATATTTTGCCCTGTCGGCAACGCGGACATTTACCCCACCAAAGGGCGCTTCCTAAAGTTGATTTGGGCATTCTTTTTACTGGTTCGGTACCACAAATAAGCCAACGCAGCTACCGCCAGATAAGGCGCAGCAAATAAATACAAAATGCCCGTGTTGATTCCCGCTGCAATTCCCGGGCTGCCGTTACTCACATTGTTTTCCAATGTTGCCCGGCACATGGCGCATTGGGCCAACAAATCTTGTGCAACCAAAAAAAAGATTCCTACAAACACTACCAGCTTTTTCATCGTTCATCCATTTTTATTGGTAATACGGACTAATCATCAGGTACACTACCACACCGGTAACGGCAACATAGAGCCAAATTGGAAAAGTAAATTTAGCCAAAGCCCGGTGCCTTTCAAAACTACCGGCCAACGCCCTTGAAAACGTAAATAACACAAATGGAATCACCACCACCGAGAGCAGGATGTGCGAAATTAAAATGAAGTAATAAACATACCGAATGGCACCCTCGCCACCAAAGGATGTAGAGTCGCTGGTCATGTGGTAGATAACATACATGACCAGAAACGCAGCAGACAAGCCAATACAGATTTTCATTAACCCCTCGTGCAGCTTCCTCTTTTTGTTTTTGATGGCCCACACCGCCACCACCAGCAATAATGCAGTTAGCCCATTGATGGTTGCATAAATGGGTGGTAGAAATGAAAAATCGTAGCCAGGCACTTTTACTCTGAAGAGCACCGCCACTGCCACCGGAATGGCTACCGATA
>CAZRQK010000073.1:0-16110 GCA_964602295.1 uncultured Ohtaekwangia sp.
GGCCAACACAGAGTATGTGGCCAAAGGTGGTGAAAGAGTTTTGGTGATAGGTAATTTTTCTGACGACAAAGCCACCCACCATCAACAGCTTACCTCACGCAAGGGTAAGAGCTTTATGCTGTCGGCCAGCGCCTACTATTATATTGACGATGTAAGTGTGGTGAGGTTAGACCCGATGCCAGAACCTGTTCCTCTCTGGACGGATGGCAGAGAAATAGAACCCAACGAAACCTACATCTTGAATAACATACAATTTGAATTCGATAGCTATCAGTTGTTGTCGGTTTCCTTTCCGGAGTTGGATAAGCTGGTGGAGGTAATGAAGGTAAAGCCTGAATGGAACGTAGAACTGGCAGGGCATACTGACGATCAGGGTTCTGACGATTACAACCTGGTGCTTTCTCAAAACCGGGCGCGAAGTGTTGGTGAATACTTGGTTACCAAGGGTGTAGACGTTAACAGAATCCGCACCACCGGATTTGGAAAAAAGCAACCATTGGTAAGTCGTACCGATGAAGAGGCCCGGAGTGTGAACAGAAGGGTGGAAGTGAAGTTTCTGAAATAGCACATTCTTTTCGTTCTTGCTGCTATGAAACGCAAGTCACTGGCAGAGTTAAAATATTTTTTAGATGAGAAGGCAACTCAATACAACCAGCCAGGGTTTATCGCAAACGACCCGATTTCCATCCCACATCGCTTTTCGCTTAAACAAGACATTGAAATAGCGGCACTCTTTGCAGCCACGCTTGCCTGGGGACAGCGAACTACCATTATTCAGAATTGTAACCGCCTGCTGGAGTGGATGGATCATTCACCTCATGCTTTTATGCTTCACCATCGACCAAAAGATCTAAAGAAATTCAGCGGATTTGTTCACCGTACCTTCAACGCCACGGACGTCTTGTATTTTATATATTTTCTTTCTCATTATTATAAAAACAACGAGTCGCTGGAGCATGCTTTTGCGGTAAAGCCAGAAGAGGAAACTGTAGAGTCAGGATTGATTCATTTTCACAATTTGTTCTTTTCGTTGCCCGATTTTCCGGAACGTACCAAAAAACATGTGGCCACGCCTGTTAGAAAATCGGCTTGCAAACGGCTGAATATGTTTCTGAGGTGGATGGTGCGCAAAGATGCCAATGGCGTTGACTTTGGATTATGGAGCAGCATCCGCCCGGCTCAATTGATTTGCCCCTTCGATGTACATGTGGCGCGGGTGGCGCGTAAGCTCAAGCTGGTTACACGCAAACAGTCCGACTGGCAGGCCGCCACAGAATTAACCACCCGACTGAAGCAATTGGATGCCAACGATCCGGTGAAGTATGATTTTGCTTTGTTTGGTTTAGGTGTAGAAGAAAAATTTTAGGCGGCACCTTTGAAAAAAATGGGCCGCGGCAAAAAGTCTCACATGCTCTATTTGTTGAGATCATTCCTAGCCGCGGCCCACTAGTCATTAGGAAATCAATTGTCTCCTTTTTTCCAATCAGGAAGTCGGCCTGGTGTGTAAGGTGCCCCCGCCTTTTCCAGATTTTGCTCCAGGTTTTTCAAATCTGTATTGATAACATCTTTTAGTTCTTTCAAGGCCACTTCAAACTCCTCGCCTGCAATTTGTAGTTGCTCTTTCATAGTAGTGGTGGGGTCTGAGGTAGAGTTGTTGCCATCGTATATCGCGCCAAACAACCTGCTCGAAATAGAGGGTGGAGCATCAATGTCCAGTCTGCCTGCAGTATTATCACCATAAAACTTTTGCGAAACTGCCCGCAGCCTGGTGTCGATGGCTTTGGCTTGTGCGGCAAATTCCTGATTGGGCTGTGCTACACTGAAGATGGCATCGCGCAGGTAGCGCAGTTTGTTGGTGGCATCGTTCAGCATGGCCGAAGCAGCCTGGTAACTGCGTTGCAACTCGGCAGCTTGACGCTGCCAAGCCACCATAGCGGGTCGGTTAACCGATGGCAACGTAGTGCCGGGCAGCACTTTCGCTTCAAATTTTTCAGGCCCTGCCACATCGGTAATAATACCGTCTACAGATTTTGACATTGTTACGGTATAGGTGCCCGGTGCCACCAGCATGCCCACATCATTGGGTTGAAAAGGATTGTCGTTGGGCTGCGGATTAATATTGATGGGATTGGAAGAAGGGTAACGGAAATCCCACACGATACGATTCACTCCTTTTTTGGGCGATGTTTTCAACTTTCTTACAATCTCGCCTTGTGCATTGCGGATGGTGAAAAGCAAGTAAGGTGATTCTTCCTGCACCTCGGCCTTCAGGTTTTCAAGGGTTGGGTAGAACACATCTTTTCCATCTTTATACAACTTACTCTCATCGTCTTGCCTTTGTTCCTTCCGCGTTTTGATTTCATCTTTCAAATAGTAAGTAAAGGCCACACCTACTGGCGGATTATCGGCACGATAAAACGATTCGCCCATAAAGCCTTTGCCTCTTATACCCAATGGACTGTTTTCGATAAACATCCAACTGTCTTTTACCGCAAAAAGATGTGCTTCCTTGTTTTCGGTTTGGTTCAATTGGCGCAGTGGCGAGTAATCATCCAACACGTAAAACCCGCGCCCAAAGGTAGCCAGCACCAAATCGTTCTCTCTTTTCTGAATAGCCATGTCGCGCACTGCAATCGTGGGCAGGCCGGCTTTCAATGGTTTCCAATTTTTTCCGCCATCGCTGGAAAAATGAACACCAAATTCTGTTCCGACAAAAAGCAGGTTGGCATCTGCATGGTCTTCCAATAGGCAATAAGTGGAGCCGCGTTCGGGCAGGTTGGCATTGATGGAAGTCCATGTAGCTCCTTTGTCGGTACTTTTGAAAAGGTAAGGTTTGAAGTCACCGCGCTTGTGATTATTGAGCACCGCATAAATTACATTTTCATCATGTTGTGAGGCCAGCACCTGGTACACATACGTCATGGAAGGAGCACCGGGAAAGTTCTCTGTCTTCTTCCAGGTTGCGCCTCCATCGGTGGTAATTTGAATCAAGCCGTCATCGGTACCTGCCACCAGTAATTTTTCATTCTTAGGCGACTCAGAGAAGGCACTGGCCAAACCATACAAAGCCGTTCCGCTGTTTTTACCGGGCGCTTCAATTCCCCACACGCGGCCCATCACCGGGAGTTTGTTTCTGTCGAGGCCGCGGGAAATGTCTCCGCTGATGACTTGCCAGGTGTTGCCGTAATCATCGCTTCTAAAAACTTTTTCGGCTGCAAAATAGATGCGGCCTTTTTGATGTGCGCTGGTTTGCAAGGGCGAGTCCCAGTTCCATCGGTATTCATTTTCGCCTTTGCGCGGTTTGGGTTGAATGCCGGTTGCTTCGCCTGTTGCCTTGTCGAAACGCACCAAACCGCCATGCTGCGATTGTGCATATACAATGTTGGGGTTGTGTGGATCGATGGCACTTTCGAACCCATCGCCACCGTTGGTAACAAACCAATCGGCATTGGTGATACCGCTTTCGTTACGCGTCCGCGAGGGGCCTCCCAGGCTGAAGTTGTCCTGGGTGCCACCATACACAAAGTAGAACGGTTCGCTGTTGTCAACTTCTACTTTATAGAACTGGGTTATGGGCAGGTTGGGTTTGTACTGCCAGGTTTGTGCGCCATCCCAGGTTTCATAGATGCCCCCATCGCAGCCGTTCAGCATGTGGTTGGTATCGGTGGGGTCGATCCACAGCACGTGGTTATCTACGTGTTTGTGTTTTTCGCCCAGCGTGCGCCACGTTTTGCCGCCATCGTCAGTTACCTGGTTAAACACGGTCATGGAGTGCACGCGGTGTGGATTTTTCGGATCGCAGAAAAATTCTGAATAATAATTACCTCCACTTTGGTGGCTGCTGCGTTTTTCCCAGCTGGCTGCGCGGTTGGTCGAGCGGTAAAAACCACCTTCGCCTTTGGCTGCTTCCACCATGGCGTACAGATACTCCGGGTCAGCAGGAGATATCGCCAATCCGATTCTACCTAAATCCACCGCAGGCAAGCCGGTGTTGGCTTTCGCCCAGTTTTTGCCACCATCGGTGGTTTTATAGATACCGCTTCCGGGGCCACCGCTCACGTAAGCGTAATCGTGGCGCCTGCGTTGGAAGGCCGCTGCGTAAATTACATCGGGGTTGCGTGGATCCATCACAGCATCGGTTACCCCGGTGTGCTCGTCCAGCTTCAGTACCTGTGCCCATGTTTTACCTCCGTCTTCGGTTTTGTATAAGCCCCTGTCTCCGCCTTCTTTCCAAAGGGGGCCGATGGCAGCCACGTACACCACGTTGGTGTTACGCGGATCGATCAGAATTTTAGCAATGTGTTCAGAGTCTTTTAGGCCCACGTTTTTCCAGGTGGCGCCACCATCTTCAGATTTATATACGCCATCGCCATAGGCCACGCTGCGCTGGTTATTGTTTTCGCCCGAGCCCACCCACACAACGTTGGGGTTAGATGGATCTAAGGTAATGCAGCCAATGGAATAAGAACCCTGGCTATCGAATATGGGCTCGTAGGTGGTGCCAGCGTTTATGGTTTTCCAAACGCCACCAGAAGCAGTGGCCACATAATATTCGCTGAAGTTGTGGGGGTTTACCGCGAAATCGGAAATACGCCCAGAAGTGAGGGCGGGGCCAATGTTTCGGAATTTTAAGCCCGACAGACTGACTTCATCTTTTTTGGCAGCGGGGGCAGGCGCAGTACCTTTGTTTTTCTGTGCTACCGCCAAGAGGGTGAGCGTACAAAAAAAACCAAGCAGGAAATAGTTTTTCATAGAGGGATTTGTTGATGATCAGCTCTCGAAGTAGCTAAAAAAGCGTGGCCAAACAACCCCGTGTTGACAAAGGGTTGCAAGGGAGGGAAAGCGGTTGTAAATGGTAATCTTTTAGAAGCGCTTATTTCCAGTTGGCTGGATCGAGCTTCCACGATTTAACGTATACCAACTGGTCTTCAGCCAGGTACTTTTTGTTGACAGCTTCTTTCAACAAGTGGCTGAAATCGCTGAGGCAAACCAATGGTATGTGGGCCGCTTCAAAATTTTTCTCCGCTACCTCAAAGCCATAAGTAAAAATGGCCACCATACCTACTACTTTAAGCCCCGCATCTTTTAGCGCCTCGGCTGCCTTCAGCGAGCTGCCCCCGGTGGAAACGAGGTCTTCTATCAGTACTACCTTTTGGCCTGGTGTTATTTTGCCCTCAATGAGGTTGCCCATGCCGTGTTCTTTGGGCTTGGGGCGCACGTAAACGTAAGGCAGTTGCAATGCATCTGCTACAAGTGCGCCCTGCGGAATGCCCGCAGTGGCCACGCCCGCAATACACTCGGTAGAGGCAAAATGTATTTGCACTGCTTTGGCCAGGGCGTTTTTTATGTAAGTGCGAATGGCGGGGTATGACAATGCCAGGCGGTTGTCGCAATAGATGGGCGACTTCCAGCCGCTGCTCCAGGTGAAGGGCTGTTTGTAGTTCAGCTTAATGGCTTCAATTTCAAGCAGCTTGTCGGCCACTGGGCCGGCCGTTTCGTTTACAATTTGTACCAAACTCATGCGGCAATTTATTACGAATTTTCAACTGGGGCAGAAATTTGTGGCACAATCGGCTTATTTTCATCGATTCAGGTTCTAATATTACAGGGGGGTTGATTCATTGAAAATATTTTATGTTTTTGCACGCTACACCTGAGTGGCCTGAATCATGAACCTGTTCATTAACGACATCCCTGTAATGATTCTGAAACCGGGGGAAGAACCCCAGTCTGGCCATTACAATTCAACTATTAATGCCGCCACCGAGCCTATACAGAAAGCTTCCCTCATTCACCATGTGTGGATTCAACATGCTGATGTGGCCCACCTTGATACAGTGCTGGATTTGGTTAATACCCGGGTGCCCTCCAACCTGCTGTCGTTGGCTATCACGGTAGAAGAATATAATTCCATCAAATTATACCTCAAGAGGAAGTTCAAGGTAGTGAAAGCCGCAGGGGGGCTGGTGCGTAAGAAAGACCGGTTCCTGATGATCTACCGCATGAAAAAGTGGGATTTACCGAAAGGCAAAAAAGAGCCGGGTGAGCGCTACCGCCAAACAGCCGAACGCGAAGTGGAGGAGGAGTGCAATGTAGATGTGAAACTCGGCAAGAAAATATGCACCACCTGGCATACCTACACGATGAACAAGCGGGCCATGCTGAAGAAAACCCGTTGGTATGTAATGGATCTGGTAGATGATTCGAAAATGAAACCAAGTCTGGAGGAAGATATTGAAGAACTGCGGTGGATGACACAAAAAGAAGTGTATCACGCGCTGGAGAATTCCTACCGCTCCATCCGCTTCGTGATGGAGAGCTACTACAAAATTTCTGAGAAAGCGTGATCTCTGGTTACAACGGGTAGGGTAAGAACCCCGATACATCCCCTTTGTAACGATGCACTTCGCGGATAATAGACGAACTTATTGACGCGAACTGAGGGGAGGTGATCAGAAAAACCGACTCCAATTCGGCATTGAGGTGGCGGTTCACCTGCGAAATACCATTCTCGTACTCGAAATCGGTGGTGTTGCGCAATCCCCTAAGCAAAAAACGCGCTTTGTTTTTTCTGGCAAATTCGGCTGTTAGTTCCGCGTAGGTCTGCACGGTAATGGAAGGATAATCCTTAAAGGTTTTCTCTATGCACTCCACCATCATATTCACATCGAAATAGCGGTTACTTTTCTGGCTGTTGTAGCCAATGGCAATGATGATTTCATCGAACAACTGAAGGCCACGCAACACAATATCTTCATGCCCCTTGGTAAACGGATCGAACGAACCTGGGAAAAGGGCGATGCGCTTCATAACTACTTAGTTAAGGCTAAATAAGCAGGTGGATGGAATAGAGATCGAAGAAGTGGTGTTCCTGCACTTCATCAAACAAGTACCCAAACGAAAGGTGCCCAGGCCTCGATCCGAAATGCACGTTGCGCACGTACTTCACAAACTCGTGGTAGTGCGGGGAATTTTTGCCTATGTAGCCCCATAAAATAACCTGACTATTTTCCTGACTCAGGCCCAGGGCGTTAATTACCAGCATGATGTACTTCACATAGTCGGCAAAGTGTTTTACAGGAAACTGGTTGTAGTAAACTAATTTACCACCAGCGGCAGAGAGAATGTGAAGTTTAAACCTGTCTACATACAGAAACAAAGGTGATTGCCCCTTGTGTTGTGGGGCCACATCGAGTACACCTTCTATCAGCGCAGCTGATTGATGGATAAACTGGATGTTAGAATTTTTGTAAAGTGAGGTAAGCCAGCCCTGCAAATCTTTACCGAGGGCAAACACAGTAACTGCATCCAGTTGCCGGTTGCGGCAATGCAGCACCTGCTCTTTGGCCGCGTCTACCTGGGCGTTAAAGCGCAGGTATTCCAGCGCTGAATCTTCCACAAACAGAGAAGCCGGTACTTGCGCGTATTTATTGTTCTTGATCGAAAACGTTACTTTCTTCCAAAAGCCTGCTGTTAGCAGGGGGTGGGCCTCGTACAATTCTTTGGTAACCTGTAATTGCTCTTCTGGCGACTGGATTTCGCTAAATACGTAGTCTTCAAAAAGAAGCAGGCGTCTGTCTTCCGACACCACGCCTACTTGTAGATCTCTTGCCCCTAATTGAACCATCAGAGAGTATTGATGAAGGTTCTCCTCATCAAACTTCTCATCTTTGATCTTCTTGATCAGTTTATAACTGAGCGATGTAACTTGCAAACTATTAGTTTTCCCAGTTTCCTGCAGTCGATACGTCTGTGCGAGAGCCGAAGCGCAAAGGCTTTCTGTTTTTCTGCTCGTTAGATTCTTTACGCAGCGGGTTGTCGGGCGAAGGGTCTTTCACCTCAATCACCTGAACCATCACACCGCTTCTGTCTACTTTACCAACAAAAATTTCAAATGGCTTATCGGTGCCTGGTTTTATTCCAAGTTGAGACAGATTGGTATTGGTGTCGAAGATATAATCCCAATAGCTGATAAGCATTTTGCCTTTCGTTACGGGGTCGCCCACCTTCAGCGGAGCCAAGCTGTCAATAACGCCTTTCTCTGTAAAGGGAGGCTGGCTTTCGCGGTCGCCTACTTTTAATTTATAGGCACGCTGGTTGCGTATTACGCGGTCGCCCACTTTTATGTTGTAGCCCATGAAAGTACCGTTGTCGGATGCATTTAGGGTATAATTTCTGCGGAAAATGCGCTCTTTGGCACTAATGAATCCCAGGGTATCGATTTCTACTGTTACCTTTTCACCACCATAAGCCAACTGCTCAATGTGTTCTTTCCTTTCCAGAATGGGTACTTGCCCGTTTTGAATAAAATCGCTGAGAGAATCCCAGTTGGCGGTGTAGCGGCCATTTACTTCCAGAAAAACTATCTCGGCTTCGCGAATCAGCTTAAGGCGTTCGATAACCGCGGCTTCTTTGCTGGCAATGGCTTCACGGTCGTCTATCACTTTCTGAACGCTTCCGTACAGATACACGAAAAGCGCCACACTGGCACCCAGCAGAACAACGGTCAGGATTTTGGTAACAGAATTCATTTTCAGTAGTCAGGTTTAGCTTGCAAGTATAAATATTTTAAAACTTTAATACACAACCAGTCATAATTTAAAATACCCCCTTAAACCGGCTATTTGGGCTATTTTCGGGGCAAAACCAAAGAGCCCGTGCCGCTGGCTGGGGGGCACCAGTACCAATTGATCGTCATCGAAAAAGCGTGCATCGGTAAGCAGCGAAAGCGGGTCTGTTGCGGGATCGGAACCAATACGAAGAGAGCCGCCTTGCACATGCACCATAAAAAATAATTCTACCGCGTGTAGCGGCGGCCGGATGACTTCGCAGGCAAACAAAAATTCGCCCACCGATACAGTTAGTCCGGTCTCTTCGTGCACTTCGCGGGCTACGCAGTGGCGAGCATCTTCACCAAACTCCAGTCCCCCACCGGGAGGCGCCCAGAAGTTCGATTCGGTAATTTTTTCGTGATTGACCAATAGTAACCCTGCTTGCGTAATGCAAATCCCGCAGGCCCTTATTCTTGTTTTGTTTCCGTAAATTTCGTGAACCTGATTGGCCATGGCTACGTTGGGGTTACCAGGTTGTAATACTAACCGATAGATACAACACGTTGTAGATAATGCGATGATAGTCGGAAAATCACAATTTATGAAAGCTTTGTTAGTGCCGGGATTGCTTTTGCTTGCTGTATTTACTGTGAAGGCACAAGATACTGCAGTTGCCGAACAAGGAGCCATTATCAGTTGGGAAAAAAACAGCTACGATTTTGGAGATATTCAGCAGGGTGAAAAGGTGGAGTACAGGTTTAGATTCTCCAACACCGGCACCGAGCCACTGATCATTACTAACATTACTACGCAGTGCGGCTGCACCACCCCCAAGGGTTGGCCGCGCGACCCCATTCTGCCGGGAGGCAAGGGTGAGATTACCCTGGCATTTAACAGTGCCGGCAAATATGGTCGGCAAAATAAGGTTGCTACCATTGTTTCCAACGCGGTAAACGTTGGCGGCCGTCAATTGATATTATCGGGCACAGTGATACAAAAGAAACCCTAGTAGATTTTACTATCGGTAATCTCTTGCGATGGCCGTTGCCAACAATGCCCAGCCCGCAATCAAAAACACACCGCCTACAGGGGTAACCAGGGCCACAGTACTGGTTTGAAAAATGGCCATGATGTACAAGCTGCCGCTGAAAAGCAGCACACCCAACAAAAAGCACAAGGCAGCCCGGCCAAACAGTCGATGGCTGTGCTTAGACATGAGCAAGCCGGTGGCGAGTAGTGCAAAGGCGTGGTAGAATTGGTAACGCACGGCCAGTTCGTAGGTATCGGTACGCCCAGCGGCAGCGAGCATGGGTTTTAGAGCATGCGCGCCAAAGGCCCCCAGTGCCACACCCAGTAAGCCAAGTAGCGTACCTGTTAAGAGTATTTGTCGTTGTGTCATGGTTGTGTGTAAGATCGTTCCCCGAAAATTGCGGTGCCAATACGAACCAACGTGCTGCCTTCTTCTTGCGCAATGCGGTAATCGCCCGTCATGCCCATGGAAAGTTCCTGCATAGTTACCCATGGCGGCAGGGGCAATAGCTTAATTTTTTCAAAAAGTGTTTTCAAGGTGCGGAACTCGCGCCTGATCTGTTCAGAGTCGTTGGTGAGTGTGGCCATGCCCATGAGTCCCTTTATTTGCACGTGCGTATAAGTTGCCAATTTCTCCTCGCGCAGCAGTTCAAATAATTCAGTTTCATCGAAGCCGAACTTGGTTTCTTCTGCAGCAATGTGCACTTGTAGTAAGCAGGGCACTTGCCTGTTGATCTTTTTTCCTTGCTTGTTAATTTCCAGGAGCAACTTCTCGCTGTCTACCGAATGGATAAGCGAAACGAATGGAGCTACGTATTTTACTTTATTGGTTTGCAGGTGCCCGATCAGATGCCACTCAATGTCTTTAGGTAAAACCTCGAACTTAGCCACCATTTCCTGCACTTTGTTTTCTCCAAACAACCGCTGTCCGGCATCGTACGCTTGTTGCACTGCTTCTGCGGGGTGCGTTTTACTCACGGCTATCAGGCGGCAGCCGGGAGCCAGCGTTGCCCTTATGTTTTCTAACTTTCTTTTAATCTCCATTTGTATAACTTTGGCCCCCTACTGTTTAAATTTCCGACACAAAAATATGGCGATCTTAGGTACGTTGCTCAAAAAAGGAATTAAACTAAGCGAAAACCTGGAGCAGGAATATTCCTTCCCTTTCGAGCTTCAGAAAAAAACGCTGAAAGAATTGCTGATTGAAGCCGCAGACACCGAGTTTGGCAAATACTACAACTTCCACGATATACTCAGTCATTTCCGAAAAGGGCATAAAGATTTCTATAAGGTTTTCCGAAGCACCATACCCATTCACGACTACAACAAAATCTATAAAGACTGGTGGCAACTGTCGTTGAAGGGTGTAAAGAATGTGTGTTGGCCCGGGCGCATCAAGTACTTTGCGTTGAGTTCGGGCACCTCCGAAGCTTCTTCCAAATACATACCGGTAACGAAAGAGATGACCAAGGCCATTCAGCGCACCAGCATCCGCCAGATCATGTCACTCTCCAAATACGATCTGCCGGCCGAAGTGTTTGAGGCGGGCATTTTGATGATTGGCGGCAGCACCCACCTGAACAAACGTGGCAGCTATTTCGAGGGCGACCTGAGCGGCATTCAGGCTGCGCGCCTGCCCTTCTGGTTTCAACATTTCTACAAGCCGGGTAAACGCATTGCCAAAACAAAAAATTGGGCCGCCAAGCTCGAAGAAATTACAGAGAAAGCGCCCGAATGGAACATCGGCATTATTGTGGGTGTGCCGGCATGGATTCAGATTCTGCTCGAGAAAATCATAGCCTACCACAAGCTGGAAAACATTCACGAAATATGGCCCAACCTGCGTGTGTATGTGCATGGTGGCGTTTCGTTCGATCCTTATCGAAAGAGCTTTGAAAAATTATTGGGGCGCCCCATCTATTACATTGAAACCTATTTAGCCAGCGAAGGATTTATTGCCTACCAGGCGTTGCCCAACAAGCGCTCCATGAAGTTGGTAACCAACAATGGCATTTTCTACGAGTTCGTTCCCTTCGAAGAGAAAAACTTTTCGCCCACCGGAGAAATAAAACCCGATGCCGATACGCTTACCATAGATGAAGTGGAGGAAGGTAAAGAGTATGCCATACTGCTTTCCACTTGCGCAGGTGCCTGGCGTTACCTGATTGGTGATGTCATTAAATTCACTTCGGTAGAGGATTCAGAAATAATTATCACCGGGCGTACCAAACATTTCCTGAGCTTGTGTGGCGAGCATCTGTCGGTGGATAATATGAACAAAGCCATTGAGTTGGTGGCTAATGAAATGAATATTGCCATTAAGGAATTTACCGTTGGCGGCATTCCTCACGACAACCTGTTTGCCCATCATTGGTATATTGGTACAGACGACAAAGTGGATAAGTTAGTATTGAAAGAAAGACTCGATCATCATCTGAAAATTTTGAATGACGATTATGCGGTAGAACGCAGTGCTGCCCTGAAGGAAGTGCTGGTAGATGTTTACCCGGTAAAGAAGTTTTATAGCTGGATGGAATCGAAGGGAAAAGTAGGAGGGCAAAACAAATTTCCGAGGGTGATGAAAAAGGCGCAGATGGATGAATGGGCCGCCTTCCTTGCCAATCACCACGGATGAGTATCATTTTCAATGGCATTAAGTTAGGCATTGTGCTGGCTTTTTTGATAGGGCCTGTGTTCTTCACACTTATTCAAACCAGTATAGAACGTGGTTTTTGGCGAGGCGTTATGGTTGCCTTGGGTGTTTCGCTCAGCGATTTGATCTACGTGGTGATTTGTTACCTGGGGTTAATGACCTTAATGAATGATGCCGACTTCCGGGACTATATGGGCTACACCGGAGGTGGCATTCTGATTCTTTTTGGATTGTATTACCTGGTGGTGAAGAGCCGTAGAAGCATTACCGCTGCCACGGCCGCAGTCGAAAAAAAGCACTATCGCTACGTGGTGAAAGGTTTTCTTATCAATGCCTTCAGCCCCATGGTTCCCCTGTTTTGGATTGGTACCATTAGTATAGCAACGATCGATTTTGGATACACCGAAACCAGTCAGTTTGTGGTTTTCTTTGCAGCCCTGCTGCTAACGGTGTTAGTTACAGATATTTTAAAAGCGTTTTTGGCCGGCCGCTTGCGGAAGGTAATTACCCCTGCGCTGCTTCGCTGGATGAATATAGCGGTAGGCGTGGCGCTGTTGTTATTCGGGTGCCGCCTTATCTGGTTCAACGATGGGGCTTTGCTTTTTTAGTCTTGCAGAATATTATTCAGGAAGGTACTTTTTAGTAGCAACCATAAAAGAAAGAGTACCATGGCCCATTGCAGGTATATAAAATAATAGTCGCTCGTGTCTTTGAAGCGTGTTTCTTTTATCTCAGCTTTTTCATATTGATCAATGCGACTGAACACACGCTGTAACGCCTCCATATCGGTTACCCGGAAGAATTCGCCCGTGCCAATTTCAGCAATCTTGCGCATGGTGGTTTCGTCTACCGTGTTCTCCACCATTTGGGGCCGGCCAAAATAGTCTTTTCCGAAAGGCACCATGCCCTCCTTGCCTACAATGATGGTATACATTTTTACCCCGTAAGCGGCCGCCAGTTCAGCAGCCGTAAAAGGATCGATATTGCCTGCAGTGTTGTCGCCATCGCTCAGCAGAATACACACCTTCGATGCAGATTCTGATTCGCGCATGCGGTTAGTAACCACAGCCAGGGCGCTGCCGATAGCGGTGCCCCGGTTTTCAATCATGTCGAAGTTCATTTCATCGATGTAGGAATTCAGCAGCTCGTAATCGGTGGTGAGGGGCGCCAACGAAAAAGCATCGCCAGAAAACACGACAATGCCTATGCGGTCTTGCATCCTTCCTTTGATAAAATCACGGGCAACCGACTTGGCTGCCTCCAACCTGTTGGGTGTAAAATCTTCTATTTGCATCGACTGCGAAATATCGATGGCCAGCATAATGTCTATGCCTTCTGTCCATTGTTCTACCTTTTCGTTGGTACGTTGGGGTCGTGCCAGGGCTACCAGAATTAACGAGGCAACCAACACCAGCAACAATTCAGGGAGCAGGCGTATCAGGTTGAGTGGTGAACTCTTCACATCACTCTTCACTAGTGCAACGGGTAGCTTTTGATTGAAGACAAAGCGCAGTAACCAGCGAACAATCAACACCAGGGGCACCATAGGAATGGCCCAAAGAAACAGTGGATTCTCCCATGTGAAGGACGAAAAAGTGGCAGGCGAAAACCAGCTCAGAGAATACCAGGGATCAGAAAGCTCATTCATAATTTTAAAATTGCCACCAGCTTTTTTTATTTCTGATTATCTCCTGCAACTTTTCTTTATCATCTATTTGTGCAGCAATATCATTGGCATGATGCAAAGCGAAGGACAATAATACTTCATTGGGTCCATCAACCTTTGCTTTCTTTTTTTGTTGAATGTTAAGGTAAATGTATTGAGGCGTTTTAATCAGTCCCCATGGAACACCCCACCAGCCGAACAAGGCGGTACTCGCCATCGCCAAATTAATTTTCTTTTGAAGACAGCTTGAACAACCAATCACCGGTTTTTTTTGATGAAACGTAAGGACGATAAAGCTCTTCACTGTGTGAAGAATAGCGCCATTCAATTTTTTATCGGTGCGCTGGCAATGAGGGCAGGGAAGCCCCTGCAAAATATAGGCATAGTTAACGATGTCAGCTTGAGTAGCCTGACGAGGAACTTGGGATGGAAGTTGTTGACTCGATGAGGAGTCACCAGCTTGATACTGACTGACTTTCTTTGTTCGTAAGCCAAGTTCAATCGTTTTTTGCCGAAATGATTTTTCAGCTTCTGACTTTAATTGATTAAAAGAATCAACTGATTTCAGTAGAATGTGGCCGTACACCATCTGGTCGATGGTGGATAGCGAGGAACTAAGTTCGTTGTTGGCAAAAGCCCGCTTTATTTCGAGGGTAGTGTATTTTGTGTAGGGCCGCGACTCGAGATCCTCCATGTATTGCTTCCAGATAACAAGTGCTTTCTCCGCATTTTTTCCGGTAAAACTCTCGGTCAAGTGTCTAACCGCACCATCAAAAAGCTCGATGAACTGCTGGTGTTTACGTGCGAGTTTTTTCGCTCTGAAGTGCTGGCTAATACGCTTACCAAAAATAAACCAGGCGACAATAAGCAGTGCTACCAAAACACCACCGATGATGAGTAAAAGTGGATAATTTAACAGCCATTTTACATTAAGGTAAGAGGTTTGCGTTTTCAGAGGCAGTTGGGGCGCTGCCAACGAATCGGGTACGGATTCTACAAGGTGCTTTAGAAAAATCTGATCGGTTTCTGCCATCACGGTAGTGCAGTCGTTGGCATGAATTACAAACACCGGCAACTGCAATTGTTGCACGCTGTCTATCTCGTAAGAAGAAACATAATACACCACACTATCGAAACTGGTTTCTGCATTGGAACGTGTGGGGAAAAACTCTTTGCGTTCGAACTCAAACGGAGCGAAGGTATAAGTGGAATCAGGGAAGACCAGGTTGAAAGATTTGGGGTAGCGGGCAGTCAAGCTGTAAGGCACAGGCTCACCAATCTTCAGGCTGTCGGCATAAAAGCGGCCGTTAACCTGTACCTGGCAAAAGGCAGGCAATGCTATCCAAACAATAAGAATAAAAACAACGCCTCTCTTAAACACTCTTCATCGATTTATTCCGCACTGTAAACAACTTCAAAAGCTGAGGCACATAATCCTGATCGGTATTGATGCTCAAAAAATTAATCTGGTGTTTCCTGCTAAATTGCTTTAACTCAGCCACCCGCTCTTCATGGTGGTTGGCGATGCGCTGCCGGAAATCTCCGAAGGAAGTATTCACCCACAGGGTACGTTTACTTTCTTTATCCAGCACCGGTATGATCCCCAATTTTGGCAGGTGCGTTTCGCGCTTGTCGCTGATGTGGATCACTACCAGGTCGTGCTTACGCGCCAGCGACTTCATGTTGTGGTAAAAGCCCTCGTCTATGAAGTCAGAAATCATGATGATCACACTTCTCCGTTTAATCGAGTTAAGTGCAAATAAAATCGCTTGGGCCAGGTTTGTTTTGTCAGACTTCGGTTTCAAGTTTACCAGGTGGTAAACCATTTCGTATGCTTTAGACAAACCTTTGGCTGGTTTGATGTAGACTTCGCGTTGGTCTGAGAATCCGATCAGGCCCACCTGGCTCGACTCTTTGGCTCCTGCCAAAGCCAGCACGCCACAGATCTCGCGGCCTATGTCGAATTTGGTGCGACCGGGAGTGCCAATGTCTTGCGAGGCACTCACATCGAGAATAAAAAAAATGGTTTGTTCTTTTTCTTCGCGAAAAGTCTTTACGAACGTGCCATGGCCTTTGGCAGATACGTTCCAATCGATGGTGCGAATGTCATCGCCATATTGATAGGGTCGCACGTCATCGAATTCCAGCCCGGTGCCTTTAAAAATAGAATGAAAGTCGCCCTGCATCTGGCTGTTGATGGCCTTGCGAAT
>CAZRQK010000074.1:0-15852 GCA_964602295.1 uncultured Ohtaekwangia sp.
CAGTTCGTGCTTGGCCTCTTGTGCACTGCGTGTAGCGTTTTTTCTGGCTTCAGCAATAGGTTCGCACAACACCAAACGGCCACCTTTCTTAAGAGCTGTTTTTATGTGTTGCAGAATTTTGTCGTGGTCGTCCATTTCGTGGTATGTATCCAGAATAATAGCTGCATCTAACGTGTTGGCTGGCAGGTGCGGATTGTCGTAGTCGCCTTTAATGGTTGCTATGTTCAAAGCATTTCTGGAAGCCGCATGCTGCTTCAATTTGTCCAGCTTGTGCTGCTCTACATCTACGGCATAAACTTTTCCTGTTTTTCCTACCGTTTGCGATAACTTAAAGGTCATGTAACCCTCATGCGAGCCAATGTCAGCTACTTGACTGCCGGCTTGGATATCCAGGTGTTTGATGATGTCATCGGCCCGCTGCCAACTGTCGCGTTCTCTCCAGGCGCTTTCGGTGTACACGTTTTTCCAGGGATCGCTCTGGCAGTATGCAGTGGTACAATAGGTGAGCAGCACCAAAGCGAAATAAACTTTCATAAAGTGTAGCGTTGACGGATGATGAGGTGATGGTGTTGAATATGGTAGATGGTGAAGCAGATCATCTCCCGCAAAGTAATGCGACCTAAAATCGGGTGTGGAAGAAAATAGCGATCCAGCAACGCATCAGGCCATGGTTTTAAGTTGATCTGTAATCTCTTGTAGCCGGTTAGCATCTTTTCCATTTGTTTTTCTTTGTTGCCCTGGTTTTTGCGCGAAGGAATGTAGGGCAACGAAGCTTTCGCACCCATTCTCAGCTTTTCCTGGTAAAGAGTAACTACTTCTTCATACGATAAACTGGCACGCGAAGGTTTGCCAAACAACCGAAGTGCCCAATGAGGCAGAGCAAAAGCCAGTAGCAACGGACGAACAGCCAACAGCAAGTGATGTACGTTTTCCGCAGCTGACCATTTGCCTGGTTCAATATGCGCGAAGAATGCGTCTTCCTCCATTTTAAGAATGGTCTCGCGTAAGCTTTCACATTCCTGTGTTAACTTTTCCAGTAATTGCTCTTTTGTTAATATATACATGACCGCAAGGTATCAGAATTTGTGTTTTGGGGCCGCACCAATAATCCTTTACCGTTTTTTACCTTTACGCCCATGAAAAAATTAAAGCTGGACGAACTGGGCCGCCTTTCTGTAGATGAATTTAGAGATGCCGAAAAGTTGCCGGTTTGCCTGGTGCTGGATAACATTCGCAGCTTGCACAATGTGGGTTCAGCCTTCAGAACAGCCGATGCCTTTCGTGTTGAAAAGATTTACTTGACTGGGATAACCGGCACGCCACCACACCGCGAAATTCATAAGACTGCCCTCGGTGCTACCGAATCAGTAGCCTGGCAATACGATGAAAAAACGGAAGATGTTTTGATGAAGCTAAAGGCGGGGGGCTACAAAATTATTTCGGTTGAGCAAACAACAGAAAGTAAACCGTTGCACCAGTTTGAAGTACAGCCACGGCAAAAGCTGGCTTTGGTTTTTGGTAACGAAGTGGATGGCGTAAGCGATGAGGCGATAGCGCTTTCGGATGAGGCGTTGGAAATTCCACAACACGGCACCAAACATTCACTTAATGTTTCTGTGTGTTTGGGCATTGTGGCCTGGGAAGTTTACAAACAAAACATGCTTAAACCCATAGTATGAAGCGCTATTGTTGTCTGTTGTTCCTTGTGGTGCTTGCACACCAAAACACGTATGCCCAACAACGCGCCCGTGAAGTGGGCGTGGTGATAGGCGTGTTGCCAACGGGCGCGCACAATGCCATTACCGATGTTTCAGGCGTTCGTGTAGGGCATCTTACCAAAATGGAGGGAAATACTATTCGAACAGGTGTAACGGCCATCCTTCCTCACAATGGAAATGTGTTTCAAAGCAAAGTGCCTGCAGCCGTTTATGTGGGCAATGGTTTCGGTAAACTAGCCGGCAGCACACAGGTAATGGAGCTAGGTAACCTGGAGACGCCTGTGGTACTTACCAACACTTTGTCGGTACCGGTGGCCATAGAGGCAGTGGTTAGGCACACGTTGCAGCAGCCCGGCAACGAGCAAATTCAATCTGTTAATGCGGTAGTGGGCGAAACCAATGATGGTTGGTTGAATGATATTCGCGGCATGTACGTAACGCGCGAAGATGTTTTGAAGGCCATACAAAGCGCAAAAGATGGACCTGTTGCCGAAGGTGCAGTGGGCGCAGGCACCGGCACGGTCTGTTTTGGTTTTAAGGGCGGCATAGGTACAGCATCACGCCAGCTTCCTTCGGAATTAGGTGGCTACACAGTGGGTGTGCTGGTGCAATCTAATTTTGGTGGCGTCTTACAAATAGATGGTGTGCCTGTAGGCGAAGCGTTGGGCAAATTTAGTTTTTCGGATCAGGTGTTAAAAAAATCGGATGGCAGTTGCATGATGGTGGTAGCCACAGATGCGCCATTAGATGCGCGCAACCTGGAGCGCGTGGCAAAGCGAGCTATGTTGGGTTTGGCCAAAACCGGAGGCATTGCTTCGAATGGCAGTGGCGATTATGTGATTGCCTTTACTACCAATACCGCTGTGCGTGTGCCCCATAGCATCAACGAAAGAACGCTTCAAGTTACCACGTTAACCAACGATGCCATGTCGCCCCTGTTCATGGCTACCATTGAAGCAACGGAAGAAGCCATCATTAATTCGCTGTTTATGGCTACTTCCATGCAGGGAAAAGACGGACATACGGCCGAAGCACTTCCGTTAGAAAAAGTATTGCCAATCCTAAAAGCACATCAGGCACTTAAAAAATAGTTATGCATATTTTTCTTAACGCTGAGTTTGTTGAGGCTGATAAAGCAACGCTGCACGTAAGCGACCTGGCTATTCAGCGTGGTTACGGCATCTTCGATTTTTTTCGAGTGCGCAACAATGTCTTGCTTTTTGTTGAAGACCATCTCGATCGTTTTTTGCACTCTGCAAAATTAATGCACTTGCAAACTCCTTATAACAAAGAAGAGTTGCACACCATTTTGAAGGAGTTGGCCCACCGCAACCAACTTCCTGAATCGGGTATGCGGATGATCTTAACAGGAGGCTATTCGCCCGATGCCTACCAGCCGGTAGCTCCCAATTTCATTGTGATGCAAAGTCCGTTGGTTGTACCCGATGTTGCTACGCCAAAAAGCGTATCCATCATTACCCACGAATTTGTGCGCGATATCCCCGAAGCAAAAACCATCAACTACACCATGGGCATCTGGTTGCAGCCAAAGCTAAAAGAGCAACAAGCCGATGATGTATTGTATCATCGCAACGGTGTAGTGACGGAGTTTCCGCGTTGTAACTTTTTTATTGTAAAGAAAGACGGACGCGTGGTAACACCCGCACGGCATGCTTTGAAAGGCGTTACCCGCAAGCGCGTGCTGGAATTGGCACGGCTTGGGTATGCGGTAGCTGAAGGAGAAGTGACGTTGACAGACGTAATGGAAGCAAAGGAGGCTTTTCTAACCAGTAGCACGAAGCGCATACAGTCGATCGTAAAAATAGACGGACGTTTTGTGGGAGATGGAACCCCCGGAAAAGTAACGACTCAGCTTCTAAGTGAACTGGTGAAAGCGGAGCAGCGCTACATCTCTGAAAAGAGATAAAAATATCAATGGTTCAATTTCGCCTGGCCAGGCGGACGAGTTGTAGCCCAAGCACGCGGACTAAGAGCAACCACGGGAAGCCATGCAGCAGCGTATCGAACCAATCGATGGGTTTCATGCCCACGGCACCACCCGCAATCCATTTGAGCTTACTCCAAATGTGTGGTTCAGGCACAAATGGTGCGAGCCCCAACGTAACGCAGGTAAGCAGGATTAACTTCCAATCCGAGAAAATTTTCATGATGTGTGCTGGTGTAAAAGCATGAAAAAGGCCGCCAAAAAAATTTTAGCAGCCTTTCGTGTAGACTTTTCTAATTAGTTTTCTGATACTACCGGGTTGCCGGCATTGGCCCACTCACTCATTCCGCCAGAATAGTTTTTAATGTTTTTATAACCATGCTTGGCAAGCAACGAGTAGCCAATAGAAGAACGATCGCCCGCCTGGCAGTGTATTACCACCTGCTCATCTTTCTTGATCTTGCTCAGGTTTTTTTCCAGGGTGCCGATGAATACATTTTCGGCTCCGTTAATGTGGCCACCTTTAAATTCTGCAGCACCTCTTAGGTCTACCACTTGCGTGTGATTGGTTTTTAAGATGCCCTTGAATTCCTCGAGTGAAATGACATTGGCTTTCTCCAGCTTTTGGCCGAGGTCGGTCCACACATTTACATTTTCTACGAAGCCGTAAATGTTATCTAACCCAATGCGCATCAACTTCCGCGTCAGGTCATCCAATTTAGATTCTTCCGCTATTAAAATAAATGGTTCTTCGTACGTCAGGAACCAGCCCATCCATGTAGCGAAGGCGTTGTTGCCTTGAATGTTCAGGCTACCGGGAATGAAACCCAGCGCAAATTCAGTCTTCAGTCGGGTATCAATTATCTTAATGCCCTTGTCGTACGCGGCTTTAAATTCTTCTTTCGTCAGTTTTTTTGCCTTGGGAACTTCAGTAAGCAGCGGACGCTCTACTTTGTTTAGTTTCTTCATCATGGCGAAGTACTTGGGCGGCTCTGGCTGGTCTTCCAGCAGGTACTTCACAAAGCCGGGCTCATTGTTGTTGTATTGCAAAGCCCAGTTGCGCACTTTCTCATAGCCTACCGTTGTGCTGGGAACAGCCCCTAATGCTTTGCCACAAGCAGACCCTGCCCCGTGGCCCGGCCACACCTGTATGTAATCCGCCAACGAAGCAAATCGCCTAATCGACTCGTACATTTGGCGTGCGCCCACTTCTTTGGTTCCTTTTATGCCTGCGGCTTCCTCCAACAAATCGGGCCGACCAATATCGCCAACAAAAACAAAATCACCTGTAAACAACATTACGGGCT
Organism: uncultured Ohtaekwangia sp.; assembly: GCA_964602295.1. GTDB lineage: Bacteria > Bacteroidota > Bacteroidia > Cytophagales > Cyclobacteriaceae > ELB16-189. Next base: position 4,971 of record CAZRQK010000074.1, read on the forward strand.
TGTCGCTGGCGGGTACATCCGTCAACAAAAAACTAATGCTTTCCGGTGTGTGGCCCGGTGTGTGCAATACTTCCAACTTCAGGTTTCCAACCTTTACAATGTCGCCATGCCTGAGGCCTTCGTGCGGAAATTCGTATTGCCAGCCTTCGCCACCTTCATCCGACAAGTACATTTTAGCCCCCGTTAAAGCGGCTAGTTCTCTGGAGCCTGACAGAAAATCGGCATGTATGTGGGTTTCGGCCACGTGTGTAATCTTCATATTATTCTGCTTGGCTATTTCCAGGTAGGTGTCCACATCTCTCTTGGGATCGATCACCATGGCCACGCCTGCTTTCTGGCAGCCAATAAAATAACTGGCTTGTGCCAGTGTTTTGTCGTAAACGTGTTGAAAGTACATATTCGATTTAGATTATATCCTTAAATATTGTGAGGCAAAATTGGCAAGAATGTTTGGTGTTTTCAGTGACCATTGTCACCTATTTGAATTTACTTCCGCTGTTGCAAACTGGTTGATAACACGTTCCAGTTGGTTAGCGTTCATTACACCCGACTGGCGCCACAGCATTCGTCCTCGCTGGAAGAGCATCAGCGTGGGTACGCCTTGTATTTGATAGGTGTTTGACACCTGCGGATTTTTATCCACGTCAATTTTCAAGATGGTTGCTCTGTCGCCCACACGCGTGGCCAATTCTTTTAAAATGGGCTGCATCATTTGGCAAGGGCCGCACCATGTGGCAAAAAAATCTACCAGCACCGGCTTTTCGCCTTGAATAATCTCGTGGAATGTTTTTTTCTCCTCCATATAAAAGACCAATTTCAATGCAAAGATAACAGCTTCGATGGACCGTTATCTGTGATGTTTGTCACACTACCTCAGGTGAATTCATAGTCGTACCCTTCCAACTGCGACAGCAGGGTATTGGGCACATCGGTGGCCGTTATGCGGCCTTCTACTTTCGGTGCAACCGGTGAAAATGCAGCGAGGTAATCGCGCATGAGCTGGTGCAAGGTGATGTCGAGTGTTTTGGGTTCACTTACATGATCGATGCGGCAAAGCACCTCTTCGGGGTCGCCTTCGCGCTCGCAGGCAACCAGGTGGTAGCTTTTGGCCAGGTCGATAGGCTTGCCTTTTATCTTGATTGCGTTTACTCGCTCGCCCCGCTCTTTATGCATGGTAAAGTTTACCTCCATTCCTTTAAACCGTATTACCCAACCTCCAAAACGTTCGGCCGGATTCTTTGCAAACACATTGTGTAACTCCTTCTCCATCCAGTTCCAGATCTGTTGACCCGTTACCTGTGCTTGCCGCGCATTAGAATCTACGGGCAGCATGCTCCACAGAAAATCATTTGTAATTTCTGCCACGCCTGTTTTTGCATCGGGCACCAACGGAGGGCAAAACCTGAACCCGTTCGATACAGCAATGTCTGGCTTTAACTTCCACATCAACGCATCTGTAATCAGGTTGTCCATGGGGTTTTCAATTACATAATAGCGCACCAGGGTGTTTTTGGTTTTGCCGATTACGCGATCAAGTTCTTCTTTGAAAGGCTCGCGCACCTGAGCCACCAGTTTTTCCATTTCTGCATCGGGCTGGTAGCGCTCGGGGTCTACATCCAGCAAGGCATAACGTTGTTCCTTCACTATTCCGTTCTCTACCACCAGATCCAGTTTAGCCACAAAAGAACCAAAGGCGCCCGGTTCTGTTACTTTGGTGTACTTTCCTTCTATCGGCTTACGCACGCGCTCGTGGGTATCGGCACCTAGTATAAAATCGGTGCCATCTACATAAGCCTGGTTGGCCAGGTCTACCTGTTGTGCCAAACCCATGTGTGTAATTAAAAAAACCATGCTGCATTTTTCATAGTCGCGCAGCAGGCGAATGTATTTGGCAACGTTGGTTTCTGGTTTGGTAAAGTGTATGCCGTAGCTGTAGGCAGGCGATTGCCGTTTGGGTGTGAGCGGGTCGTTATAACCGATGAATCCGATTTTGGTGTTGCCAAGGGTGCGCGTCCAGTAAGGTGGAAAAATCAACTCACCATTCAACTCGTCTTTGGTATCGTGATACATGTTGGCGCATATTTTTGTAGCGTGGTAAGCCCCCAGGTCTTTGCGCATCATTTCTTTGCCGTACACCACTTCCCAATTGCCTGGTAGCACCAGGTCGTAGCCAATGTTGTTCATCAGCGGTACCATGGCCTGCCCCTTCGAAAGTGCGGCTACTCCACTGCCTTGAAAGCAGTCGCCCGCATCGAGTATCAACGTGTTTTCCGGATTTTCTGCCTTTAGTGTGTGAAGCATGGTTTTAAGCACAGCAAAGCCTCCGCGCTTTTTATAAACGGGCTTGCCATTCTCCAGAAAGAACTCATCGTGTGGAAGTAATTGCCCGTGTATATCGGCCGTGTAGAGCAACGTAATGCGATCGGATTTTGCTGGCAGTTTTTTGTTCTTCGTTTCGCCTGGTGATTGGGCGGCCACTACGCCCGCCACAGTGGGGCCACCCATGGTGAGGCTACCCGCCAGCAGGGCGGCCGATCTAAAAAATTCCCTGCGCGTGGTGCCGGTACATGAGGAGCATTTGCAGGCCTCGAGGTGTTGATCTTCCATCTTTTGACGTAAAGAGAGCGAAGATACGACCTCTGGCTGTTAATCCGTGTGACATCAGTCACAGACACAGGCCCGGTGTATCTTCTTGGGCTTGGAATGGTATCAGCTATGATTTCTTCAGCGGAAAGATCAATTGCTTCCAAAATGTTCTAGGAAAGTTCTCATCGCCTGCAAAGCCCAGCTTTTCATCGCGTCCACTTTTAGGGATGTAAGCTGTGCCGAACAGGTAATCCCACAGGCTGAGGCTGAGCCCATAGTTAACGCCATACCGATTAGGAAGTTCTTTGGCATGGTGCCAGATATGCATAGCCGGGTTGTTGATCAGGTACTTTAGCGGCCCGTAAGTGATATAAAGATTGGAATGGTTAAGGTGCCCAATGGCAGTGGCGATAATATGGATCACAAAAAAATCCTGCAAACCGAAACCGATCATAGCCAATGGAATGTATTGGATGGTCTTATAGATCACGGTCTCCATCCAATGAAACCGAAGATGAGCAGCAAAGCCCATTTCTTCTACCGAGTGATGCACTTTGTGAAACTCCCACATCCACGGTATGCGGTGCAGTAGCCGGTGAATATTCCATTGAATGAAATCGGCCACAATAAACATGGTAAGCAATTTCGCCCAGGCAGGCCAGCTTTGAATATTGATGGCCACCAAATTAGAAATGCCGAACAATGCCAGGAAATCATTAAACGCGTTTACCGCAATATTGGAAACAGCGTTATAGCCAATGAGGGAAAACAGGAAAAAATTAAAGAACATGTAGAAGCCATCTAACCAGAAATCTTTGCGGAAAATAGATTGTCCTTTGCGCCAAGGCACAATTATTTCCAACAACCACACTGCCAACGAGAGGCCTACCAGCCACCAGAAATAGTTATGCCAGCTTGGAAAGGCAATTTCGTGCACCAGGTAGTTCCAATAGCCCGTGTAAGAATCGAGGATAAGTTTCCAGTACTGTTCCATGGTGCATTGTTGCAATAACGTATATCAAAAATAATAATCCATCACAACAGACAGGTGATGCATATTTACCTTGTTATGATAGTTAGCGGGTACCTCTTCCAACTCTTTGCTGAGTTTAGACTTATATGTGTACAGCAACTCTGCGTTGAGGCCTCTTAAGAACCCGGTAAAGCGGTAACGAATTCTTCCGTTTAACTGGTAGTACGAAGGCATGGTGTATTTGTTGAGCCGGGCATCGTCCAAAGCGGGCATGTGGTATATGCCATTGGCAATCAATACCGAGAGGTTATTTTCTTTGTCCAGTGACTGGCTGAATTGTGCCATCCATGCATGCACATCTCCGGCACCTTCGTTTCGCTCGCGTTGCATGAAAGTATAAAAGGGTTCAATGCCCCATTCGCGCGGAAACAAGAAACGACCGTGTTGCGTAATGCGCGTATAACTAACCGACCATTCGCGCTGATGCTGTGGCTGTTGCATTCCCACTCTTGCGCTGATAGCATGCGATTGTTCACCCAAACCTATGTATTGCCTTTCCACAGAAAGGGTATCATGGAACAGTGATTTTTGCCAGGCATACATGCCACCTGCAAAATAGGTTTGTCCATTTTTTTTGTGACGCCATTCTACTTTTTGCAACCATACGTTAAAAAGTCTATCGGCCGTGTAGTTCCAGGTGTGCCACTCTACTCCGGGTGCAGGCATGGCAACCAGCCCGGCAACGGTTACGCCTTTGCTTTCCACAAAGCCAGTATAATTTGCTTTAGCGCCATTGACAGCGCGTCCGTTTGGATATACCAATGATTCCCCCACATCCATCCACCGTACAGTAGAGCGTGGCGAAGTGCGATTGATCCATCCTGCTTTCAGTTTTATTTTCTTCCAATCGTTCCATTCAGCCCAAACACCTTCTTGCAGATTCGGACGCATACGTCCGTCTTGCAGATTGATGAGCGGGGTTTTGAGATGGAATTTACCATACTGCAGAAACGAAATATTTTTTTTGGTGAAATAGTAGCGCAGGTACAGATCCTCCAGCCTGTCTAAGTCTTCGTGATTATTGGGATCTTCCATATCGAATAGTCCTACCTCGTAACGATTGTTAAAAGGAGCTACCGGCCCCAGGTGCGATGACGACAAATTATAAATGATAAAACCCGACAATCCTGCCTGGAACCCTTTGATGATGGGAGAGTAATAACCCAAGCCCCCACCTGCAGCTAAGCCGTAGTAGTCGGTGTAATTTCGGTGATTCACCGTACTCATAAAAAAAGTACGCACATGCCCTTCGAAGATGCCGGTGCTGTGAAGGATGTGGCATAAGCTATCCGGTTCGCCATGTTTTTCTATGAGCACGCGTTTAGCCGACCAGGAAGGATCGTGGTGCTGCGAGAAGGCGGGGGCCATAGTGGCGCCTGCCATGATAAAAAGAGCAAACAGTTTCTTCATCACTTCGCGTTTTCGCTTACCAACTGTTTTCTTTTTTCTGCAATAGGTTTAAACGGACCATTCTTGTGTTGCCGTTCTGTAAAACCATCAGCAAAAGGCCCGAAGGGATGGTCGATGGGTTTTTTAGAAATGTCGGGCCAATCTTTGCTGATATCCATAGAAGGGCGCGGCAAAGAGTTAACGTAGGCGGCAATGTCCCACGCTTCTTCGTCTGTTAGCAAAGGCGCATCGTACGTGGCCCCCAATGGCATGTTGGCTTTAATGTAGCCTGCAAACCGCGACAACCGATACAACCCTGCGCCATCGTTATAGCTGTTTTCTCCCCACAGCGGAGGATACGTCCAAGCGGCACCCTCAGCGTTGGCAATGCCCTCACCCTGTTGGCCATGACACACCACACATTTTTCTTCGTACAAAAGTTTGCCGGCAACTTCGCTGGCGGCACGTTCGAGGTAAGGCACCTCCATCAAGCCTGCACCTTCGGGAGTGCTTCCTTTGGGAACATCCTTGCCCAACCACGTGATGTAGGCTACCATGGCCTTCAACTCACGGCTTTCTTCTGCCAGCGGCTTGCCATTTAAACTTCTTTCGAAGCAATCGTTGATTCTCTTTTCGATTGTTTCTTCGGTGCCTGATCGTGCACGGAATTTAGGATAGGTGGAGGCTACCGCACTGTAGTTGTTGCCGAATGGTTTAGTGCCCGCATCCAGGTGGCAGTTCTGGCAGTTCATTCCATTGCTCATGGCCAGCACTTTGCCTTTCGGGCCCAGGTATTCCGATGTGTGTACAATTAGCTCGCGCCCATAGCGTACCTCTTCACCCGATGCTCCCTCAGGTAGTGTGTTGGCATCCGGAGCTTGCCACATTTTTGTTGCCACCAGAACGGTGTTCCCTTTTTCTGGTGTGGCCGGGCTCGATAGCAGGCGGTGGATAGTTTGCGGATCGGTTACCAATAACAAAGTAGCGCCTACAATCAACAGCAACAGCAGCATAACCATCGCCATAAATGGGCGAATGATACGTGCGAGGAACGAAATATCTTTGTCTACCGATTTCACAGGCTTACTGTGCGTAAGTCTTTTGTTTCATGCTTAGTTACGAAGTTAAGCCAATGCAGGGCATCTTCCGCTGTGTGGAAGTTTTTCACCTGCATTTGTTTGAGGTCGGCCAGCCCTTCCACATTTCTTTCGGCTTCGCGGTTAAAAATGTCTGTGCTCAAAATGGTGGCCAGCGCACGAACACCCTGTGCTTCTGCCTTTGGAAACCAGTGGTTGGCAGCCCACCCCTGATCGTTGGGAGAGATGATTTTCCACTCGCGATTATCGGAAAGTATTTTTGTGGCGCCCGATTCATCCACCGCTTTGATGACTTCGCAAGCGAGATCGCGAAAGGCAGCACTGGGTATGAATCCCCTCCACGTAAGGATCAGCATTCCTTTTTCTTTATCGTGGCGAACGGTCAGGTGCCTGTCTTCGAAAAGGGGAGACAACATACTTTCTTCTTTTGAATGCAAAGATTGTTGTTGCCTCGCGCCCGATCTGTGACAATAATTACAAAGAGCCCAAAATTTTAGTGCGGCAATTTATCGCGCAGCAGCCCGTAAACCCAGGTACCAGCCACGGCACTGAGCAACGTAACAATCACAACCAAAAACCCGCTTCCAATTTGCGCGAAGAGTGGCCCGGGGCAAGCCCCGGTAATGGCCCAACCCAATCCAAACAGGGTGCCGCCAATTACATTGCCCCAGTGAAACTGCTTATCGTGAAAAACAACGGTTTCGCCTTGTATTGTTTTAATCCCCAATTTCTTGATAAGAAATACAGATATCGCGCCAACCACCACGGCTGTGCCAATAACGCCATACATGTGAAAAGAATGCAGCCTGAACATTTCCTGAATGCGGTACCACGAGATGATCTCGGCCTTTACAAATACAATTCCAAACACGATGCCCACCACCAGGTATTTGATGTTCGATCCAATCAACGACTCTTTCGTGATCTGATCGTTTGGGGCTTCGCACTCAACCGGATGTGGTATGGCTGCGGAGTCAACAAATTCGTCTTTCGTTTGCATGATGAAGTATCTTTAAAATTTTATAAAGTCATTAACCAAGGGAAGATGGCGTGTGTCATCAGAAAGCCGCCCGCCATGAAGCAACAAGTGGCAATAAGCGAGGGCCACTGCAGGTTAGACAACCCCATGATGGAGTGGCCACTGGTGCATCCACCCGCATAGCGTGTTCCGAAGCCTACCATAAAACCACCCACAATGAAAAACAGGAAACCTTGCATGGTAAAGAGGTTATTGAAGTTGAAGATGGAGGCAGGCATCAGGTTATTATCTACCACCACATTCAGTGCCTGTAAGTCTTGCACGGTTTTATCGGCTACCACAATCGGGTCGGGGTTGCTGAGCCATTGTGAGGCTACCACACCACCCAGAATTACACCCGCCACAAAGAAGAGATTCCAAATCTCTTTCTTCCAATCGTACTTAAAGAAAGAGATGTTGCCCGGAATGCAGGCAGCACAGATGTGCCGCAGCGAAGAGGAAATGCCGAAGTGTTTATTACCCAATAGCAGCAGGGCGGGTACAGTTAACCCAATCAACACGCCCGCTACATACCAGGGCCACGGCTGTTGTATCATGTCAAGCATAGATATATTTAGTTTTAGATTACAAAATTAGCGAACCTGACTTTCGTCAGGTTGTAACAAAAGTCACAGAAGTTGCAAAAATCAAATTTATACCCCTATTAAGAAAACTGGTTGGAGTTTGGTTCCCTTGTTCAACCAAAATGGTTTCAGATGGATCAGTAGCGGTTCAGAACGGGTAAGGCCAGTAGGCCTTCAGCTTTTGGCGTTCGCTTTTTCCTTTTGAAAAAGGTTGGTGATGAAAATACCCATTACTGCGCCATAGATAGAACTGTTAACAGGCGATGAGGTGATGGCGCAGCTGCCGCTGTTACAACCGATGTAATACCAATACAGGAATCCGGCTACTCCACCTAAGATAATTCCTGATAAAAGAAGAATGTATTTTTTCATTGCCTTACGAAAAATTTTTACCGGTTTTAGAATAACAGCTCTTTGCCCAAAATGTAAACACCCATTGCCATCACAAACCAGCCAAACGCGGGCCTCAGTTTTTCGTTGGGAATATATTTGGTGAGGTAGCTGCCTCCTAAAATGCCCACCATGGCAAAAGCAGAGAAGATCAACATAAATCGATAATCGATCGAGATACCCGAGCCGAGATCGCCTGTGAAACCAATGAGCGATTTAAGTGCGATGATGAGCAGGGAAGTTCCCACAGCCTGTTTCATCGGCAACCCTGCCAGCAGCACCAATGCAGGGATAATGAGGAACCCTCCACCGGCACCCACCAGGCCTGTAATGCCACCTACCAACAACCCTTCCGCAAAAATTAATGGGTAGTTATAATTAATGGGGCCGGACTGTTCTTTCTTTATTTTTGGTTTGCGGATCATGGACAGTGATGCCAAAAGCATGAGCACCGCAAAGAGCAGCATGACGAATAACGACTTGTCCAACACAAAAGAAGCGGTTTCGAAAATCGGATCGGGGATGGCGGGCACCAGAAATTTTCTTACTGCATATACCGAAGCGATAGAGGGAATACCGAAGATGAGCGCAGTCTTAAAGTGAACATTCCCTTTTTTAAAATGACTGTAAGAGCCCACCAAACTTGTGAGGCCTACTACAAATAGAGAATAGGCCGTTGAGATAACGGGGTCGGCACCAAAGAGGTAAACTAAAATAGGTACGGTGAGTATAGAGCCGCCACCGCCAATCAAACCCAACGAGAGACCCATCAACACCGAGGCCAAATATCCCACCAATTCCATCGTCTGCATTTATTTTTTCTGCAAAACTAGGGGTATGGCACAGCGGCATCAGTAACCAAAGTCACACTGCCAGAAAAAGTTGACTTGTTTAGGAGCGTACGTTTTCGTGTGCCCCGAAGCGGCCCCAGAACCAGCTCAGCGCAAGGCCTGAAATAATATGCCAAATGCCCCACCAGGCAGCCACCAGCGCCATGCCGCCCATACCATCGAAAAAACGAAAGATCAAAATTAATCCGAGACCGGAATTTTGTATGCCCGTTTCGATGGCAATGGTACGTTGATCTTGCACAGACAGTTTGCCAGCGCGTGCACTGTAATAGCCTGTCAGCAAGGCGATGGCATTGTGTAAAAAAACAATCACAATCACCCGATGGATGTGGTCCATGAAGTGGTTCATGTTGTTGAAGAACGCCATCAGCACAAAAGCGATGAAAGTGATAATGGAGAAAGGCTTCACAGCGCGCGCCAATTTAGTGGCCACTGCAGGAAAATGATGCCCCACCAACATACCGATGACCAATGGTATGCCTGCAAGCGTCAAAATGGTTTGAATCATGTTCCAGGCATCCAGCGATACTTCTTTCAGCAAGCCTGCCGTTGGCGGATATAAACCAGCCCACAGGCTGAAGTTAAGCGGTGTGGTAAAAATGGCTAGCACGGTACCGGCAGCAGTAAGGCTTACAGAGAGCGCTGTGTTGCCACGCGCCAGGTGCGCCAAAAAGTTGGAGATGTTGCCGCCCGGGCAGGCTGCTACCAGCATCATGCCGAGTGCTATAGAAGGAAGCGGGTCGATGATCCAAACCAACAAAAAAGTGACCGCTGGCAGCAGAATAAATTGCGATAAGATACCAACCACAGAGCTTCGTGGGTTGCTCCGCAGCCGTCTGAAATCATCAATGCGCAAGTCCAGCGCAATGCCAAACATAATAACAGCCAGTATCAGGTTGAGCACCCAAAGGCTTTCACTGTTAAAGTTTAATTTCACATGGTCTAACTCAGACATGCCCGGCTATCAAAAAGATCATTCAAAGTAAGAATATTTTCTGCCATCTTGGGCAAATAGATTTTCAAAGATGGAACGTATTAGGTTGATAGAGCCCACAGACAATGCTGCGGTAGCCGGCATTATCCGCACCGTGATGCCAGAGTTTGGCGCCAGCGGCAAAGGCTTTGCCATACATGATGGTGAAGTAGACCAGATGTATGAAGAATACACTAAGCCACGTTCTTCCTACTTTGTGTTTGAATCAGCCGGACGAATAGTAGGCGGAGGAGGGGTTGCCCCCCTGGCAGGAGGTAATGCTGATACTTGCGAATTGAAGAAGATGTACTTTCTTGACGAGGGAAGGGGAAGAGGTTGGGGGCAGCAAGTGCTCACTAAATGTTTGGAGGCAGCCCGCTCACATGGGTACCGTTATTGTTACCTCGAAACATTCAACACCATGAAAGGCGCCATGAAACTGTATGAGAGGAATGGGTTCAAAAAAATAAGCGGCCCGTTAGGTAACACCGGCCATTTTGCGTGCGATACCTTTTACCAAATTGAGTTGTAAACAAGAAATTCCAAATACATGAAGACATTCATCTTTTTATTATTCAGTACAGTAACGGCACTGGCGCAGTCGCCACAAAACCCGGTAATCAAATCCGCAGGCACCATCAACGACATTCCTTTTGCTACAGTAAAACCCGATCCATCGATGGATTATAACATTGTAATTGATGTGGCCACGGGGCCTGAAAAGCCGGACCAACTCAACCCTTCGCTAGACAACGTAGCCCGGCTGATCAATTTGCATGTGGTGGGCGGGGTGCCTAAAGAGAAATTGAATGTTGTTATTTCCATACACAACACCTCGGCAGTGGCGGTAATGAATAACCAAGCCTACCAGAATAGATTTAAAACGGACAACCCCAACATCAAACTGTTGGAAGAGTTGCGCCAGGCCGGTGTGAAAGTAACTGTATGCGGTCAGTCGCTC
>CAZRQK010000075.1:0-14895 GCA_964602295.1 uncultured Ohtaekwangia sp.
TTGCAACAAATTTAAACAGAAAACCAGTTCACTCCATCTTAATTTTTGTTAACGCAGGGAAGTAACCTGGGCGAGAATGAGAGGTATTATGGAAGGTTGGCAAATGAAAATTGTACATAATCTGTACGGAACTGAACGGGTAGGATGGGTTTAAAGTTGAATTTTACCCCAATTTGGTCGATTTCACGGCTGGCATTGGGTTTGGTAACTTGACACAAGCTTTATGAAACTGTCGCAAAAGGATTTACTGGTATTTCTGGGCATCGTGGTGGCCGTGATCATTGGCCTCACTACCCTGGTATTCAGCGATGGTACAATGGCCCGCCAGACCGACCTTCCCGAGGTGAACAAAACCTCACTGCATCAGCTTACCACCGACTTATTGAAAAAAGTAACCAACCGCGCGCAATCCCCCTCTTTTGGTTCGCGCTAACCTAGCGGCCCAACTACTATCGATAAGCATAATATTGCAATACTGTTTCAATGGCTTTTTTGATAGCCGTGTTGATGGGAAAAAAATCGCGCGTAAGTTCAAAATCGATGCTGTGCAGCTGCATGTAGAAATTACTCATCACCGGTACGTGCGCTTCCTGGTTAATCTCCACCGAGGCTTTTTCAAATTCTTCTCGCTGCTCTGTTTTAATAATCTGGCAGGTTACCAGTTCTTTCATGCCGTATTTGTTGGTGCGTGCACTGTAGCCAAACAAACGGCAAATCAACCCACGGTGTTTGTATTCGGAACATAGTCCGGCCCCGGCCTGGGTCGGATTTAATATTAAGCACAAGGTGCCAGGTGCATCGGTAAGTCGCTCTAACCATGCTTCGGCTTTGCCTTGTTGATACAAGTGATGGGCAAAGGGAAGAAACTCAAGAATCGTAGCTTCTATATCGGGTTTGAAACAACACTTGCCGCAACCAAACTGGCAATGCAACCCCGACCAGCCCTGGAAAGATGCGATCTCCTGGTCGAGTTTTTCGAACACTTGTTCAACGTCCGTTATCTTATCTAAAAGCGTTTGCATTATTGTAAGCGAGATGCAAGAATTTCTCAGCTGAGATTAGTTAGAAACTTTTCCAAATTCCTGCTAGCCATACCCCGCACTTTCTTCTTTACCAGGCCACTCCAGCCTAATAGTAGGCCGGTGGTGCCCAGTGCTTGCCTGCTCCACTTCCAGAAATCGAATACATCGGTATGTCTGAAAATTTTGCCATCCTTAAATTGAAATGTGGCATCAATACGGTTAACAACGGGGCGGCCTGTTTTTGAAAAGGTGTAATGAGCATCCCAATGCGCAAAGCCTTGGTGGTCGTCTGCCCTTATTTGTCCGAATTCAATACGCAGATCTTTCGAGGCGCTGATGAGCATCTGCCACATGGCTTTTACTTCGCTTGCTTTCAGGTGTTGAAACACGGGGTCGCTGAATTCAGCTTCATCGTGGTAACACCGTTGCATGGTGGCATAATCGCCTTGTTGAAAAGCGGTGTAAAACCGGTGAAGCAATTGCGCGTTGGGATGCATGTACGCTATTATACCAGTGTTGCCTCCAACGTTATATTGGTGTTCAACAGTTTACTAATAGGGCAGTTGGCCTTGGCATCGGCTACACACGCTTCGAATTTTTCTTTGGATATGCCCGGAACCTTACCCTTGAGTGAAAGGTGTGAGTTGGTGATGGCACCATTCTCGAAATTGATGGCGCAGGTTACGGTCAGGTCATCGGGCGTAAAGCCTGCTTCACCCAAAACAAAACTCAGTTTCATGGCAAAGCAGCCTGCATGTGCTGCCGCTACTAATTCTTCGGGGTTGGTACCAACACCTTCTGCAAAACGCGAGTTGAATGAATATTGAGTTTGATTGAGCACGGTGCTGGCAGAGCTAAGCACGCCCTTGCCTTCTTTTCCGCTGCCTTTCCAGTTTGCTGTTGCTGTGCGTTTCATAATGTAAATAGGGGTTAAGTTTAACAATGAGTTCTTTAATCGATTTTCCTCTACCGAAAGTCTGCAAGTTTAATCGGGTAGAATTTTCAGCAGCACTTCTTTGTAAAGTACTTTGCTTTTTGGGTCGTGGCCCTGCAGTGCAACGGTACCGCCTTGCAGTCGACTGTTATCGGTAGCAGTGTATTTGTTTATTACCTGGTCGTTTACCTTTACGGTGATTTTGTTGCCCAGCACAATGATGTGCTCGGTATACCATTCGTTATCTTTCACAAAAGTTTCCTTCACGTCCTGCACAGCATAGATGCTTCCTGTTTTGCGCCAGTCGGTGTGGGTTTGGTTCACCTGAATTTCGTAGCCCTTGGCTGGCCAACCCGTTTCCTGGTAGTCAGTGTGGATGAATATGCCCGAGTTGGAACCTGGTGTCGTCATCAGCGTTACTTTCAGTTCGAAGTTTTTAAAGCGATGGCTCCCCACGGGCCCTTCGTAAAAGAGGTGAGCCCTGTCGCCAAATACCACAATGGCACCATCGGCAACGGTAAAGGTGGAAGGGTTTTCGCTGGCGCGCCAGCCGGTTAGCGATTGGCCATCGAAAAGGGAAACCCAACCGCCTTGCTGGGCGGCCAATGGTTGCGCGATCGTTATTAAAAGAATAAGCATAAAAATCTTCATGCACTTCTGGATTTGAGGATGATTAACTCACCTAAAAGTAAAGAATCGATACCCGTTCTTCAACGGCCGTTCTGGAATTTCGCGAAAGCGTAATGTGACCGGATACGGACATCACCGATCATCTCCGTGCGTTTTTGTAACCTAAAATGCTCCATTTTGGCCTCTTTTGTTGGTTTCGCAACTTTGGACTGATTGTTGGCTAACGTGCCGTGTTCCAGAAATATGAATATGCTTCCAACCTATTTCAAGATCGCGCTTCGTTACCTACTCCGCAGTAAACTGCACACGGCCATCAATGTAGCCGGCCTGGCGCTGGGTATTGCCAGCGTGTTTTTCATGTCCATCTATGTTATGCACGAGTGGGGCTACGACAAGTTCTTACCAGGCTATGAAAATATTTACCGCATTAGCTGGGAGACTGAGAATCCACAAACGCGCACTCCGCACCCCATGGCGCAGGCGCTGGTAAACGATTTCCCCGAAGTAGAGAGTGGTGTGAGTCTTTCGCCCTTGTGGGCAGCTGGCCTTACACGCGAAGTTTTCTCTTTTCGCAACCTGGAAAAAAATATTCGGTATGATGAAGCCAATGTGCTGGCGGTGGATTCCACTTTTTTCGATGTGTTTGGGTTTACGGTGGTGAAGGGTGATGGTAAGGAAGCCCTGCGCCATGTCAATGGCCTTTTGATTTCTGAATCGATGGCGAAGAAATATTTCGGCAACGAAGATCCCATCGGAAAACAATTGGCCGTCAATTCAAATGCTACGTTGCTGGAAGTGATGGCCGTGTTTAAGGATGTACCGAAGCAAAGCCACTTTCATTTCGATTTCCTGGTGTCGTATGTGCGCGAGAAATCTTTCGATCCGGAAGACGCTTACTACACCTGGGCCGACTTCGGTCACTTCAACTACATCAGGCTGCGGCCGGGGGCGGATGCAAAAGCATTGGAAGCGAAATTACTTTCGTGGGCGCGCCAACACATGGACGTTACTGAAGAGCAGTTTCGGAATATACAAGCCGGTGGATTTGGTTTCAGATTGCAACCAATACAAGAAATCCACCTGAAGTCGCATTTGCGTTGGGAGTTGGAACCCAATGGAAACATTGAATATGTATACATCATGGCGGGTGCCGCATTGCTTACATTGGTTATTGCGTGCATCAACTTCATGAACCTGATGACGGCCAAATCTACCGAACGGGCGAAAGAAATTGGTATTCGTAAAACACTGGGAGCGCTACGCGTGCAGATATCAACCCAGTTTCTCAACGAGTCGGTATTGATTGCTGTACTTTCCATTGTGCTCGCGCTATTGCTGATTGAAGGCGGAATGCCCTTTTATAATGCGCTTACTGAGCAGGCATTTCATCTGAACTATACCGTGCTGGTGCCAATGCTTTTGGCGGGTGGCGTGGTGGTAGGGCTCTTATCTGGTATTTATCCATCGTTGATTCTATCGGCCATGCGGCCGCAATCCATCTTAAAAGGAAACTACCGAACTGGTTCGCATGGAAGCAGGCTGCGCAACGGACTGATTGTATTTCAATTTGCTATCTCCATGGCTTTGATTTCGGGAGCGGCCATTATCTACAGCCAGATGAAATACATTCAAAATAAAAGCCTGGGCTTCAACCAGGAAGCTGTGGTAACCATTCCAATTAAAAGCGAAGCGTTGATGCCCCGTATGCAGGCCCTCAAGAATGAGCTAACGCGCATTGAAGGGGTGAAACATGTTTCGGCAAGTTCCAACTTGCCGGGTGGTCAATTCAACCAAAATTCGATTTCGTTGGTGGAAAGACCGCAATATCAGGTCAACACATCGGAAGCCTTTGTGGACTACGATTTTCTGAACGTAATGGATATTAAATTGACGGAAGGCCGCTTCTATCTACCAGAAAACATAACCGACTCAGTAGCCACTTTTGTAATTAACGAAACAGCTGCGCGCCAACTCAATATAGAAAACGTGGTGGGGCGCGAAATAAACTGGTATTTGTTCGAGGATGACGAACCCATTCGCGGCCGTGTGATAGGAGTGATGCAAGACTTCCACTTTCAATCACTTCATGAACCGGTGCGTCCATTGCTGTTTGCGCTCTACCCGGCCTACAATCACCTGGTGATTAAGTTGAACGGTAACGAGATCGACCAAACACTGGCACAAATCAAAGAAACTTATGCTCAGTTCGATAATGAGTTTGGGTTTCAATTTTCTTTCTTGGATGAAAACCTCAACCGACAATACGTATCAGAACAACGAACAGGTGTCATCTTTACCGCCTTCGCCATTATAGCTATTGTGATTGCCTGCTTTGGTTTGTTCGGCATGGCGCTGCTTACCTTTCAGCACCGCACCAAAGAGGTGGGCATTCGCAAAGTGTTGGGTGCTTCTCTTTCTACCTTGGTTGTATTGCTGTTAAAAGATTTTACCCGATTGATCGTGATAGCCATTGTTATCGCCATACCCTTTGCGTGGGTGATGATGGACCGTTGGCTTGATAATTTTGTGTACCAGGTAAGTATTCATCCCATTACTTTCGTAGTGAGCGGGCTGTTACTGTTGGTGTTTGCGTGGTTAATACTTGGGTTCCTCACGCTGCGCACTTCGCGCGTCAATCCTTCGGATGTATTAAAAGCAGAATAGACTTTCATCGACAAAGCTTCACTGTATGATTAAAAACTTTTTTGTTATTACCTACAGGCACCTGGCACGCAGTGCCAACTACACACTCATCAATGCCTTGGGGCTTAGCATTGGTATCGCAGCGTGTATCATCATTTTTCTGGTGGTGTCTTTCGAATGGAACTACGACCGCTTTCATTCGAAGTATGAAACGATTTACCGGTTAACATCCGAAACAAGCAACGCATCAGGTGTCGACTATTCGGCCACTACACCTTATCCATTGCCCCGCGCTTTCCATACCGATTTCCCCGACCTGCCATTGCAAACGCATGTGCATTTTCAGAACGAGGCACAATTTGGCTGGGGTGCAGAAAAGCAAAAAATAGAAAACATACTGTTTGCAGATTCTCTGTTCTTTAAGGTTTTCGACTTTGCTGTTGTGTCGGGAAATCCATCTGCGGAACTGGCGCAACCGGGCAAAATCTTTCTTACCGAATCGTTGGCGAAGAAGTTGGGCGAGCCGCTGCCGCAAACTATTTTGTTAAATAACAAAGTGGAAGTAGCCGTGGCTGGTGTGCTAGCCGACCCACGTGCCAACTCTCACCTCGTGTTTTCTGCCATTGTATCCTATCCTTCGCTGTCGCGCGATATCACTGGCTTGCCCATGGACTCTTGGGGGCTGCGCATGGCGGGGCATAGCTACGTAGTGATTCCTGAAAGTTTTGATCAAGTAACGCTGGCAGAAAGGCTAGCGGTATTTGTAGACAAGTACCAACCGAAGGAAGAAAACAAAGAGGTGAAGTATCTGTTCCAGCCACTGTCAGACATTCACTTCAGCGAGACTTATCCTACCACCATTAACGATTCGCCCACTACCGACTATAAAAGTTTGTTGATGCTGATGGTGTTGGGTGTGTTTATCTTAACGGTGGCTTGTATCAACTTTATCAACCTGAGCACGGCACTGGCAGTAAAAAAATCGAAAGAGATTGGTGTGCGCAAAACATTGGGTGCCAGCCGCCCGCAGCTTACTACGCAATACCTTACAGAGTCCTTCCTCATCACACTTTTGTCCACTGTTATGGCGTTGGGGATAGTAGAGGTGGCCATTACACCCATCAATCATTTTCTCGACACACGTATTTCGTTTCAATTGCTTGGCGACCTGCCATTGTCGGCCTTTATCTTGATGCTGATTGGTATTACCACCTTATTGGCGGGCTTGTATCCGGCTCTTGTTCTTTCGCGCTTCAATCCTGCCGCAGTTTTAAAGGATAAGATCCAAGCCTCCGGCAGTTCTGGTAGCTACGCGCGCAAATACCTGGTGGTATTCCAGTTTGTGGTGGCGCAGCTGTTGATCATTGGCACCTTGGTTGTCGCTTCGCAGATGGAGTATTTTCGTTCCAAGCCGTTGGGTTTCATCAAAGATGCCATTATCAACGTACCATTGCCGGAACGTAAACCTGAATTGCGCACCGCATTTCTTGCCGAACTATCAGCCATCCCTGGCATCGAAAAAGTATCTTATGGGTCGGGTGCTCCTACGTCTGACATCGGCATTTCCACCGGGTTTTATCTGACCGAAAAAGGGGTGAACGAAAATTACGACACTTACATTAAGTGTGTAGACCATCATTACCAGGAAACTTATGGGCTAGAGTTGGTAGCAGGGCGTTGGTTTATGCGGGGCGAAGAAGCGTATGCCTATGATTCAATTCCCGAAGAGGAGCAACAACATAATTATATTGTAAACGAAGCGCTGGTACGTAAGCTGGGCTTTGCCACCAACGAGGAAATCATTGGTGTACACATTACCACCGGTATGAGCGACATCAATGCCCCCGTAATTGGCGTGGTGAAAGATTTTCATATCAGCTCGCTACACGACCAGGTAGAACCCGTTGTGTTGTTGCATTACCCTTATTTCTATGTGGAGGCGGGCATTCGGTTCAATAACATGACTACACGCGAAACACTGGCGGCAGTAGAATCGGCTTATGCGAAAGTTTTTCCCGACTACCTGTTCGAATACACTTTTCTGGACGACCACATCGGCAGTCTCTATAGCCGTGAGGAAAAGACCTTTGGTTTGATACGCATGTTCACGGCCCTGGCCATTGCCATCAGTTGCCTGGGATTGTTGGGGTTGGTGTCGTTCATTACCCAACAGAAATTGAAGGAAGTAGGGATACGAAAAGTATTTGGAGCCAGCGTATACCAGATTGTGGCCTTGTTTTCGCGCAGCTTTATCAAGTTGGTAATGGCCGCATCGGTGTTGGCTGTGCCGGTAGGTTGGTACGTAATGAACAACTGGCTGAATGGGTTTGCGTACCGAACACCGTTACCTATTTCGGTATTTGTGATTGCGGTGGTGGCCACCCTGGTTATTGCGTTGGCCACGGTTAGCTTCCAGTCGATACGTGCGGCCACCAGCAACCCGGTACATTCGTTGCGCAGCGAGTAGCCGCGATTGGGGCCGGGCGAATCTGATATCTGTGCTATTTGCCGCTCATCACAATCACCAATTTGAGGTGAGCCGCAATTGCTGATAAATGTTGAACTATACAGTAGCAAATCGTTGCTGAAGTTCAACATCATTCAACCATCGCCACCATGTTTCGCAACTATATCCTCATTGCGCTGCGCCAGTTATGGAAACACAAACTGTACAGCGGCCTGAACGCGATAGGCCTTGTAGCCGGAGTAATTTGCTTTTTGCTGATTACGCTTTACATCGCACACGATTTGCGCTTCGATCGTTATCACCAGAAGAAAGACAGAATCTATCGCCTGGGGCTGGGCAGTCTCGAAGAAGGGTTTCCGCGCACCAGCGTTTCGGGAGGTGTAATGCCTCATGCATTGCAGGCCAACTATGCAGGCATTGAAAAAGTGGTGCGCTTTCGTAAACTGCCCTCGTTGGTGGCGGTAGGAGAGACCGCTCATTTCGAAGAGAAGTTCTTCTTTACCGACTCTACTGTTTTCGATGTGTTCTCTTTCCATTTGGTGGAGGGTGATGCGCGCACCGCGTTGACTGATCCTTACACGCTTACGCTTACCGAGACGGCAGCCTTGCGTTATTTTGGTCGGTCGGCCGGGGTAGTAGGCGAATTATTGCAAGTGGATGAAAGCATGACCTTTAAAGTAACGGGCGTAATTGAAGATATACCCGACTTTTCGCATTTTAAATTCGATTTTCTGGCCTCGGCCGCAACGCTGCCCCTGCATCCGCAAGAGGCTGTGCGTACCTATCAACTCACTGGTTGGTATGCCCATTATTTTTACAACTACCTGTTGCTGGAAGAGCATGCCGACCCGAAGGTGGTAGGTAGAAATATTGTAGATGCGCACAAGTATCACTCCGATCCCGAGCAATACAAACTTTATGGTACCTCCATGGGCTTGTTTCTGCAGCCGCTCACCGACATTCACCTGAATCCGCTTTACGGTGAAATTGAGCCGCAAGGCGACCGAACCATTCTATACATACTAGCGGCAGTGGCAACGCTCATCTTAGTGCTGGCCTGCACCAACTTTGCCAATATCAATACTGCCCTTTCTCTTAACCGAAGAAAAGAGGTGGGCTTGCGCAAAACGCTGGGCGCACGCAGTGCCCAGGTAATGGGGCAATTTTTAGGCGAGGCGCTGCTAACCGGTCTTTTTACATTTGTTATAAGTTTTGCACTATTGCCGTTGGTGCTGCCCTCGTTTAACCTGTTTACAGGCAAACAAATAGAATGGTTATTGCTGCTGGATGGCAGCATTTGGATAACGCTGGCCGGTGCATTGTTACTCACTACCTTGCTCGGTGGTTTTTATCCCTCTTACATGGCGCAGAAATTTTCAGCAGCCGGAGTGCTAAAAGGTGTTGTAACCGGCAATCGCAAGTTCGGATTCCGAAAGTCTGTCATTGTTTTTCAGTTTACCATCTCTATGGTGTTGTTAGCGGGTGCTCTAACCATATCAAAACAGGTAAGGCATCTGTTGAGCAAAGATCTGGGGTTGAGCACTGACCAGGTGATGGTCATTCCCACGCATGGCGACCCTCAGGTCTTGAATAAGCTCACACTCTTTTTCGACCGACTGAAACAGGTGCCCGCTGTTAGCAGCAGTGCGGTTTGCGAACTGGTGCCGGGCGAAACGGTGTATGGCATTATTGCGCGATTTGAAGGTAAAGAAAATATCAACTTCCGCACGATAGGCATAGGGTACAACTACTTGCAAACCTTTCAGATTGAATTGTTGGCGGGGCGTGACTTTTCGCCTGAACATCCGCTCGACACCATGGTCGACAGAGTGATCATTAACGAACGACTTGCGCGTTACCTCGGCTGGACACCCGAAGAGGCCATTGGTAAATTGTATGATCGGGGAGGAGATGGAGAAACACCGGGAGAAGTCATTGGGGTTGTGAAAGATTTTAATTTCACCTCCGCCAAAGACAATGCAAGCCCCATGGTTTTGGCGTATGCGCCTAACTTCTTCGACAAAGCGGTTGTGCGTATTGGCAACGGCCAGGCACTGCCGGAGGCTGTAGCGCAAGTAAAGCAAGTTTGGAGCACGGTATATCCTAACCGCCCGTTTGATTTTCGTTTTGCGGATGAATCAGTGCAGCTGCAATACCAGGCAGAGAAGAAGTTCGGGAAAATATTCGCCTATTTTTCTACCCTCGCCATCTTGATTGGTATACTGGGCTTGTTCGGCATGGTGAGTGTAGAGTTGAACCTGCGCACCAAAGAGGTGGGCATACGCAAGGTGTTGGGGGCGAGCATGCAAAGCCTGATAGGTCTGCTTTCTGGTGATTTTTTAAAACTGGTCTTGATTGCCTTTGCGCTCAGCTTGCCGCTATCCTGGTGGCTTGCCCAGCAATGGTTAAGCCAATTTGCTTATCATTTGGATAACATCATTGCACTCATTGTATTTCCCGGCTTGGGCGTAGTAGTGCTGGCGTTGTTGGTAGTGGCGTTACAAACTTTTAAAGGCGCAAAGACCAATCCGGTGGATTCGCTCAGGAGCGAGTAGGGGTGGCCATTACAGATCAATTAACGCTCGCCAATCATTTCCTGCACGTAGGCTTCAAAACTTTTCTCACCCACAGGTGGTGCCAATACATCGTGCTGCAATACCTCAACAAAGAAAGCAAACTTGTCGTACGTGTTGCGATCGAAGAGTTTAAGAAGAGGCAACATTTTTTTCACCAACCCAACAGGAATGGTGGTTAGCTTTTTGCTAGGATTAACCTGCCGGTGTATGATTTCAATGAGCTGTTTGCGGGTGTAGGTAAATTTTCCACCTGCTTCAATCACAGCGTTGTATTGTGTAATCGAATCGGTTACCACTTTTGCCAAATCTCCCTCGAAGATAGGATTGGTACGTGCCGCGCCTTCGCCCAGGTTTACCAGCTGACCTTTCTTAGCCATGGCGATCACATCCAGAAAAGCGCTGAACAGTGCAGGAGGTTTAACAATGGAATAGTCGATGCCACTTTTCTTCAGGATTTCAGAAAACGCATGATGCACCCGAAAGTATTCAAGATACGTGTAGCGCTCGCTGTGCAAGGCGGATACGTAGACAAATTTCTTCACGTTATTTCTAACTGCATCTTTCAGGATGTTGGTATTGGCTTCTAGGTCGATTTGTTGAAATGTGGTTTTACTGCGGTCGTTGGGCGATACACTTTTGCCGAGGCATGAAACAACTACATCAAAGCCTTCGGTGATTCCCTCCAGATCGGTTGGATTAGTTACCTGGATAACTACTGTTTTAAGCAAAGGGTGCTTTAATTCGCGGGCTTTGCCTTCGTTGCGCACCACGCAAGTGGTGGAATACCCCTTTACCGCCAATTCAGCAGCCACTCGTTTACCCAGGTGCCCGGTGGCACCAAAAAGAAGGATGGATTGCATGCCTTAAAGGTAGTGCAGAAATTCCGGCCGCAGTGTGTTTGGTCTCGCAAATTGTGTGCATTTGCAAAAGTCGAGGCTGTCTCAAAAGTTTGATATCTTGCCTTCATTCTGAGCGTTCGCGAAGAATCTCATTCAGGATTCTATACTATAGAAATGTTTCCTGCCTGTGCAGGCTAGCGCTAGCACTCAAAATGACGAGAAGACTATTGAGACAGCCTCTACCAATGGAACCTATTACTTCAATTTAGATGTAAATACTTCCATGGCTTTGCAAAGAAAGGAGGCAAATTCCGGCTGCGATTTTCCGTCTTTCATGGTAAACCTTTCATCGGCCACATACAGTCTGCCCAAGCCACGGTAGGCCTCCGCCTGCGGGTCGGGCAGTTTAGTGGTGCCCCAAAATTGACGGGTAACCTGGTAATGTTGCTCGATAAGATTTTGCACCTGTGCGCTGGCAGGGTCTGCCTTTTGCAGTGCAAATAATCTTTCTGAGATCGCCATGGCTTCTGCCTTCAAGCGCTGAAAGCCCTTTTTGCCTAAGCCGGTAAGATATTGCTCTGCCTTGCCGACTTCTTCTTTTCCATACTTCATGGCAGCTTCAGACCTCCATTTGCTGGCGGTTTCTTTATCGAATCCCTCATATAACTCTTCTGGTTGTAACATGGTTTTTTCTTTTAAATGTTGAATAGTTTTGTCGATGGTGGACAACAACACATTCAGGTGTTGCTGCTTTTGCAGCAGAGCCAGACGGTGTTGATGCAGTGCGTCCACCAGATCAAAAGCCGGATCGTCCAGTATCGGACCAATCTGCTCTAATGCAAATCCCATTTCCTTATAGAACAAAATTTGTTGCAGGCGCAGCAATTCTTCTTCCCCATACTTTCGGTACCCGGCCTCGGTACGGAAAGAAGGTTTCAGCAGGCCCAATTCATCGTAGAGGTGTAAGGTGCGCACACTTACACCCGCCAGGCGGGCCAATTGTTTTACCGCATACAATTTGTTCATGGGGTTATGAGCATCATCGCAGGCAAATGTAGGGCCTCACGTAAGGTGAGAGTCAAGTGTTTTTTCTAAATTATTTTGCTCGATACACTTGTGTTAATACACTGCTGAGATAATTCCACGAAGAGGTGGCCTGTTTCATCAAATTTTCCCATCGGCACTCCATTACAATAGGTCCGCTGTAACCTATGTTGTGCAGCGCTTTCACGTAGTTGGTGAAATCCTGTGTATTGGTGCCCGGTGGTGTTCGTGTAGTGTTCTCGGCAATATCCACATGCACAATATAATTACCAGCCTGTTGTATAACCTGTGCAGGTTCGCCTTCCATCAGCATGTGGTAGATGTCAGCACAAAGCCTGAAGTTGGGCCGGTTTACTGCCTGTGCCACTTTCCAGGCTTCTTGCAATGTGTTAATGAAATTTGTTTCTTTTCGATTCAGGTTTTCGAGTGCCAGTTCAATACCATATTTAGTTGCCTGTTCGCTCACTTTTTGTGCAATAGAAATGAATTGTACGGTTGCCGAATCGCGATTGAGTGTTTCCGGAATAAACCGGCTACCTCCGCTGCCCCACACCACCCTGCTGATGCCTGCCTGTTGGCAGCGCTGAAAGACAATTTCTGCGTAAGCAAGAATGGCTTGTTCATCAACATGCGGCCCCACTACCTTCAACTCGCCCGGCAAAAAAATGTTGAGTGCGCAAACGGGTACCCGCAATTTGTTTTTTGCAGCAAGCCATTCTTGAAAACGCGCTTCCGATATTTTGGGCGATACGGTAGCACTTACAGACAAAACCAAACATTGAAAGCCTGCCCGTGCCAACAGGCTGTCGTGTTCCATACCCTGCACGATACCAATAGTAGGAAGGGTCTGGCCGGTGGCAGCTGCGTTCGATATCAGAATAAAAAGCAAAACAAAGATGCGCATGAAGTAAGTTAACATTAAACCTGGTTTATTTGGTTGAATTTTTATCTAATTCTGCGGAGTATAGAATTTTCTTGCGAACAAAATGACCTTGGTTTTTGTATTTAGATCATCGTTGGTTGCGTATCACAAATTGAAACAAAAAGACATGGAATACAGACGTTTAGGTAAATCAGGATTGCAGGTAAGTGCCCTTTCATTTGGTTCGTGGCTCACCTTCGGCAAACAAATTGGCGATACCACTGCCGATGAATTGATGACGGTGGCTTATGATCACGGAGTGAATTTTTTCGACAACGCTGAAATATACGCCCGTGGCAAGTCGGAGTTGGTGATGGGCGAGATTCTGAAAAAGAAAAAGTGGCGCAGAGACAGCTATCTGATCTCCAGCAAAGCTTTTTTTGGGTTGGGTGGCGATTTGAAACCCACACAAAAAGGTCTTCATCGCAAACATGTGGTGGAGGCGTGCCACCAGGCGTTGGAACGTTTTCAAACCGATTACCTGGATTTGTATTTCTGCCACCGGCCAGATAAGCAAACACCCATTGAAGAAACCGTGTGGACCATGCACAACCTGATTCAGCAGGGGAAAATTCTCTACTGGGGCACCAGCGAGTGGAGCGCACAAGAGATCATGGAGGCACACATGGTGGCGCGTCAGTATTCGCTGATAGGCCCGGTGATGGAGCAGCCGCAGTACAACATGCTGGAGCGCCACAAAGTGGAAGTAGAATTTGCGCAGCTATACAAAACCGTGGGGTTGGGCACCACTATCTGGTCGCCTTTGGCCAGCGGATTATTAACCGGCAAATACAACGATGGCTTCCCCGAGGGCACACGGCTGGGCATAGAAGGGTTGGATTGGTTGAAAGACCGCACACTGGCCGAAGCTAATCTGGCACGCGCCAAAAGGTTAAGCGTGTTCGCCAAGCAACTCGGCCTCTCCATGCCGGTATTGGCCATAGCCTGGTGTTTGAAAAACGAAAATGTGAGCACGGTGATTCTGGGTGCTTCTAAAGCGAGCCAATTGAAAGAAAATTTCGAGGCATTGGAGGCTCTGAAACAGCTCACACCCGAAGTGATGCAAAAAATAGAAGAAATACTGGGTAACCAACCGAAGCATCCGGATTACTGATAGGCAGGTAATCTGCGCTGTTGGGGGTATTTTGTTCCGCTTTCGGAACACGCGTTTGCGGTGGACGGGCAGAATTGTTAAATTTCTTCTATGATCCGCGCGGTACTTTGCACAGTGGTATTTCTGGTGTCGTTGCCGGTGTGGGCGCAAGACCAGTTGCGCAAAAGCATCTATTTCGATGGCGGCAGCTATTATATAGACCAATACCAGGCCCGCGAACTTTCGCGGTGGATCGATTCCATCCCCAACCTGCTGGACAAGTACCAGATTCAATTAATCAGCCACACCGACCCCATTGGGGGCAAGCAGTTCAACGAATGGTTGTCGGAAATGCGAAGTGGGGCCGTGTATGATTTGCTGATTGAGAAGAACATTCCGCGAGAGTTGATTTCCATACGAGACTGGGGCCTGGAAAACCCGGTTTACTCCAACGACACGTGGGAAGGCCGTATTATGAACCGCAGGGTAGATGTCATCCTGCACCCGGTTCTCTTTTGAGATTTCTATCAGCGTTGTGTGCTTTGTGCGGTTCATGAGAGGTTGCTGTCTGATGACCTCACCCCATCCTGACGCGTGCTTCTTGCCGGGTGCAGGCCCCTCTCCATCCCGGATTCCCGGGACAAGATCCCGGATTACCTGGACAAGGGAGAGGGGAATAACTTTTGCCAGACTCGCGGTCAGACCGCTAGACTGTTGACCTCACC
>CAZRQK010000076.1:0-4280 GCA_964602295.1 uncultured Ohtaekwangia sp.
CTACCAACACCAGCTTCAGAAAATCGAAGGAAAACAACAACCAAATCTGTTGCACGGAAGAACCCAGCACTTTGCGGATGCCCACCTCGCGGGTGCGCTGCACAATGGTGAAGGAGGCCAGCCCAAACAATCCCAGGGCTGCTATGCAGATCGCCAATACCACAAACGTATCAAACACCAGCGCAAACTGCCGGTCGCTGTCATATTGGCGGTTGTACCAATCGGCCACGAAAAAATAATCCAGTGGAATGCCCGGAAAGAGTCGCTGATACAAGGCGGTGGCTTGTGCAATTACCTCTGGTGCGCCTCCTTCGTCTACCGCTGCCGAGAAGTAAATGCTCTCGATGTCCGTTAGCCGGTAGGCAGTGGGATTGATTTCTTCCTTCGGGCTGGTGTGGTGGTAGTCGGCTACCACACCCATCACGGTAAGGGTATCGCGCGAGAGGATGATGCGCTGCCCAATGGCTGTCTGCGGATCGCCTAAGCCCACGGCCCGCACCGCAGTTTCATTCAACAAAATATGCGTTTCATCTTCTTCTTGCTGCGTAGTATAGTTGGTGCCTGCCACCAATTGGATGCCATACGTCTGCCAATAATCGTGATCGATGGTAGCCACAAACAGCGTGGTGCGCTCGTCTGTATGGCTCTCTTCCAGGCGCCTGGCTTGCTGGTACCACGGCACCGGCTCGCCCGGCACGGCCGATGAAAGGGTAATGTTGCGTACACGCGCATCTTTCAGCAGCTCGGCTTTGAAGGTGCGCAGCGACCGGCTGTAACCTTGCCGGTCTTCGATCACATCGGGGGCGCGCATCACTAAAATATTTTCGCGGCTAAAACCGAGTTCGCGGGTTTGCATGAACTGCAACTGCCGGTAGATGGTCAAGGCTCCAGCCATCAACACAGCCGAAGCCACAAACTGCACCACCACCAGTGCTTTGCGCAACGTCCATCCCCGTCCCTGCGATTTCCACTGGCCTTTCAACACCGCAACTGGTTGAAAAGAAGTAAGTACGAAGGCCGGATAGAATCCCGCCACCACCATGCCCATTACCTGTATCATTAACATCTTCCACCAGAAGGCCGAAGTCGCGAACACACCCGACAGCGCGACTGGAAATACACCCCAGGCGTGCATCAAAGGAACCACTATGGCCAGGATCACTACACACGTCAGCGAAGCCAACGCTGCCACCATGGCTCCTTCAGTCATAAACTGCCCTATCAGATGCAGCCGCGAAGCTCCGCCCACTTTACGAATGCCAACCTCGCGCGCACGCAAAAAAGATTGGCTTGTTGCCAGGTTCACATAGTTGATCCACGCGATGAACAGGATGCCGATGGCCAGCAATGTGAGGAATTGCACGAGGCCCCTGCTTCCGTTTACGCGAGGCTCCATCATCAAATGCGAATCGAGGTGAAGAGTAGTAAGTGGTTGCAGCGACAGCTTTACCCGATCGCTTCCCAGGCGCGTGCCACCATGCTTATCGACCAGGGCCGGAAGTTTGGCTGCCAGGTTTTCCACAACGGTACCGGGCTTTACCTTGATGTAAGTGAGAAAGTCGTACCAACCCCAACTGTTGTGGGCACCTTCTCCGTGAAGCGCTGTGAGCGACTCGTACGAAGCGATGAGCGCAAACTTTAAATGCGATTGCGGGGGCGACTCCACCACCCCGGTGATTTCAAACTCCTCCACTCCATCCAAACTACCTACCGTTATGCGTCTGCCTACAGGGTCTTCATCGCCAAACAACCTTTCCGCTACAGATGCCTCGATTAATGCCACGTGTGGGCCACGCAAGGCAGTGGCGCGATCGCCCCTTAGCAATGGAAACGAGAAGACATTGAAAAAGGAAGTGTCAGCATAGTAAATGTTGTCGGTCTTCAGCGCTTCGTCCTCAAGGCGCAGTACCCCTTCACGGTATTTTTTAAACAGTCTGCAATAGTTCTCTACTTCGGGAAATGCTTCCGCCATAGCCGGCCCCACACGTGGAAACGTTTTGGCCGACTCAAAATCAAGAACACCTTCGCGATAGAAGCGATGGGCCACGCGGTACACGCGCTCTTTGTCTATATGAAACTGGTCGTACGCTTTTTCGAAAGCCACATACTGCAACAACAGCAAGCTAGCCGCCAACCCAATGGCAAGGCCCGTTACGTGTAGTACCGTAAACAGCGGGTGACGCAGGCAATGGCGCCAGGCACCGGTGAGATAGTTCTTCATCATAAGCAA
The DNA here is from genome assembly GCA_964602295.1 of uncultured Ohtaekwangia sp. Lineage (GTDB taxonomy): Bacteria > Bacteroidota > Bacteroidia > Cytophagales > Cyclobacteriaceae > ELB16-189. The sequence continues at coordinate 2,231 of CAZRQK010000076.1, forward strand.
GTTGTTGATGTAATATAGGACTGCATTACTTACCCAAACGGGCAAAGAAAGTTGCCTGCTTTTTCCGCGAAATCCATGCCCCGGTAGATGGTATCTTTAAGGAAGGCGATTGCTTTAGTAGAAACTGCCGCGCGCTTAGAAATCACCTCTCCATCTGGTCTAAAAGATGAATAACAAATAGGATCATCCCTGAATTCCGGGAGGCGATCGCTTATCGTGTTTGTATTGAGTGAATATTAACCTACGCGAATCACTCATCGTGTGAATTATTTCACCAATTTAGTCAATGCGAAAACAAGGCGGCTCATGACCGGAAGTCGCCCGTGTTAGCTAACCGTTCTATTGATCTATTTGAAGTGATGTGAAACATTTAGCTATGAAATCAATCGTGTTGAAATATGGCTTGATAGCCGGTGGCATTCTTGCCTTCGTACTGGTTTCTACTCTTCCATTTACCCGCGAATGGATGAAGCAAGGTTACCTGGAGATAGTAACTATTACATCCTTTGTTGTAGCACTTTCTGCCGTATTCTTTGGTATATCTGCCTACCATCGATATTCAGTTGGTGGTACTTCATTTGGAAAGATGTTTCTGGTTGGCATTTTGATTACGCTGCTCGCGGCCACTATCAATTCGTTAACGTGGGAGGTTTGTTACCAAACTGCACTTCAAGATTTTCCAGAGCTCTTTGTAGAGCGCAACACGCAGCGACTAAAGGAAGCTGGCAAGACAGACGCGGAGATTGCGGTTGAAATTCTTCCAGCCAAAGAGTTGATGAGTTCTTATAATGACAACTTTGCACTTCGATTTTTTCTGTCGTTTACCGAGATACTTCCCTTGGGAATTCTATTTAGTCTGGCCTCCGCAACCCGATTCAGGTTGCGATCGAAAAAAATGTCAGCGCCTCCATCTGGTTCTTGAGGTGCTGTCAACCCTAAGGCTGTGAGACTAGCGTTTTCATTTCTCCGAAGAGTCCCTGCCTGTTAGTAGCAAGCCTAAGCGGAGACGATACTGAGAACGAGGTTGTCAGGTACGGGTAAATACCGTAGGACCCGGATGCATTTACCAGCTAGAGTAAAAAAACATTTCCAACTCTTATCTTTATAAAGGCATGGGCCACCGCTTGGTTGTGCTGAAGCCACCTTATAAAATAACCCTTGATCCATGAAATCAAAAGTTTCGAATATGCTATCGCTTGGGTGGGTCGCATGGCTGATGCTACTCCTGGCCTGCAGTAATGATACAGATGAATCTTTCGACTGGGAAAAGAACGGTGCAAAAATAGAAAAAGGGAGAGTCATTGCTTTCTTCCCCAAAGACTCGGTGAGCGCTGCGAGAATGAACGAGCTGGTTGATTCGTTGAATTTTGGTATTGAAGCAACGCTGCACTACATGGGCGGGCCCTATGGCTGGCAGAAATTCCGAGAGAAGCCCATTACCTATTATTTTGAACCTGGCAATTTTGTTTCAGTAACGGATGTAAATGGCGACATCTACACTCCGCTTTTTAGAATACACTCTAACCAATCACCCTGGCTGCACGAAACCATGCACGCATTGCTGCGGAGCGAAGCAGGCAACTGGAATGAACGATCGAAGGTCGACCGGTACTTTTCCATGCCCATCTGGCTAACGGAGGGAATGGCCGAGTACCTGGCCGTGAAGGTTGCTGAGGAGCGTTCCATCAAAAAGTTCGACCTCATGAAATTGGGCGGCTACCAACAGGTAGATGCTTCTTGCAACGAAGCATTGATAGCCGATGACGGTCTGCTCTCTTCTATAGGCGAGCCTGGTATACCCACCCAACTCTTAACCGACAGAAGAGCCTTTGCACCACCATTCTATACCTGCTCTTGCTCGTTCGCAAAATATTTGGCAGAAACGTATGGGCTTGATAACATGCTGAAGGCTATTTCTTCTTTTCAGAAAGAAACTGAAACCATCGAGGCGCTTACGGGCAAAAGTATGGAAACACTGAAGGCAGAATGGGTTGCTAATATAAAGTCCTCGGATGGTGTAAAAATATAACGACTAAACGACATCCATGAA
>CAZRQK010000076.1:4290-14391 GCA_964602295.1 uncultured Ohtaekwangia sp.
ACAAGAGCGAGCTAACCGATTTTTATCAACGCGACATAGACAAGGTGATCGATGAGCTTCAGTTATTTACAGACGAGGCCAATATCTGGAAGACCTGCGGCTCGGTAAAAAATTCTGCAGGCAACCTGGCCTTACACCTGGCTGGTGGCCTCAACTTCTTAATTGGCACACAATTGGGTGGCACCGGCTACGTACGAAATCGCGATGCCGAGTTCAGCGCCAAGGGCATCAGCAGGGAAACATTATTGAATGAGTTGCGAGACGTGCGCATGATGATCGGGAAAACACTCAACGTGTTGCCTTCTTCCGAGCTAAACAACGTCTATCCTATCTTCTTCGACAAAGACGGAGCCACGAAGGGTTATGTATTGATGCAATTGCTTTTACACCTGAATTATCACCTCGGTCAGATGAATTACCTGCGCAGAAGTTTAGAGTAGATGGTTATTCTGCCTTTCGAATAGTATTGTGCTGATTATCGCTGCCCCGATAGGACGTGGATGATCGCCTAAAATCTTGAAAGCGGTTGACGTCTGTTTGTTTTTTAGCAGTCTATCGCAAGCTTATTGCCGGCCCCGAACCTGGTCCGAATACCACTTTGTCGTTATTGATCTTTGTGGTTGCAGGCCCGATCTTCATAAGAATCACCAAAGATTCTTCTACCAGATCAGGGCTGTTTCTTATGCTCCCATTGTTTGCGATACGGAGAAACGCGCCTCTTACACGGGCAAAACAGGTAAGACAAGATTACTCCAACATCTTGTTCGGTGGCAGCGCTATCTCTGAGGAAGCTGATATTAAGAAATCTTTAAATAATGAATCTTCGTGGTTTGACATACAACGGGGCTTTCCGAAGTAGAAACCAATGTCAAGTTGCTTACTAATTGTAAGAACACCCGGAGTTTGCTACCTTAACCATACATGAATTCGTCTGTACAGGTTGACCTTAATCACTTCATCAAACACCTGGTGCAGGCCTTAAAACCAATTGCCAAAGCAGAAGACATTGACCTTTTGTTTACTCCTTCGGGCAAAGCAACATTGGCCTCCGTTCGCCCGTCAATTTTAGCGGGCGACCTGGCCCACATTATTGGCAAGCTGGTTGAGTTTACGCCAGAGCAAGAAACGATCACTGTTTCAATTGAACCGGTTGATGGCCAAAAATGCCGTACATGCATTCAGAACACCGGCATTACTTTGGTGCGAAACAAAGAAATAACAAACGCATGTAAATTGAACGTACATGTTGACTCGCTTCCTGGCAAAGGAACCAGGTACGAAATTGAAATTGATTTGTACGAACCACCCCCTAAACTTGAGCCGGAAATTTCGGGCCCTTTAACCGCTGCCAACTACATTCCAGAATACTATGCCGAAATCAGGAACCGGCTTCGGGCCCATTTCATGAAGTCCGACAATCTGGTGGACACCCTTTCAGCAAGCAATCCTCGTGATGCCGCTTTCTTAAAAAGAATAAACGAATTGATTGTAGCCAATTTGGAGAACCGGCAGTTCGACACCAACCACCTCAGCGAATTCATGAACATGAGCAGAACACAACTGTTCCGAAGACTCAAACCAATCATACGGCAATCACCGGGAAATTACATTCGCACCGTTAAACTGCAAAAGGCTAAAGAACTTTTTGAGACAACCGATTTACGCATCAGTGAGGTGGCGTACCGCACCGGATTTGAAACCGCATCACACTTCACAAAAGTATTTACAAAACAATACGGGGTAAAACCATCATTGTTTTGCCGTAACAAACGAACAGCAAGCGATGGATCAGCAGAAAAAGAATAAACAGTTTATTCTGGAATATATCACTGCTATGAGTGGGCGTGTGAAAACCCGGGAAATTCTGGAAAAATACAATGCCGATGCCGGCTTGATCGGAAATATTTTGCTTAAGGAAGAAATTTTTCCGCAATATGAAGTAGTTATTCAAGAGATGATTGCCGAAGGTGACCGGGTGGTAGTACTGGCGAAATTCAAAGGAATACACAAAGGTGAGTGGTTGGGTATGAAGCCTACCCATAAAGAAGTTTCATACAACTTTGCCGTGGGTTACGAAGTGAGAGACAGAAAGATTGTCAACAGTTGGCTCGTGGCAGATAACCTCGCCCTTGTCGATCAATTAAAAGGAAGGGTGCCAAAGACGTAATCGAACCATGTTCGTTGATTCGTTACGTAACAAATGAAAGACTAATTGCAACATTTGCCGTAGCAACAATCAGGCTATGTAGGATACATTTGAATGAACAACCGGAAGGCGAAATAAATGGAATCCCTCCCACTCAACGAGGTTCGGATGCCATTTGCAATTGGTTACGAAATAGAAAATAAAAAAGACGATCAGTCGCTGACGAATGGGCAGACAGTTGACGCTGATGGAACAGTTGCGGTGATGAAACAAATTGTGTGATGAACCAACTCAAGAAAAACAAGGAATTTATTATGGAGTACATCAACGCCATCAGCGGTGTACACAAAACACGCGAACTGCTTGAGGAGTACAATGGCGATGCAGGCCTTGTGGATACGATCATGTTTTTTGATCATGTATTTCCGCGATATGAGTATCTCGTTGACGAAATGCTGGCAGAGGGCGATCGGGTAATTGTTCGGGCACGTACCAAAGCAAGGCACGAAGCGGAGTTCCTGGGCATTCCGGCAACGCATCGAGAGGTTGATTTCCCGTTTGTGGTGGGTTATGAAATTCGCGACAGAAAGATCGTACACAGTTGGTTGATTCCCGACTACCTTATTTTGCTGGAACAACTGCGGGGGAAAGGTTTCCTCGAAAAATCGTAAACACATAACCCGGAATGAATCGAATTAAAAAAAATAAAGAGTTCATTATGGGGTATATCAATGCCACCAGCGGAAGCAGAAAGACCCGCGAATTGCTCGAAAAATATAATGGCGATCCAGGATTGGTAGACAATATTTTGTTCATGGAGAGTGTGTTTCCAAAATATGAAGTACTGGTGGATGAGATCATGGCGGAAGGCAACCGCGTCATGCTGCGAGCCCGACTGAAGGGGCGACACGAAGGTGAGTTTCTAGGTATGCCGCCAACACACCGGGAAGTGGAAGCACCTTACGTGGTGGGGTACGAGGTTCACAACAACAAGATTACCAACAGTTGGTTGATAGCCGACTTACTGAAGCTTGTTGAACAATTAGAAGTGTAGACTTTCTGAGCAACAGCTCCAATGAGTTAAACGCGTTTGGTAGAACAGGTAAAATTTGTCCGAGACATTGACTAATCCAAAATAAAGACACCTATGAAAAACAAACCAAACGAATCGACCATACTGGTAGTGGGGGCTACCGGATTATTGGGAATGGAAATCTGCGGTCAACTGACTGCGCTGAATAAAAATGTAAAGGCACTAGTGCGAAAAACCTCTGCTGCCGAAAAGGTAAATGCGCTTAAGCAACTAGGTGCGCAGTTGGTTGAAGGTGATCTCAAAGATCAGTCCTCCATAAAAAAAGCACTTCAAGGAATTACAACTATTGTTTCTACTGCCTCTTCAACTTTCTCCAGACAAGACAGAGACTCTATCCAAACCGTGGATAACGAGGGGCAGACTAATTTAGCGAAAGAAGCCATCACAGCCGGAATTCAACATTTTATTTATATCTCGTTTCCTTTCATGCAAGGCGAGTTTCCCTTGCAGGATGCCAAGCGAAGAGTTGAAAAGAAGTTAATCGCCAGCAACATGCCTTATACCATTCTGCAACCCACGTTCTTTGCAGAAGCGTGGCTTAGCCCTGCCGTAGGTTTTGATTTCCTTAACGCTAAAGCAGCTATTTACGGAGAAGGAAAAAACAAAATCAGCTGGATCACGATACAAGATGTAGCTGCCTTTGCTGTAGCTGCGGTTGATAACCCTGCCGCAAAAAATAAGATAATTGAATTAGGCGGGCCGGAAGCGTTGAGCCCGCTGGAAGTGGTTGCCTTATTTGAGAAAGCGGGCGGCAAAAATTTTGAACTGCAACATGTGCCCGTGGATGCATTACAAGGACAGATCAATTCTGCGCCAGACGACTTAAGTAAAACTTTTGCCAGCCTGATGTTAAACTATGCAGTCGGGCAAACAATTGATATGCAGAATACGCTAAAAGTCTTGCCCGTAAAATTGAACTACGTCCACGAGTATGCAAGTCGGGTAATGCAGGTTTCCCACCCCGTCTGAATCAAACAAGAAAAAGATAATTCGAGAGTCTATCATACTTTATGCACTACCAGAAGTTCACATCATGCAAAGAATTGAAACCCTTTGTGGAATGTTACTTCAGTTGGAAAGGCATAGCCGATGAAGAGTTAGATATCCAAAGTCCACCCAATAGCTTCACGGCTATTGTCTTTAACTATGCTAATCCTTATCAAGCGTATCAAAACAATACGGGGAAGATGGTTGCCCCACAGGTTTTCGCTTGCGGGCCTTTTACTTCCAACTATCACCTTGTTCTTAACGGAAAAATCGGGATGGTTGGAATTGTTTTTAAGGCCACAGCCATGCACAACTTTTTTGGACTTCGAATGTCTGGTCTGGTTAATAACCGGATGGCGTTGGAACACATTCTACCGGATGAAACCGGTTCTGTTTTGAAAGCCATTGAAACGGCTTTAACCGATGAAGAGAAAATCACCATTCTGGAAGAATTTGTTTTAACCCGCCTGGCAGCTGCAAAGGCTAGGCTGTCGGTAATTGATGATGCGGTAGAATGGATTGACCAGCACAATGGCTGTATCTCCGTTGAAGGTGTGGCCCAACACTTGAACATCAGCAAACGCTACCTGGAAAAGAAATTTCTAGAAAAGGTGGGAGTATCGCCAAAATTTTATGCGCGGATCAAACGATTTGTAAGCCTTTCCAAAATTGTTGCTTACAGTGAAAAGTTTGATTGGCAGGACATCGTTTATCAATATGGTTTTCATGATCAATCGCACCTGGTGAAAGAATTTATGGAATTCAATCAAATGAACCCGAGCGATTATCACCTTAAACACAACGAACTAATCCGTTTTGTAAAGCGCTAAAAGCCGTTCGCATTTTTACAAGTTCGGTTGAGGCATTGAAATTAACTTTATTCAAAAGTTAAAATTTATGAAAAGACTAGCTTGCCTGATGGGGTTGGCCACTGTATTGTTGGCTGCCTCTGCACCCGAAATGAATTCAGATACTGCCATTAAAGGCGCCTGGAAACTGGTAAGGGCGCAATACGGCAATGACCCAATGGAGGATCTCGGACCAGGTGAATCTACCCACAAACTGCTTACAGGAACACGCTGGTCGGCTACACATTACAATAGCAGCACCAAAAAAATCGGTGGAACGTGTGGCGGTACTTACAAGATCAAGGGGAATGAATATGTTGAAACTGTTGAGTACTACAGTTGGGATCCTTCCGTGGAAGGTACAACCGGTACCTTCACCATGACCATCGAAAACGGAATGCTGCACCAAAAAGGAACCTTCGCGTATCAGGGTAATCCTAACTATATAGTTGATGAATGGTACATCCGTGTTGATTAAAACAATCCCAAACATATACTACCACTATGAAAACACTAACTCAACAACCCGAAAGCATGGATATCCTGAGCAAAAAAGGAACCTGCATTGAATTTTTCTCCGCCTACCAGGACTTTGATCTTGACCGGATGCTCGCACTTTGTAGCCCAAACTGTGAAGTTCACTTTGAACCCTTGGGCGAAGCCGGCAAAGGCAACATTCACGAGACCGGTAAAGCCATCTGGGCGGCATTAATGGACTCCTTTCCCAACCTTGACAATACGGTAAAGTCACAAACGTTCAACGAGGCTGATAATTCAGTGAGTTGTGTGGTAACCATTTTTGGAAAACAGGAAAAAGCGTTTGCCGAAATCCCGAGCAAAGGCCATGAGTTCGACAGCGACCATATTTTCATTTTCCGTTTTAATGAAGAAGGAAAAATTACCAATCTGAAGGTAAGCTGGGATCATGGACGGTTTGTGAAGCAACTCACAGGAGCTTAATCTGATTTAAGAAACCACCAGGCTAGTTTTAATTTTTAAAATACAGTGTACCCTGCCGTGGCCATTGCCTTGCCTAAAAACTGAAACAACTGCCTGCAACAAACCAACAAGAGAATGCAACACATGGCATAGAGTCGGGCAGGTATCAAATTTATCTTTGGTTAAGGATTAGACATAAAGACAAAGAAACCAACCCTTAAGACATAAGTAACAAGAACTAAGACAAAAGATTCCATTCAATGAAACGAACCATCCTCTTCCTGAGTACCATTGTACTGGGTTTCACCGCCACTGCACAAACCATACGTATTGCCGATAACAATGCCAACCGGCCAACCGGGCCAAATATCTACAGTAGCGTGCAAGCGGCTCACGATGCAGCCGTAGCGGGCGATATTGTGTACGTGCAGCCGAGCCTCACCAGTTATGGTGACTTAACGATCAACAAGCAGATAACACTAAGAGGGATTGGGTTTAATACGGGGAAGGATTTAGCGTACAATTCAATTTTAAACAACATAAACCTTACAAATCGCGTAGACAATACAAGTAATGCAAGCGGATCAACAATAGAGGGACTGGTTGCTAATGATATTCTCATTGGCACACAAACCGGATCCTTTTCCTATACTCTTCAAAATATTTTGGTAAATAATTGTATTGTTAACCGAGCATTTCGAGCTTCTGGTTATGTGTCTGCTCAAGCAATAACAATCCGATCTTGCAGCATAGGCATTCATTTTCAGCTTTGTAATGTTACTAATCTCCTTGTGCATGGAAATTACTTAACAGGACCTGGTTCAGGTTGTGGGAGAAGTGCATTTGGGTTTTGGAATGGAAGCCTGAATAACGTCATCATAGCTAACAATATAATTGCCCAAGCAGAATCAAACGGTATACATCAAGCTAGTGTCTCTGTTAACGGCCTTATTATTACAAATAATAATTTTCTTGGAGGCAACAATATTTCCAATTCCCGATTCATCTCTGGCAATCTTTTTTGCAATTTTCAATCAGCTATATACGATGTAATTGTATCAAACAATCTGTTTTACGGGTGCGCCCCAAACACTAGTAATACAGGCCCGTTTGAGCGTAATGTTTTTACTAATAACTTATCTTTTGGCACCACCAACAATGCACTTCCTCCCGCAGGCACTGGTGTAGGCAATACCGGCAGCAACAATCTTGTCAATCAAGACCCGCTTTTTGTTAACGCACCATATAACACCGCTTATACGACCACTATGGATTTTAGACTACAAGCTTCTTCCCCTGCCAAAAATGCAGGCAGCGATGGTACCGACATTGGTATTACAGGCGGGGCTTACCCGGTAACAGCAGGCAATATCCTATTGAAGCCAACCTCTACCCCGGTGATAATGCAGTTTATACCAGCCGCCCTGGTACCACAAAACCAGCCTGTGAAAACAAATATTAAAGCGAAGGCAAACTAAAATTCCAAGAAATCCTAAGCCCAATCACAAAATAAATAGACATGAAAAAAATAATTTATCTCACCTTCCTCCTTGCCAGTGTAGCGGCTACCGCCCAAACGATCCGCATTGCCGATAACAATGCCAACCGGCCTACGGGTGCAAATATTTACACAACCTTGCAAGCTGCCATCAATGCAGCTGTAGCCGATGATATAGTATACATAACGCCTAGTACAACCAGCTATGGGAATGCAACGGTTGGTAAGCGAATAACCATTAAGGGTGTAGGCTTTGGCATCACAGAAATTACTCCAAGAGGCTCAACGGTGGGTATTCTCTCTATTCAAAATAGTTCGAATGGTACTGATAACATTTCAGGATTGGTGCTCACTGGATTTTCATTTACTGACATTGCATTTGTAGCCGGCACAGGAGGTGGTTCTTACAATAACATTCTTGTAGAGAATCTTTCGGGAGGCACTTTTAATCATTCCATCAGTTTGCCTGGAAGCACTTCTGATCTGACCATTAAGGATAGTATGTTTACCTCAATTAATGTTGGCATCGTCAGCGCTACAAATAATACGATCATTCGGAATAACATCGTGACTGGAATGATCAGTGTTGCAAATAGCTCAAATGCATTAATAACAAATAATCTATTACTTCAATCAACAAATCATGTTATTAACAACGGTGGTTCATCACCCAATATTCGCATCGAGAATAATATTATCTCTGGCTCTACAGCTTACGCTTTCTTTTCATTAACCAATGCAATCGTAACTAACAACATTTTTTATGGCGTATTGCCGAACGGTCTTTACTCTCCCTTTCACTCCAATACCTTTAGCAACAATTTGGTGTTGAATGCCTTCACATTTCCACCAGCAGCCAGTGGAGGTCCGGCCAACTCAGGCATTAATAACATTACTGGAACAGGGCCACTCTTTACCAACGCGCCAGTGTCTGGAACATATAACAGCACCTATAACTATACACTACAAGCCGGCTCTCCTTGCATTGGCGCAGCCACCACTGGCGAAAACATTGGTCCTTCGGGCGGGCTCTACCCATGGACAGGCAATCTCACATTGAAGCCCAGCAACGTACCGGTGATTACACTCTTCGGCAACTCAGGCGTGGTGCCACAAAACCAGCCGGTGAAGAGCAACGTCAAAGCGAAGGCAAACTAGAGAAGTTACCCCAAACTCCCCGAAATGAAAAAGTGTTTGGTCATTATTCTTCTCTCTATTCCTGCGGTGATGTTTGCTCAACCTAACATTACCGCAATTGAATACTTCTTCAACACCGACCCCGGACCGGGCAATGGAACTCCCCTCACCGTTACACCGGGTACCACCATCGACCTCACCAACATCAACATCGCCACCACTTCGCTGGCTGTTGGTTGGCACACACTCCATGTACGCGCCCGCGATGCCAACAACGTGTGGGGCTTTTATGAAAGCCGGCAGATCTATGTGCGTGGACCAGCGACACCTGATCCTCCGGTCACGGTTCACGATATCACACAAGCAGAATTTTTTTACGACATGGACAATGGCCCGGGCACAGGAACGGCCATACCCATAACGGTCGGTCAAACCATAGACCTGGTCAATACCAACCTGGCCAACAGTCTGCCGTTGGGTTGGCATACGGTGCACGTGCGCACTAAAAATGCCAACAATGTGTGGGGCTTTTACGAGAGCAGACAAATCTTTGTGCGTGGAATGCCTGATCCACCAGATCCTCTACCATCACCCATTGTAGAACTGGAGTGGTTTGTAGATGCCGACCCGGGCGCTGGCCTCAGCACGACCAAGAAGACCATCAGCCCTTCGCAAACCAACATCGATCTGGTAGACGAACTTTTGGATGTTGGTACCCAATCTTTAGGCGCTCATAGAATTTATGTTCGCGCTAAGAACGAAGCGGGCCAATGGAGCATGAGCGAACAAGCCAACTTTACTGTAGTAGATGCGTGTCCTATTCTTAACGCACCCTCTGCTACAGGCGTGGCACGCTGTGATGCCGGTCCCGTAACACTTACCGCTTCGGATGCACAAATAGGTGAAACCTATCGCTGGTATGCTACCGACACTTCGGTTACTCCGCTCTTCACGGGCAACCCATATACCACGACAAGCCTTAGCACGAATACCACCTTTTATGTAACTGCCTACAACCCCACCACCTTTTGCGAAAGTGGGCGTACACCCGTTACCGCCAGTATTTCAGGCATAGCAAAGCCTGTGCTTAATATCAACGGCTCTTTGAATGTGTGCGAAGGCACCACTCAAGTACTTACAGCGCCACCGGGCTTCGTTGGCTATATATGGAGTAACGGCCTCACCACCCAACAGATTACGGTTACCTCCACGGGTAGCTATTCGGTAGTGGTGAATAACGGTGTTTGTTCCAGTCCTCCCTCCGATCCATTTACATTTACGGTAAATGCTAAACCAGCAAAGCCCACCATTTCGGCCTCCAACGGTGGCTCTTTGTGTGGGGTAAGTTTTGTCACCCTCAGCGCACCGGCAGGACTGGCGGGCTATAGTTGGTCTTCTGGCCAAAACACTTCTTCCATCGATGTTACGCTGGTGGGAAGTTATGCCGTTACGG
>CAZRQK010000077.1:0-14241 GCA_964602295.1 uncultured Ohtaekwangia sp.
GGTTATCAGAGTTGCCCGTCAGTGCTCACCAACCATTTTTCAGTAATATGCCTAAGTAAAGGTCTTGATTAAACCAACCGTTCAAAAAGTTGAGCCTGGTTTACAGGAAACTTTTCGTACAAGGCCAAATATTGAATGTCAACCTCGCTACCAGGGGATACCCGCCCTTACTTTTTTTCCAACTTCTCCACTGCTTCCTTCTGGTCGGGGCGCACGGTAGGATACGTAATGCCCAACTGCTCCAGGTAGGTTTTGTACTTGGCCGGGTTGTAATAGTAAGGCTTCAGCTTAGGTGCAAATTCTGTCATAATCTGCTGGTTCAGGTGAATAGCTGGTTGATCCTTTTCGCCTACCAGCGGTGTGTACTGTAGTTCTTTGGTTTGCTCGTTCTTGTAGTAATCCCATGCATTGCGCAGCACTTCCGGCTTCAGCAGCATGTCGAGCACGGTCATTACTTCTGCCTTGGCACCGTACAAAATACCTTTGTGCGCAATGGGCGTAGCCATGGAGATGGCGTTACTCCAATGGTGGCCTGGCAAACCAGGAATGTTGCTGGGGTAACGTAACACCACCGTTGGCAGCGACCATGAAATATCTGCTATGTCGTCCGATCCTCCACCCATCGCCATCAATTGGCGGCCCATCACATTTACAGGTCCGGTAGGTGCAGGCAAGCCCAGCGTATCCAGTTTCGTGGCAAGTCCTTCCACTTTAGGTGCCTTCATCTCCAACTGTGTGGCTTTGGCCAACAACTGGTCTTCAGGCGACCACTGCGGCAAGCCTACCTTTTGGATATTTTGATACATCACCTCCGCAATGGGTTTGTTAAAGTGACCCGGCCAGGCAGAGCCCAGCACCTCGTAGGTAAATTTTGTATCCGTCATTAGGGCCGCACCTTCAGCAATCTTCACTCCTATGTCGAATAGTTTTTTGATGTTAGGGTAGGTTCGCTCGCGGAAGTAGTACCATACCGATGCTTTCGAAGGAACCACGTTAGGCTGGTCGCCACCATCAGAAATCACATAGTGCGACCGTTGTGTAAGCTCCAGGTGTTCTCTGCGAAAGTTCCACCCGATGTTCATCAGTTCTACAGCATCCAATGCACTACGGCCACGCCACGGGGCACCGGCTGCGTGGGCGGCAGCTCCCTCAAAAGTAAACTTTACAGACACCAATCCATTGTTACCTGCATCGCCATACGATACCGCCAGGTTATTGGCCACATGGGTAAAAATACAGGCGTCTACATCTTTGAAATAACCCGCGCGCACATAGTAGGCCTTGGTGCCCACCAACTCTTCAGCCACACCCAGCCAAAGCATAATGGTGCCTGCAATTTTTTCTCGCTCCATGATTTTTTTCAGCGCAAGCGCAGAAATGATGTTAAGCGCCTGGCCCGAGTTGTGGCCTTCGCCATGCCCCGGGGCACCCTCCACAATCGGGTTGTGGTAGGCAACGCCTGGCTTCTGCGAAGCCTTGGGAATACAATCCACATCCGAACCCAGCGCAATCACGGGTTTGCCCGAACCCCACTTGGCAATCCACGCTGTGGGCACACCTGCCACGCCCTTCTCCACCTTAAAACCATTTTTCTCCAGCAGGCTTGTCAGGTAAGCAAAAGTTTCATACTCCTGAAAGCCCAATTCGGAGAAAGAAAACAACACATCGTTGATCTGTTGCCCCAGCACGGCATATTTCTCGACTTCGGCTGCGGCCTCGGCTTTTAATTTTTCTACTTGTTGCAACTCCGTTTGTGCAAACAAAAGATGGCTGAAGCTTAAAAGGCCAACAAGAAGGAGGTAGCGTTTTATCATGGTTTTTAAGGTTACGTACCACAAGTTAATCAAATGTGTGCGTCTAATATTTCCTTTATAGGAAGGGTAATAAATCGGTTTTCGATGGCAAAATGAGGGTTTTTATAATATTTTGGTTTATTTTGTAAACCAGTTTATATTTGTTGCGTATACAGAAGCAGAAGAGATCAATATGAAAACAGAAGACACACCCCTCAGCCCGCAGCAAAGCCTGGACTTGATCAGCTCCATGATACGGCAGGCGCAAGGCAACATCAGCAGCGCCAGTTTCTATTTTCTTCTTTGGGGCTGGGTGATTGCGTTCTGCAACCTGGGCATGTATTACTTTTTGAAGTTCACCACCTACCCTGCACACTATGTGGCCCTGGTATGGACACTGGCCATACCTGCCTGGATTGTTACGATGATTTATGCCAGCAAGCAAGACAAGAGCCGCGTGGTGATTACACACCTCGATAAAATCAGCATGTGGTTGTGGATTGGCCTGGGCTTCACCATTCTGCCTGCCTGGATTTTTGGTGCCAAAACCAACTGGATGGTGAACGCGATTATATTGATGCCGGTAGGGTTGGCCACTTTTGTTTCGGGTGTGATCTTAAAATTCAGACCCCTGATATTTGGAGGAATAACGTTTTGGATAGCTGGCATACTTTGCTACCTGGTGCACCCCATCGATCAGTACCTGGTAGGATGTTTTGCCATGATCTTCGGCTACATTGTGCCAGGTTATTTACTTCGCAACATCAAGCCATAGCAAGACCATGTTTAAGGACCTTGACCCTTTGCTACACTCGCAGTTGCGACTGGCCGTGATGTCGATACTTATCAATGTAGATAGTGCCGAGTTCACTTTTCTGAAAGAGAAAACCAACGCTACGGCTGGCAACTTAAGCGTTCAACTCGATAAGCTTTCTGAAGCAGGTTATATTACAATAGAGAAAGCCTTCAATGGTAAAAAACCTGTTACTACCTGTAAAATTACCAAGCAGGGGCTGAAAGCGTTTCAAGAATATGTGAATAACCTGAAGCAATACATTCAATAATTTTTTTGTCACTTTAGTTTATAACATAAACCAGTTTACAATTATGAAAAAACAAACCTGTTTACTCGCACTGAGCCTGATGTTTTTCAGTCTCACGTCATTCGCACAACGCCCCGATTTCTCTGCTAAATGCAAAGAAGAAATGGCCAAACTCAGCTACCTCGTGGGCGATTGGCAGGGCGAAGCCCTCATCAACGAACGAGGCAGCCAAAGAAAGATAGCACAAACCGAACATATTGTTTGGGAAATGGATGGCCTGGTGCTATCCATCAAAGGCACTGGCCGCGAAGGCGATGCCGTGACATTTCAAGCGTTTGCCATTGTCAACTTCGACCCCACTGATCAACAATTCAAATTCAAGTCGTATGTAAAAGAGGGGTTTTCTACGAACGCATACTTTAAGATTATACAAGCCAATCAATTCGAATGGAGTTTTGACATTCCCGGAGGTGGAAAATCCAAATACACCATTACCCTCGACCCTTCGAAAAAGACCTGGCACGAGGTGGGTGAATACTCCCGCGATGGCAACCAATGGTTCTCCTTTATCGAAATGAATTTGGTAAAGCAATGAAATTCTATCACGACACTACCGGGCTGATACACCTGGTATCTGCCTGCATGGCACTGATATTAGGCACGTGGGTATTGGCTGCTAAAAAAGGAACCAGGCAACACCAACGTGTGGGCTATGTGTACACCGTTAGCATGTTGGTACTCAATATTACCGCCTTCGATCTGTACCATCTTTTTGGTGGGTTCGGCCCCTTTCACATAGCCGCAATCATCAGCTTGTTAGGTTTGGTAGGCGGTATGGTGCCCGTTCTTTTAAAGAAGCCGGCATCCAACTGGTTGGGTTTCCATTTCGCTTTCATGTACTATTCGGTAATCGGTTTATATGCCGCCTTTGCATCGGAAGTGATTACGAGGGTAGTACATAGCTACTTCGGCCTCATGGTCGGTGCAGCCACCTTTCTTGTTATGGGCTTTGGCGCCTGGTTTTTCAAAAAGAACCAACAAAGGTGGATGTCGGTCTACCAAAGAAAATAGTCTTTTCCATTAATCAAATATCAAATATGAATTCTTCATCGCCCCTTTCGCTCGATCAACAACGCGAACTGTTCAAACAGAGACGTTTCCTAGCAATGCCTTTGGCGGGCACCATAATGTGGGCGCTGGTAGGCGCCTCGAGTTTGTTCCTATCACCCACCTACACGGTATGGGTATTATTTATTGCCACGGGCTGTATTGCCTACCTTGGCATACTGCTGTCGCGGTTTACCGGAGAACACTTCCTTGATAAGTCACGGCCAAAAAATACTTTCGATTCGCTTTTCTTTCACAGTGTATTCATGTCGTTGCTGGTCTATGCCATTGCCATCCCCTTCTTTCGGGTGGACTACACCTCGCTACCACTTACCGTGGGAATTCTGGCTGGTTTGATGTGGCTACCTCTTTCGTGGATCATTGAGCACTGGATAGGTATTTTCCATGCCGTTACACGCACCGTATTGATTGTTGCTGCGTGGTATCTATTCCCCCAACAACGGTTTCTCTCTGTTTCGGCTGTGATTGTGTTGATCTATGCCATCACTATGGTGGTGCTGGAACAGCGGTGGAAGTCAACCAAACAATGAAACCGATAAATTTTTAAAACCTATTTCGTTGCAGAGATTATATTTTATCTCAGCAATGAGATGGGTTCTATGGCAAGTCTATCGCAATCTTTCTTGATTCCCCTTTCGAATTAAAAACTTCTAACTCGCGAACACCAGCCGGTATGCGCAACCTGCGCGAGGACTGAGAGAGGTAGCCGCTGCCGTAATAAAATTCAACCTTCTGCTTTCTTCCATCTGCAAAATACAGGAAGGCATAAGTATCGAGCGTCTCTGGTTTAAAAATCTGCTTAGACGTTGGTTCAGTTGTGAATACTTTCAGGCTATCTCTGTTCTGCGAAGCAATCAACAGATCTTTGTCGGCATCGGTAAGTCGAACCAACGCCTTGGCATCGTTAGGCACATAGAAACCACTTTTTGCCGAAGGCACAGCAGAGAAATTACCTTTACCATCGCCCAACAATATCAGGCCGGTGAAAGCATCCATTCTGCCAATGAATACTTCGTTTCCAAAGTTGTTACCTACCATCAAGGCATCAAGATGACCATCGTGATTTATGTCTTCCACTAAGATGCCATTTACAGGTGCCACCTGAGCGAACATGGGTAGTGGCGAGAGTCTTAATTTTCCGCCTCCCAGGTTTTCAATATAGCCACTCTCGGGTGTGTTGGCCTTCAGAATCAGGGCACCCTCCCTGTCTTCTTCTGATAGTAAGGTTTCAAAGGTGGCTTTTGCATATTGCTTATACCTGCTAAACTGCCGCCTGAAGCGCGGGCTTTGTTGGTTAAGCTCATCCCAAAAATGCAAAGGGCACAATTGCTCGCTACCGTCCAGCATTTTGCTCGAACAAAAAGTGAGTGCTTCAATGCTTCCATTTTTATCCAGGTCTTTCGCAAAAACTACCACTGGCTTTTGGGCATCTACACGGTACGGATTATTTTTTCCCAAGTTCCCCGCCAAAAAATCGGTGTCTCCATCTCCATCAAAATCTCCGGCTGCCAAACTATTCCACCAACCCATATACCCCTCCAACCCTGACGGCATAGCCTGAAAACCATTGCCGGTGTTTTTGAAAATGGAAATGGCCATTAACTCCCCTGCAACTACCAGGTCAATTTTCCCATCATTGTCCACATCACTCCAAATGGCATCGGTTACCATTCCGGTGTTCTTAAGCGGTGAACACCAACTTTCTGTTACATCTGTAAATATACCGTCATCATTTCGCAGTAGATAACTGGTGGGAGCCAAGGGGTACTGACCCGGCACAACCCTTCCACCAATGAATAAGTCTAAGTCACCATCGTTGTCAGCATCTGACGCACGTACGCAGGCACCGCTGGTGGTAATGGCAGGCAACTTATCAGACACATTGAGTTTGTTCTTACCATCGTTTAGATACAATTCATGTTTATAGCTTTTGTCGCCCGCTGCTAACTCGAACCCGCCCCGTGCCAAATACAAGTCGAGATCGTCATCACCATCGCTGTCGAAAAGAAGTAGGCTTGTGTCTTCTACCAGACCAGAAGTTGTGGCCGGAATTAACTCACTTTGTACAAATGTTCCATTTGCGCGTTGCAAAAACTGATAAGAAGGTGCGCCTGGCGAACCACCCAACAAAATATCTTCAAGCCCATCGCCATTTACATCGCCAACGGTTAGTGCCGGACCAAACTGAGAAAACTTATGCGGAATGGTGCGTTGTACGTTAAAATCGATCAAGTCATTCTGTTTGTGTAAAAACTCAAGCCCGTATTTTTTTCCCAGCAAGCTCACCCATTTCGGTGAGGGAGCAACCTGAGATGGAGTTAAGTGCTGTGCGTTGGCATAGGCGATAGTAAGGAGCTGATTCGGTTTAACCTGGTTTATCTTTTGTTGTTTTCCATCGGGCCATGTAATAATCAAGGAGTCAATTAACTGGTTATTTCCTAAACCAAAATGCACTATGGGCTCAACTGACGATAAATATCCCTTCTGTGTATAATGCTCGTGAAATTGTTTCGTCTTATCAGGTAAATAAATGGCTAGCCTGGTGCCAAGACCATCTTTATTCTGGTCGGGTCCCTGCAGTTTTATTCTCAAGTAGGTTGGTGCCGAGGGCTGGTTGCTTTTTGGATCGCGCAAAGTATTTTCATACACGAATGCGGGTGCATTGATATTGCTTACCACATAATCAAGGTCGCCATCGTTATCGAGATCTGCAAAGGCCGCCCCATTGGAGAAAGAGGGTTGATTGAGGCCCCAACTTGCAGAAACATCTGTAAAGGTGAGGTCTCCATTGTTCTTAAATCCATAGTTGGGAATTTTCACAACGGGTATCGAGTCTACCAGATAACCCGGTGAAGCGAGGTTCATTAATTCAGACCGATAGTTTGCAAAATCTTTATCGGTAATATCCTTTGGAAAACCGTTAGTTATAGCGAGATCGCGCCAACCATCGTTGTCAAAATCCACAAACAAAGGCGACCAACTCCATTCAGTTTGGTACACGCCCGCCATTTGTCCAATTTCACTAAACTTAGTTCCAGCATCCGCACCGTTATTTAAGTGAAGCATGTTGCGCACATACTGGTACTGGTAAGAGAAATCCTCATTGTTTACATAGGTTTGATAGCTTTTGTTACCAATGGTTGTTTTCTTTCGCTCACTGTTTTCGGGCAGCATGTCCAGCGTTATGATATCTGGTAGTGCATCGTTATTAACATCGCCTACATCGTTGCCCATAGAAAACTGGCTTTGATGACCTAACAATAATTCAGTCTGATTCTCGAAAGTGCCATTTTGTTTGTTGATGTAAATGATATCGTTCGATAGATAATCGTTCGACACATAGATATCGGGCCATGTATCGTTATTCAGGTCTTGAATAGCCAACCCTAACCCGAAGCCTTCATAACGAATACCTGCTTCCATAGATACATCTGTAAAGGTGCCGTTACCTTCATTGCGAAACAGGCGATCGTTATTGGCAGAAGATCCGTCTGTTATCTTGGCTCTGAAATTGGTGGGCACATTATTCAATTTGACATTTATCAGAATGTACAAATCCAGATCGCCATCTTTGTCATAGTCAAAAAAAGCAGGTGCTATGCTGTGTCCGTTGAAATCAAGTCCGTATTCGGCTGCTTTTTCTAAAAAAGTTGGCGTACCATCTTTATTAAGCCCTTGATTAACAAACAGCATGTTCCTGCGGGCCTCTGGGTCAGCGTGCATCGTTGCACATACATAAATATCCAACCAGCCATCACTATTAATGTCTACCACCGCCAAGCCAGAATTCCACCTGCCAGCAATGTTAACGTTGGCTTGATCGGTAATATCTTTAAACTCCAGTTCGCCCTGATTGAGATACATTCGATTGGATACCTGATTACCGGTGAAAAACAGATCCGGTAAACCATCGTTGTTGAAGTCGCCAACGCCAACTCCTCCACCGTTATAGATGTATTCGTACGTAAGAATATTGAAGCTATCGGTTTCAACAATAAGGTTATTAAATCCAACACCAGTTTCTGCCTGCTCCAGCAACCGGAAAAGTGTGGGCTTTTCCTTTTTGCAGGATGAAATGAATAGCAAGACAAAAGTGAGGCTAAATAAAACTCTGTCAGACGTTTTCATAAAGGGCAAAAAAATAAGGCCAATTTACATTGGCCTTATTTTTATTCCGAATAATTACTTCGATTAGTAACCAGGATTTTGCTTTAAAACTGCCGCCCCTACGATATCAATTTCCCGCTGGGGAATTGGCAGATACTCAGATTTGTTTGCTACGAATGATGCGTCAACAAAAGGAGAAGCTGATACTTTGGTTCGCTCGTAGTTCAGGTAAGCGTTGAGCGTACTTGCTGCAATGCCCCAACGAACCAGATCGAAGAAACGATGCCCTTCATCAGACAGTTCGAGTCTTCTTTCCATGCGAACGGCATTACGCGCCACGCCTTGATCAGTCCAAGGTGCTGTATACTCGTTAATACTGTAGTTAGCAGCGGGATTGGTACCATCCATTACAAATCCTGCCGTGTTAGCAGCACGTGCGCGCACTCGGTTTACGTACGTTCTCGCTGTTTCCAACGAACCTACTTCTACCTCACATTCCGCAGCCATCAATAACACATCTGCGAAGCGCATCAGTGGATAGTTCACAGCCGTGTAACCGGGTGTCCATGAACTTTTATCAACAGCACCCCCTGCTTCCTCCGCTTTGGTCCATATCCACTTCTTGGGAGCATATGGTCCACCGTAATTCTGGTCACGAATCCAAGCAATACCTGGATGCTTTCCATGGTCCAGGTAAGGAATACCTCTCCGGCCAACGGCATGATCAAGGCGAGGGTCTAGTGTTCCGGCATCTGGAGTAAATGTGGCAGTAGCCGCAACACCTTGGTCAGACTTTACTTCGTTTGCAGCGGAATTATATGTGCCGTCTAGTATGGGTAGCCCACCCACTGTACGGAACGAGTTCACCAAATCGAAGCTCGGTTGGTTGAATCCGCAGCATCCTGCAGGGCCACCGTTGTAAGGAAAGTTTAGAACGAAGTCAGGATTGGCATTGTTGATGGTACCTGTTCCGGCTGCTGATTGAATCGCGAATACACTTTCTTCATGATTGTCATTAGCTGCTCGGAACAAATCTCCATATCTGGGTAATAAATTATAAGGCTTGTTGTTCGCAGTCTTGCCATTTGCAATGATTGCGGTAAACAGGGTACGCGCCTCTGTGTACTTCTTTTGGAAGAGGTATGCCTTCGCTAAATAAGCTCCTGCAGCCCATTTATTCGCCCGACCAGCGGCATTTTGTGTTTCAGGAAGATTCGTGTAAGCAAAGTTCAAATCTGCCTCAATCTTTGGCCATAGATCCTGATCATTCGCAACCGAATTAATGCCTTTACCATAATCAACTGTTTCATCAATATAAGGCGTGTTGTTGTAGATTTTTTTCAATTCGAAATAGTAAAAACCTCTCAAGAACTTCGCCTCTGCTTCAATACGAGTTTTATAATTGGGCTCTCCCGTGTCTGGCGCAGCGTCTGGCAACAGTCTCAACAATGCATTAACCCGAGCGATACCTTCGTAAACGGTCTGGTATTTCTCTTGTACGGAACCGTTAGTAGGAAGTGGATTGTATGCCTGAATTTCATTTACCTGAGATTGATCGCCCGCGTTTGTACCTTTGTTGGCATCGCCACCAAGGATACCTCCCCAAAGCCAGTTAGTGGCTCCTGCATAAAATCCGCCACGCCCGGGAAGCATACTATAGCCACCAATCAACATTCCCTCCAAACCCGCTTTCGTTGTTAGCTGAGCGTCAGTTATCGACGCTGTTGGCGTTACCTCTAAAAAGCTATCCTCGCACGATACCGCGAAAGCCAATACGGCAAAGGTGGTAACAACTATTTTTTTAGTGATTTTCATATGATTCATCCTTTTAGAAACCTACACTTAAACCAACTGTCCAACTACGAGTAATGGGATAATTACCCACATCTACGCCAAACCTAGTGTCGGCATCGCCACCCACGCTTGGATCCAGGCCCTCATACTTCGTAATGGTAAATACGTTATTCAAGCCTGCGAATAACCGTGCCCTAGACAAACTTAGTCGATTTAACATCGCAGAAGGAACATTATATCCCAGCGAAATATTCTGCATACGGAAGTATGTACCGTCCTCCACATAGAAAGAGCTAGCTTGAGTATTCGTACTGAAGTTTGACACGTTTTCGAATATCGGTAACTCTGCGCCCGTATTCTGCGGGGTCCAAGAATCTTTTACACGTTCGGCAATAGAAGCCCCGGCAAAGGAAGGATAGAAGTCAGTAAACCAGCGCGACACATTGAATATTTTGTTACCCTGGGATAAGAATGAGTAACACTCAAATTCAAAATTCTTGTATGTAAACTTGAAATTCAAGCCGCCTGTAAACTTTGGAACTGGACTTCCTAGCCAGGTACGATCGTCTGTATTAATTTGACCATCACCGTTCAAATCCCTATAACGGAATCGGCCAGGCGCAGCACCGGCTTGTGTGGGCGCAGCATTTACCTCCTCCTGATTTTGGAATAAGCCCATCACTTCATAGCCGAAGAAAGAAGATATCGGTCTACCTACCTGGTTACGAATCGGCACAATGCCCCGGTAGCTCGGTTCATTATTTCCGCCAGACAAGTATGTGATGCCCGGTGCAAGCTCTACAATTTCATTCTTGAGGAACCCTCCATTGACTGTCACCTCATAACCTAAGCCGGGTATCACCTCACCGCGATTAATTACCTGCAGATCGATACCCTGATTCAACATTTTTCCAATGTTAACTGTTGGTGCGGAAGCATTAGGTCCATTTGTTACTGGAATGGGCACCTGGAACAACAGGTCTTCGGTTTCTTTACGCCACAAATCCAAGATCACATCAAGCTTTCCATCAAATAGGGTACCGTCAAATCCAATGTTTTGGGTAATCGCCCGCTCCCATTTTGCAACTGGATTACCAATTCTGCTTCTCAAAAATCCTTCTTGGGCTGACGTATTGTTGATGGGGTAGGATGATGCACCCACAGTGGTCGCATAGAGGCTGAACTGGTTATTGGGGTCTACGTTGTTTGAGTTACCCATAATTCCATAACCCCCACGAATCTTCAAGTCATCAACCCAAGGAAGTGCATCCATGAATTGTTCCTCGGAAATCCTCCAGCCCAAAGAGAACGCAGGGAAGGTTCCGTAGCGATTCTCTGCTCCAAAACGAGATGAACCATCTCTACGAACAACCACAGACGCCAGGTATTTGCCCTTGAATTGATAGTTCAAGCGACCAAAATAAGAAGCAAACCGAACTCCTTTGAAGTAATTGCTACCTACCGTGCGCGTAGCACCTGGGGTTGTTGTATTTAAGGTTACGAAATTGCGGTCTTCAGAAAATGGGTTTAATCCTGTTCCACTAATATTTCGGCCATCTCCAGTGTTTAGCGCCTCCTGACCCAAAATAACGTCTAGGTTATGATCGCCAAAAGTCTTTTTATAGCTGGCAGTATTGGTGAAGGTCCAACCGAACGATTGACCTGCTCCTTCCGAGTAAGTAACTGCGGAATTATTTTCAGAATTTTCATACTGGCGACCAAAATAGCTCCAGAAGTAGCCGGAACCATAATTACCACCTATACTTGTGCGTAATGTGAGGTCTTTAATAGGATCCCACTCGAGATAGATATTACCGAATGCGCCCGCGTTAAATCCACGGTTGTCTTTTTGACGGTCGAGGTTGGCCAATGGGTTACGTGGGTTGTTAAATCCAGAGGCACGGGTACCAGCATAGCCACCAAACTCATCGTAAACAGGGATGATCGATGGCATACGGAAGGCCTGAAGAATATCGTTTTCATCGTCAGATACACCTAGGCCGCCACCGCCACCCTGAAGCAACCGTACCTGCCGGTATGTAAACTGTAAGTTTTCACCGATACGCACGTTGTCCCGAACATTAAACTCAGAGTTGGCGCGGAACGCGTATCTCTTGAAATGCTGATGTTCTAAAATACCGGCTTGATCTTGCATACTCATACCAATGTAATAACGGCTCTTATCTGAACCTCCGTTAATTCCAATTGTATTGCGAACAAGGGGAGCGTTACGAGTTATTGCATCGTACCAATCGGTACCATCACGATTTGCGCGAACCACCTGATAAATGGGGCGGCTAAAATCGGAAACATTGTAATTGTTCCGCTCGTTGGCAAGATTTACGCCACCGGTAACACCGGTTGCAGAACCAACCAACAAATACTCAGGTATAACTGGAGAAGTGCCTGTACCAAACTGGGGGTGATTAAAGGTGGGGGTCTGACCCAATTGAGCGGCTGTATTTCTACGCGCGTTCCAAGTCCATTCAGCAAAATCGGTCGGGTTCATCATCTCTATTCCGTTACCCGGGTTGGTAGAACCGAATACACCATCGTAGCTGATGTTGATCTTGTTTGATTTTGCACCCTTCTTAGTGGTGTAAATAATCACGCCATTAGCTGCGCGAGCACCATAGATGGAAGCGGACGCTGCATCCTTCAGCACGGTTGTAGATTCGATGTCATCAGGATTAAGAAAATCCACTGAGGTAACTGGCAAACCATCCACAATATATAAGGGTTCATTACCTCCGAACGCTCCGAAACCTCTAACTCGAATTTGGCTTGTTGTACCGGGCTGACCGTTCGTTACCACGGTTACACCCGCAACCCTGCCCTGCAATTGCTGTTCTACGTTCCCAGAAGGAACAATCGTCAAGTCCTTGGTTTTTACAGTAGAAACAGACCCCGTTGTCTGCCTGCGAGTGTCAATTGTGTAACCGGTTACCACCAGTTCAGTTAGCGTCTTGACATCGGCAGCCAATTGCACGTTTACCACCGAGCGGGAACCTACCTGAATTTCGGATGTGGCATAACCCACAAAAGAAATTACCAAGGTGGCCTGATCGTTAGGGATACTGATGCGGAAGTTGCCATCCACATCTGTAGCGGTTCCAGCCGAAGTGCCCTTCAGCAGCACATTCACACCAGGCATCGTTGCCCCGGTCTCATCTGTCACTGTACCGGTAATCACCCTTTCCTGGGCCATTGCCGATGCAATCGTTAGCAGAAAACAGAGCATCAACCTGAGTTTTCTGTAGAGATCTCTCATCATGGTTTGTTTTGTTTAAAGTTTTGGGTAAAAATTTGTTTTGTTGACTGCATTGCCAAATTTTCTTAGGAAACACAGCTACTTATCAAAATTAAAGTTTTGATAAAAAAAACCTCATAAATCTGTAAAAGAAATTCAGAAATCGAATGCACAATCGTTTGCGATATCCTTTGATGCCCTTTAAAATATAGTCCTAACGACCATAAGGGTAGTGCCGGGCGACCACAAATTCATCCTTTTTTGCTCCGATAATTGCGCCTATTTTCGCCCCTACTATAAATATATGGCGCTATACACTCAATACCGCATCTCTCTCACCAATTCACTCACTGGTAAAAAAGAAATTTTTTCACCGCTCACCCCCGGCAAGGTAGGCATGTACGTGTGTGGTCCTACCGTTTATAATTATGTTCACCTGGGCAACGCACGTACCTTCCTCACCTTCGATACTATATCGCGGTACTTTCGATTCCTTGGTTATCAGGTTCGTTACGTACGCAACATCACCGATGTGGGCCACCTGGAAAGTGATGCCGATGAAGGCGAAGACAAGATTGCCAAGAAAGCCCGCCTGGAACAATTGGAGCCCATGGAAATTGTAAAGCGTTATACTGAAGATTTTCATACGGTGATGCGTCAGTTCAACATACTTCCACCCAGTATTGAACCTACGGCCACGGGCCACATCGTAGAACAAATCAACATTACTCAACGCCTCATAGACCTGGGGTTGGCCTATGAAGTAAATGGTTCCGTCTATTTCGATGTGCGCAAATACAATAAAGCCAATCATTATGGCATTCTGTCGGGTCGTAACATTGAAGAACTCATGGAAAGTGGGCGCGACCTCGACAGCCAGGACGAAAAGCGTGAGAAAATTGATTTTGCGTTATGGAAGAGAGCCTCGCCTGCGCACATTATGCGCTGGCCCTCGCCATGGGGCGAAGGATTTCCCGGCTGGCACATTGAATGCACGGTGATGAGCACCAAGTACCTGGGCGAAACTTTTGATATTCACGGTGGTGGTATGGACCTGAAATTTCCGCACCACGAATGCGAAATAGCACAAGCCACAGGTGCCAACGGTAAGCCTCCCGTTAATTAT
>CAZRQK010000078.1:0-3942 GCA_964602295.1 uncultured Ohtaekwangia sp.
GTATATGGTTATCCTAATCAACCCAGACGTAGATAAAATCACATATCATCCAACTCATTCATCGTATCTTGAATACGGCTTATTAGGTGAAGGCGTCAGACGGCTGAATGCTTAAGCAAACGAGCCGTCAGACGCCTTTGCTTTGATGCTTGCTTTCCCGCATTCGCGGGACAGGCGCTCATTTACATATGCTGTCCTCGCAAAGACGTAATTTGAATGGCAACCGGCAACTCCCGGCATTTCTTAACATAGTTCAACGTTCAACCACACCAGCGGCTGTATCTTTGTTAACGTCAACATGCTGATGATGAAGCGGAAAGATTTTGTGAAACTATTGGCAGCGATGCCATTAACCGGAATGTCTATGAACCTGAATGATCTCAGAAAAGCGGTACAACCGCTTTCAACTACTGCCACCATGCCCGTATTGTTTTTGGGCCACGGCAGCCCCATGAATGCCATTGAAGAAAATGAATTTGTCGCGGGTTTCCGCAAAGTAGGCAGCCAAATGCCTAAGCCCACCGCCATACTGGTTGTATCTGCCCATTGGGAAACGAAAGGCACCCACGTAACCGCCATGGAGCACCCGCGCACCATCCACGACTTTGGAGGCTTTCCACGTGCTTTGTACGAAGTGCAATATCCAGCACCGGGCAGCCCGGAATTGGCAAAGGAAACACAACAACTGATTACCAAAACTACCGTGGGCCTCGACCACCAATGGGGCCTGGACCATGGTGCCTGGAGTGTGGTGAAACACCTCTACCCCGCTGCCGATGTGCCGGTGATACAGATGAGTTTGGATTATACCCAAGGCCCCAGTTACCATTACGAGCTGGCCCAGGAGCTGGCCGCCCTGCGCAACAAGGGCGTGTTGATTATCGGCAGTGGCAACATGGTGCACAACCTGCGCATGGTGGCGTGGGACCAACTGAAAACCGATGGCTTTGCCTATGATTGGGCGTTGGAAGCGAGTGACCGCATGAAAGGCCACATTATGAGTGGAGACCATGCTTCGCTGGTGAACTACTCCGGGCAAGGACGCGCATTCGAATTAGCAATACCCTCACCCGACCACTACTTGCCATTGCTGTACACGCTGGCATTGAAAACAGAAAAAGACGAGGTATCGCTCTTCAACGACAAAGCAGTGGGTGGCTCGTTAACAATGACTTCGGTGCAGATACAGCCACGCTAATATCAGCGGGTGAGCACCACATAGTCTTTCAGCAGTGTCTTCAAAAAGTCGAGGTCGGTGCCGGGCACATTGCCCAGACCCAACACAGTACGCATCTGTTGGGCCAGCAGGCCGATGGCTTCCTGGTGTGCGCTGTTGCGGTAGCGCTGGTAGCGCGACAAGGTGCTTTTGATGAGCAGCACATCTTCCTCGTGCAGGTGTTTCACTTCTTTGAATTGTGGTGAATAAGACTCGCGCGATTGAATTCGCAGCAAGTCTTCAAGGTCTAAATCAACCTGGGGTATTAACTTCACCACAGCCGTGTTGGCAACCATGTCGCCAATGCGTTGTGCTTTGGGTGAAGATGAAATCAATATGGAAGCGATGCCCCCCAGCGAAAAGTAAATATCGATCATGCGGAAAACCCAGCGAGCGGCATAATCGGAATAGGTGGCGCGGCCGCCTACCGTCTTGATAACCTGAATCTTCATCGCCATTTTTCCAAAACTCTGGCCGTGGTTAAATATTTCGAACGCCAGCGAATAAAACAGGAACACGCAGGTGAGGAACACCGAAAACACGGTAAGGGCAGTCTCCGATCCCGCGAAAGCGGAAAAGCCTACCAACCCCAGCACCATTAATGCAAATGACAGGATGAGAAAGTCGATCAGAAAGGCCAGCACACGGTCGCGCAGGTCGGCCAGTTCATATTCCAACGTAACATTTTGCGTTGTTTTAATTTCGATGCTTTTCATTTGTTGCCCGAAAGTAATATTTTGACGGCTTCATGAAGGAAACCCGTTTCATCGCACAAAATAAAGAAAAGTGGCTCGAATCGGAAGCATTGCTGAAGGAGGAACACAAAGACCCCGGTAAGCTGAGCGACTTGTTTGTGCAGGTGGTGGATGACCTCTCCTACTCGCGCACGTATTACCCCAACCGATCGGTGCGGGTATACTTAAACAAAATTGCACGCGAATATTTTTCCATTATCTACAACCGGCAGCGGCAACGCAAGGGCCGGCTAAGAATGTTCTGGCTCGATGAACTGCCCCAGGTCATTATCTACTGCCGGGTGCCCTTGCTCCTCTCATTGATTACGTTTCTCTTTGCCATTGGTATGGGCGTGTTTTCTTCTGTGCAAGAGCCACAGTTTGCCAACGCCATTCTGGGGCCGGGTTATGTAGAGATGACCAAAGCCAACATTGAACAAGGCGACCCGATGGCAGTCTACAAAAAAGGCCACCAGGTAGATATGTTCCTCGGCATCACCCTCAACAACCTGATGGTGGCCTTTCGTGCCTATGTATTCGGCTTGTTCTTTTCTATCGGCACGCTGGCCATCCTTTTGTCGAACGGCATTATGGTGGGTTGCTTTCAATATTTTTTTGTTGAACGCAGTCTGTTTGCCGAGTCGGCACTCACCATCTGGCTCCACGGCACTTTGGAAATCTCGGCCATCATCATAGCAGGTGGCGCGGGGCTTACGCTGGGCAGCGGATTGCTTTTTCCTGGCACCTATTCCAGGCTGCAAGCTTTCCAGCTGTCTGCTATGCGCTCGCTCAAGCTGATGCTGGGCGTGGCACCCATTCTGGTGGTGGCCGGACTGATTGAAAGTTTTCTGACGCGCTACACCGAAGTGCCCGATGTGGTGCGACTGCTGTTGATATTACTGTCGGCTGCATTTATTATTGGCTACTTTGTGGTGTACCCCTGGCGTAAATCACGGGCAGGCTTTGAAGAGCCGTTGGAAGAAATCAGGCTGGTACCGGCAGACACACGACCCATTGTTATCCATACTATTAAGAACAATGCAGAAATTTTGAAGGATGCCTTCACTTTCTACCGCATCCACTTCAACCGCCTACTGGCCTGGGTTGCACCGTTGGCTGCGTTGATGGCTGTTGTAGATATCAGTACCGAAAGCCGTCTGCTGGTAACGCGCTACTTCGAAGAGTGGTGGGTAAACTTGCTGGGTGGATTGTATTTTGCTATGCGCACACCCAATTGGTTGTATGCGGTGATGAACTCCTTTGTGTTCTCTTTGATCATCTACAGAACGTTGCACCTCATCCATCGCGACCTGCACCCGGGCGACCCTGTGCGACATGTGCCTGCCTTTTTGAAAGTGTGGGTGCTAGTGGCCGGTGGGTTCGTTGCCCTGTGGGGGCTGCAAGGTTGGGGAGTGCTTTTGCTTACCTGCGGCTTTGGTTACCTTTTGCTGGTCATACAAGCGCAAACAGAAGAGAGGTCTAATCCCTTTTCGGGATTGGCAAGCGGTTGGGACCTGACCTCGGCCCAGTTCGGCCCACTCATGGGCTTGCAATTTACACTGCTGCTGATGTCGTTTTCATTTTTGCTGATCTTATCGGCACCACTCATTTACCTCTACACCACCGTGTTCCAATGGAACTTTGCCCGCACCGATATGTGGGCACGGCAGATTGTACAGTTCATAGAGGTGTTTGTGAAGTTGTTTACTTTCCAGATGATTGTACCGCTGGTGGTGGCCAGCATTGCCTACTTCTACTACTCCGCGCGCGAGGTAACCACAGCCCATTACCTGAAGCAAAGCATCACCAACTTAAACGAGAAATACAATAAACGACCCCGTACGTGAAGCGCCTGGTAGCGATATTGATTTTGTTGTTTCCGCTGTGCCTCTCTGCGCAACAAGAGGAGGAATACCCGGACGAAGAACAGTTGGAAGAAATGGTGCCTTACGTGGAATGCGAGTAAGAGCCAGCCATTGAGCCGGTGAACCC
>CAZRQK010000078.1:3952-14155 GCA_964602295.1 uncultured Ohtaekwangia sp.
TACCGAGGGTTCCAAAAACTACCGCGCAGGAAAGATCAACGTGCGCCCCTTCGACACTACTGCGTGGCGTAAGGCCGTAGGTAACACCAACTTTAGCGAAAAGCCGGAGGAGAAAAAACAAAAGGCAGCCGTACGGCCACCCACTATACCTTGGGGCGGTGAGGTGATGAAGTTGGTTGCCTATGTCCTGATTGGCGGGCTGATCGCCTTCATTGTGTACCAGGTGGTGAAGAATACTTCGGTGGATAACAAAGTGGTGCGACCCACTCAAGAAGCACCTACAGCTGCCACACCGGTGGAAGATATTGAGACAGCCGATCTGGAAACGTGGCTGGAGCAAGCCCGGCAGCAGGGCAACTGGCGCGAAGCCGTACGCGTGCATTACTTGTTGTTGTTGCGCACCTTGCACACACAAGAAAAAATTCATTGGCAAAAAGACAAGACCAACCTAGACTATCTGAACGAACTGCTGCATCACCACTTGCTGTACGACCCGGTTCGCCAATTAACGCGGGTGTACGAAAGAGTGTGGTACGGTGAGCATACACTTACGCAGAATGAATTCGAACAGTTGGCCGGCAACTTTGATCAGGTACATCAAACACTAAAGCATAGTGGCGATTCATGAAGCAGAGGCGAACCATAACGGTGCTGATTGTATTGCTGGCTGCTGCGCTGCTGGCCTACTTTGTTTTCTTCGGCAGCAACGAACGTAAATTTCAGTGGTACGAAAGTTACGACCCACAAAGCGACCAACCCTATGGCACCGCCTTCATACGTAAAATGCTGGAGCAATACCGGCCCGGAGGTAATTTCACTTTTAATAAAAACAAACCTGTATACGAATTACTCGACAGCACCAAAAACCTCACCGGCATCGACTATGTGTTGATTGGCCCATCGCCTTATCTTGACCACCACGATGTAAATGCACTCACGAAATTTATACAGCGAGGCAACGATGTTTTCATTGCCAGCCAGGATCCGCCAACAGAACTGATTGCCGCCCTCTACCAAAATGTTTGCGATGTTCAGGTGGCTTACTTCAGCAACCAGATAGAAGAGATAGCCATGAACTTCTACCACTACAGCCTCCGGGCAGAAAAACCCTACCGTTTCCGCTATCGCTTTGCAGGCATTGACAGGCCCTACCATTGGAGTTACCTGGATGAAGAAATTTTCTGCGACAGCACCGAAACCCTGGAGCCTTTGGGTCATCAGGGTGGCGACCTGGTAAACTTCTTTCGCATAGGCAGCGGCAAAGGCAATTTATATCTGCATACAAACCCTATTGTGTTTACCAACTACTTTATGGTGCAGAAAGATAAACTGGGTTATGCCACGGCAATCTTCTCGCACTTGCAGGGGACAGATATTATTTGGGATGAGTTCAGCAAATTGCCTTTCTCGCAAGACCGTAACGAGTACAATAGTCCCTTGTATTTTATTCTCGAGCAGCCCAGCTTGAAATATGCCTGGTGGATGATGTTGTTGACGGTGGTGATCTTTGTTTTTTTTACAGCCAGGCGTAAACAACGGGCGATACCTGTGCAGGAAATAAAAAGTAATACTTCGCTGGAGTTTGTGCGGATGATCTCCTCGCTGCATTTTCAGAATGGCAACCACCTGGATATGGCGAAGAAGAAGATGAAATATTTTCTCTACTTCATTCGCACACGCTACGGCATTCACACGGCCCATTTCACACAACCCTTTGTGCCTTTGGTAGCCGAAAAAGCGCGGGTACCCCTGGCCTTGGTGCAGCACGTGCATGATCGGTGGAATGTAATTGCTGCCTTCGGCTACTCAAGTATTGAAGAACAAAGGCTGGTAGATCTCTACACCGCCATCGAAGCATTTTATAAAGAATGTAAATAACCATTTTCTATTATGGAAGAAATGAACATACAAGGCACAGATGAACTTCAACAGCGCGTAGACGCCCTGAGCAGGCACGTAGTGCTGGTGAAGCAAGAAGTGGGCAAAGCCGTGGTGGGCCAGGAAAAGACCATCGACCTGATGATGGCCGGTTTGTTTACCGGTGGCCACCTGCTGCTGGAAGGTGTGCCGGGTATTGCCAAAACACTGCTATCAAAATTAGTAGCCCGTGCGTTGTCGGTCAATTTTTCGCGCATTCAGTTCACACCCGACCTGATGCCCACCGATGTAATTGGAAGCACGGTGTTCAATGTAAAAACATCAGAGTTTACTTTTAACCGGGGCCCCATATTTGCAAACCTGGTGCTGATCGATGAGATTAACCGTGCCCCGGCCAAAACCCAATCTTCTCTTTTTGAAGTAATGGAAGAACGACAGGTTACGGTAGACGGTGTTACCTACCCGATGGACTTCCCCTTTTTGGTGATGGCCACGCAAAACCCCATTGAACAGGAAGGCACCTACCGGCTTCCCGAAGCCCAACTCGACCGCTTCCTCTTTCGCCTGAAGCTGACCTACCCTACGTTGGAGCAGGAAATAGAGATACTGCGCAAATACCAGGAAGACTTCAGCCAGCGTAGCCTCGAGCGTGTAAAGCCCGTGATGGGCGCTACCGAACTGAAGCAATGCCAGGACGTGGTGGAAAAAGTGCACATCAAAGATGAAATACTGGGCTATATCGCCCGCCTCACAGAAAACACACGGCACAATGGCAACCTTACCTTAGGTGCATCGCCCCGTGCTTCGCTGGCCATTCTGCGCGCTTCGAAAGCCATGGCTGCGATACAAGGGCGCACCTTCGTAACCCCAGACGATGTGAAGCTGGTGGCCTACCCGGTGCTGAACCACCGCATTCTGCTAACAGCTGAACGCGAAATGGAAGGGCTCACACCTGAAGACATCATTCGCGAAATTACCGAACAACTGGAAGTGCCGCGTTGATGAAACTAAGGTCACTTTATTTATCTGTTTCATTTTTCTACGGCTGCGCAGGGCTTGTGGTACTGATGGTGTTGTCGTATCCTTTTGCCTTCCTGCAACCGGTGGCCTTTACGGCCATTGCCTTGTTTCTGTTGATTACAGGCATTGATGGCTGGCAGGTGTTTAACAGGGCAGTGCGCCTGGATGCCTCGCGTTCGCTCAGTCCTGTGTTGTCGCTGGGCGATGAGAATCCCATTCAAATTGTGCTGAATAACCGCTCGCCCTACACGCTGTGGCTGGAGATCATTGACGAGTTGCCCGAACAACTGCAAGACCGCAGTTTCGTTCGCACTATCCATTTACCAGCAGGCCGTCAGGAAATACTGCCTTACACGGTGCGGCCGGTAACGCGCGGTGAATATCACTTCGGGGCATTGCATGTATGGGTGTCTACCCGATTAGGCCTGGTAAAAAGGCAAATTTCGTTTCCTCTTCATCGAAGCGCACCGGTTTACCCTTCGCTCATACAAATGAAGAAGTATGAGCTTAAAACATTGGCGCGCATTGCTACGGAATATGGTGTGAAGAAGGTGCGGAGAATTGGCCACAGCTACGAGTTCGAGCAGATCAAGCATTATGTACAGGGAGACGATTACCGCAGCATCAATTGGAAAGCCACCGGCCGCAAGGCCCAATTGATGGTGAATCAATATGAAGATGAAAAATCGCAACAAGTCTACTGCGTTATCGACAAAAGCCGTGTGATGCACATGCCCTTTAACGGCTTAAGCCTGTTCGACTATGCCGTGAATGCTTCACTGGTGGTTTCAAATATTGTGCTGGGCAAGCAGGATAAGATAGGATTGGTAACTTTTGCAGACACTCCCAAAACATTGATTCGTGCCGACCGCAGCAGGCTGCAATTGAAAAAAATTCTGGAGGGATTATATCGCGAAAAAGAAGGCAATACAGAAGCCAGTTACGAGGGGCTCTACTTAGCGGTGCGCAAGCTGATCAACGGGCGGAGCTTGATGTTCTTTTACACCAATTTTGAGAGCACGTATGCGCTGCAACGCGCACTGCCACAACTGCGCAAACTGAACACACAGCATTTGCTGGTCGTGGTTTTCTTTGAGAATACAGAAATCACTACCCAGTCAACGCAAAAGGTGAACACGCTGAAGGACATCTATGAGCAGGTAACGGCCGAACATTTTGCTCTTACCAAAGTGCAACTGGCGCAGCAACTGCGTCAATTGGGCATCATCACCATTCTCACCCAACCAGAGAATCTCACCATCGCCTCCATCAACAAATACCTCGAGTTGAAGTCGCGGGGTATGATTTAACTGCGATTGGCAATACCAGGCCGATTCGTGGTTTTATCCTTCATACACGTAAGTGTCGGCCAGCTTGTCGTGCAAGGCTTGCTTTTTGCCATCCCAACCGGCCATAAAAAAGCCGATAAATAAAATAAGCGCTGAAAGAATTTTGCCAAAGTAACGACCTACAGCATTGGCAAATGTAATCTGGTACCCCTGCTCGTCACCCACCTTCAGTCTGAAAAGCATTTTTCCCAATGTGGCTTGCCTGGCAGAACTCTCCATGCCCGCAAAATAACCTACACCTACTCCTATCCAAAGAATTAGCAATATCAATTCTCCACCAACACTTGAATAACTTCCATAAAGTAGAAAGCTAATGAGTATTTGTATCAGCCACAAAACCATCGAGTCTACAATGTAGGCTACAAAACGAATCCAGAAGCCGGCATAGGAGGCTTTCTTCTCATTGCGAACGGGCGCATCTAAAATCTGATCCATGGTAATTAAAGTTGAAAGTGAAAAACATTATTCAGAGAGGTTTTCATCGAGTACACCCAGTGCTTGTTTGGCGGGCTCTCGCTTCCATCGGTTCTCCAGCCATTTGTAAAATCCCCAGCAAGCCAATATGCCCATGGGAATGGCCATCAAGCCGAGCGCAGTGTCAGAAATGGTTTCCACCCATCCTGGCTCGTACAGCTCCATGGCAATACCTAACAAAAAGCCGCCCAACAACAAACCAACATAGTACGACACCACGCCCCCTATGCCATAACCCCACCTCGATTGATGGTACTTGCCGGCCAAATCGTAAAAGGCTTTACCAACAAAGTAGATGAATATCAGGCCGAGCATAGGGCAAAGGTTACGCCCTGAAAGTAATTCAAATCGCTGAATCACACAAACAGAAAAAGTGCAATGAACATTATATCTGGATGCCCAGCGAATAACCGGGCCAAGCAGAACCCAGGTTGTTGCCCAATCTGCCTGCATTAAAGACAACGCTGCGTGCCGTGTACGGATCGGCATCTTCCTGCTGCAATAAATAATTGAAGGCCAGCCCCACAAACACATAACGCGACTTCCACTTGCGGCCTACCTCTACATGCAGCCTACTCAACAAATTAAAATTTTTATCTAATTCGCGGTTGCGATTCAGGTGCATGAAACGGGCACCGTAACTCAACATTCTGAGCTCGTTCAATTTGTCGATAGGCAACATAGAATGTTTGTTGCGCAATATTTTCATAAAGCCCCAACCAAAGCCCCACGTATTCTTGATGTGATCATAACCCAGAATAAGCGCATTCTGATTGAATATTTTATTGTTGCCCTCGTACGGCATACCTACTGGTCCAGCGGGTGTCCACGAGCAATTCTGGCAATTACCGGTGGTGTATTCTAGGTTTGTTAGAAATAAGTCGTTGGTGGTAAGGCGAAATACGGAACCGCGCGAACCGATATTCAGCAGCCCTACCGGCATGCCCGCATCTACATTCTCTTTGGTTTTGTTTCGGTTGAAGAAATTGATGAGTCCGAATTGGTTGCCCCTGGTTTCGCCACCGAAATTAATGAGCCCCACCTGCGTGCCGTGCATGGCCTTGCTGAAGTTGAGCAAACCGAGCTGTAGACTGCGCGCGCTTGTAAAGGGAGTAGAATTTTTACCCATGGTTTGTTTGGCTTTGTTCACCAATGCCAGTTGGGTGCCCGATAATCTGCCGTCTGTATAGTTGAAGAGTGTTGTAATTTGTACACCCATCATAAACTCATGGGCGATATTGTAAAAACCTGCACCCTGAAACCCGATGGCATAGCCGGCAGAGCTGTTGCCCACACCTGCCACTTGCACCCCGTTGAAATCTCGGCCCACTACGTTGAGCCCTCCGGAAACTTGTATGCCCGTTACATGCGTACGCACATAGTTGAGCAGACCTGCTACCTGTATGCCCTGCGTGTTCGACTCATAGCCCTCGTTGATTAGTTTCCACTCTTCAGTCTGCGTCATGTTCAGAAAAGCATTGGTGCCAATAATATTCGCCATGCCCGCCAATTGAATACCGGTGGTGCCGTGAATGTTAGAGTTGGTAATGAGCCCTACCTCGAGAAAACGGTTAAATCCCGACAGGCCACCAAACAGGTTGAACGAAAAGTTGTTGATGTAGAAACCACTCTGAATGCCATTGGTGCTGATTCCAGGAAATACCGAGAACTGAAATTTCTTTTTATACGCTCGCTCCTTGCCAGACTGGGCAGCCGCAGTAAGCCACATCGTTGTAAACAGGCAGAGCAATGCAAGGCGACACACCAATGCGCGCATCAGGCAGGGGGTTAGTGGTAAGGATGCATCTTATACGTGCAACCCTTCCAATTATTGCCTGGGTGACTGGAAACCTTTGGGTGTCACTGCTCCAGATCGGGGCGCATGCGCACAAACACCGGTTCGCGGAAGATCTTGTCGGGCGTAAAAGAAGCAAAGCTAACCTCTACCATCAGCCGCGGCTCCACCCATATACTCACTTTTTCATCTAGCACTTTTTGTGGAATAGGTTTGGGGGTGGTCTTTAGTTTCTGAAGTTGCTTGAAGATGGATTTTACGGTGGCATCATCGAAGCCTGTGCCCACCTTGCCACGGTACACTAATTGATCACCTTCGCGCTCGGCCACGTGCAAGCCACCAAATGCCTGACTCCGGTTGCCTTTTCCTTCGTTATAGCCAATGATTACACAGTCCCGCGTGTTTCTGATCTTGATCTTTAGCCACCCATCGTTGCGCTTGCCCGGCAGGTATTTACCATCCACACGCTTTGCCATAATGCCCTCCAGCCCATGTTCGCGGGCCGCCTCCAGCAGGGAGGCACCGTCTTCCACAAACTCGCTTACGCGGTAAGGCGTTTCGGCACGCACGGCATCGCTCAACCACTCCTTTCGTTTCATCAGTGTTTCATTAATCAGCGGCCTGCCATCCAGGTAAAGGCAATCAAACAAGTAACAATACACCGGGTTAGATTTCGACAGCTTCTGAATGTTGGTTTCCCCAGTAGCCATTAACCGGTTGATCACTTGCTTGAAAGAAGGTTTTCCACTTTTATCCAGGCAAACAATCTCTGCATCGAAAAGACCGCAGGTAGCGCGAAACGCTTTGTCGGCCACATGTAGTTCTGGGAATTGGGCGGTAACATCGTTCTGGTTACGGCTGCGAATCGTAACTTGTCCATCAGTAACGGCAATCAACGCACGGATGCCATCCCATTTTACTTCATAGATATAGTCATCGCCAGCCGGCACCGTAGTGGTACTGTCGGACAACATTGGAAGAACAGGATGCTGCAAGTAGTTGATCTGCGGTTCATCTACCCGTTCCATCAACCACTCTTTTTCTTTCTGTAATTTGTAGATTCTGTATTCGCCTGTCAGTTCTTTGCTGCTCAGCCTGAAATAAAATCCGTCCTTTTTGTCTTTGGTGATTTGATATTTACCGAGGGCATAAATCCACATCTCCCCTGCCCCGTACTGACCTTTCGGAATCTTTCCATCGAAGGTGAGGTACTCCATCGGATGGTCTTCAGTTTGCACGGCCAGTCTCTTAATGCCCGGGTGTGGGGGCAAGCCACGCGGCACAGCCCACGATTTCAGCACCCCATCTTTCTCGAGCCGCAAATCGTAATGAAGGTGCGAAGCATGGTGGCGGTGCACCACAAAGTTGTTTCCGGTGCCGTCAATAACACGCGCAAGCGGTTCCGGAGTTTTAGAGAAGTCACGTTTCTTTTGGTAAGTCTCCAACTGATCGGGCGACTTGTGCTTGCGCGAGGCCGGTAACTTTTTTGGCTGTGAACTCTTACGGTGCGTGTGCAGGTCTACGGCATAGGCATCGATACCGTCCCATGCATCGCCATCGCTTAGTACTTTTTCCAGGGCCGTTTGGATGTTGTATTCCAATGGGCTCTTCAGTTGCGATAACTCATCCCACGAAAGTGGCATCGACACGGGCGCCCCCACCCTGCCTCGCAAGCTGTAAGGCGACACGATGCTTTGCCCAGAACGTATTCGGTAGATGTCTACCAGCACACGGCCCTTGCGCGCTTCTTTCTTGATGTGTAGCGTAAGTTTGTTTTTGTGTTGATCTACAAAAGGCTGCGCAATGGCCTGGGCTGCTTCAAAAACTTGATGAAAATCTCGCACAGGCTCCAACGGACAGCACACATGAATGCCTTTGCCACCAGTTGTTTTGGCAAAAGGCGTATAGCCAAATTGTTGCACATGCTCCTTTAATTGCAAGGCAATGTCCACTACATCCGCAAAAGTGTAACCCTCGGGCGGATCGAGATCGAACACCATGTAGTCGGGGTTATCGAATGATGGTTTGCGGCTGTGCAATTGGTGCAACTCCAACGCAGCCAGGTTGGCCAACCACACTAACGATGCAGGCTCGGTAGCAATGATGTAGTCTTTCTTTTCTTCCTTACCCAGCGTGGCGAATTCCAGCCAGTCGGGTGCCCACTCAGGCCGGTTTTTCTGATAGAACATTTCGCCATGTATGCCATCAGGAAAGCGGATGAGCGTGAGCGCCCTTCCTTTTACATGTTGCAGCAACGTGGGCGCTATCTTCAGATAATATTCAATTACCTCGGCCTTCAGAATGTGGTCTTCCGGGAAGAGTTCTTTGTCAAGGTTGGAAAGCTCAATCTTGCGTTTACCAATCTGCACCCATTGCCCTTTCTTAGCCATGTGCCACTGATTTTACTTTGTAAAGGTGCACAAGCCCCATCGCAATCAGGGCGAGACAAAAAGCTGAAATAATGGTTACCACCAGGTTGCCGATTTTTGCGTTGCTCCAATCGAAACCAAAACGTACACCGGTGATCAGAAACGTGAATAGGCCAACCATTACCCAGTAAAGTAGCCGTGGTCTTTTTACGCTTACCGGTTCAGGCTTCTGGATTATTATGTAAATCAATAAAGCTGCTAACCCCACGAAAGTGCTGATGTGTTGCAAAGCATACCACAGCGGATATCGGGCACCATCCAACGGCACCACTACCCCTTCGTAGATAAAGGGAAGTTCGGTAACAAAGTAACCATTGTTGTGTGTGAAGCCATCCCAGGCAATATGGCTGAGGCCTCCGGCCAATGCTGAAAAAATGAATACCAACCCATGCTTTTTCAGATAGGGCAAAAATAAAGTTTGCCTGAGCGGATAAAATCTTTTTTGGAGGTAGGGAGGCAGGTTATCGAACAGGGGTACCTTCACCACCTGATGAAACACGAGGGCCAGCAGCAACACCACTGGCAGATCGAAGTAAAGCAGCCCTGCCAACGTATGGCTATACCGGCTGTTAACGCTCATCTTAAAAAAATACTCAAAGTCAGGGGCCATGCTGCCGATAACCAAGCCCGTGGCCGATACGTAACGCGAGCGTAAAAAAGGAAGCACAATAGCGGTATGCGCAGGCGTAAAGGGCATGGCTATTCGTTTACATCGCCTTTGATCTTGTTCTGCAAAAAGAACATGCCGATAACAAAACACCCGGCAGCCACCACTATGGGGTACCACAGACCCGCGAAGGGATCACCCGTAGGGTTGACCTCTGTTTTACTTTGCTCGTACAAAGCGGTAGCAATGAAAGGTGTCAGTCCACCGAAAATGCCGTTGCCGATATGGTAGGGAAGCGACATGGACGTGTAGCGAATGCGCGTAGGAAAAAGCTCCACCAGAAAAGCAGCAATGGGGCCGTAAACCATGGTTACCAATACGATCTGCACAAAGATGAGCCCCACCATCATCCAGTAGTTATTGCCGTCTAATTGGATGGACGATTGAATGGCTGGCGGCTCTCCCGGTTTCTCGCGGGTGGTGGTCACCTGCGTGGTACCATCGGAGTACGATTGATTAACGGTTTTAACGAGTACGGTATCGCCTTGGTCAGTGTAGGAAATGGAATTGGTCACACTCTTTTGTTCTGTCATCTCCGTTTTTGTGCTGAGGTTAGTGAGCGCATACATTTGTTTGTAGATAGGCCGGTAG
>CAZRQK010000079.1:0-13199 GCA_964602295.1 uncultured Ohtaekwangia sp.
TCGACCGGGTAGGTACCATACTTAACCTGGCCGTTCAGATTGCTGCCAACCTGGCCATTGTTGCAGAGCCCTTCTTGCCTTATTCTGCTGTCAGGCTTCGCGATATGCTGGCCATGGAGCCAATGAACTGGAATAAGGCAGGCGCAGACCAACTTTTGTCAGCAGGGCATGCGTTAGGCGTACCTGCTTTGCTGTTCGAGAAGATTGAGGACGAAGTGATAGACAAGCAGGTGCAAAAATTGGTTGCCAAAAAAGAGAAGGCAGAAAAGGGGGCTATGCCTGCAGAACCACTGAAGCCGGAGATTGTATACGATGATTTTGGCAAGCTCGACATACGCATTGGTACAGTGGTAGCAGCAGAGAAAATGCCCAAGTCCGACAAGTTGTTGAAGCTAACCATCGACAGTGGCCTGGACCAGCGCACCATCTTAAGCGGCATCGCGAAACATTATAACCCTGAAGACTTGGTTGGCAAACAGGTAACTTTTATTGCCAACCTCGCACCACGTAAAATGATGGGGATGGAATCGCAGGGAATGGTTCTGATGGCCGAAGATCACGATGGAAGACTTAGGTTAATCAAGCCATCTGAAGAGGTGAAGCCTGGCTCGAGGGTTAATTAATGCTGGAATATTTGAATTTACGCCAGCAGCTACTTTCATAAGCGGTATTAGAAATCGATTTACGATGGATAGGGAAGGCGCAAAAAGTATAGCCAAGAAAAATCGGATTGTTGAATTGGTACAAACTAGTGGGAGTACAACTTCGGGTTACTTTTTTTTTGAAAGTGACCATCATTTGGTTCTGCTGAATAAGATTTCAATTAAGAAGATACCACGAAGGGTTAGGAAGAAGGTTACTCACCAGACTTTCCCAGAGGCACAAATAATAATTGTTAACAAGTGTGTTATTCGGGAGGTACGTTACCTATGATCAAGCTCATTGTCGCAAAAGAATATCGATTAGTAATTCCGGGAAAACCTGAGTCATTTCGTTCGAGGCATGCTAAGAAGTTCAAACTTCGGATCAAGGAGATAGCTCAAACGATTAGAACCCCTATTAAAGACTCTGTTCTAGTATTCATTGACTATTTTCATTATGATAAGCGTAATATGGATGTTGATAACATAACTAAGTGTGTTTTAGATGCGTTGAATGGAATTGCTTACCATGATGATAAACAGGTAATCAATCAATATTCCAGATCTCATCGAACGAATGGTTACCAGGCAATTGATGACTTGCCTGTTGAAGCTATATTACCTTTAATGCATTACTCTGAATATCTGTTCATAAGAATCAGGACTACATCAACTAAATTGCATATTCATAACCAATAGTCGATAGACTGTTCTTTTTACATTACCAATCTATTTATTCACTATCCGGTTTATAATGTGTTAATGGATTTAAATTTGAATATATCGGATAACCTACTTAACTTCATACATGAGAGCATGAGTTCTAATTAGAGAGGAAAATCAATTTGTATTACTGAGGTGTGTCGAACTGCAGTAAATAAATTCATAATGAGGAGTAAAGCACTTGCAATACTACTGGCAACTTTTTGGAATATTGGAAATTCACAAGACAAAGTAGTGCTGGTAAAAGGTGACACCATTCTTTCTAAAGTTATTGAGATTAGTGATAACCAGATCACCTACAGGTATTTTACTGAACCAAACGGGCCTCTATACAAAATAAATAAGAATACAATAAGTAAGATTATTTATGAAAGTGGTAGAATTGAATCATACGAAACTCAACTTAGTGAGGTTGATACTCAAACAAAATTCTTAGGTGCGAACAAGTGGAAATACGTTGAGCTTAAGGATTACTCGGAAGTTGGAATAACATATAATTCAAGTGAAATTCAGGGTATGGAGAGAGTTGGCGAGGTTTCAGGCGAAGGCGGAGGTTTAACAAATGAGTATGCACAACAGCAAGCCATAAGGAGGATAAAAAAGAAGGCCTTTTCAAAAGGAGGAAAAGTCGTACTTATTTCAATTTCTACTAGCAATTATTTTGGTACATGGAATTGTCAGG
Source organism: uncultured Ohtaekwangia sp. (assembly GCA_964602295.1). Lineage (GTDB taxonomy): Bacteria > Bacteroidota > Bacteroidia > Cytophagales > Cyclobacteriaceae > ELB16-189. The sequence goes on from CAZRQK010000079.1 coordinate 2,047, forward strand.
GGGTGGCATATAAATGAAAAGAAGTCTTTTAGCATATTGAATTGTTACCCCCTAATTCATTCTTAATTATACCTTATTGTGAAAATTCATGGCCTGCTAGAGGCCAATCGGGGAGAATGCAAAAATAGCCTAATGGCCGGTCCATCACCGCTGGTAAGGCATCGACTTACTGAGTAAACCGGCTCAACACGTAATCCACTTGTTGCCCTTTCGCAAAGTTGTTACCAATGCCTACCCGAAGACGGGCGTATTCCTGCCCACCCGTCAGGTCTTCAATATTCTTGAGTCCCTTGTGGCCTGCGGCACTACCTTTTCCGCGTAAGCGCAGGGGTGACGTGTGAGCTGGGGCGAAGCAATCTGTATTAGCAATCGGCAAGTACTTCGATCGTCAGATTGCCACGTCAGCCCGCTGCGCGTGCTGTCCTCGCAAATGCGATGGAGAAAATTTTGTTTGATCAAATAAAACCCAACTGTCACCCAATCCATGACGTTTGCCTGCCAACCTGCCGCAACCTACAACGTTCAATAGCTGTTATGACAGAAACACCGCTCTCTTTACCGGCCCGCGATGGCTTTCCGCTCAGCGCACTGCTGTTAGAGCCCGATTTGGCAGTAAAAGGTGCCGTGCTATTGGCAGGTGGCACCGGCATCAAAAAAGAATTTTACCTCAACTACGCACGTTATGTATGCAGCCACGGCTATGCCGTGTTGCTTTTCGACTACCGCGGCATTGGCGGCTCGCGCCCCACATCGCTGCGCGGCTTCGAGGCACGCAACTTCCATTGGGGCCAACGCGATATGCCTGCCATGCTCGATTGGCTGGCAGCGCGCTATCCCGATCTGCCCAAAGTACTTATTGGCCACAGTGCCGGTGGCCAGCAGTTGGGCTTCATGGACAACCATAGCCTGCTGAGCAAAGCGTTACTCATCTCCAGCTCCATCGGCTATTGGAACGCACTGGCCTCTCCTTATAAATATTTTACGCTGTTTCTTTGGCATGTTGTTGTACCAGTAACCATTGCAACGGTGGGCTATGTGCCCGCCAGTTGGTTTGGCCTGGGCGAAGACCTGCCGAAAGGCGTGGCCCGCGACTGGCGGCATTGGTGCCTGCGCCCGGATTATTATCGTTCGTATTTAGGTACAATAGTCAAGCAGCATTATTTCGAGTCGGTAACCATGCCGTTGCATTTCCTCTTTCCGGAAGACGATACCATTGTGACTGACCAGTCGGTGGCAGGGCTACGGAGTTTTTATACCTTGGCACCTGCCCAAGTAGAAAAGTTAAAACTTGAAGAGTTCGGCCTCAGGCAAGTCGGTCACTTAGGTTATTTTTCACGCAACGTAAAAGACAGCCTGTGGCCCAAAACTATTTCATTTCTGGAGGGATAACCTTTACTTAGTCTGCTCCCATCACCCGTTAGTTTATCCCATCACCCGCAGAATAATGGCGGCAATCAGCACCATGCCTAAGTGGTAGCCGGTGTTAATACCAAACAGTTTCCAGCTTCGCTTGTCCCAAGCCACGGTGCCCAGGTCAACAGGCAGGTAAAAGCCCAGCCAGGTAAACATGGCTGCGTTCATAATGCTGGCTACGTCCGACATTTGGTCCATACCGGGCACATAGCTCCACGCTGCGTTGTTGTGCGCAAACACGTAGGCCATCAGGAAATTGCCAATCACCATAAAGGTCATGCCTTTGGCCATCTCGCCTCCGGTGGGTTTTATGCTGGTGTCGAAACCCATTTCGCGTGCCCACGCTTTGCCAAACAAGGGTGTGTACCACAAAAAGCCGAAAATGAAGTTGGCTACCACGGCTACCAGTATAGCCGTCAGGTTGATGTTCAGGTCTTCCATAAAGGTTGAGGTTTTTAGGTTGAAAGTGAAGTTAAGTGAATTGCCCGAAACATCGCATTCCAAACGGAAGGTCTGTCAATAAATCCCGTAAAGGAAGGTAAAGCTTGTAACCTTTCGCGATGGCGAAAGTACTAATGGAGCAATGCAACCTTTGCAGGGCCCTTATGTCGTTACCGCAATCTATATTCTTTAAGATTCTATAAGCGAAAACAACTTCCCTATGTTAAAACACAGCCTGGTTCTGATCTATCGCAACTTTCTGCGCGCCAAGAGTTATTTCCTGATCAACCTTTTGGGTCTTACGGCCGGATTGGCCTGCACGTTGTTGATTTACCTTTGGGTGAAGGATGAGTTGGGCATGAATCAGTTTCATGAGAAGGATGCCAACCTGTACCAGGTAATGGAGCACCAGAAGTATGCCGAAGAGCTGATGACCACCAGCAGCACCCCGGGTATTTTGGCTGAAACGCTGAAGCAGGAATTTCCAGAAGTGGAATATGCGGCCACCACCACCTGGATCAACCCGTTTACCCTTTCGGTGGAAGACCACAACGTGAAGGCGCGGGGATATTATGTGGGCTCCGACTACTTTAACATCTTCTCTTACCCGCTACTGCAAGGCCAGCCCGACCAGGTGCTGAAAGACAAACTCTCCATTGTTATCTCACGCGACCTGGCCGTGCGCCTGTTTGGTACCGATGAAAATGCGGTGGGCAAAACTGTAGAATGGCAGCATGAAAAAACATTTAACGTAACCGGTGTTTTCGAAGGCACCCCACCCAACTCTTCTTACCAATTCGACTTTGTGTTGAGCTTCGAATTGTTTAAAGACGACAACGAATGGGTAACCGAATGGGGCAACAATGGCCCCTCTACTTTTATTTCCCTGCATAGTGGCACTGATCCCGCTGCTTTTGTAGATAAGATCAAGGATTATGTGAAGGGTAAAAATGAGCAGTCGAACGTAACGCTGTTCATGCAAAAATATTCCGACCGGTATTTGTATGGTCGCTACGAAAATGGCGTGCAGTCTGGCGGACGAATCGAGTATGTACAGTTGTTCTCCATCATTGCGGTGTTTATTTTATTGATCGCCTGCATTAACTTCATGAACCTGAGCACGGCACGTGCCTCGCGCAAAGCCAAAGAGGTAGGAATAAAGAAATCGGTGGGTGCACAGCGCCAATCGCTGATTATCCAATACATCAGCGAGTCGATGGTAATGTCCTTGCTGTCGGTGTTGATTTCACTGGCGGTGGTGTGGATGCTGTTGCCGCAGTTCAACGTCATTACTGAAAAGAAGATCGTGCTCAACCTGATGGATGGCCAACTGTTGATGTGGCTAGGTGGTATTGTGGTGTTCACGGGTTTGATTGCGGGCAGCTACCCTGCTTTGTATCTCTCGGGCTTTAAGCCTGCGGCCGTGTTGAAGGGCGAAGTACGGGGTTCGTGGGGCGAGTTGTGGGCACGCAAGGGGTTGGTGGTGTTTCAGTTTTTCCTGTCGGTGATATTGATTGTGTCTGTGCTGGTGATCTACCGCCAGATAGAATATGTGCAGACGCAAAACCTGGGCTATGACAAGGAACACCTGATACAATTCCCTATGGAAGGTAAAGTGCGGGAAAATTATGAAACCTTTCTGAAAGAGGTGCGCAGAATACCTGGGGTGGTAAGTGCATCGAGTATGGGGCACAGTCTGTTGGGGCGCAACAATAACACCAGCGGGTTGCAGTGGGAGGGCAAAAATCCGGATGACCTGATTCTGTTCGAGAATGTAGGAGCCAATTACGGTTTAATTGAAACGCTGGGTATTGAAATGGTGGAGGGGAGAGCCTACTCGGAGGAGTTTGGTGCTGACTCTTCCAAAATCATTTTCAATGAAGCGGCCATCAAAGTAATGGGCCTGGACGATCCGATCGGCAAAGAGATCAAACTGTGGGACCGTTACGATCTGGAGATTGTAGGAGTGATGAAAGATTTTCATTTCCAGTCGCTGCACGATCAAGTGAATCCGTTGTTCTTCCGTCTTTCGCCACAAAATACATGGAACTGCATGGTCCGTTTGGAGGCCGGTAAAGAGAAAGAAACATTGGCAGCGCTAGAAACTTTTTATAAAAACTTTAATCCCGGCTTCAGCTTCGAATACCAGTTTCAAGACCAGGAATATGCACGGCAATATGCGGCAGAGCAACGCGTGGCATCGTTGTCGTTTTATTTTGCCACCATGGCCATTTTGATTTCTTGCCTCGGCCTGTTCGGCCTGGCTACCTTCACGGCAGAGCGCAGGCTGAAAGAGATAGGTATCCGCAAGGCGCTCGGGTCATCGTCTACCAACATCGTGCTATTGCTCTCAGGCGATTTCACGCGGATGGTGTTGCTCTCCATCTTGTTGGGCTTGCCGGTTAGTTATTGGCTGCTGAGCCAATGGCTGGAGCGTTTTGCCTTCCACATAGAGTTGGGCTTGTGGTATTTTGTCATAGCGGGTACCCTGGCATTGGTGATTGCATGGCTCACAGTGGCATCGCAGGCCATCAAAGCCTCTAATGTAAACCCGGTAAAGTGTTTACGCGATCAGTAAAGCAGAATGACCTTAATGGTGGCGCTTACGCGCGAATGAGCTGTCCGGGATTGATTCCGAAGTGCTTCTTGAAGGCGGTGGAAAAATGATTGGGATTTTTGTACCCCAACGTTCGCGCCACCTCGCAAACCATTTGATTGTCGGACTCTAACAACAGCCTGGCGTGCTCCATACGTAAGTCTGTGAGGTACTCGAATATACTCATGCCGAACATTTTCTTGAATTGACTCATCAGGTTGGTGGTGTTCGTGCCGAATGTGCGAGCCAGGTTATCCAGCGAATGGTCTACCAAAAAGTTTTTCTTCAGGTATTCGCGCAGGCTGTGCGTGGTGTCCAGATCGCGTCTTGAAAGTGCATTAAATCGCTCACGGGCGGAGCTTCCATAGATGCTATGCATCTGAAGAATCAGCAATTGTGTAATCGATGCCTCCATCATCATGATGGCCATTTTTCCTTCCAGCGGGCATTGCAAAATATTAGCAAGAATCCTTTCCTGCATTATTGAAATAGATGGAAACCAATCGCCCATGGTGCGCTCTCCCCGCGCCAGTTGTTCCTTTAACTTCTCCGACCACGACTCACCATTGGGTAATAAAGAAAGCAGGTATTGTGGGTGAACGGAGAAGTGTAAAATATGATAGGGAACGTTGGCAAAGGCGCGATGCCTAAAGTCGTTCGAAGGGTCGTATTTGAAATTGTGCGTTCCGTGGAAAGACTCCATAGCTACATTCGAGGCGTGCAGGTACGATCGCAGAATTCCCTTGTTGAAGAAGCAGCTTCCAAACAGTTGGTTGTGCTCAGCGTTTTGGTCTACCAGAATAATGTCGTGCTTAAAATGAGCCTTCGTTACCCGTAATGAAAAGTTGGGAAGATAAAGATCTTCAATGGCCATGGTACCTAACGCAGGGTCTGGGTTTTCTTTGACCTGGTAGGGTTGAAATCGTCCATGCTGTACCCTATCATCGTTTCTGATGGGTATGTTAGGAAAATCTACAACAGCAACATTACACTTAGACGGGGTAGTAGTCATAAACCAAGGTGTCTTTCACGGAAATAGCATGCGTTGGGTTGCATAAAGAAACAAAAAGAACCCATTTGGCTTCTGCGGGCCGATTTTTTGATTTGGCGTAGGTCAATTTTGATGTTGCGTAGGCGGTAACGGACGGGCCGATCGTAAAAGGATCAAAAAGATTTATCAATCATGAAATTATTGAAGTTAATGGTTTTGAGCCTTATTATGTTTCTGATGTCTTGCTCTGGTGCACCAGAACAAAAAGAAGAAGCTGTACTTACGCAACCTAAAGGAGAATTGATTAAAAGAGGGCGGTATCTGGTTACCATCGGTGCCTGCCACGATTGCCACTCTCCGAAAATCATGACACCTCAAGGGCCGGAACCCGACCCGTTGCGCTTGCTGTCGGGGCATCCGGCTAACGAAAAACTTTTACCCCCAGCAACCAATGCCAGCGACTGGACTTTGTTTTCGCCTGGGCTTACTGCGTTCATAGGGCCCTGGGGAACTTCTTTTGCGGCTAACCTTACACCTGACGATACGGGCACTGGTTCTTGGAGTTTTGAGCAATTCAAAACAGCCATTCGTAAAGGAAAGTATAAGGGACTGGAAGGAAGCCGTGACTTGCTGCCTCCCATGCCCTGGCAGATGTATCGTAATTTCACAGACGATGATTTGCTCGCGGTGTTTACGTACTTACAGTCTTTGCCACCGGTAGAAAATCTGGTGCCAGCACCCATTCCTCCGGCTGTTGCTTCAGCAGCGAAACCCTAAAAAAGTAAAGTTATTTCAATCATGAATACTCAAAAAATAGCAATCGCTTTAATGAGCATATTATCTCTCACTTCTTTCAGTTATTCTCCGAATGCCGACTCGTGTCCCTACGGCATCGCGCCTCGCCAGGCGGGTGTGCAAATGGTAGATGCATTGCGTATGGCCTCAGCCGAGGCGTACTTGCAGGCGTTTCCCACACTCGATGAGTTGCTGGCGTTGATGGAGCAAAACAACCAACTCTACGGGGCGCACTTCGAGGCAGCTAAACAAGAGTTGGCAGGGCAATATGTTGCTGAGATAGTACCGGCTGCCTATGAGAGTTTTGAACGATTGTTGAAGCAAGGCGAAGCACGTGGCGTTGTGTGGAGCGAAGTGGAGTTTGTGCGATGGGAGGTTGCCACGCGCGAGCAAACCCGATGGGATGAGATTCCGTTTTTATTGATAGTTCAGTTTCGTGAGCGCGAGTACAAAATTGCTGTGAGGGCCGTGGTAATAAATGGCCAGTTGCGCTTCAGTCAATACCTGAAATTACAGTAAAGAAAATTACTTCAAGCTTATGAGATACTAACCTTATAAATTGGTTGGCACCGGAATTACATTCATACGGGCTAAAGCAACACTTTTAAAACCGCAACCAGGTAACCTTTGCGGTTTTTCCTTTCTCCACCACGGTAAGCACCAGCAGATTGCCGTAGTCGCTTTCATCGAAGTCGGTAAACGTATCTTTACCCAAGAGCAAATTGGCGATCCATGGTGTGGAGTTGGAGTGCCCGCTGATAACAACGGTACCGCCTGCGTGTTTCTTCAGCATCGCTTCAATTGCATCTGCCTTGAAAGGTTCATAAGTTTCAATTGATATCCCTTTGTTGGCTGCCAGGGGTGCTACCGTTTGGCGCGTGCGCTTAAAGTCGGTTGAATAAATGGCGGTTATGTTTTCTTTAGCCAACAACGCAGCCAGGTTTTGCGCCCGGTTTTGTCCTTCGGCAGTCAGGTCGGGATCTTTGGTGCCATCGGTGGCCTTTTCGGCATGGCGCACAAGCACAAACGTGGTTATTTGTTTTGTCTGTGCGCTGCATTGCACCGCAAACAAGCTGATCAAAAGCAGAAAGACTAGTCGCATCACTTAAAGGTTTCTTTTACATGAGCAGGTACCTGGCAGTCTTCCGTATGCCGGGTGTCGGCCAGAAAGAAAATGCGCCACTTGCCATCATTGTCTTTAAAGAGTTGAAAGGCATCGACCCCGCAATGGCTGAACTTTTTGCCGAGATAGAATGCATAGCTGGCCCACACTTGTGCCAGGTGGCCGTCTACCTGAATCTTTACATCCCAGATGGGCTCACTCCACGATTCACGGTGGGGGGTACCCACTGCCGTCAAAAATTTCCGGAAGTCGTCCTGGCGCAACACGATGCCGCCACTTTTGTCTTTGGCTACAGTGGACAAAGCAGGGCGGGCGGTAAACGCAGCGCGTACCATCGCACTATCGCCCAGATTCATGCCAGTGAAGAGCCGCGTGATGGGTTCCATAATGGCGGCCCCCTCTTCAGGGTTCTGTGCCCAGGCAGGGAGCGAGAAGATCATTAATAGTATCCACAACCAACTTTTTTTCATAGGATTCATCGTTAATGCGAACAAGAATACAGCTTTTTTTCAGAATAGGCCATCACCCAAATGGCCAGCGGTTGACTGGTGATTTACCACATTTATGTCTTATTTTTAGAGCTTAATTAATGATTTCCGCTATGCGAAAATTAGGCTGGTTTGTGTTTGTTCTGTTGTTGGCTGTCGGTACCCGGGTGCAATCGCAATCTGTGGATAGTTTGATGAACGTGTTGAAAACGGCCGAGGGCGATAAGAAGGTAAAGACTTTGAACGAACTGTTCCGCGCGCACATCAATGTAGACCCGGTGAAGGCCATTGGCTACACGCGCGAGGCGCTGGTGCTGGCCACCGAAATCAACGATCAGAAAGGCATGGCTGCCAGTTATAATAACCTGGGGGTTTCTTACAAAAACCAGGGCGCCCTTGATAAGGCGTTGGAATATTACCTGATTGCCTTGCGCATCTATTCAGAAATTGGGAACAAAGAAGGTGTGGCCACTACCAAAAATAACATTGGCAACATTTATTCCTTTAAGAAAGACTACGGCCAGGCCATGAAGTATTTTGAAGAATCGCAGAAGTTGTTTGTTGAGATGGGCGACAAGACCAAAATGGTAGGCTCTATGAATAACCTGGGCAACCTACACAGCGAGCTGCAGTTATTCGAGCAGGCGCTGAAATTTTATTCGGAGGCATGGCAACTGAGTGAAAAAACAGGTGTGCCGTTTGGCGACCCGCTGGCAAATATTGGCAACTTGTATTACCGCCAGGGCAATTACCAGCGCGCGGTGGAATACTACGAAAGGGCGCTGGACCTTGCCAGGAAGGAAAACAACCAATTAAATATTCTGAATATTACCAGCAACCTGGGCGAGGTGTATGTTAAGGCTGGCAGGCCGCGCGAGGCACAGCCCTATTTAGACAGTGCGCTTTCGCTGAGTCGGAAAATGCAAGCCCATATTTTTGAGCCACAGATTTTGAAGAGCATGGCGGCCAACTATGCCAAGCAAAACAAGATGAAAGAGGCCTATGAAACCATGCTGGAGTACGACAAGCTGAAGGAAAAAATTTATGGCGAAGAAAGCAGTCGCAAAATTGCCCAGATGGAAATGGCGCTCGACCTGCACCAGAAGGAAAAGGAAGTGGACCTGCTTCGCAAAGATGATGAAATCAAAACCATGGAGTTGCGCAACACGCGCATGGTCATCACCCTGGTAATTTTGGGCATTGGCGCGTTGCTGGCGGGCTTTAATTTGTACATGGTAAAAAAGAGAGCCTTTGCCAAATAAACCATGACCCGCGAAGAAGCAAGAACACTGCTGGCATCTATGACACAAAGCGCCAGCCTGTTGCGCCATATGCGCACCATAGAACTGGTGATGGAAGCTTACGCGGAAAAGTTAGGAGAAGACAAAGACACCTGGGCCATAGCAGGCCTTTTACACGATGCCGACTACGAGGCATATCCCGACCAGCACCCCAAAGTGATTGTAGAGAAGTTGAGTACATTGGGCGAAAATGCCATAGCGCATGCTATTTCCTGCCACTATACCAAATGGAATGTGCCCTACCACACGTTGTTGGACAAAGCCCTGCTTGCTTGCGATGAACTGACCGGCTTTGTGGTGGCGTGTGCGCAGGTGCGTCCCGAAGGCATTGCCACGCTGGAGCCGAAGTCGGTGATAAAGAAACTGAAGGACAAGAGTTTTGCTGCCAAAGTGGAACGCGATGAGGTGTACAAAGGGTGTGAGCTGATGAACGTGGACCTGGCAGAACACATTGCCTTCATCATTGCCGTGCTGAAGAAAAACAAAGAAGAACTTGGTATCTGACAGCAGCGTCATCATGGCCATCTTGTTGCTGAGTGGTTGCAGCAGCCTGTTGTGGGCGCAACAGGGTAGCCCGCCAACTATGTTTTTTCCCGTTACCATAGAAGACCTGCAACGAAACCCTACAGCTACACCTTGCATGGGCGATGGGCAGCATGTAACCATGATCATTTATGCAGACCCGGACCACTACCGCCAAAATGAATACTTTGTAGACCGCATTAAGAAATACATTTTTCCGTTGGATGAGTTTTGTGGTTATGGGGTGGTGAACCTGAAAGACTCTTACTTGCCCACGTTTATGTTGCGGATTATTTTAAGAACCATCCGCAGCCGGTCGGAGGCGGAAAGCAAGGCTTTGATCTTAACCGACCCCGATTTAAGGCTGGCAAAAGCCTGGCAATTAGGCGACTGTAACAACCAGGTGGTGGTCATTCTGCTCGACAAAGATGGTAGGCTGCTGTATTGGAAGGCTGGGGCCTTGAATGAAGAAGAAACCACCCATTTTATTGCATTGATCACCAGCAGAATCAGTCACTACAGCTTGCGGCCTTGAAAAATTTCGAAGTGTGTTTTGAAGATGGCCCAGAAGCTTTAACTTTGAACCAACTTAAAAGAAAAGCTTATGTTCAATCAGGTTGTAGGCGATGGCGCTAATCTTTTCGTAACTATCATAGCAATTGTTTTCGGTTTTGTCGCAGCATTGGGACTCATCGATAAGAATAAGACAGAAAAAGAACAGGAAGGTAGGGGATAGTATCTCACTTCTAAGAGTATAAAAAAAGCCCTTTGCTGCAGCAGAGGGCTTTTTTGTTGGGTTAGCTTTTATGTCCTGTTTAACTATTTGCCCGAAGTTTTTGTGGGTGTTTCCTCATACGGGCTCTTGTACACAGTCTGCCATTCATTCCACTTCATTTTCTTGTAGTGGTCTTGACCTATGAACTGGATAACCCGGTGAAATTCTGGCGCCTTTTGGTAGCCGGCCAAGGGTTGAATCATCCGGAATTCTTCATCCAGAAAAACCACGGTTGGATAACTCAATTGATTGTTCAACAAAGCTGCCGCCAATTGGTGGTAGCCCTTATTTCCGGTGGGTACAAACTTGAAGGTAGTGCCATTGAAAACAACATCTTCGCGTTGTTCGGCATCAAATTTTACAGGGTAGAAATTTTCGTTTAGAATCTTGGCCACTGCGGCTTCGCTAAACGTGTTCTTGTCCATCACCTTGCACCAGCCACACCAGTCGGTGTAAACATCAATAAAGATCTTTCTCTTCTCGGTCTTAGAGCGTTCTACTGCCTGTTCGAAGGTCATCCATTTCACGGGGCTTTCGCCTTCTAAAACGGGTGTAGTCTTCATGGAGGCCTGCTGAGCTAACAGGGCCATAGGCCCTACCAAAAAAGCCAATAGCAGTAATTTTTTCATTTTGCTGTAATTCTTCATTTGCTATTGCAACAAATTTAAACAGAAAACCAGTTCACTCCATCTTAATTTTTGTTAACGC
>CAZRQK010000080.1:0-12860 GCA_964602295.1 uncultured Ohtaekwangia sp.
TAAGGGCGCCCACCGAAATAAAATCTACCCCGCATTCGGCCACCTCGCGCAAGGTGGTTTCTGTAATGCCCCCGCTTGCTTCGGTCTGGCAACGACCGGCAATGAGGGCAACGGCTTTTTTCATATCGGCCGTACTCATGTTGTCCAGCATAATGACATCGGCACCGCCTGCGCGCAGCACTTCTTCTACTTCACCCAGGTTACGGGTTTCTACTTCAATGCGCAGTTGCTTACCTTTTTCTTGCAGATACTTGCGTGTATTGCCAAGAGCGGCCTGTATGCCTCCCGCCATGTCGATGTGGTTGTCTTTCAGCATCACCATGTCGTACAGGGCAAAACGATGGTTAACGCCACCGCCAATGGCTACGGCCCACTTTTCGGGCAGCCTAAAGTTGGGCGTTGTTTTGCGTGTGTCCATCAGTTTGGCCCTGGTGCCTTCAATCAGGCGCGAGAGGCGGTGTGTATAGGTGGCAATGCCACTCATGCGCTGCATGCAATTGAGCACCAGCCTTTCGGTAGATAAAATGGATTGGGCTGCGCCCTCAACGGTAAAGGCCACTTCTCCTTTCCTTACGGCATCGCCATCTTGTTTGAAGCATTCAACGCGCAGGTCATTGTCGTAGTGTTTAAAAATTCTGAGAGCCAACGCTACGCCCGCTAAAATGCCCTCGTCTTTAATCAACAGTTGCGCTTTGCTTTTTTTGTTGGCAGGTACCGCGCCCAGCGTTGAGTGGTCACCTTCGCCTATATCCTCTTGCAGGGCTGTGCTGATAAAACGGTCGAGGGCCTCGTCCGTCAGGTAGGGCGCACGAATCATTCCTTCACAAAGTTGATCTCATGTACCAGAAACTTGCCTTCCAGTTCCTTCACACGAATCAAGACATTATAACTGTCGCTGTTGCTAACGTAGCGGCCAATGGCGAATTGCAAGCCCCCTTTGGAGGAGCCGGTGTGCACAATGGAAAACTCGGAAACAGGATGTTTTTTAAAAAAATCCTTCAACACAAATTCAGCCTGGGCTTTGCTGTAGCTGTTCACGTCACCATCCAGGTTCATATCTACAGAGGCGTTGAATTGCTTCACCAATTCCTTGCTATTTCCGGCCTTCAAAGATTCGCGTACAGGGGCAAAAATATCCTGCGCCAGCGTGAGGTAGCTGATACCAAATAGTAGTAGGCCGGTCAAAAAGACGGTTCTGCGCATAGGTGAGATTCTTCGTTCCAAAAGTATGCCATAATAAGGTCTTCAGGAAAGAAAACCTACCCCCAATCTTTTAGCGAACAATCGTTTGATGGGTTAATTGGCCCTAAATATCCCTAACGAGGCACAAAGGGCCGTATATTTGTGTTTTATTTTCGATAAACCACATGAGCAAAAAGGTACTACTGATGATTTTAGATGGTTGGGGATTGGGGAGCAACCCGAAGGTTTCCGCCATCGATCAGGCCAACACCCCCTATTTCAAGTCGCTGTTCCAAAAATACCCGCATAGTAAACTTGAAGCCTCCGGACTGGCGGTGGGTTTACCCGCAGGCCAGATGGGCAATTCTGAAGTAGGTCATATGAACATCGGGGCCGGCCGGGTGGTGTACCAGGATCTGGTGCGTGTAAACAAAGCCATTGAAGACAAAGAGTTGGATCATAACCCTGTGTTGCTGGAGGCATTTAGCTATGCCAAACAAAACAACAAGGCGGTGCATTTTATTGGCTTGGTTTCCGATGGGGGCGTGCACTCGCACATAGACCACCTGAAAGGTTTGTGCACCATTGCAGCCAACAACCAGGTGAAGAATTTATTTGTGCATGTATTTACCGATGGCCGCGATACTGACCCCAAAAGCGGTGCCGCTTATGTGAAAAACTTGCAACAGCACATGAATAAAACCACCGGCAAAATTGCCAGCGTGGTAGGTCGTTACTTTGCCATGGACCGCGACAAACGCTGGGAACGCGTAAAGCTGGCTTATGATCTTTTGGTGCATGGCACTGGCGAAGCCAAAACCGATGCGTTGGCGGGCATACAGCAATCGTATGAAGCAGGCGTAACAGACGAGTTCATTAAACCCATTGTGGTTACAGAAGGCGGAAAGCCTGTAGCTACCATTCAGGAAGGTGATGTAGTGCTTTGCTTCAACTTCCGCACCGACCGGGGCCGCCAGATTACCGTGGCGCTTACCCAGCAGGATTTCCCCGAACAGGGAATGAAAAAGTTACCGCTGCATTACATCACACTTACCAACTACGATGACACCTTCAAAAATGTGAAGTTGATCTTCGACAAGGATAACCTGAGCAACACATTGGGTGAGGTGGTTTCGAAGGCAGGCAAGAAACAGATACGCATTGCAGAAACAGAAAAATACCCGCACGTAACCTTCTTTTTCTCAGGAGGCCGCGAAGAGGCATTTCCGGGAGAAGAGCGAATACTCTGCCCATCGCCCAAAGTGGCTACCTACGACCTGAAGCCTGAAATGAGTGCCGCAGATATTCGCGACAAAATTATTCCGGAACTGGAGAAAAAATCGGCCGACTTTATTTGTCTGAACTTTGCCAACCCCGACATGGTGGGCCACACGGGGGTATTTTCTGCTGCCGTAAAGGCGGTGGAAACAGTAGACCAATGCAATGCGGCAGTAACCGAAGCAGCGCGCAAAAGCGGCTATGCCACCATCATCATTGCAGACCATGGCAATGCCGACATCATGATCAATGAAGATGGCTCGCCCAATACGGCCCACACCACCAACCTGGTGCCTTGTTTGTTGGTAGACGATGACTACAAAGGGAAACTAAAAGATGGCAAGTTGGGCGACCTGGCACCGACCATTCTTAAACTGATGGGTGTAGAAATCCCTAAAGAAATGACCGGCCAGGTTTTGATTGATTAAAATGAGATACTTGTTGGTAGTGGCGTTGGCATGGCTGGGTGCGTGCACCGCCCGCGAAAAAAAATACATCAAAGCTTATACAGATTTAGACAGCCTGGTGACTGCGCAGGTAACTGCATTACAGGGCGAGAAGAAAGACCTGCGAAAGAAAGCATGGCTGAACGAGGTAGGCAGCGACACCACCTACAAACCCGACAGCCTGGCGTGGGCCAACGAGCTAAGCATCTTTCGCCAACTGGATGCCCTTAACAAGCCCACGTTCCGCAATGCCTATGTGAGCGAAACGGGCACTGACACGAAAAGCAACCTTACGGTGTTAAGCCTCACGAGTAATAAAAATTCAACGGTTCCTTACATACGCTTTTATTACTTGAACAAGCCCGCCAACCTGAAAAAGGTGGAGGCGCGCTTTGAGGAAAGCAATGCATTGTATGCTACCTACCGCGATATGGAAATGCACTTTGAAGAAATCAACGGAAAGCCTTTGCTAAAAAGCTTTCGCATAGAGGGCACTCAAAAAATGATGCTGGCAGACTCGGTGCGTTTTGGTATGGAGGCTGAGGTTCAACGTTAAAATAATTCTACTACGGTTTCGACTTTGTGCGTAGGCGCTTCAAAGTGCGTACCAATATCGCTTCGAAACTAATTTGGGTAATACAAGAAATGGCAAAGAGAAGATCAACAGACGAAGGCGAGAAGAAGCCCCTCACAAAATCAGGGCTCAAGAAATTTCTAGGTATTTTCCGTTTCACACTTCCCTATAAGGGTTATTTTATTTTTGGATTGCTGGCGCTGTCTTTCTCCAGCCTCACGGCCATGTCGTTTCCGTTTCTGGCCGGCAAACTGCTGGATGTGGCCCAGGGCAAAGGCAACTTTTTCCTGACTACCATTAACCAGATTGCTTTTGCTTTTCTGGGCGTGCTGGTGTTTCAAAGCATATTTTCTTTCGGTCGTGTGTACTTCTTTGCGCAAGTAAGCGAGCGTGCTTTGGCAGACTTGCGTCATACGGTTTACGAGAAAATCATCTGGCTGCCGCAATCATTCTTCGATAGCAGACGCATTGGCGAATTGATCAGCCGCATCACCAGCGATGTAAGCACACTGCAGGATGCTTTCGCGTTTATGCTGGCGGAATTGTTGCGCCAGGTGCTGGTGCTGGTGGTGGGCATCACGGTTATTTTTGTCCTAACACCCAAGCTCACCGTTTTTATGCTGCTCACCTTTCCACTGTTGGTAGTGGCTGCGTTGTTTTTTGGCAAGTTCATACGCAAGCTTTCTAAGAAAACCCAGGACGTACTGGCCAACTCCAACGTAGTGGTGGAAGAAACGCTTCAATCGGTAACGGTAGTAAAGTCGTTTACCAACGAGCTTTTCGAGGTGCTTCGTTACCGCAAGTCTTTGCAGGAGGTGGTGAACACCGCCTTGAAGGCAGCCACCTATCGTGGGTTCTTTTTTTCGTTTACCATCTTTGCACTCTTTGGTGGCATTGTGGCTGTAAGTTGGTATGGCGCTTACCTGGTGCAGGGCAATGAAGTTACCGTGGGCGAGTTGTTTACCTTCGTACTGTACACCACTTTTATTGGTGGCTCTATTGCCGGCCTGGGCGATTTGTACAGCCAGTTACAAAGATCAGTTGGCGCTTCGGAACGCATTCTCGAAATTCTGGATTTAAAAGATGAACGCAACGAAACGGTTTCAACTTTGAAGCTGTCGGGTAAGATTGACTTTACCGATGTAAGTTTTTTCTACCTTACCCGAGCCGATTTTCAGGTGTTGAAATCAATTAGCTTTTCCATTGCACCCGGAGAGAAGGTAGCCCTGGTAGGGCCAAGCGGATCGGGCAAGTCTACCATTATTAATTTGCTGATGCGTTTTTACGAGGTACAACAAGGGCGCATTCTGGCCGATGGGCAAGACATTAATTTATATGGCTTGTCGGCTTACCGAAGCAACCTCGGCATTGTGCCGCAAGAAGTCATTTTGTTTGGCGGCACTATTCGTGAGAACATCGCCTATGGGAAGCCCGGTTGTTCGGAAGAGCAATTGATCGAGGCAGCAAAAAAAGCCAACGCGTGGGAGTTCATCGAGTCGTTTCCCGAAAAGCTCGATACCCTGGTTGGCGACCGTGGTGTAAAACTTTCTGGAGGTCAACGGCAACGTGTCGCCATAGCCCGGGCCATCTTAAAAGATCCTTCTATCTTAATTTTAGATGAGGCCACTAGTTCGCTGGATGCCCACTCCGAAAGATTGGTGCAAGATGCTTTGGAAAAACTGATGGAGAACCGTACCACCATTGTGATTGCTCACCGTCTCAGTACCATCCGCAAAGTAGACCGCATAATGGTGATTAAAGATGGAGAGATAGCCGAGACGGGCACCCATGAAGAACTGAACACGCTTGAAAATGGTATTTATAGTAACTTGCTGAAGTTACAGTTGGAACTGGCAGAATGAGGAAAACACAAACCCAATTGCTAAAAGAACTCCGGCTGAGGTCTACCTCTAGCCGCTCAGCTATTTTGGGTCTTTTTTACCGCAATTCGCATGCGCTGTCTTACTCCGATATCGAGCGGCAGGTGGCCGATCATTACGACCGGGTAACCGTCTATCGCACCCTTAAAACGTTTCTCGACAAAGGGGTGATTCACAAAGTGCTGGATGACGGGGGCGGTTTGAAATACGCCCTCTGCAGCGAGCACTGCAATACCGGCCACCACCACGAGCACGTGCATTTTAAATGCCTGGTTTGCGGGCAAACTACCTGCCTGGACAATGTGGAGGTACCCAGCGTAAAGCTGCCTGTTGGCTACGTGCTTGCCGAAGCCAACCTGCTCATTCAAGGTACCTGTAACCGCTGCCGACAATAATTTTTTATGGTCGGTTTCCTTTCGGTATAGCCTGGGATAAAGTCACGTCTGTAAGTTTTTGGGTTTGATTAATATTTGTAGCTTTGAATCTTACAGGTGGGGCAAGTACCTGGCTTTTGTGGCGGATCGCTTGCTCATTTGTAAAGACCCCTAAAAACGCAGACAAAGGATGTTCCTGTTTTCATTGTTTAGAAATAACAGCCAGGCTGAAACCATCCTCTTTGTTGCCTTTGCCGTTGTAATTGTTGCCTTCCTATTGATAGATCTGGGTGTTTTTAATAAAAAAGCCCATAAAATCTCTACCAAATCCGCGCTCTATCAGTCTATTTTTTGGGTATTTATCAGCACCGTTTTCGGGTATTTTATTTACCTGTACGATGAACGGGGAGCCGATGCTTCATTCGAATACTTTTCAGCCTACCTCACCGAGTATGCGCTGTCTGTAGATAACATTTTCGTTATCCTGCTGATTCTGAAATATTTTGCCGTTAAGGAAGAGTACTATCACAATATTCTGTTTTGGGGTATTCTGGGAGCCGTGGTTTTCAGGGGTGTTTTCATTTTTGTGGGAGCCCTGCTGATAGCCAAATTCCATTGGATATTGTACGTGTTTGGTGTGTTCCTGATTTATTCGGGTATCAAAATATACTTCGAGGACAGCGATGAGAAAATCGATCCGGAGAAGAACCCGATCATGCGCTTGTGCAAGAAATACCTGCCCATGACCAGCGATGACCATGGCGGCAAGTTTATTGTGCGTGCGCCCAAGCTCATGTTTACCCCGCTGTTTTTGGTTATCGTGTTGATAGAAACCACCGACCTTATTTTTGCAGTAGACTCCATCCCGGCAGCCTTCGCCATCACCCAAAACGAATTCCTTATCTACACCTCCAATATTTTTGCGGTTCTCGGGCTCAGGGCCATGTTCTTCTTGCTGGCCGGCATCATAGATAAATTCTACCTGCTTCAGAAAGGTCTTTCTATTATTCTCTTCTTCATTGGCGCCAAAATGCTGCTCGAGATCTTCGATATGCACGTGCCGGTGGAGCTTTCCTTTGCGGTGATTGTGGCCACGCTTACGCTCAGTATCGTATTTTCTGTCATCATTCCGAAACGACAGGAGAAATCCGAAGAGCTGGAATAAATTTCTTTGATTAACTATTGCATAGAGTCTGCAAAGAAGTTCTTTGGCAGAATCTTCATCAGTATGGGCAGCGTAAGGAAGCGCTGTGGCAGCGAAATGATTACAAAAGTGGGGATGGTTTTAAGTACTGCTATGAGCAGTTCCTGCATACGATGCTTTTCTTCATCGCTTAACTCGTTGGCTTTGGCCCGGTTAATAAGCGTATTCAATTCCTCGCTTTCCTGAACTTCTTTCAGCAACCGGTTTTTATTATTGTCGGCAATGCGGGTAAGGCGCTTAATGAATTGCTCGCTCACCTGGTTGTAATCTTGTTTGTTTTGAAGCTGGCTGAGTTGATCCCAATGCTCCAGTACAAAGCCTTCAATGGCCATTACGCTGTTTTCCAAATCATCATCGCTAAAGCCCAGGTAATGGCACAAAGCTTTTAGAAAGCCTTCTTCCCTCTCCTCCACTTTTTTATCCGCCCAAATGGTAAGGATGGCCATCTCGAGAAAATATTTCTTCAATATCCACGAATTGTTTGTGGGCAGGTTGATGTCTTCAATGGCAATCCCTTCTTCAAAAATCTTCTGTGCTTCTTTCTTTTTGTCTGATGGCAAAGCAGCGCTGTGCAGAAAATATTCTAACAGCTTGCGTTCTTCGTATTCAATGGTCGTGTTGGCGTGCGCAGCCGCAGCGATGATCTTTACAACAGAAAAGCGCAGTTCTTCCCGCTCGTATTTAAAGAAATCAGCAACGATGCGATCTGCATTGGTGTGAATCCACTGACCAAAAATAAATATATCGAGAAACAGAAGACTATTATGGAAGAAATGGGTCCAGAAATTATTGTTGTATTCGGCCGTGTGATCGATGCGTTTGTCAAGAATTTTTTCTGCCAGTTCGAGTGGAGATTTTTTGCGACCGAATAATGTTTTGGTGGGCGTGGCCAGTTCAGGAAATACGTTGTTGTAAAAATTGCCAATGCTTTCTACGGTCTTCAATATCACATTCGAAAGCTCATCGGGGTTTTTGATTTGTTTGTCGTAAAAAAGCAAAGAGCTGCTGATGAGGCTTTCCGCCAGCAGAATTTTCATGCGGTCTTTTTCATCCCACTGCGAAGAGTTAGGATGATCCAGCGCACCCACCGACTGGCCGTACATCAACCCCATGGGTTGAATAACGCGGTAAAGGGAGTGCTCAGGGTGCGATGCTTTTTTGCCTTCCGTGGCAAGGTCTTTTAACAAGTCCTGACGAAACTCCAGGTATTCTTTCAACCAGCCTTTTTCTCCGGGCTTCATGTATTGCGATGGTTACCTCTTGAAAATTGCAACCGGAAGTTACGCTTTTTTAAATACTTGCCAACGGTACTTGTTATTCTACGTTTCTCCACCCCTTCTTCTCCAACTCACGAACACTCTTTTCCACTTTGGCGCGCAGCGATTTTTTAAACTGATCGAGTTGTTTGCCAATGTTTTTATTAGAAGATCCAATCACCTGGGCGGCTAAAATTCCTGCGTTGCGCGCGCCATTTAGCGCCACCGTAGCAACGGGAACCCCTGCTGGCATCTGTAAAATCGAAAGCACAGAATCCCAGCCGTCTATGGAGTTAGAACTTTTAATGGGAACACCAATCACCGGAAGGGAAGTCATGGATGCCACCATGCCAGGTAAGTGTGCGGCCCCGCCCGCCCCGGCAATAATTACCTGCAAGCCCCGTTGCCGCGCACTGGTGGCGTACTCTACCATGCGTTGTGGGGTTCGGTGTGCCGACACAATACTTATTTCGAAAGGTATTTGCAGTTCATCCAGAAAGGTGGCCGCTTCCTTCATTACTTTCAAATCGGATTGGCTACCCATAATGATGCCCACCAAAGGCTTGCTCATGCTTTTACTTTTAGGGTTTGTTTTACAAAGTTCACTTTCTTCTTCAGACTTTCCACATCCGCATCCACAATGGTAACGTGGCCCATTTTGCGGAATGGTTTGGTTTTTTTCTTTCCATAAAGGTGCACGTAGGCACCACTCAGACTCAACACGTCCTGCAAACCTTCGTATTGTGCCGGGCCTTCGTAAGCATCTTCGCCTAACAAGTTTACCATGGCGCTGGGTTGCAATAGTCTGGTGTCGCCTAAAGGCAAGCCCAGGATAGCACGCAGGTGTTGTTGGTATTGCGAGGTAACGTTGCCCTCTATGGTTTGGTGGCCGCTGTTGTGCGGCCGTGGCGCCACTTCATTTACCAGTACTTCGCCTGTTTTGGTTACAAACATTTCCACCGCCAATAGCCCCACCATCTGCAACTCTTGCACTACTTTGCGAGCAATGGCTTCCGCCTGCAGGCGAATGCTCTCCGTAATTTCGGCTGGGGCAAAGAGGTACTCCACCAGGTTGGCCGTAGGGTGAAACACCATCTCAACTGCTGGGAAGCAACTGATTTCCCCCTTCTCATTGCGCGCCACAATCACCGCTATTTCTTTTTCAAAGTCGATCAGTTTTTCCAACAGACCGGGCGCATCGAATGCTTTGGGTAAGTCTGCTTCCGTTCGCAACACCTGCACCCCGCGGCCATCGTAACCTTCTTTGCCCAACTTATTTACCGCAGGCAGAAATGCACGATTGTTTTCCACTTCGGCCTTATTGGCGGTTAGCACAAATGGGGAGGTAGGGATGCCTTTTTGCTGGTAAAATAGTTTTTGCGTGCGTTTGTCTTGTATCAGTTCTATAATGTTTGGTTGGGGGAAAACTTTCTTACCAAGTTTTTCCAGCTCTTTCAGTGCCTGGGTGTTTACATTTTCAATTTCTATGGTAATCACATCGCACGTTTCGCCAAAGCGCATCACGGTATTGTAATCGGTAAGCTTACCGTGTGTGAAGGGCGCCAACTGATGACAAGGAGCTTGCGCATCCGGATCGAGCACGGAAAATTCTATGTTCAGGTCGATACCCGCTTGTATAAGCATGCGGCCCAACTGGCCACCGCCTAATATGCCAACACGAGCGTTCTGGTAGAATAGCTGCATGGGGCGCAAAGTAATTAATTATCGGTCAAAGAAACGCGTACAATTTGATCGCCAACTTGTAAAGTGTGCAACACATCCAGCCCCGCAGTAACTTCTGCAAAAATGGTATATCCGCCATCTAAGTGCGGGGTGGGCGAATGGGTAATGAACCACTGCGTGCCCTCGGTGTCCTTACCGGCCGAAGCCATGCCCACGCTGCCCGTGGTGTACCTGCGCCTTGAAAATTCCGAGCGGATGGAATAGTCTTCGCTGCCGTAGCCATCGCCTCTTTTACAGCCCGTTTGCACCACGAAGTTGGGGACCACCCGATGAATAAACCGGCCATCGAAATATTGCTTACGGGTAAGTTGTACAAAGTTGAGAACGGAGCCGGGGGCTTCATTCACCAAAAGAAGCAATTCGATGTTTCCGCGTGTTGTTTCAATCTGTACCTTTTGTTCAGACGAAATCAGTTTCACAGAATCCCAATTGATGGGATGATTAAAAGCCGGAAGGTTGAGCTTTGACAATGGTTTGCCTTCAAAATAAGCAATGGCCTCATCCAGCGGCTGAATGGCCTCCAGATCGCGCGGAAGCGAAAGTTGTTGACGGGCATCTTTCAAGAATTGGTAATCAATAATCATCTCTTTGTAGCCCAGCGTTGAATCCTTCAGGGCTTCGCACGCATGCAAAATCACACCGGCATCGCCTGTAGCAATGGCGGTGCGGTAATACTCCGCAAACTGTGCGCGCCATTCTTTCTTAAACTGCGGATTACGGTTAATGCGTACCAATGCTTCGGAGGCAGTGGATTGAACAACCGGGGCTTTACTTGCCAGTAGTGTTTGATGAATGAAGGCTGCTTGCGATGGGTCTTGCGCAAGCGCAGTAAGCAGCCATGCGGTATGGTAGGAGTCGTTGGATGCCTGGCACATCGCTTTCACTTTGTCAGCGCGTTCGGTGAGCGGTTCTGCTTTCAGTACCGCCTCGAATAGGATGGCTTGCGCGCGTTGGTTGGTTAATTCGTTGGCCCATTGCCAAACGGTGGTGGCATCGTCTTTACGGATCATCGCACGAACTACTTCGGCTGCAGCCACCGCTACGTGTGCGTTGGCATCGCGCACCGCACCCTGTAAGTGAGGCGCAGCCGCTTCCCAAGCAAAAGCGCGCAACGAACGAACGGCATTCACTCTTACGCGGTAGTCGTCATCTTCTATCAGTAATGTTAGCAGCAATAGACTTTCCTCACCATTAAAATTCCGAAGGCCGTTGGCAAGGGCCATGCGCACTTCGACTGATGACGATTCAACCGCCTTTTGAATTTGTTGTAGCATGCCATTAAAAGGTTTGTAAAGACCGCGGCTCAGCGTGTGTGCCGCACCCAACCTGGCCTGCGTACTTCCCGATGATGTAAGCAGTAGCATTGTTTTTTTGAGGAGTGCGGAGTCAAGCAGGCCACGCACGCCCAACCGATAGATGCCCCAGGCAAGACCTTCTTCAGCCAAAGAATCGGCAGGCTGAAAGGCAATCAATACACCGAGGTCTTCTTTGCGGATGGTTTTGCCCAATGCCTCTAACGCCTCTCTGCGGACCATGGGGTCTGCATCGGTTAGGGCAGGTATCAACGCGTTGGCTGGCTGAAACCCACGGGTTTGCCCCAAGGCAAAGGCTGCGGCTGCTCTTACCTGCGCATCCTTATCGTCCAGCAAAACATTTCCTAAAGGAAGGGCAGCGGCAGAATCCTGAACGGATGCCAAAGCAAGCGCAGCGCGTTCCCGGTAGCGGGCCTCAGCGTGGGTGAGGTAAAGAACCAGGCTGTCAGTCTCACGCCTGTCCTGCCATTCGGCTACCTGCTGCAAATGCTCATCTTGGAAAACATTACCAGGTTGGGAGCAACCGAAAAGCAGTGCGATCGCTGCCAGCGAAAAATATTTCATGTATTGCAATCAGGCGGTTTGGCGCGCACGGTCTACCACATCGTTAAACTCGATGCCTGTCAGTTTGATGGAGTAGAGTAACAGCCGCACTTCCTTTACATGCACATTACCGTCTGCCTCTGAAAGCTTGTACAGATTCACGAAGGCATTCAGCTTTTCCTCGTCACTACATTTGTTCAGCAACTCAATTCCATTCTGATAGATTTCGCGTTCTTTTTTTTCGCTCACGTCTTTTTGAAATTGGGCAAACAAAGCATCGCTTATGTTTTCCTTGGTCTTGATTTTCTGAAGTGCGGCTTTTTCACGTTCATCAATCACGCCATCAGAACTGATAAGCAAATGAACCAAATACAATAAGCCTAGTTGAGAGTTGTGCAGGGCTGTCATAGATTAAAGCGAATAGCTTCCTAAAGATAATTAGAAAACACAAAGAAGCTACTTAGGCCAACAACTGGTAGACCAAGAAGCCAGAAAGGTAAGCGAGGGTTGTCATGTAAGCCAACTGCAGCAGCGGCCATTTCCAGCCTTTGGTTTCGCGCTTCACAATGGCAAGTGTGCTCATGCACTGCATGGCAAAAGTGTAGAACACAAGCAGGGAAAACCCTACGGCCGGTGTAAACCGTGGTCCACCTGTTTCGGGGTTCACTTCATTGCGCAACCGGTTCTTGATGGTGGGCTGGTCTTCGGTTGAGCCCAGGCTATAGATTGTGGCGATGGTGCCCACAAAAACTTCGCGGGCGGCAAAAGAGGTGATCAGGGCAATGCCAATTTTCCAATCGTAACCCAGCGGGCGAATGACCGGTTCTATGGCTTTGCCAATAATACCAGCATAAGAGTGTTCCAGCTTATAAGCAGCCACACGGTTTTCCAGCTCTTCTTCGGTAATACGCACGTTGGTCAATTCGGCTAATACAACCTCCTCGGCTTTCTCCATCCGGTCGGCCGGACCGTAACTGGCCAACACCCACAGCACAATAGATATGGCAAGTATGACTTTACCGGCTTCAAAAACGAAAGCTTTGGTTTTCTCCAGAATGGTATAGCCC
>CAZRQK010000081.1:0-12073 GCA_964602295.1 uncultured Ohtaekwangia sp.
GCCCTGGTAGGTTATTTTCTGAAGGCTTGCACTGCCTGGCGCACGCTGCCATGCTCGCGCAAAAGTTTTTCGGCCACCGACTCTTCCACGCCCAGCTCTTCCATAATCATGCGGGTGCCACGGTTTACCAGCTTCTGGTTGGTTAGCTGCATGTCTACCATTTTGTTGCCCTTCACGTGGCCCAACTGAATCATCACCGCTGTGGAGAGCATGTTCAGCACTAACTTCTGCGCGGTGCCTGCCTTCATGCGGGTGCTGCCCGTAACAAACTCCGGGCCTACCACCACTTCTATGGGGAAGTCGACACTCTTTGCCAACTCGCTGCCTTCGTTGCAGGTAATACAACCTGTAACGATGCCGTGCCTGCGCGCATCTTTTACGCCACCAATCACGTAAGGGGTTCTGCCCGAGGCCGCAATGCCTATCAACACATCTTTTTCGTTAATGTGGTGTTGCAGCAAATCGCTCCAGGCCTGCACCGAGTCGTCTTCAGCATTTTCTACGGCCACACGAATGGCCCGATCGCCACCGGCCATCAAACCAATTACACGACCCTGCGCCACACCGTATGTAGGGGGAATTTCAGACGCATCTACCACACCCAGGCGCCCGCTGGTGCCTGCGCCAATATAAAACAGCCTGCCGCCCTGTTTCATTTTCTCCACAACCACTTTTACCAGTGCTTCTATTTTGGGAATTACTTTTTCAACGGCCAGCGGAACGGTTTGGTCTTCGCGGTTGATGTTGGTGAGCAACTCGCGCACACCCATCTGCTCCAGGTTGCTGTAATTAGAAGAAGATTCAGTGGTTGAAATCAAGGTGCGATGGTTTTTAAGGTAAGTTGTATACTACGTTCACTTTTGTTGATGATACAGCGTGAGCCCTGCAATCGGGCTTTCAAGAATATTTTTTACAGTAATGCCTTTGTCGTTGGCCACCTGCCGCAACACATCGCTGAAATAAAATGCAACGGAACCGGTAAAGTGCACCTTCAGGTTTTTATAGTCGGGGTAGCGCATCACATTTTCTTCATACAATTCAGCGAAACTATCGTACACCAGTTTGTAACAATAAGGCTCTTTCAGGTGCTGGAAAATAAACTTCATGAAGCTGGCCAGAAAGGCACTGGGCTTCTCTTGCTGGTACACGCGCTCTAAAAACTCTTCGCGCGAAAACGGAAACCGCTCTTTGAACTGTGCCGCCAATGTTGCGGGCAACTTTTCGCGCAAGTACGCCACCAGAAACTTTCTGCCGATATTCGTTCCCGAACCTTCATCGGCCAGTATCCAACCCAGATTGGCAATGTTGCCTGTAATTTTTTCACCATCGTACAGGCAGGTGTTAGAACCGGTGCCAATGATGCACGCTATGCCCGGCTCGCGTCCACAGAGGGCACGGGCTGCAGCCAGCAAATCCCAACCAATTTCAATTTCCGCTCCTGGAAAAAATGCAAGAAAGGTGTTCTTGATCATTTGCTGATTCTTCTCAGACGATACGCCTGAGCCATAGAAGAATATTTTTTCTACGGGCTCGGCAGCTACTTGCGGCACCAGTGCATCCTTCACCATGCTGTGCAGGTGTTCAATAGGTTGGTAATACGGATTAAAGCCCAGCGTATGCGCCTGGCCTATGGATCCGTCTTTCTTCAGCAGGCGCCAATCTGTTTTCGAACCGCCACTGTCAGCAACAAGTATCATAATTACTTAAATCAATTTTCCGATTACCTTCAGTTTTTCGAATACACGCTCCGTGTGGGGCGCATCTTTCAACTCGTCTGTTAAATCCTGCCCGGCCCAGTGTTCGTAGTGTTTACCGTTTCGCCACAAACGCGAGTGGGTAACATCGTATACCACGCCTTGGTAGGCAATCCACACTTCCGGTTTGTCTTGCCCGTTTCGCAGCGCCAATTGCGCCTTGCTTACCGCTTGCACGTTTTCCTGCGCTGCCACAAATTACTTGAAAGACCTCTTCAACAAAACTTTTATCTTGGCAAAGTTAATCCAAACCTGTATGCCTAATAGACTCTTTTCTTTTTTGTTGGGGCTAGCTGCCTTAGCTATGGTAGCCTGCCAGGAAAAAAAACCGGTAGAGCGCATGAACGATGACGAACTGCGTGCCTATGCTGATGAATTGGCCCACCGCTACATCATTACCGATGGCCACGTAGATTTGCCTTACCGGCTGAAGATGAAAAACTTCAGGGTGGAACGCGAATACATGGGCATACCGGTGTCGACCACCGAAGGTGATTTTGATTTTGAACGCGCTAAAAAAGGTGGGCTCGATGCGCCCTTCATGTCGATCTACATTCCTTCCGAAAACCAACTTTTCCCCGACAAGGGCAAAGCATTGGCCGACTCACTCATCAACATGATTACAGCCATTGCAGAACAAATACCCGACAAATTTGCGCTGGCAGGCACTCCTGCTGAAATAGAAGCCAACTTCAAGGCCGGTAAAATCTCATTACCGATGGGTATGGAAAACGGTGCGCCTATTGGCGATGACCTCAACAATGTAAAATATTTCTTCGATCGCGGCATTCGCTACGTCACGTTAACACATGGCAAAGACAACCAGATATGCGACTCCTCGTACGACACTACGCACACCTGGAATGGATTGAGTCCTTTCGGGCGTGAAGTGGTGGCCGAAATGAACAAAGTTGGCATTATGGTAGACATTTCGCACGTAGACGACAGCACGTTCTACCAGGTAATCAAAATCACCAAAGCACCTGTCATTGCCTCGCACTCTTCGTGCCGCGCATTCACGCCTGGTTTCCAGCGCAACATGAGCGATGACATGATTAAACTGCTGGCACAAAACGATGGCGTTATACAGATCAACTTTGGCTCTGCCTTCCTCGACTCTACAGTGCGTGCCAAAAACGAAGAAAACAGGAACAAGCTGCGCGCACTACTGGCCGAACAACAATTAAAGATGAGCGACTCGCTGGCCAAACCCATCATCGAACAGTTTCAGAAAGACAACCCTTCGTTGTTTGCCGATGTGGAAACCGTGGCCAACCACATAGACCGTGTAGTGCAACTAGCGGGTATCAATCATGTGGGCCTGGGCTCCGACTATGATGGCGTAGGCGATAGTCTGCCAACAGGCTTGAAAGATGTGTCGCAATATCCTAACCTGATCTACGTGCTGCTGAAACGTGGCTACACGGAAGATGACATTGAAAAGATTTGTTATAAAAATGTGTTCCGCGTTTGGAACAAAGTGATTGAAGTAGCCAACCAGGGCTAAACACCCTGCGGAACTTTGTGGGCAAGCCCTTGTGTTGTCGGTGGAAAAGCCGGCACCAGAAGGGCTTCTCCTTTCTCACAGCATATAGCGCGTCATTTCATGCACACCATCGAACCTTTTTCCAACTGGCTGAAATACTACGACTCGTCTTTAGACGACCAATCGCCTTTCTATGGTAAGGAATACAACTATGACCTGTACACCGAAACCATTTACGGCTACTACATAGACCCTGCCTGGGATTCGTTCGGATCGGAAACATTGTACCTCAAAATTCTTTACATCGACTACCACGAGCAGGTGGCCATTTTAGAACTGTTGGGTGAGTGGAACGACACGCTGCACAACGATATCATGGAGCTGAAACGCAACATTATTGAGCCGCTGCTGACCGAGGGCATTCACAAATTTATTTTGCTGGGCGAAAACATCATGAACTTTCATGGCGCAGACGACTGCTATTATGAGGAGTGGCAACAGGACATTGCCGAACAGGGTGGCTGGATAGCTGCTGTCAGTTTCCCTGAGTTTGTGCGCAACGAAATGAAACGGTTCCAGCTACACCTGCACGTGGAAATGGGCGATAACCTGACCATAGGAAACTGGCGCACGCTGCATCCACACCGGTTTTATCAACTGGTGGAGGGGCACATTCAAAGAAGGCTTAGCTGAACATTTTGCACCGGGGCATCTACAGGCACCAGGTAGCTGCGCCTGGAGTGCATGTCTTTACACAACACCCGTGTTCTCCTGATTTTTCCTTTGCGGAACCAGCGCCCGTTCAGCGAAAAAACACTTCCTTCCGGAATTTCTGAAAGCAGGGTGAGTTGCGAGGCGCGCGCATCGTAGCTGCGCAAAAGCCGGGTAATAACCGGATCTGAAAAAGTAGAGGCCATCGGGTCGGCCATATGAACGCGCAAACCTTCGAGCAACCGCGGTGGAAAAACACCTTCGTGCATAACGGGCTCCAGCAGCAACTGAAACCTTTTCTTCCACTCGCTGCCATGCGCTTCTACGCGACTGCCAAATGTTTTGTGCACATGCAGATGCGCTACTTCGTGTATGTACGTAATCAGAAAAACGAAAGGGTGCAGATCTTCATTCACAGTAATCTGCGGGGTAGCTCCCGGCCGGCAACTAAAATCGCCCACCTTGGTTTGGCGGGCCTTGCGCAGCTTAAATTGAAAAGGCGAGTCGGCCCACAGCTGAAGGCAATAGGGAAGAGCTACATCGGGTACCCGATTTTGCAATAGTGGAGCGATACCGGCAGGCATTCAACCGGCAAGAAATAAAAAAGGCTTTAGAAAATCTAAAGCCTTTTCGTACAATCCTTCTTAATGGATTACTGAGCAGCAGTGCTATCAGCGGCAGCGGCAGTAGTGTCCGCAGGAGCAGTAGTAGTGTCTGCAGGTGCTTCAGTTGCAGCAGGTTCAGTTGCAGTCTCAGCTTCAGTGGATTCAGTCTTACCACCACAAGCCACGAAAGCAAACGCGAAACCGCATACCATCAATAATGCGATCAGTTTTTTCATAGTTTTTACAGGTTTTGAAATTTGGACGCAAATATACTACGATACCCCGATTATGAGGGCTGAAGTAATAAAAAAATCATTTTTCGACCTTTTCCATCGCCTAACAACCATCCGTCAACTGTTTGAAACCTGAATGCAACCGTGTGTGGTCTTTTCAAGCTTACTTTTTACGGAAGAAGAGACGCACCGGCACACCTTCAAAATTGAATTTCTCGCGCAGCCGGTTTTCTAAAAACCGCTGATACGACTCCTGTATATATTGAGGCAGGTTACAGAAAAAGGCAAACGATGGCGTCTTGGCCCCCACCTGGGTAATGTATTTAATCTGAATGTGCTTCCCTTTCAGGGCAGGAGGTGGGTAGTGGGCAATCTCTGGCAGCATGGCATCGTTCAAGGCCGAAGTAGGAATTTTCTTCGTTTTGTTTTCAAACACTTCTACCGCCTTTTCCACCACCTGAAAAATACGCTGCTTCTCTAACGCTGAGGCAAACACAAACGGAATGTAATCGATGGGTGCCAGCTTCTCCAGCATATCTTTCTTCATCTTGTCGGATGTCTTGCTGTCCTTTTCAATCAGATCCCACTTGTTTACCATAATCACAATGCCCTTGCCCTGCTTGTGCGCCAGGCTGATGATGTTCACATCCTGCGACTCCATACCTCGCACCGCATCAATCACAAAAATGCACACATCGCACTCTTCCAGCGCACGCAGCGAACGAAGCACCGAATAGAACTCTACGTCTTCGTGTACTTTACTTTTCTTGCGAATACCGGCAGTGTCGATCAAAATAAAATCTTTACCATACATGCGGTAGCGCGAGTGGATGGCATCGCGCGTGGTGCCGGCCTCATCGGTAACGATGCTGCGTTCGTGGCCCAACAGCACGTTGAGCAATGAAGACTTACCAACGTTGGGCCTGCCCAGAATAGCAATTTTGGGAATGCCTGCATCAGGATCTTCCACGCCTTCGGTAGGAAAAACCTTGATCAACTCATCCAGCAACTCGCCTGTGCCGCCTCCGTTTTCTGCAGAGATAGGGTACACCTCGCCCAGAGCGAGCTCATAAAATTCCGATGCCAGCAACGACTTGTCAGGAGTGTCGGCTTTGTTGGCCGCCACAAACACGGGCTTCTTCGACCTGCGTATGATGTTGGCAAACTCTTTGTCGTAGCCGGTTAAACCATCGCGGCAGTCTACCATAAAAATCACAGCCGTACATTCTTCCAGCGCCAATTCCACCTGCTTACGTATTTCCGATTCAAACTTATCGTCCGATCCGGTAACGTAGCCGCCCGTGTCTATCACGGTAAAAAACTTGCCGGTCCACTCGGCATAGCCGTAATGGCGGTCGCGCGTAACACCGGGCATGTCGTCCATAATGGCCTGGCGTTGTTCTACCAACCGGTTAAAAAAGGTGGACTTGCCCACGTTGGGCCTTCCTACTATCGCTACTACGTTCGCCATGTCATTTCATTGTTCAAAATACTGCAAAGGTGCACAGAATATCGGTTACTCTAAGTAGCCGAATTGCCGCAGCCTGTTTTTCTCCTTTCGCCAATTGTCGGCCACCTTTACGTGTGTTTCTAAAAATACCTTGCGCTTAAAAAAGTTCTCTAAGTCTTTGCGTGCTTGCGTGCCCACTTTCTTCAAAGAGCTGCCTGCCTTGCCTATGATAATACCCTTTTGCGAATCGCGCTCCACATAAATAATGGCGCGTATCTTCACCATGGCGCCATCGTCTTTAAAACTTTCTATGCTCACCTCGGTACTGTAGGGCACCTCTTGTTCGTAGTTCAGAAATATTTTCTCACGAATAATTTCGGCTGCAAAAAATCTTTCAGAGCGATCGGTCAGGTCGTCCTTGCTGTAATAACCGGGGTGCTCCGGCATGTATTTTTTGATCAGCTCCAGCAACACATCCAGGTTCTGCCCGGTTACGGCAGACACCGCCAGGTATTCGTTGGCTTTGATGTGCTCTTTCCAATAGGCCAGCTTGTCTTCCACCTGCGATCCCTTGCCCTTATCAGCTTTGTTCAATAAAAAAATAATGGGCGTGGTGATTTCCTGGAAGCGTTGGAACAAAGTGACATCGTATTTTTCGTCCAGCTCCGTTACCAACAGAATTACATCGGCATCTTCCAGGCTCACCTTCACATAGTTCATCATGGCCTGGTGCAACTCATACTTGGGTTCCAAAATACCCGGTGTGTCGGAGTACACAATTTGGAAATCAGCGCCATTGAGTATGCCCATGATGCGCTGGCGCGTAGTCTGCGCCTTGGCGGTGATGATGGAGAGACTATCGCCCACCAACTTGTTCATCAGGCTGCTTTTGCCCACGTTGGGTTTGCCAACAATGCTTACAAAGCCCGCTTTATGTTTGGTTGTGGATGTGGCCGACATAACAAATTCTGAAAAAGAAAACCCCGACTGACCAGCCGGGGCTTTTTGTAGCGGGGACAGGACTCGAACCTGTGACCTTTGGGTTATGAGCCCAACGAGCTACCAACTGCTCCACCCCGCGATTTAAGTGCACAAAAGTAGACTTCCCCGCGCTAAAAAGCAACTTAATTCGCCCTTATACGTGCACTAGCACATTATTAAGAAACAATCCTCCATTCAATACATGCACCACACCTCGAAGAATGTTTCCTTTTTTTTGACAAAAGCACCTTCTAATTTCGGTGGGTAACTGTTACGCCAAACAAAACCGGGGCGATGGCTGAAGCGAAAGGAGAAAAAATGGGTATGCGTGTTTTTATTTTATTGGCTTTTTCTTTTTCACTACTCAGCACCTACGCGCAACGTGCCGATAGCCTGAAGGCACTGCTTGAAAACGTCAAAGACACAGCCCGTGTTTCGGTGTTAACACAGCTGGCGCACGAACTCCGCGGTAAAGACAATCTGCAAGCCACCGCCTATGCCAACGAGGCCATTGAACTGGCACGCACACTGGGGTATAAAAAAGGCGAAGCCATGGCCACTATGCGGCTGGCCGTAACGTATGGATTCCGCAACGATTTCGATCAGGCATTAGTGCTTTTGCGTGACGCCATCGACCTGGCCATTGAAACCGGGCAATGGAAGCTCGCTGCCGAGTGCTTCGTCAACTGCGGTGGCATTTACTCAGCGCGCAGCAATACCAAAAAAGCTTTTGAGAACTACCGCGAAGCACTTACCTATTTCGAAAAAGCGAACGACAAAAGCGGGCAAGCAACGGCCAGCTATGGCATCGGCATTACCTACGTGCACGAAAAAAAATTCGAGCAGGCGCTGGACTACTACAACCGTTCCATCGCCCTGTTCAATGAATTAGGCCAGCAGCAGGAGGTGCCCAAAGTGTTGGTAAACGTGGGCACCATGTATTTTCAGATGAAAGACTACCCAGAGGCGCTCAACCAACTGTCGCGCGCCATCGATATTTTTAAATCTTTTCACAACGAGCGCGGTGCCGCCACCGCCCTGCACAGCCGTGCCGAAGTGTACGATGCCATGCAGCAACACACCAGCGCATTGGCCGACCTGGAAGAGGCCATGGTACTGAACGAAAAGAACCGACATGACTACAACAAAGTGAAGTGCACGCTGCTGTTCGCTAAAATTTACCGCGAACAAAAAAAGTACGACCTCGCCAAAGAAAAGCTGGAGCAGTCCATTGCCATCTCCCAAAAAATAAAACTTACGGAAGATACCTCCGAAGCCTACCGCCTGCTGGCGGAAATCAGCAGCGATCAGGCCGACTTCAAAAATGCCTACCGCTACCACCAACTGCACCGCGTTTATTACGACAGTGTGTTCAGCAAAGAAAAAAGCAGGCAGATTCAAGAAATGCAAATAGCCTTCGAAACAGAAAAGAAGGAGGCAGAAATACGCGCACTCAAAAGCAGGCAGATACTGAACCAAACACTGCTCTATGGCTCGTTGGTAATGTTGGCCATGGTGATCATCATTGCGTTTCTGTTGCTCAATCGTCAGCGTCTGAAAAGTAAAAAAGAAAAAGAGCTGGCAGAAAAAGAAAGCCAGTTGATGGAAGAACGCAAGGCGCTGATGGAGTCGGAAATTGAGAACGCACGCCTGAGCCAGGAAGGATTGAAGCAGGAGATTGAATTCAAAAACAAGGAGCTAACCACCTACACGCTGAACCTGATTCAGAAAAATGAAGTGTTGGAAAATATAAAGGCTGCTGTTGAAGAAATACGCAGTGCCGATGACGGGCAGATTCGTACCAAGCTGAACGCCTTGTTGAACACGGTGAACTACAGCTTCCACCTCGACAAAGATTGGGAGAACTTCCGCCTGCATTTCGAACAGGTGCACCAAAGTTTCTTCGACCGGCTAAATGAACTTTACCCCGATCTGAGCCCCAACGACCGCAAGCTGTGCGCCCTCATACGCCTCAACCTCGACACCAAGGAAACAGCGGCCGTACTCGACATATCGCCCGAAAGCGCCAAAGTGGCACGCCACCGCCTGCGCAAAAAACTCAACCTTACTTCCGAACAAAACCTGGCCTCGTTCCTATCCGCCATCTGAAACAGGTAGAAATGCACAAGAAATGGCGACTCTAATGAAGTTGTTCACTCCATGTTTACCTCGCCAAAGACGGGTGTGTCATTTTAGGTTACGTTATCAAAAGGTGGGTAAGCAGATTTTTAGCGTGCTTTGATGCACCTTAAAATTGGCTGAGATACCTAATGAGCAACCCCTCCTCTCATTCTACTTCTTTTTTGGTGGGCGACCATTCCCATCCTCCTGCATCTACCGAGCAGGATCGCTTCAACTCGCTGTTCAACATTCTGCGCGACTACGAAGAGTTTACGCTTAACATCCACGGCATGGTGCGAAGCAGCAACCTCGAGGCGGTACACATTTCGGGTTATGAAGAGTGGGAAGTGATAGGCAAGCCCTTTGCCATGTTCTACACACTGCAAGACTGCGAAGCCGGAAAACCCGAAGCAGATTTGAAACGCGCGGTAGAGAATGGCCGCATTCACCTGGCCGGATGGCGCGTAAAAAAGAAAGGCAAAAATTTTTGGGCGAAAACCAAAATTCAGGCGCTCTTCAGCGAAGAAGGTGCCCACACGGGGTTTAAAGTTACCGTGCGCGATGCCTCGCACAATGTATTGTATAACTACCGGGTAAAGAATATCCGCAACGAATACCTCGCCCTCTTCAACAACTCCTTTATAGGCATCTTTAAATACCGATTTGATGATGGCCGTGTGTTGATTATGAACGAAAAGGCGGTAGACATACTCGATTGCGACAGCGCACAGACAGTTTTTTTCAACGAGCTGTTTCGTGAACCCAATCAGTACATGTCGCTTACGCGCGAATTGATGCGTTATGGCAAAGCCGATGGTTTTGAATTTCAACTGGCAGGCGAAAACGATACCCGGTGGGTCACCATCAGTTGCAAACACTTCAGCGAAGGCAATTTTGTAGAAGGGATTGTGCATGACATTACGCAGAGCAAAAAGCAAGTCATTGAATTGCAGCGTCTCAACCACGAACTAGACCAGTTCATTTACCATGCATCGCACGACCTGCGCTCACCCCTCACATCGATACTGGGGCTGGTGAACCTGATTCATTTAGAAAAACCTACACCCACCATCGCCTCCTACGCCAACATGATTCAGGAGCGCATGCTGCACCTCGATACTTTGCTGAAAGACATTGTGGCCGTAACCGACCATAACAGGGAAAGCGTTACCCGCGAAGTGGTAAACTTGGAAGACGAAATAGCCCTGGTGTTGAAAGAACTTTGCCCCACCTATCCGCAAGTTCATGTATGGATGGCGATAACCGAACGGGTGCCTCTATGCACAGACGGTAAACGCTTACGTGTGATCTTACGTCACCTCATTTCGAACGGGTTAAAATTTCACAACCGCACCATTGCAAACCCCACCTTAAAAATAGAAGCCGAAGTATCGGTCACACAGACACGGCTGGTGGTGGAAGACAATGGCATTGGTATACCTCAAGAGTACCAGAAGGGCATCTTCGAATTGTTCTTTAAAGCAGCGGCAGGCAGTGGCTCCGGATTGGGCTTGTACCTGGTAAAGCAACTGGTAACAGAACTGGGTGGCAGCATACAACTGGCCTCGGTTGAAGGAGGTGGTGCCACGTTTTCGGTATTGCTGCCCAACAGCATGAAAGCCAGGCACTGATCGACAGATGCCCCTGCTGCACGCGGGCTGATTCTTGAATATTTCCCCCGTCTACCAGCTATGTGGGTACTTCCTTTTTGGTAACTTCAGCGCTTGTTTTTATTCTATGCTGGTTGACTTGCGCAGCGACACCGTTACCAAACCCACATCCGCCATGCGCGAAGCCATGTTTGCGGCCGAAGTGGGCGATGATGTTTTTGGGGAAGATCCCACTGTAAATAAGCTGGAAGAAATGTGTGCCGGCCTGCTGGGCATGGATGCGGCCGTGTTTTGTCCCTCCGGCACCATGACGAACCAGATCGGCATTCGTGTATTGACGCAGCCCTACCAGGAAATAATTTGTTACCAAGGGGCGCACATCTACAAATATGAAGGGGGTGGGTTGGCCGGAAACAGCTTGGTGAGTGCAAGGCTGCTGCCTGGCGATCGGGGACGGTTGTCGGCAGAGGAGGTAAAAGCCAACATCAACAACCCCAACGATGCACACCAGCCGCTGACCAGCGTGGTTGCGCTGGAAAATACCGTGGTGCGCGAAGCGGGTAGTTATTATACACTGCGGCAGATTGCCACCGTAGCTGCAACTGCGCACCAGCACCAACTCAAAATGCATTTGGATGGCGCACGTCTGTTTAATGCACTGACCGAATCAGGCGATAGCCCCGGTGAGTATGGGCAATACTTCGACACCATCTCGATTTGCCTCTCGAAAGGATTAGGCGCACCCGTTGGTTCGGTGCTGTGTTGCAAAAAAGAGTGGGCCGTAGCAGCCAAACGTATGCGCAAAGCTTTGGGGGGCGGCATGCGGCAGGCCGGCTACCTGGCCGCAGCGGGCATCTTCGCCCTGAACAACCACCGGCAGCGATTGAAGGAAGACCACCAGCGAGCCAGGGAATTGGGTAAGTGCATCGGGCAACAACCGTGGGTGAAATACCTGATGCCCATCGATACCAATATTCTGATTTTTGAATTAGTCGAAACCCTGACAACAGAAAAAATGCTTTCCACACTTGCTGCGCATCACATCAAAGCCGTGGCGTTCGGGCCACGTCAAATACGGATGGTAACACATCTTGATTTTAGGGACGATCAATTGGACTATAC
>CAZRQK010000082.1:0-11860 GCA_964602295.1 uncultured Ohtaekwangia sp.
TTCTGGTGAAGTAACAGTTGCCATTGCACTAATATCTTTTTAACAGAATATTGATCTCCATTTTCAGTCGGTCGAACTCTTCGCGTGTGTCGGGCAGGTAATACCCGCGGATGCGCTTTTGATCATCCACCAACACGGTGGTGTAAGGATGCTTTGCCAACAGAATGCATTGCATGGCCTCACCCGCATCTATGTCTACTATTCTCAAGTCTTGTTTGGTAAATTCTTCCCAGATTTTCTCCAGGTTACTCTGTTGCTGAGTGGTGCCGGGAGAAATAAAAAGTGTGGCTGTGGTTCTGTCTTTCTTCCAAAGTGAATCGGGCAAAACATAGGGCGACTGATAGGCGTAAGGACAAGCGCTACTCGCCTGAGCCACGTCATAGACCGGCAGATCAAACTCATTTTTTCCAAACTTCTTTAGAAAAATAAAGATGATGCCGGGCAGCAATAACGCAAGAAACAGATAGGCGATTTTTTTCACAGTCGTCAAATCTCCAACAATAAAAAAGGGCTAAAGTTCATTTCAACCTTAGCCCTCTTCTTAAAAATTACTCACCTCAGAAATTGAGGAAATTAATCTCTGACATCTTCATGCCTTCGTAAACAAATGCTACCAGCATCCACACCACAAATACCATCGGTATCAGAATAGACCACAGCAACACCTTTACCTCGTAGCGTAAGTGCATAAACTCGCCCACTATGTAGGCAGCTTTCACAATAGTCATCAATACGAAGATGGCAGTTTTAGCTGCACCATGTGGCATGACAAAAGCGATGATAAACTCCAACGCTGTAATGGCGGCCAGTATGCCGGCAACAGTCCATAACTTTTTAATCTTCTCTTTATCGGGAGGAAGAACAGTTACTTGCGGTTCGTGAGAGTGATGTGCCATAATTGATATTTTTTCGATTCTTAGAATTAAACAAGATAGAAGAAGGTGAACACAAACACCCAAACCAAATCTACAAAGTGCCAATACAAACCTACTTTCTCCACCATTTCGTAGTGGCCCCTGCGTTCGTACACACCGGTAACGGTGTTATAGTAGATGAGGAAATTCAACAACACCCCACTGAAAACGTGGAACCCGTGGAAGCCTGTGATGAAGAAAAAGAAATCGGCAAAATCCTGCGGACCATATTGATTTACCTTCAGGTTAGCTCCAAAAACTTTTACCTGTTCCCATAAGCCTGTATCTGTATTAAACACATTTTTCATAGTTGGTGTATCAGTTCCAACAATGAAGTGTGTCCACTCCCAAGCCTGGCAAGTAAGGAAGGTAATACCGCCTACCAAAGTCCACAACATCCACTTTTCTACCGCTTTGCGATCCATGCGGTGGCCTGCTTCCACAGCCAACACCATGGTTACCGAACTCATGATGAGGATAAAAGTCATCAACCCTACAAACACCAATGGCGCTTCCAGTCCGTGGAAAAACGGAATGGCATCGAACACCTTTTCAGGGATGGGCCAGTATTCGGTTGAAAATTTGAAGTCGGCAGGTGTACCTACATAGCCGGGGTGCGCAGAGCGAACAAGCCCGTAAGTGATCAGCAGGCCTGAGAACGTAAACGCATCAGAAAGGAGGAAAAACCACATCATGAGCTTGCCGTAGCTGGCGCCCATGGGTGAGGCTCCGCCATCCCAAACGCTGGCTCCATGTGCAGTGGCTGTAGGTGCAGAAGAGTGTGACATAGTGAGGGTTTAAATTAGCGGTTCAATAATAAGAAGACGAACAAATATAGCCAAAGTCCGCCCAAAAAATGCCAGTAAGTGGCGCACATTTCGATAGGTGCCAGGTTACGGGAATGTATTTTCAGACGAAAAACGGATACCAGAATAATAACCAGATACACAATGGCGCTCACCACGTGCAAGCCGTGCAGGCCAGTAATTACATAAAGAAAAGAACCCGATGGGTTGCCTACAAAGTGGATGCTGTTACTCACCAGTTCTTTCCATCCCAACAATTGCCCAACCAGAAATCCGAAGCCCAAAACCGTGGTAAGGGCTATCATTGTTTTGGCTGTTTCCAGGTTATCTTTCTTGGCAGCAAAGTAAGCCCATTGCATGGTTACACTACTTAGCAGAATGACTATCGTGGTGGTGTAAAATAACTGAGGTAGCTCAAAATAAAGCCAGTTGCCTTCTGCCTGGCGCACAATGTAGGCCGAGGTGAAAGCAGCAAAGAGCATCATGACGCTTCCCAAAAAGAGCCACATGGCAAACTTTTTTGGGTGCATGGCGAGGGGCTTCTTAGGCTCCTCTACAATTCTGAATTCTGATGACATCGACTTCTCCATATCCAATCCCATTTAAATTTTATCCATCAGGTAAGCAATCTGTACCACGGGCAAATACAGAAACGAACCAAACATAATGGCTTTGGCTGATTTCTGACTGCCCGTTTTCATCAAAGAAAAGGTCATGGCAAAGAAAGCCACACCACACACGGTAGCCACTATGGCGGAATCTATTCCCGTCATTCCGAATTTGGCGGGCAACAATCCGAGTGGTATTAAGAACATGGTATACACCATTATCTGAATGGCCGTATTGAGATCTTTACCACCGCCAGAGGGCAGCAGCTTAAAGCCCGCCCGTTTATAGTCTTCATCGGCTACCCAGGCAATGGCCCAGAAGTGCGGAAACTGCCAGATAAACTGTATGCCGAAAATGATCATGGCCTCGTGGGTGATAGAACCCGTAGCGGCAATCCACCCCAACAGCGGAGGAAGCGCACCCGGTATGGCCCCCACAAATACAGCAATAGGCCCCACACGCTTCAGCGGGGTGTACACAAAGCTGTACAGTATCATCGAAATGATGGAAAGGATCACCGTTAGTGGGTTGGTGTAAGTCCACAAAATCCAAACACTCAGCAATAAGCAAAGAAGTGAAAACCACACGGCCTCGTTGTGCGATACCCGCTCGGTAGGCAACGGCCTGTTGCGGGTTCGGTTCATCACCTTGTCGAGGTCTTTTTCCAGTATTTGATTGATGGTGACGGAAGCCCCCGATAACAGGAAACCTCCAAAAGTCAACATGGCCAATGCTGACCAATCTAAACTGCCTCTCAGCGCGAGGCCATAGCCAAACGCACATGAAAATGCCACGAGCATCGAAAGCCTGATCTTGAGCAATTCAAGATACGCCCGTACTTTCCATACGGCCGCTTCTCTCCAACTCATTTCCAGCGATTGTCCGGTCATAGATCAGTTTGATAACACGTAACTCTTTTTAGGGTTTGTTCGCAGCCATAACAAATATTGAATGCCAAATGCGAGTGAGGCAATCAACAGGTGAATGGGCTGAAGATAAGCCGGAACAGCCAGGTAAGCCATGCCAGCACCCGTTAAAAAAGTCCCCAAAATTAAGATTATTAATGCGAGTGTTAAAGCATTTACCCCAGCGGTTTTGCGCCATTTATAGAGCAAAAGAAGGTGTACCAGCAGCACCAACCACGAGAAAGACCGATGCACCACAAAGCGCTGCCCCAAGGCGGAAATCCACGAATCGCGGGGCAAGGACTGCGCCACCCGGTCGATGGCTTCGCGTACCTGCGTGCCCAGGAAAACCTGGGCCAACAATAGCACCATACAGGCCACCAAGAGCCATCGCGTGGCACGATCTGCGCTGATCGACTGCTGGTTTCCTGACCAATGATATAAGTGCAGCAAAAGTGCAACAATCACCAAGGCAAGGAACATGTGCACGGTAATGGTCCACGCGGTCAGGTTAGTAGATACCACAATAGAGCCAAACCAGCCTTGGAAGACTACACCTGCCAAACTCAGAACGGCCACCAAAAATATCACAGGCCTTTCTTTGCGGAAGGCCACCGAGCGAATGGCCACGGCCACAATGAACAACCCGATGGCAACACCTACCAAACGGTTTACATACTCTACCCAGGTTTTGGTGGCGTTGAAGTCGGCTTCTATTAAAATCGATTTGTCGGTTCTGATTTGTTCGGCTGTTTCAGAAAAGCCAAAAGCATCCAGGTAGCGGGCAAACTTCTGGTTCTTCTGATCGCGGTAGGCGGCATACTTGTCTTTGTAATCGGCAGGAAGTTGCGAGGCATCGGTGGGCGGCACCCAACTGCCAAAACATTTGGGCCAGTCGGGGCAACCCATGCCAGACCCAGTGCTGCGAACCACACCTCCTACCCCAATCAAAAAATAAACAGCGATCAGGGTATATAAGCAAAGCTTATGAAAACGCCTGATCGCTGTTGGGTTCAAGGTAGTCTAACGGAATACCTTAGTGTTTCTTATCTACTACAATGGCTTGGTCCTTACCCATTTCCAATTTCACCAACTCATTTTCATGCGGCAGGTTCGACTCAGGGGTTTCGGAATAAGGAATGTGCTGGGGAATGAAATCTTCCTTCGCACCCGGCTTGCTGTAATCGTAAGGCCAACGGTACACAGAAGGAATTTCACCAGGCCAGTTGCCGTGTCCAGGATTGCGTGGCGTTGTCCACTCCAGCGTGGTTGAATTCCAGGGGTTGGCAGGAGCCAAACGGCCGCGGAAAATGCTATAGATAAAGTTGAACAGGAATATGAACTGGGCAAGCATGGTAATAATAGCCGCGATACTCACCAGCATATTCAGGTCGGCAAATCCGCTGAAGGTTTCAAAGTTGGTCCAGCTATAGTACCTGCGAGGGAACCCAGCGATACCAATATAGTGCATAGGGAAGAACACCATGTACACGCCCACGAACGTCAACCAGAAGTGGATACCACCCAGGCGGTCATTCATCATTCTGCCAAACATCTTAGGGAACCAGTGGTACACACCGGCCAACATACCAAAGAAAGAAGCGCTACCCATTACCAGGTGGAAGTGAGCCACTACAAAGTAGGTATCGTGCAATTGGATATCCACAGCCGAGTTACCGAGGAAGATACCGGTGATACCCCCTGTTAGGAAGAAAGAAACCAGACCGATGGAGAACAACATGGCTGGAGTAAACACGATGTTACCCCTCCACAAAGTTGTTACGTAGTTAAAGATTTTCACCGCAGAAGGCACCGCAATGATGAGTGTCAGCAAGGTGAAGATGGATCCCAGGAAGGGGTTCATACCTGTTACAAACATATGGTGCGCCCATACCACGAACGACAGGATGGCGATGAACAACATCGATCCCACCATGGCTTTGTACCCGAAGATTGGCTTACGCGAATTGGTAGCAATGATTTCAGAGGTAATACCCAATGCAGGCAACAACACAATGTACACTTCGGGGTGACCGAGGAACCAGAACAAGTGCTGGAAAAGAACGGGGCTACCACCTTCGTGGGCCAATGCTTCACCACCAATGTAGATGTCGGACAGGTAGAAGCTGGTGCCGAAGCTGCGATCGAAAATCAGCAACAAAGCCGCTGCAAACAACACAGGGAATGACAGCAAACCGATAATGGCTGTGAAGAAAAATGCCCAGATGGTAAGCGGCAGGCGCGAGAACGACATGCCCTGCGTGCGCATGTTGATTACCGTAGTAATGTAATTGATACCTCCCAACAACGTACTGGCAATAAACAACGCCATTGATACAAGCCACAGTGTCATACCTAAACCGGAGCCACTAATAGCCTGCGGTAGCGCGCTAAGCGGAGGATAGATCGTCCAACCGCCACCAGCAGGGCCAGTGGACAAAAACAAGGAAGTGAGCATGATCATGCTTGACGCGAAGAAGAACCAGTACGACAACATGTTCATGAAACCTGATGCCATATCGCGCGCACCGATCTGCAACGGAATAAGGAAATTACTAAAAGTACCGCTCAAGCCGGCTGTTAGTACAAAGAACACCATAATGGTACCGTGCATGGTTACCAAAGCCAGGTAAAACTCTGTATCAATTTTTCCTTCGGGGGTAATCCAGCCACCCAAAATCGGGCGCAGCCACTCCAGGTTAGCGTCAGGGAAACCCAACTGCAGGCGGAACAATATCGAAAGTATTCCTCCGATAAGCGCCCACGCCATACCTGTTATCAAAAACTGCTTTGCAATTACTTTGTGATCCTGGCTGAACACATAGTTCGTCCAGAAGTTGCCTTCGTGATGTTCGTGGTCATGACCATGGTCGTCATGATGTTGAACGTTGGTGTGTGCGTGAATATCTACAGTTGCCATTGCTTGATAAATTCTTAGTTAAGAGAAACAGTTGATGCTGGTGTAACCGCTGCCTGGTCAGAAATCTTTGCTTCCAACGGAATGCCTGCATTGATCATCGCTACTTCGCGAAGTTCGGCAGGTACGCGCTTCAGATAGTCAGGATTTTGTTTCAACCACGACTCTTGCGAAGCTTTCCATTTTTCATAAGCCTCAGGCTCTTCTATGATCACCACCATGCGCATAGAGAAATGACCTTTGCCGCATATTTCGGTACATGCCAATTCGTAGTTGAAGTTGGGATTACCCGTTTCGGTGCGCATTTCTTCAGTGGTTTTGGTAGCCACAAACTTAAAGTGCGTTTGTAATCCAGGCACCGCATCCATCTTCACACGGAAGTGTGGCAAGAATACGCTGTGCAGCACGTCTTTCGCACGGATTTTCAACAGGATTTCTTTGCCTTTGGGCAGGTGTAACTCCAACGACTTAAAATCATCGAACGAATTCTTGTCAGATAAATCCAAACCGAACTCGTTTACGGCATCAATCATCTTGAAATTTTGACGGCCCAGTTCTTTGTCTTTCACACCAGGGTAACGCACCGTCCAGGCAAACTGCTGTGCAATCAATTCCACTTGCTCGGCATCTTCAGAAGCTGGGCCAGTGATTTCATTCCACACGCGCAAGCCGCGGAAGATCAACAATGCAAGCACGATAGCTGGAACGATGGTCCAAAGAATTTCGAGCTTGTGGTTATCGGGGAAAAAATCTGCCTTGCGGTTTTTGCTGTAGCGGTATTTCAGTGTAAACCAGAACATACCGATGGAGATCAGCACAAAAGCAAAAACCGTAATAACCATTGTGATCCAGAAGAGGTGATCCGTCACTGCACCGTGCTCTGATGCAATAGGAAGCACATAGGAATCGAAGTGGGCCCAGGAGTACCAGCCAAACAGCACCAGGCTACCAATCAAAAAAGCCATGAACAGCCACGCGTGTACGCCATTGCTCTCTTCATCGATGGCTTCAGTTTTGCCTTTTACCAACCCCACCAGGTTCCCGATACGGAAAATCATATACAGGATGGCTACCACCAGCACTATTCCTATTCCGATAATCAGGCTCATAATTTCAATCAGTTAATTTATGGTCAACAAAATTTTATTCTTAATTAAATGTGATGGTTCAGGCTCTCTTCCATCATAGGATGTTGCTTCGCTACCAGCGGATGTTTCGACAAGGCGTTCAGCACCACGTATAAGAAGGCAGCTCCAAACACCATGAACAAACCAATCTCGAGGAAACCCACACCACCTTCGTTCTTCATCACACCGGGCGTTATCATATTATAGAAATCGAACCAATGACCCACCACCACTATCGGACAAACCACCTTCAACATCGACATGTGGCGTTTGGCGTCTCTCGTCATTAATAACAAGAAAGGGAGCACGAAGTTTAAAATCAGGTTGGCATAAAATATCCAGCTATAAGGTGAATTTTTCATGCGTGTAAAGAAGTAAACCGTTTCTTCAGGAATGTTGGCGTAGTAGATCAACATAAACTGGCTGAACCAGATGTAAGTCCAGAACACGCTGAACGCGAACACAAATTTACCCAGGTCGTGCAGGTGATTTTGGTTCACCATCTTCAGGTAGCCCGCATCTTTCAGGTTGGCAACTATCAGCGTAATGATGGCCAGACCGGTTACCCACCAGCTTGCAAAAACATACCAGCCCATCATGGTGCTGTACCAGTGTGTATCGATGCTCATCACCCAGTCCCACGCGGCAATGGAAGATGAAACAGCAAATATTATGAGGAAAATAGCAGACAGTTTACGGGCGTTGAACCAGTGTTGAGTACCACCATTGATGTCTTCGGCCAACATTTCCTTCTTGATCCAGATAAAGAACAGGTACCACAACCCGAAGAAAATCACGAGTCGCAACACAAAGAACAACGGGAAACCACCGGCCTCGAGCGGCCAGAAAAAGAAACCACTCTTTCCGTTGATGATGGGGTCGAAGCCTGCGCTGCCCTCCTCGTACAAGTCGTGGTGCGTCCAGTGGAACACATCGGCCTTCACCACAAACCAAAAGATCAGCATCAAAATACCTGCAATCGGAATCCAGGTGCCCATGGCCAACGGCACACGCTTGATGGGTGCAGACCAGCCGGCTTGTGCAGCATATTGAATAGCTACGAAGAAGAGACCGATGATACCGATACCTGTGAAGAAAACGTTGTTATGCCACAAAGAGGTGTAGATTCGTTTCAGCCAGGTAGGACTTCCATGGTGTT
This sequence comes from uncultured Ohtaekwangia sp., assembly GCA_964602295.1. Classification (GTDB taxonomy): domain Bacteria; phylum Bacteroidota; class Bacteroidia; order Cytophagales; family Cyclobacteriaceae; genus ELB16-189. The sequence continues at coordinate 8,438 of CAZRQK010000082.1, forward strand.
CTTCTGCCGCTTCACCAGCCGCAGCAGGCTCGGCACTGGCTACCAGGTTTTTGGCAATTTCAGCAGAGGCATGGCCTTCTGCTTCGTGGCCGTGGCCTGCATTCATGGCCAGGAACACACCCAAACCAAAAAGTACCAACCCAATAGCACCCACAATAAAGAGCTTGCGTTGGGTCTCGGGTTTAAAAACGTATCTTTCTTCGGCTATCATTGTATCGAATTATCAGTATTCAATAATTATTTCTTTTGCAACGTCTTCACGTACTTGGCAATCTTCCAGCGGTCTTCAGGGCTGATCTGCGAACCATGTGGCTGCATCAAACCTGCACCATGGGTAATCACCTGAAAAATGTGTCCTTCTGAAATATTCAGGTACGAATCACCTTTCAGGTTGGCCACACCCGCATATTTGTCAGCCACTTTTCCATCGCCTTCGCCCTTGGCGCCATGGCAGTGCTGGCAGTAAGAGGTGTACAACGCTTTTCCTGCCGCTACTACCGCAGCGGTAGAATCAAGCGGGTTTTTCATATTGGCCGTCATCAGGGCGATACTGTCTTTAGGCAGCGCTTTCATCCGATAAGGCAACCAACCGCTGGCATTGCGCTTCACGGTATTGGGGGCTGGCTCGCGCATGGTCATGCGGTAGGGATTGTACTTGTTGGAATTGAAATATTCTCCCCTGCCATTATCGAGTGAGTTTACCCACTTACCGGCATCCTCATCGGTAATTTGAGAAAGCGGTTCATAGGCAACCGAGTGATACATGTTGGGAGCATATTCCAACCCCTGGTAGTCGCCACTTGCCTGGCAACCTGCCAGCAACAGTGCGGCAGAGCCGGAAATCAGAAGAGCGCGTGTAAAGTTTATCTTCATGATCTTAGAAATTCTTGTCGTTTACTTCCACAGCACCGTTGTCTTTCAGGATACGGGCAATTTCATCTTTCGAGAATTTGTTAGTAGCCAGGTCGATGGCCATCACGTGTTTATCGTCTGTACTGCGCACATCGAATTGGCGCGGCCATTTGTAGGGCTTCATGTCGCTTACAATGAAGAAGGTGATCACCATACCAAAGGCTGCACACAACACCGTGAATTCAAAAGTTACCGGAATGAAAGGAGGCAGAGACGCGTGGTTCTTACCACCGATAATCATGGGCCAGTCGTAGCCCAACATCCATATCTGTGTGAAGAGTGCGAGGCAAGTGCCCGTCATCCCAAAAAGGAAAGCAGCGATGGGCAAACGCGTGCGTGTATAACCCAGCGCTTCATCTAGCCCGTGCACCGGGAATGGCGTAAACACTTCGTGAATCTTCACACCTTTTTCGCGCACATGCTCAACGGCATGCAGTAGCACGTCTTCATCATTAAATACACCTACAACGAAATTCTTATTGGCTTCCATGATTAGTGTTTCTTTTCGGATGAGGATTTAACAATACTCTTTACTTCGGCCATGTTAATTACCGGGAAGAACTTGGCAAACAGGAAGAAGCAGGTGAAGAAAAACCCGAACGTAAACAGGTACTCACCGATATCATACATGGTGGGGTAAAACATCGACCAGCTGGAAGGCAGGTAGTCGCGGTGCAGCGAGGTAACGATGATTACAAAACGCTCGAACCACATACCAATGTTTACAATGATGGACAGGATGAACGTGGCCACAATGTTGGTACGAATCTTCTTGATCCAGAAAAGCTGGGGAGAGATTACGTTACAAGTCATCATAGACCAGTACGCCCACCAGTAAGGTCCTTGCATACGGTTATAGAATGCATATTGTTCTGCAGGCACCTGGCCATACCACGCTATAAAGAATTCGGTGATGTAAGCAATACCCACAATAGAGCCTGTTACGATGATGATGATGTTCATCAACTCGATGTGATACACGGTGATGTAATCTTCCAACTTGAACACTTTGCGAGTTACCAGCAAGAGTGTTAACACCATGGCGAAGCCAGAGAAGATAGCACCCGCAACGAAATATGGCGGGAAGATGGTAGTATGCCAGCCGGGAATTACTGAGGTAGCAAAGTCGAACGATACGATGGTATGAACCGACAACACAAGAGGTGTGGACAAGCCGGCCAGAATCAAAGCTACCGATTCGTAGCGCATCCATGTTTTGGCAGCACCATCCCAACCGAAGCTCAATGCGTTGTAAACGGCAGCACGAGTTTTATGGCCCATGCGAACGGCTCTGTCGCGGATAACGGCAAAGTCAGGAATCAAACCGAGGTACCAGAACACTAACGACACAGAGAAATAAGTCGAGATCGCAAACACATCCCACAACAGTGGCGAGTTGAAGTTTACCCACAGCGAACCAAATGCGTTAGGGAGTGGCAACGCCCAGTAGAAACCTAACCAAAGGCGACCCATGTGCAGGCCAGGGAACGATGCCGCACAAATAACGGCAAAGATGGTCATCGCTTCCGCAGCACGGTTGATGGACATTCTCCATTTCTGACGGAACAGCAACAAAATGGCAGAGATCAGGGTACCTGCGTGACCGATACCAACCCACCACACGAAGTTGGTGATATCCCACGCCCAACCTACTGTTTTGTTCAAACCCCATACCCCTACTCCATTCCAGAGCAGGTAGCACACGCAGTAAAATCCATATACCAACAAGGCCAACGAAATCCCCATGGCCATCCACCACAGGCGGGTAGGTTTACCCTCTACCTGCCGGCTGATGTCTTCGGATACATCGGCAACGGTTTTACCACCGGTTACGAGGCTTTCGCGTAAAGCTGAAGAAACTTGCATAAAGTCGTTTTATCCGTTATTCGTTATCAATTCAATTAAGCGTTCTCTTTTACTCCATCTTTGTTCCTGATCTTGGTGAGGTAGAAGATATTCGGCTTCACGCCAATTTCTTCCAACACACGGTAAGCGCGCGGGTTGCCTACTTTCTTATCGAAAGCAGAAGCGCCTTTCTCGTCCCTTGAAATCTTCAGCAACTTGCTGATGCGGCTTTCAGGATTGTTCATGTCACCAAACACGATCGCACCCGTTGTACAAGATGCCGATCAGGCTACCTGCACTTCGTCTCCACCCAGTGTTCTACGCTCTCCTTTTGCCTGGAGTTTGCCTGCCTGAATGCGCTGCACGCAGAAAGAACATTTCTCCATTACACCACGGCTGCGAACGGTCACGTCAGGGTTTAATACCATGCGGCCCAAATCGGTGTTCATGGCAGGGTTGGCCTGGTAGAACTGCTGGTTGTCGTGGTATTTGAACCAGTTAAAACGTCTTACTTTATAAGGACAGTTGTTCGCGCAATAACGTGTACCGATACAACGGTTGTAGGTCATCTGGTTCAAACCTTCGGTGCTGTGGGTAGTAGCGGCTACCGGGCACACGGTTTCGCAAGGTGCGTTGTTGCAATGCTGGCACAGCATGGGCTGGAAC
>CAZRQK010000083.1:0-11311 GCA_964602295.1 uncultured Ohtaekwangia sp.
ACCCAAGGCAGTGCTTGATAAATTGTGTGAGAAACAACCTGCCATGCAGACGGTAATGAAAAATTTCTGGGAAGATGTGATTCTTCATCTGCTCGAACGCTTTACGTCCCTGCAAACTGATACAGCCGAGCAACGCTACCTCGATTTGCTCAGCAAACCAGCTTATATGGAGGCCATTCCACAAAAATACCTTGCTTCATTTATTGGCGTTACACCTACCTCGTTGAGCCGCATACGCAGACAGATTAGAAAGCTTTAACGCTTCGGGTTCCCATTAATCATTAGTTGTCACAAGACAACTTTTTTCTGAACAGGGGTTTGAACATTTGTGTCGCCAACAAATCTGTCTACGATGTACAATCTTCCCTATCACAAAGAAAACGATCCACACGAAGTGCAGGCGTTTATCAATCAATACCCCTTTGCTTTTATATCCGGTTGTGACAATCAGCACCGGCCTGTAGCCACACAGGTGCCCGTGCTGGCCTATGAAAATGCAGGCAAGCTTACCCTGGTTGGGCATTTTATGAAAAACACCGACCATCACCGGGTCTTTTTGCATAACCCCCACGTGCTAATAGTTTTCTCCGGTCATCATACATACGTGAGCGGCACCTGGTACAGCAATCCGTACACAGCGTCTACGTGGAATTACATGAGTGTACATATAAAAGGAGCGCTCCGATTTGTGGATGAAGCCGGTCTGGAGGATATCATGCGCAAAACAACGCTTCATTTCGAAGGTAACAATCCGCGGTCTACCACCGTGTATGATCAGCTGCCTGCCGACTTTAGGCGGTGGGCCATGCAGGCCATTGTGGGTTTTGAAGTGGAGGCGGTGGAGTTAGATACGGTTTTTAAGTTGAGCCAGGATCGGGATGTGAAAAGCTACGACAACATCATTGAGAAATTGCGCACTCAAGATGAACATGCGCGGGTGATAGCAACCGAAATGGAACGCAGGAGAGACAAGTTGTTTGGTGTTTCGAGTTGATTGGTTTGTGGAGGGGCTTTTGAATCAGTATTACCGCAGGCCAGGCGAGGGGGTGAATTCGCTGGCGCTCCATCCGCCAAACCAAGAGCTTTGCGATTTGCGTCATGCCCAAAGCAACTAACAATTTTGTATATCATCAGTCAATTCACGATCTTCATCCGGTTAACTGCCTATGCTGTGTTGGAACCTCACCATCAGTACGCGCTTACCCGCATCCTGCACCGTTATTACCCAGTCGATCCCGCCAGTGTCTCGGTGTTGTGCTCGCATGGCAGCGTAGAGCAGGTTGTGCGGAACGAAATACTATTCCACGAAAGGCGATTCAACGCATTTGAATACTTTCAGCTAGAGGGTATCACACATCGATTCAATCTTGACGCAGATCGTCATCCAATTACCTCAGGCATCTACCAGGGGGAATGCGTTATAACACCTCACTTTACACGTACGCTGCAAGGGCAAAGTCTGTTTACGGTACAAGCGCTCACCACCTGTATCTACTTCAGAATTCCGGCAGGTACGTTTCGCGAGTTGAGCGACCAGCATGAATCACTTCGTATGTTTGGCAGGGCCGTGGTGGAGCAGGAGTTTGTACGAAGCCTCCGCTTCGAAGTCTTGTTCCGTTCCTATGCGGCCAAAGAGCGCTTGCTGTATTTTCGCGAGCACTATCCGCAACTGGAAAACCTCATCCCCCACACCGTCATTGCCTCCTTTCTTGGCATCACACCCGTTTCCCTTAGTCGGCTGCGGCATGAGCTGGCCCGCCCGGAGTGATATTTTCTTATCATTTGAAAAGGCGCTTCTTATCATTTGAAAAGGCCAAGCCAGGCAGTTGCCCGTTTCTTTGTGTATCGATCGCGCAATGGCAAGCTTCGCACACACATCTTTTCTTTCTCCAGGCCGGGAACCCCAAGGTGGGTGCACCCGGTTTGTGGTAGGAGGAATGATGGTGGCGGGCTTGGCTTACTTCGCTACCTTTTCAACACCTCATCACATGAAAAATATCAATGACTTTCTAAAAGACCAGGTGAGCAGTGGACGCACGCCCTCACTGCAGTATGTCTTTTTTGACACAGAGGAAGCAATCTTCCGTGCTGCACATGGCTGGCGCAACGTGCAAGGCAGAACACCCGCAGATTTCCGCACCATGGTGCACCTGTATTCCATCACCAAAACATTAACAGCAGTGGCGGTTTTGCAGCTAGCGCAGCGGGGCAGCATTGATTTGGATAAGCCCGTTGCTACTTACCTGCCGGACTTTCCTTACCCACCTGCTGTTACGGTGAAGGAGTTGTTGCAACACACTGCGGGTATTCCCAACCCTTTGCCCCTGCGTTGGGTGCATCTGGAAGAAGAACACTTCACCTTTAAGTCCGGATCTTTTTTTGACCACGTGCTCCGCGCCAATCCCACACTCGACTTCGCCCCAGGTACACGCTTTCGCTATAGCAATCTAGGCTACGTATTGCTTGGCCAGCTGATTGAACGGGTGAGCGGACAGCCGTACCAGGACTACATCCAACAACACATCATCAGCCCGGTGGGTGCCAATAACAATCTTTCGTTCTCACTGGAAACAAGCCGCCATGCCACCGGTTATCAAAAACGCTGGTCGTGGTTGAATGCCTTACTCGGTTGGATGATCGACAAACAACGATTGATGGGCCCACACGAGGGTGGTTGGAAGCCTTTTCGACCCTTTTATGTAAATGGTGTTGCCTATGGTGGTTTGATGGGAAATGCTGAGGGACTCATGCGCTATGCGCAGGCATTGCTGCGGCCTGGCGATGATACTTTATTGAATGCATCTTATAAACGACTTCATTTCGAAGAGGGCCAGATTCAGGGCAAACCTACGGGCATGTCGTATGCGTGGTTTGTGGGATCGTTAAAGGGTAACCGTTATCTGGCCCATGCGGGAGGTGGTGGTGGCTACTATACCGAGTTGCGCCTCTATCCTGACTTGGGCGTGGGCAGCTTGTTGCTCTGTAATCGCACGGGCATCAGAGATGAGCGCTTATTGGACAAAATAGACAAATATTTTGTCACCGATAGTACCAGTTTGCACCATTTCCCTAAGGGAAGCATGCACAATAATGAACAGCCAGAATAGCACTTTGCCTTTGAAGGTGACGAATTGGGCCTACTCACTACGCAAGCTTTCCACCGGGTTGGCCAAGGCAGCTCTGATGGTTTGCGTGCTGATGGTGAGCAGCGCCAACGAAAGTATAGCGAGGGCCGCCCACACAAACGTCCACAAGTCTACCGATATGCGGTAGGCAAACGACTGCAGCCACCACTCAATGCCGAACCAGGCACCGGGGGCAAAGAGCATTACGGCTATGACGATTGGCTTGAGTGCGCCAAAGCTCAGCAGTTGCGTGATGCTGACTACAGAGCCGCCCAATACTTTGCGTATGCCAATCTCCTTTACGCGTGCCTCCGTCATATAGGTAGCCAGGCCCAGCAGGCCCAGGCAGGCAATAGCAATGGCGGCCGTTGTAAATACAGTGGTAATGATCAGGGTGGTGCGCAGGTTATCGAACTTGCGCTCATATTCCACATCGGCAAAATGATATTCAAATGGATACTCGGGATTGTGCTTGGATGTGAGCTGTTGAAGCTTGTCTAAGTGGTCAGTTACAGGCATCTGAGGATTTAACTTGAGGTAGGCCACTTGCAACGCCCACCGGGCTTTTCCGCCAAAGATGATGATAGGTTCCACCTTCTGATACGGGGAGGTGAAGACGAAATCTTTCACCACTCCCACAATGTGCCAATCGCGTCCGTTGTCGGTAATCGTTTCGCCCAACGGATTTTCAAAGCCCATAATGCGCCAGGCAGTTTCGTTTACCAGGGCAGCTGTAGAGTCGCTGGCAAATTGCTGTAAGTTTAAGTCGCGACCTTTCACCAACGTTAACCCAAAGGTAGTAACTGGCTGGTGGTCGGCATAGATGCGTTCAAAGTCGGTGCGGTCGTCCGGCTTCTTGCCGCGCCAGTTCATGTCTGTGGTGCTGCTCCACTGTTCGGTAATGGGTGCGCTGGTTTTGGTAACTGCTGTTACCAGGTTTTGCTGCACCAGGTCGTGGTGGAAGGCGTTGAAGTTTTTGGCCAGGTCACCGGAGATAGGAAGATGTATGAGCCAGTCGCGCGAGTAGCCTGCATCGCGGTTTTGCACAAAGATGATCTGCCTGCGGATAACAATGGCCGACACAATAAGAGACACGGCAAAACCAAATTGCAACACCACCAACGTGTTGCGCAATGCACTGCGTGAAGAGGCCAGCCGTAACCCCTTCAATATTTTTACCGGCTTGAAAGCCGACAGGTAAAGTGCAGGGTAGCTGCCGGCAAGCAATCCTGTAGTGAGTACAAAAGCAAAGAAAGCCAACCAGAAATCAGGCATCTGCACCGGCAGGGCAATGGTCTCATGTACCAGTGCACTGAAGGCGGGCAACAGCAGCCAGGCAGCCGCCAGGGATGTTGCGCCTGCGATGGCAGTTAACAGAATGGCTTCAGCAATGAATTGCAGTGCCAGCGTAGCCCTTACCGCACCCGTTACCTTGCGCACGGCCACTTCCTTAGCCCGTCTTTGGGCGCGGGCCGTGCTCAGGTTTACAAAATTAATCACGGCAATACACAACAGGCAGATGCCCAGAATGCCCAACATGCGTATGATATCGATGCGGCCGCCTGCCTGCACACCGTTTTCGAACCGTGAATGCAAGCGCATGTGCGTAAGGGGATGCAGGAAGATGTCTATGTGCTGTCCGTTGGCGGAGTGGGCACGCACCACGTCTTTTAATTTGGCATTGGCATCTTCCCTGCGTGTGCCCTCTGTAAGTAGCACCCATGTAGCTACCGAGTTGTTGCTCCAGTTGGTGTCTTTCTCGCTGATGCTTTCTATGAAAGCGAATGGAATGAGGTACTCAAAATGAAAGTCGGAGTTGGGTGGTAGCGTTTGTAGTATGCCAGATACTACAAACTCGAACGTATAACCCGACTGGCTGATAGAGAGCGTTTCTCCGAATGCGTTCTTGTCGCCAAATAATTGTCGGGCAAAGTCTTCCGTTAGCACGATGGAGTTGGGCGCTGTGAGTGCACGGATGGGGTCGCCTTGCAGCAGCGGAAATGAAAACATCGTGAGGAAAGCGGCATCTGTAAACACACCGCTGGTCTTGGTAAGACGTGTGTCGCCAACCGTAAAGAGATGTTGCTCGCCCCATTGTGCAAAGCTGACCGATTGCTCCACCTGGGCAAACTCTTCCTTCAGCGTGGGTGCCAGCACCCGTGGCGTGTAAGACCAGCAATTGATTTGTCCGTTTTCTGTGGCGCGATTCCATGCCATGTATAAGCGGTCTTTGTTTTGATGAAACTGGTCGTAAGAGAACTCGTGATGTATCCAAAGAAAAAGTAGCAGTGCCCCCGTCATGCCCAGCGCGAGACCAAAGATGTTGATGGAGGAGAAAGATTTGGTGCGCAGCATGACACGCCACGCTACTTTAAAATAATTGGAAAGCATAGACAAAGAGTTGGTGTGAATGTTTAAGTGATTTCTTAAAATGATACCCGGCCGAAAGAATCGCAAGGTGTTCCATAGCAACCTGCGCTTGGCCTTCTTTTCTCCAAGCGTTTGTGCATCACGCTCAAACTTCTGCAACAAGTCGCCTTCAATCTCTTCTAAAAGTTCTGGTGGACAGAAGAGGCTAAGGAGGCGGAGTCTCCATTTTGTGCGATTTTCCAAGCGATTCATCACATGTAAATTTGTTTGCTCATCATCAACTGGCGCTTTATTTTTTATTGCCCTTCCGGGCCTTTAGTGATCACTTTTTTTTATCTCTTGCAAGGTTTCACCCTGCCTTATTTCTTACGCTCTTTCCGGGCTATTCCTATCGTACGCTGAAGCTTAACCTCTCACTAAAACTTCTGCATTGAATCATCTTCAATCTTTTTGAGCAATTACGTTTGGCAGAAGGTGCGGAGGAGGAGTTTGATTGCTACGCTGCTTTTGTCGTTATCACTCATTCTTTAATGACTCAATTGGATTTTTTATTATGGCCTTCATGGTTTGACCCAGTACGGTTGCCAGGGCAAAAAATAATATGGTCGCAATAGGAATAATAAAATACCATGCATTCAATTCAATTTTAATAGCGAATCCATTTAACCATTCATTCATACCAAAGTAGGCCAATGGAATCGAAATCATCGATGCGATAACGATTAATAATAAATACTCGCGGGATAAAGTCAGAAGGAGATTAACAAATGGCGCACCCAAAATTTTGCGAATGCTTATTTCCTTCACACGTGCATTAATGGTAAACAACGATAACCCAAACAGCCCGAGGCCGGAAATGGAAAAAGCCAATAAGCAAAATAAGTTGAACAATCGCGCCACACGCTCACCGTCATCATATTGTTGATTGAATTGATCTTCCAAATGAAAATAATCAAACGCATTGTCAGGAAAGAATGCTTGCCAGGCTTCTTTTATTTGAGCCATTGTTTCAGGAATATTTTTATCAGCGCCTTCAGTTAATTTTAGAGTCATGGCAGGCCCCATGTTTGCCGTGTACAACATCGGCTGAATTGATTTTTTCAAGGACTCCGTGTGGAATTCTTCGATCACGCCCACGATCACGCAAGTACTCTCGCCCCAATAAATCGTAGCTCCCAAAGCATCGTCCGGATTTCTAAAGGAGAGCACCTCTGCTCCTTTACGATTTAGGATGACAGGTTCCGGCTTATCACCGAAATGAACACCCGGAAAATCCGTTATTGTAAAGTCTCGTCCGGCCAAAAGCTTAAGCTGGTAACTTTTAATAAAGTCAGGATCAATCACATTGATTCCGAAATTTATTCCATTACCATCCATCGACTTCTTAATGCTTCCTCCCCAACCTGTGCCCATCATGTTGCCAGGCACATCTGTTGATGTAGTTACGGAATGAATAATTGATTGTGATTTGAGTTGATCTTTAAACCCTGAAAGTTTTTGGAGAAAAGTGGAATCTACATTAGCAGGTGTAGTAAGTACGATTGACCGTTTAATATTTACTCCAAGTGGCTGCTCTCGTAAGAAAGTAAACTGCTGCTGAAAGACCACTACCACAATGGCCAAAACCAAGGTACATAAAAATTGAAAGAACAAAATTGCTTTGCGTGCTGAAAAACCATTTCGTGGTGCTTGCCATTTTCCTTTTAAAACTTTCACCGGATTCAGCCTTGCAAAAAAAAGTGCGGGGAAAAATCCGCAGGCGAAGATGCCCACAATGAACGCGGTAAGTACGAGTGCAAGCAGCGTATTATCTGATCGGCTGAAAACTGAGAATGACGTGATATGGGGAAGCCCGATCCAGCGATAAAACATTGGTGCCGTCAAACTGAAAAAAATGATCGCTAAGATGAAGCTCACCGAATTCAATAGGAAAGACTCGGTTAGAAACTGAGCACCTATCGCGTTTCGGGAAGCCCCGGTTACTTTGCGTATCCCAACTTCCTTTACCCTGAAGATAAATCTCGCTGTGGTCAGATTGAGATAATTCATCCATGCCATGATAAGCACAATCAATCCGATGATCATTAAAAAGTAAACTGTAGTTACACTCCCCGTAATTTTTGGCTGATCTTGTAAATCACTTGAAAGGTGAATAGAGCCAATCTGCTCTAGCATGAATTGCGTTTCTTTCCTACCTGCGTTGGAGGTGTTCTGCGAAACTAATTCGTTCATTCGCTCATTGAAAGACTCAACGTTGGTTTTAGGCTGCAATTGAGTATATGTGGTGGCATCAAAGGGATCAGCCAGTGAATTGAGTGATGCAAGAATTGTGACATCAAGATGGGAGTTGACGGGAAAATCATTCATAATGCCTGTCACAGTATAGTCGTGCGTTTGAAAACTTCCATGCAGCCTTAGTGTTTTACCGAGAGGATCGGCTTGTCCGAAATATTTTTTAGCTATGGACTCTGACAGTACAATTGAGAAAGGTTCGATCAGTGCTTTGTGACTGTCGCCTTTTAAAAATTGTATTTGAAACATCGATGTAAATGCCGGATCAACAAAATAGAATCCTCTTTTCTCGTTGAATATTTTCCCCCCATCCTTCTCAGATGTCGCAATTGTACAATTAAACCAATTGCTTGTAGAAACTAGTCTGACGGCTTCAGCTACTTCGGGTAACTTATCCTTTAACAAAGGTGCTGCCTGAATAGGAGTGATTGCGGTTTTATACTGTTCAACTCCGTTCTCCAACGAAACGGAACCAACCCTGTAAATGTTATTCGAGAATTGTTTATCGTAGCTCAGCTCAAAAAAAGTATATTGAAAGATAAGGAAGCATGCTGTTATGCTTACAGATAGACCAAACACGGTGATAGATGAAAATAGTTTATTCTTTTCCATCATACGGAATGCCGTCTTCAAATTGTTTTGCAACAGTAACATAGGCGCTATGTGTTTAGATTGGTTTCGTAACAAAATCCCCGGCCTGAAATACCGAATTACATTCCAAAGCAGCCTCAGCCTAGCTCTTTTCTCGCCAAACGATTTCACATCGCGCGCACACTTCTGCAACAAATCGCCTTCAATCTCTTCCAACAGTTCGGGTGGACAGAAGAGGCTAATGAGGCGGAAGGGCCAGGTGGGTGTATCATGATTTTTCACCCTTTTGCCAGTTTCAGTTGTGGCACCATTTTCCATAAATCCACGCGCGCTTCCTTCATTACACGCAGCATGGCCATGCCTGCGCTGGTAATGGTGTAGATTCTTTTTCTTCGGCCACCGCGTTCTTGCGTGCCACCACCCAATTTCGATTTCACATAGCCTTTGTCTTCCAATCGGTACAATGTAACGTGAACCGCACTCAGGTTCACGTCCCGTTTCATTCGGCTCTCTATTTCATCGGCAATGGCGGCACCATATGCGTCTTCCTGTAAGGCAGCGACCAGTGTTAAAACCAGTTCTTCAAACTCGCCCAGGTATTCTTTAGCCATATATATGCTTATATTTTGTTAAGTAAATTACGGTAGATAAAGCCACATTTCAAAATGCGGGTTGGAAGAAAGCGATATAAGATGTTTTTTATTAGGAACAACGCTACCTATTGACTTGATCCATGGCTTTTTTAACAGGCAAAAAAAATTTTGCTTGAACGGATGGTCGAGTACGATAGCCACCTTGATCAGCGCTCGCAAAACATTAACAGATGCCAGGCGGCTGTAACAGATGGTCGAAGTTGAAATTTAAGGTAGCACGAGCCAAGCAATGATAGCAGCCAAACCGATACCTGCTATGAGCAGTGCTGTTTTTTTTGCGTGCGTGTCGGTAGCCTTGCCATTCATACCTGAAATGTGGGGTGGCAGTTAGGCGAAAACAATGATTGGTGTAAGTACCATTCATTTTTGATAGCTTGCCGCCATGGAACCGCGGGTTTTTGTTCATCCTATTCAGGTCCATCCTGCCGACATAGATGCCATGAGTCATGTAAACAATGTGGTTTACCTGCAGTGGGTGCAAGATGCAGCCGCGGCCCACTGGCATACGCTGGCACCAGCCGAACTGCAACAACAATACAACTGGGTGGTGTTGCGTCACGAGATAGACTATCATCGTGCTGCTTTTTTACACGATCAACTGGAAGCGCGCACGTGGGTGAAAAACTTTGAAGGGGTTCGGTCGGTACGCGTGGTGCAGATCATTCGCCTGGCCGATGGCCGATTGCTGGCAGAGGCCCACACCACCTGGTGCCTGGTGCATGCCGCCAACGGCAAGCCAGCCCGCATTACAGACGCCATCAGTAGCGTGTTTTTACCAGTTGCAGATCAGGGCTTCACACCCTTGTAAAGAATTTCGTTGGCTGATAGCCCGTAGCGGTGGGCATCCATTGTTTGCGCAAAATGATCGGCTACCGCACGCAAGCCCGCCCGTTCAATACGTTGCGGATAATCTTTTCCGAATTTGCGTACGTGGTCGTCTTGCCCAAAGGCTTTTTCGCGCTCACGAGGATGCGTAATAGTTATATCTTCGAAAGTAGTATCAGGAATGGGAGAGAAGAAGGGCACTTGCAGAATGGCAAAGCCTCCTGGCTTCAACACCCGGCAAATTTCGCTCATGGCCTTGATGTCGTTATCCACGTGTTCCAGCACATGGTTGCACAGCACCACATCGAAATGGTTATCGCCAAAAGGAATCTGGTGTATATCCATCTTCACCTTAGCCAGGGGCGATTCAATATCGGCCGTGATGTAAGTATCGCCATGAATTTTTTCGAATCGATGCATGAAGCACGGCTCTGGCGCGATGTGTAATACAGATAATTTCTTTTGAAAGAAATCGGTTTGTTTTTGAAGATAGAGCCAAATGAGGCGGTGGCGTTCCAGTGAAAGACAGTGAGGGCATAATGCGTTAGGGCGCGGGTTGATGCGGCCGTATGGCAGAAACGACCGGTAACGATGGTTGCAAATGGGGCACTCCACTTTGTTGCCGGCATAAAAAATGCCAAGCACTTTCAGCCCGATGCCAGTAAACAGTTGCAAGTATTTGCGCGGAACATAGCGTATAAGAAGAGAGATGATTTTTTTCACCACTAATTAATCTGGTCGAGAAAATAATTCGGTTCCGAATCGGTAATGTTTACCTTTTCAGATTTATCGTAGATAGACAACAGGAAGACCTCATTTTTTGTTACGCGAGTATGCGTGATGATGCGTGCCCCTCCTGATTTGCCTCTTCCTTTTGACTTAATGCTGATGCGTATTTTAAAGCAACTGTTTTGAAGGGGGGTTCCATAAGTGGGATTTTGTGCGAGTAAATCTCCCAGATCCCGTATTTCAACTTTCAGAGATGGATACTTTTTGATTAGTCTCTTGAGCTGCCGGTCAAATGGAGGGATGGTGAGTACGTTATAACTCATCGAGCAATTCGCTGAGCGGTCTGGCTTTTGCCTTACCTTTTTTTACAAGGTTAATATTCTTCACTGCATCGCGTAGATCGGTCAAAACCTCCGCTTTCTCCGGGGTAAGTGTGGTGGTTTTTACAAACGGGAGTTCAGCCAGTAATTCCAATACAAAGTGAGCCCGCTTATCGTCTATATCTAAAAGGAGTTTCATAGCAAATAACAAATATAACCAACTTCCAAGTACGCAGGCGTGGATAATAATCGGAAGGAATAAAACTATTTCACCCAATCCATCATCTTTATACTAGAAACCGGCTAACAACTGGTGAAAGCGCTTCAAAATCAGGATTTTAAAGGTTTTCTGTGGCAGAAACTCTACTCGACATAGCTATGATGCATTCCGATTCCCTCCTGGCGC
>CAZRQK010000084.1:0-10536 GCA_964602295.1 uncultured Ohtaekwangia sp.
CAATGCCCATTAAGGCGCAACTTACGGTACACAAAAAAATGGCCAGCCACTGTATCGTCACCATTCTTTCGCGAAGCAGAACATAGCCAAGGCCTGCCGTTATCACCGGGCAAATCAAATAAGAGAAGGAAGCGGTTTTGATATTGACTTCGTTTACCACGTAGATAAATATCAACCAATTAATGGTAAGAAGCAGACCACCGAGTAAGGTGAGAAGAACCGTGCTTCTTTTAGCGGCCGCACTTAACGATACAAATTGGGCCCAGTTGGCGCGGCTTTTTTTCCGCATGAAGGCAGCGATGATAACAATGAGTATAACCAGTGAGAACAGAATGCGGAAGTAAAGTATCTCTCCGGCCGGGTGATCTTTGATCATACGCAACACCAAAGGAAAAAAGCCCCACACTGTAAATGCCGCAATGGCCGAGGCGTAGTATTTATTCATTTATCAAAATCATTTTTACTATTAAGAGCATGGGCAGAGATAACGGGTGGTCTTAGCTTGGCTTTTTCAGATGATGCAAGAACTAAACAAACGCTACTTCTGGTATTCAATGCTGGCAATACGCCACACAAACTGTTTGGCAGGTGTTTTCACTATCACTTCGTTGCCCACTTCTTTGTTCAGCAGTGCCTGTGCCATGGGCGAATCCATCGAAATGTAATCTTTGCGCTCCATAATCTCTTCGGAGCCCACAATGCGGAAACGTTTTTTCTCGCCTTTGTCGTTTTCAATTTCCACCCAGGCGCCAAACATCACCTTGCCTTCCTGGAAGGGCGAGTAGTGCACCACCTTCAGGTTGTCGATGCATTTGCGCAAGTACAATACGCGCCTGTCAATTTCGCGCAAGCGTTTTTTGTTGTAATGATAGTCGGCATTTTCAGAGCGATCGCCCAGGCTGGCTGCCCACGCCACTTTTTGCGTGGTGTCGGGTCGCTCCACACGCCACAATTGATCCAGCTCCGACTTCAACTTGTCCAAACCTTCCGGGGTAATCAGCAGCGTCTTCATAGGTGCCTTTCAAATCAACTGCGCAAAAGTACTTCTTGCGGTTTGTAATCCCACAAGGTGGATGAGGTGGATTTGAAAATCTCATTTGTTCGCACCACCTGTCTGTGTCTCGCAGACCGAAACAGACAATGGTTGAACTTCTTGTTTGCTGAGGCCCACGTGGGATAATCCCGGAAACGGTTGAAGAGAATTTAAAATTCTGACGTGGCAGGTGCGCGATACACACCATTATAGTATGAGTAATTCTACTCATTTTACAGCCCTACCAAACCCGCAAGAAACAAGCAAACGCCCTGATTCCGACCTTTGGGCCGCTGTGCGTGCCCCCTTTGTTCTTCATTCTTAAGCGAAATTAGATAGGAAGTTAAGTCGGGCTACAACTGAAGAAGAGTAGAGGTCAGAAAATACCCCAACGGAGGTATTTACAACGGGGATACTTAAGCGCTAGCTTCACTGTTGCAATCAAGGCGAACCTCTAAGCGAACCAGGCGAACTCACAATTAGGTCTTTCATTCAACCAGTCAGATTTCCAAAACTCATGGAAGAACAGGTGAAGGGATCTGTTTTTCTGAACAACATACCGTAAACCACCTAGGCATGCAACAAGAAGGCAAATTCCTGCTCCTTACGCCCGCTGAGTTTAACACATGGCTACAAGGGCTCACAGTAAAGCGCACCATACGGCTGGTGCAAAACCACCACACGTGGATGCCCAACTACAAAACCTTCCATGCCAAACCCAACACTCACTTTGCGCTGCTGCGCGCCATGGAGCAGGCGCACCTGCAGCGGGGTTTTGCTGAAATTGCCCAGCACCTCACCACCTTCCCCGATGGCACCATTGCGTTGGGGCGCTCATTCGAAAAAATTCCGGCTGGCATCAAAGGGGCTAACACCTACGGCATCTGCATCGAACATGTGGGTAACTTCGACAATGGCAAAGACCAAATGTCTGCCGCCCACCGCAGCACCATTGTCAGGCTCAACGCCTGGCTTTGTCACAAATTCAATCTCACCATCAACACCAACTCCATTGTTTACCATCACTGGTACGACCTCACCACGGGCAAACGCGTGAAGGAAGCCCCCGGCACCAACACCAAAACCTGTCCGGGCACCGTCTTCTTTGGCGGCAACACCATCGCTGCCTGCCAGCAGCACTTCCTACCATTAATCAAGCAAATCAAACGCTGACCCATGTTTGCCGACAGCCACACCCACTCATTGATGAAGTACGTGCAGCACGAGCGCAACCAAATCTGGCAGCCATTCAAAGGCAAGCGCCTGCGCCTCCACTTCAAAGACGAATTCATAGGCATACCTACCTACTCGCAGTCCGACTTTGCCACCATGGCCGAGGCAGGCGTGCAGGTGGTGCTGCTGGCGCTCATTCCGCCCGAGCAAAAATTCATGTTCAACAAATTCCCGGCCGGCATAGACCAGGAGATAGACAAGGTGGCCGCAGCCGTTACTTCCATCCCTATCGACCAGGTGCGGCACTACCAGCAGCCCACCTACAACCACTACGAACACCTGCTGAAGGAGCGCGACTTGTTGTACAGCCACCACCAACAGACGGCCACCATCAAAATAAAGGGCAAACGAAAGCAAGTGCGCCTCAGCCTCGTGAATACGGCTGCCGAGCTGGAGCAAGTACTGCAACACAACGCATCCGGCACCGGTCCCCATACAATAGCTGTAGTACCTACAGTAGAGGGCGCCCACGCCCTGGGCCGTGGCCATGTACATTTTTACGGAGCACCCAATCCACACAACGTAAGCGATCAATTGTTGCTGGAACGCCTCGATAAGTTGAAGGGGCTGGGCAGCGACACACCGCATGCCAAAGTGTGGGCGTTCCCACCTTTGTTGATGAACCTCACCCACGCCTTCGACAACGGCATCTGTGGCCAGCCGCAGCCACTCTCGAAAATCATGCGCACCATTTTTTTGTACGATGAACCATACCGCGCGGTCGACACGGGGCCCAACTTCAGCCGCGGCCTTAACCAACCCCTCACACCACTGGGCGAGCGCATCATCAAACGCATGCTCAACCTCGATGCCGAGTCGCAGGCGCGCCCCAATCCAGGCCGCAGAATCATCCCCGACATCAAGCATATGAGTGCGCAAACGCGCCACGCTTACTACCGATTGCTCGATGCGGCCAACGCTGGGCTAGCACCAGAGCAGCGCATACCTGTGGTGATGAGTCACGCAGCCGTAAACGGATTGGCACAACTGCCCGATGGCCCTAGCACGGACGACAATCCTTTCCCGGCCGACACAGACGAGGCCTACAAAAACAGCGAGGGCTTCAATCCATGGAGCATCAACCTCTACGATGATGAGCTCGTGCGCGTGCACGAAACAAAAGGACTCATTGGCCTCATCTTCGATGAGCGTGTATTGGCGGGCGGCAAAAAAGTAAAATCGCTGCGCGCCCACCTCGATGGACGAGCCGGCCTGCGCAACCCCTTCAGAAAATACAAACACCCCGAAGCGTGCGCCTGCCTGCTAGCCGACCAGATTCAACACATCGTTACCACCATCTACCAGTCTAACACCACAGTAGACAAAGCAGCGGCTTGGGATTGCATCTGCCTGGGCAGCGACTTCGATGGGCAGATCAATCCGCTCGACAGCTTTGGCCGTAGTACCGACTTCCCGCGTCTGCGCAAAGCCCTCGCCACTGTATTGGCCGAAAAGCGCTTCACCCCGCTGTTGCAAGGCCTCACGGTAGCAGAAGTGCTCGACAAGATCTGCTTTCAGAATGTGGTAGCGTTTTTAAAAAGGAATTTGAAGTAACCAACCCAACACATGAGTCAACCCCAACCGTTTCAAATTGGTTTATGCCTCGCAGGTGCCGTATCCGC
The DNA here is from genome assembly GCA_964602295.1 of uncultured Ohtaekwangia sp. Lineage (GTDB taxonomy): Bacteria > Bacteroidota > Bacteroidia > Cytophagales > Cyclobacteriaceae > ELB16-189. Next base: position 3,889 of record CAZRQK010000084.1, read on the forward strand.
TGGTGCTTACACTGCCGGTGTCATCGACTTCCTCATCGAAGCCTTAGACACCTGGGAAAGTCAGCGTGGCCAGCCGGGCGTGCCCAACCACCGCGTGGAGATACCGGTAATTGGTGGTGCCTCTGCCGGTGGCATGACGGGCATTATTGCAGCAAGTGCCCTCAACAACAGCATTACACCAGTGCGCACTGCAAACCAGGCCAACCTGTTCCAGCCTCGCCCCGAAAACAAACTCTACCATGCATGGGTCGACCTGGTGCACGATGACATGTTCCCGCTGATGCTCAACACCAGCGACATCCGCACCAACCATATCCTATCACTGCTCAACGCCTACTTTATCGACCAGGTAGCTACGCGCACCATATTGGCCGACTCACAAAACTGGATAAAGCGGGCCTATGTGGTGGATCAACTGAAGGTGTTCACTACACTCAGCACCTTGCGCGGCTACTGGTTCGACATCTTTTTTCGCGGCCCCAACGGTCAGAAAAATTCTTACTTCATCACCCGACACAACGACTACGCCACCTTTCAACTGAACACCGATAATTATGGAAACGATGGCTGGATACCGCTCAACTTCCGCACCGGCTTGAATGTGAACATTGCCAAAGATGCTGCCATGGCCACAGGTGCATTTCCGTTGGGGCTGCGTGCACGTACGCTCACGCGCGATGCCACCTACCTGAACGACAACCCCTGGCTGCGCGAAACAACTGAAAGAAATCCACTGCCGCCCGGCCCCTATCAAAACCTGAACGTAGACGGGGGCATGATCAATAACGAGCCCTTCGAAAAGGTGCGCGAGGTATTGGCGAACATCACCGGACAGCGCGATCCGGCTGCGTACAACAACTACAGCCGCTTTACCAGCACCATACTCATGGTAGATCCTTTCCCCAGCCAGCTCGACATGGTGAATCCCTCCGACCAGCTCTTCTCCGTGATTGGCAGCACGCTCAGCGCGCTCATCAACCAGGCGCGCATCAAACCCGGTGCGTTGGCCGATGCCATCCACTCCGACAAAGCCGGCCAATACATCATTGCCCCCACACGTAAGGTGCCGCAACTGAATGGCGATCCAGACAAAGAAGAAATTGGCGCACCTGCCATAGCCTGTGGCGCCTTTGGTGGATTTGGAGGTTTCTTTCACAAAGAGTTCCGCATCCACGATTTTTTCCTGGGGCGTGCCAATTGCGAAAAATTCCTGCGCGACCATTTTACCGTGCCCGCCCACATCCAAAATCTGGTAACGGCCGGCTACGCCCACCTCAGCGCAGAACAACGGCAGCGGTTTATCTCGCAAACCGACAACCAGCCCGGGCTGCCCATCATACCGGTGCTAACACAACGCCAGCCCCATCGTTACCTGCCCACATTCGCTTCCGGCACCAACTGGCCCGTGCGGCCCGACAAAGACATCGAACGTTTCCGTAAACCGCTCAAGAAAAGAGCCGATGCACTGCTCATGCACCTCGATGATTACAAATGGCACACCCAAGCACTCCTCAAAATCGGTAGTTGGGTGGTGCTCAAGCACAAACTGGCCGGCAAAGCCCTCGACCTGATGAAAGAAGCGCTGCGCAAACACCAACTACTACGCTAACACACCTAATCAAAAAAATATGGATCCCAATTTATTTCACATTGACTATGAGCGGCTCTTTGAAGTGCTCCTCACCATTGTGGTGCTCTCTATGATTGTAGAGCGCACCCTCTCGCTGCTGTTCGAATCGCGGCCATTTATTAAGCGAACAGAAAATCGGCATGGCTTGCGCGAGCTCATCTCGTTTGTGGTGAGCGTAGCCGTTTGTATCTATTGGCAGTTCGATGCCGTTACCATCATCATCGTTTCGAGCGATGTCATGACCATACCCGGCATGGTCATCACCGGTGGTATTGTGGCGGGCGGATCTAAAGGGTCCATTAAGCTATTTAAAGACGTACTGGGCTTCATGAGTTCCGCTGAACGCGAACGGCAAGCGTTGAAAGAGGCCAAACTTAAAGGAATGGGGCAATGAAACGGTTATTAACCCTAATTACTTTTCTCTTCTTCACGTTTGCCGCTGCGGCCGATTATCTTATTACGTCACGCTCCGCGAACCTGAAAGAAGAACCTACCAGTGACGGCCCCATCATTGAGAGCCTGGCCGTTGGTACTACGTTGACACTGCTCGACCAGGGTGTTCAACAGGCTGGTTATTACCACGTAGCTACCACCGAGGGTACCGAAGGTTGGGTGTATCGCACACTGGTGAGGCGACACGCAGGAACCCCCACATCTGGAATTGGTTCTGGTGCACCGGGTATAAACAATACCAGCGGTGCGGTAGTAACGTTGGACTTCCATTCCAACCTTCCCAAACCGCGCATGGGCGAACAGCTCGTTACACACGAAGGGTTTACTTCATGCATGAGCGACAAATACATGCTGCCCGTGTGGGTGTCGCATCAGATTTCTGACGAGTTGCTGCGCGGGGATGCCAAGCGCGAAGGGTCTACCTATCCGAAGGACGAACAGTTTCCGCAGTTAAAGGCAAACGCTTATGCCAAGTCCGGATACGACCATGGACACCTGGCACCAGCTGGCGATTTTAAACGATCGCAAGAGCTGACTGATGAGTCTTTTTACATGACCAACATGACGCCACAACACGGATGCATGAACCAAAAAGGATGGTGTGTATTAGAAAGCAACGTGCGCAATTGGGCACGGCTCAACCCCACCTCTACATTTTACCTCTTCTCTGGGCCGATCACCTCTTCCTTCATCGATACCCTTTGCATCAACAATGCCACTACCGTTTATGTGCCGGAACAATTCTACAAAATCATCATCGAGCAAACCGCCACCGGCCGGGTACATACGGCAGCCTTCATGGTGCGCAATGACGATACTGAATTTGCAGACCTCGATGGCGGCCGTACAACCATCGATATAATTGAATCGATGACGGGCCTCGATTTCCTGCCCGCACTATCGCAATCTCAACAGCGGGCGTTAGAGAGCAAATCGTTCCCATACCAATTAACGAACCTGCCCGAATGTGGCGGCAGCAAATCGTGCACATCGGTGTACAGCAGGCGAACCACACCGGAGGAGCGAACGACTGGCATATGCCGGTAGACGTTGCTTCACTTGACGAGCATTAAAAACGGAGCAAGCCGAAAATCCGAAGAAGAGTAGGCCCTAAATTAAATACTAGTTATGGCAGTACATTATATTGACATTCCATTAGATGGTTCACCAAAGATCACTTACGATTTGCATCAACAAAATGATGTAAAAGTTATAGTGTCAATTGGTGACGGGCAACCTCACTACTCAATTAATGTGTTTCTTGATCTTATCTTAAAAGGGAGTGGGGGAAACGTTAATCTAGGAAGCCCAAGGGAAGTAAGAGGGAAAAGAATTATGGTGGTGATAGTAGTGCAGGATCGATTGGCTGAAACCAATTGGACAAGTTTTACAGCCCGAATAGAACAAGGTACAGAGTCGAAAGAGTTTGGACCTTATATGAAGGAGGCAACGGAACATATGGATACGGTCATATTTACACTTAAAATTTATGCTCAATGAAAAGGTTGATCATTGTCCTTTTGCTTCTATCTTTCCTTGCTGCACGTGCACAAAAAGAACAACATTTCGAAACCCCTTCGTCTCCAGCTTTTACAATTCTTGAGTTTGAGCCCGTCTCCGTGCTGCGTCCAACTTCCCCTTCTGAGGTAAAAGCTAATGTACTTTCATTTTTTGACAAGGATGGTAAGATGGTGCCGAACATGGGCATTGAAATTAGTCCCTACTGGCTGAGGTCGAATCCCCAACTGACCAAAGACCAATATCTGGAACCCAACCCTATTCAAAGTATCATTCAAACTTTCTCGCTTTCATTTGCCACGGTGAAGGATAGTGCAAGTGGACCAGACAAACTTGGCATAGGATTTAAATTACAACCGATAGCAGGTAAAACCATCCTTGATAAAAGTGCCACGGAAAGTCTTGGAAGAATTCTTGATATAATTGGTTTAACAGCAGGAATTAGAGGCCAGGTTCAAGACGAGAACATTACAACGCTTGAAGAAGCTATAAATGAATTAACTGCCTTAATTAAAACTAAGTATGGCAGTTCAGTGTCTAGTTTTTACAATCAACAGTTTATAAAAATTGCTGAAAAATACTTGGACAATAAGCAAGCAATTATTGCTTTTCTTGAAGATGTTAACAAAGAATTTGAAGATCAAACTTTACGCATAGAGGTGCCAAGGGTGCGGAAAGGTTTATTATGGGAAGTAGCAGGGGCAACTGCATTTCCGAATGAAAGTGCTGACGAGGAAACGGTTTGGAGATATGGCATATGGACAACCTTGTCATTTAAAAAGAAGCCGGGTGAAGATTTTCTTTTTACCCTAAGATTCCTTCAATCATCAGCGGACACGATAAGGACTTCTATTGATGCCGGCTTGAGCTATGTGAAAGACTTCACTAAATTTAACATTTCTATTGAAGGAGTATTGAGGAAAGTCAATGTTGAGTTTGATGATTTTAATGCCAGTAATGAAGCCATAAGAATAATTGAAAGAAATACAACCTATCGGCTTTCGGTAACAGGACAATATAAAGTTAATCCCTTCATCGTTTTCAATATTTCCATTGGGAAGAACTATGCACAACCTTGGCAAACTGAAGGTCAGTTCTTTTCAACGGCAGGGTTGAGTTTAAATTTGTTTAGGCCTTTAGGTGTCGCTGAAGGCTCTACTCTATAATCTAACCTCAGTATTTAAATAGTTAAAACCATAAGTCTTACCAATTTACGATAAACACATTCCAAGGTTAAACAACTTATCAAGTACCATGAAAAAATGCTGTATGAACAGGCTTATAGAAGAGAAGAATAATCTATACGAGTCTCTTGATAATGCCATACCTGTTCCGGCTGTGAGGGACTATTACATTAACAAAACTAAAAATCTTTTTCCCGAAGCTTTGGAAATGGTCGGCAACAGTTCTCATCAAGTATGGACAATAGGTAAACTTCTTCCAGTTAGGGCACCTCTTTCTGCCAGTCATCTGACTTACATTGAAGTATTTGATGCTCCTCTTCTCATGACAGGATTAAAGAGGAGTTACGATTGTGGGGAATGCAATAGGAAGGGCCATATAATTTTGCTTAACTGTAGATTTCTGACCTTCATGAATTATTTGTTATATTTTGTTCATAAAGCAATTGATAAGAAATTTGAGAAGCCTGATTTAGATAGACTAAGCGAACTAGTAAATTTATTCTTATCTGGTAAGCACGTTGACTCAGAATTTAAATCACCACCGAATGGCATTTGGAACACCCTTACTGAAATGGCATTCTCATGGATAATGTTTCATGAAATTGCGCATATAGTCCAAAAAATAAGTGTTAACATGGAATTAGTGCCTGATTCATTCTCGAATAAAAGTATTGTTGTGGAAGAGTTAAGTTCAGATATATCAGCTTTAAAATTTTTACAGTATAGAATGGTAGCACATAGGCCTCTTGATAAAGAAGGAATAGCTCATTTGTATTTAGGGGCAGAATTCTTCATAAGAATCCTAGCAGTGGTAAAAGCTATATATTTAACTGACATATCTCCTATCAAATCTAAAAATCCAAATAGCGGTCTATACCATCCCTCTCCGCATTTAAGAATTAGTATTATTGAGAATCTCACTCATCACCAAGTAAAACTTGGGTTAATTGATGAAAGCATAGTGGGATTAAGAGTTGAATTTAATTCTCATTTAGAAGGAATCTTAAACCAAATTTTTATGTCAAATGGAATTAATTAAAACATTTCAAACATCGGAAGCTAAAATCCTTCGAGAGTTAAAGACAGACCTTGAGTTGTACTCCATTGCAAAAAAGAATGGCGTTAACTTTGCTGGTGAGCGACTGCCATCACGAGTTCACCCAAATGTTGATTTTTTTGACCCGCCACCATATTGGAGCAAATTGAAAGCAGAATTTAAAGATCTCGTATGCAAAAAGGACGAGAAATATTCCAAAGTGTATGAGGAGCTAGATAAGGTAAGCGTTAAAATTGATACATGGTTTTTGCCCATTATAACAAGTGCAATTGCTTTAAGGTTGGGAATTGAAGTTGCTATACTTACTCCGTTTATCCGACTCTTAGTGGTTACTTCTGCTAGATTAGGGGCTGGTGCCTATTGCCGCGAGGATATTGATGAAAACTTAAAACTGGAAGATTAGCTTCGCCCACCGTGTTTGGTGCAGTTGAACTGGGTTCATAGTATCCTTTTGTCCTCAGAGTCTCCCGTTTTTTTTCTTCGCAGAGTATCTGTCTCAGGACTCTGCGATTTGACTCAACCGCACGAAAGTATTCCGCACTTTCCTTTTCAATAAAACCGGTCAAGGCCAAGCCGTTTCACATCAACTGAATAGGGTTTATGAATAGCGTCTAAGTAAAGCTGAATGTCAGTTCTATCAGTAAGGAAATTAAGATCTCTGAAATTCTCCTTCTCAATGGCAATGGTTTCATTTTCATATTTCTTTAAATTAGAATAGAATACTAAGTCATTGAGTTCTGGATGGTTTAAAATGAAGTAGTTTCAACTTGATCTGACAGTTGGGTTAACTTAGAAGTGCAAACTAT
>CAZRQK010000085.1:0-9694 GCA_964602295.1 uncultured Ohtaekwangia sp.
CCAACGGACTCTGTATCTTGTCTAAAGCAAAGCGCGTAACATGGGCATAGATTTCTGTAGTCTTGGGCGACTCATGACCCAACAGCACCTGAATATATCGCGTGGCGGTTCCGCCCTCCAATAGGTGTGTGGCAAAAGAATGCCGCAACATGTGCAAATGCACGGCCTTGCGCAAGCCGGCTCGCACGGCTGCATATTTTAAAATGGCCTGCAAACTGGTAGAACTATAGCGCTGGCAACCCCTGCCCTCAAAAAACCAATACAAAGGCTGGTATTCTTCGAGGTACGCTTGCAACAGCGGCACCAGGCTATCGGCCAGCACAGATTGCCTGTCTTTGCGGCCTTTGCCGCCACGCACCCATACCATGCGCCTGTCGAAGTCTACATCGCCTTTGCGCAACGCCAGCACCTCACTGCGCCTCAACCCGGCCGAGTACGTAAGCATCAGCATCACGCGGTGCTTCAGGTTGTCGCAGGCATCGAACAGGGCGCGAATCTCTTGCTGGCTCAACACATGGGGCAAGCGTTGCTCTTTCATGGGGCGCTCCAGGTAATAAGTCTTCTCCTCCTGGCGCATCACCTTCTCGTAAAAAAACTTGATGGCGTTAATAGCCTGATTTTGGGTGGAGCGGCTCAGCTTCTTTCGTTCTATCAGGTAAAGCAGGTATACACGAATTTCGTTTTCGCCCAGGTCTAGCGGGTGCGAGTCGGGGAAGAAGAGCATAAAGAGCTTAAACTGCTCCCGGTAAGTTTTGGCCGTAGAAGGCGCATAGCCTTTCAAATGAAGTTGTTGCTCTACCAGGCGCAAAGCCCGCTGTTTATCTTGAGAAAGTGTAGCAGAATTCGCAGCTCCCGGCCCATGGCCAAAGGCCGAATCATCTATTAGGGCGAGACCAGTCAGGGCGTTGCGCAAGGTCTCCAGCGTCTCGGCAGCGCGCGGCACATACCAGCAGCGTTGCGTAGCGCTGTAGCGGCAATCTGGCAACGTGCGTATGCGCGCATTCACGTCTTTATTATACGGAAAGCGTATGGCCACCGAATCCTGGCCGCGGTGCAAGAGCGGAGCCAGCATAACCATTGTCTGCATATATCTTTTGAAGTTGGTGTGGGTGTAAATATCCCACCTGTGCGAGCCAACTATCGCGTATTAAACGATTATAATCGATTATAAACGTTTAAAAACGGGTTTAGAAGTAGGAAACTCAAAACAGGAACCCGAGGCGGAAGTATCCCCCCCACCCTTCGCGTGAGCGGCCTGCCTCCACGGTAGCCATGGTTAAGTTAAAGGGGGTGAACCAAACACCTCCGCCATAACCCTGGTGCCAACGGCTGGACTTACCATCGGCTGCACTGGGGTCTTGCCCCTGTGCGTCTGCATACCACACACGGCCAGTGTCGTAAAAGCCGAGAACGCCTAACGAAGCAGGGAACAGGTAAGAGCGGAAGCTCGCCAGCTTGACGCGCACTTCGTTGTTGAAGAAAACTTTGCTGTCGCCATAGAAGCGCGTTTTGCGAAAGCCGCGTAACTCCGTTTTGCCATCGAGCACCTGCGCCAGGTTGAATGCATAGCGCCCGGTGTTGTGGCCGACACCTGCGCGCACCGCCCACGTAACGCGGGCCGGCAGCCGGAACGACTGGTACAAGGCGAGTGTGGCGTAATGGCTCCAGAAGCGCTGGTCGTTACCAAGTCCCTGGCGAAAGCGGCCGCTGTATTCGGCCTTCACGCCCCGCGCGGGCAGCAGTGGGTCGTTGGTTTTATTGACTCCCACCGTTGCCGAAGCACCCACCAGGTCGAGGGGTTTCTCGATGAGCGAAGACGGCAGCGTGGCATCAAACACTTTGATGAAGCGATCGGAGGAGCCGGGTTCTTCTATCTCAATGTGCTGGTACAACGGACCGGCTTTCAAGTATCCCCACGACCCCAGCGTACGTGCCAAGCGGGCTTCGGCTGTATACTCCACAAAGCGCAGGCGGTAGTACTGAATGGCATTGTCGATGTCGATACCGGGTCGGTCGTCAATATCCCGGTCGAAAACCGACTCATTGCCCATTCCAAAAAAGTTATTGACATAATTGGGAGACTTTATATCGCCATCCAACTCCAGATCCCATTTGCCTACCACATCGGTAAAGCGGCCATCGTAGCGGAAATTGTACGAGCTGGTATTGAGCGCGTAGCTGCCGAGAAATACGTGCCGCGACCGAAACGGCAGTTTACGAAAACCGTGGCGCGTGAAGTGGAAGCCCCCGCCCAGAAACAGGCCATCATCGATATTGATATTGGCAAAGAGCAGCGGGGCGAGGCGATCGTACATAAATGCCTTACGGTTGTATTCATTCACGGCAGGGTTGGCCGCAGTTCGGTCGCGCATGCGGCCGGTGATCTGCACCTGCGCGGGTTGGTCGTACACCAAAGGCCGCTCGCCCGATTGATTGGTGATGCGGTCCTGGCCTTCGCCACCGATGATGCGCAGTTGAATAGGGCTGTGCCCACCGGTCACTTCAAATTGATCATCACCGTCCAGGCCGTACAACCTTACCTCTTTGGTTTCGGAGGGGTCGAAAAGGCGTTCGTACCGCAGCGCTGGCTCTTCTTTTTGTCGCAGCTTTAAAACAGACACCGATACCTGCCCCTGTTCATTCACGGCCGCGCGAAACAGCTCATTTTTATCGCTGCCGGTTACATCCACTTCGCGGGCGAGGAAACGGTACTGTTCCACGGCATAACGCAACAAGTCGTTGCGCCTCGTCTTCAATTTTTCGATGACAGCGTTGCCTCCATGCTGAAAAACATCTGCGGGCCATTGTCGTATGGATGCATCGATCACTGAGTCGGTCATCGCTCGAGACAGCTCGCGTGCAGTGGTTTCCCATTGATCGCGCGAAAGCGCTGTAAGGAAGCTACGATCGAAGTAGCGGGCGTTGTACATAAAGCCCGGGGTCCAGCGGAGTTGGTAGTCGAACCCCTGGAACTTGGGCAGCGCCCACTTGCGGCTCCAGAGGCGGGGCAGCAGGCCATCGTTCACAAAAAAAGCCTGATCGCGGTCGCGCGGAATGGGTCGATACAAATTTCCTTTTTTCTGGTCAAATTCAGCCCACCGCCACTGGTCATCATGGCGATCCCAATCGCCAATAAGCAAGTCAAACAACCGCGCCCGCAGCACAAACGCCTGGTCTACCCGATGGTCGTTGTCGCGTTGTAATTTCTCAAGCACCTTATCGGTACTCACCACTTTGTCGGCATTGCCAAAAAACGGTTGGCCTTTGGCGTTGCCGGCCGGGCGCTCTTCGAACAGCATCAACTGGTTGGCAAAATCTGCACCGTAGGTTCCAAGCGCCCCGCTGCTGGCCAGGTACACCAGGCGGGGGTTCGTGTGATATACGCCCGCGGCTTCGGCCAACGCAGGCACCACCAACGCAGCGTAGGGGTGCGCTGCCGAAATTTGGTCTTGCACCAGGTCTTGGGCAAAGGTGCCGCGCAACGGTTCGGGCACGGCTTTTTCAGGAAACTTTTCAATGGAACGGAGCGTGTACTCATGACCGCTGCTATCGCGCAGGCGCAACGAAAGCGTTTGCTGCCCCCCGCCCCGCTGCAAAATGGTAAAATCGGTTTTTGCCAAGTCCAGCACAGGCACTTTTAACGACTGGCTCCACACCTCGCGGTAATTGTCGCCCAGCCACCACCGGTGTGCGCGGCTAGCCTCATAACGCGTGCTGGCGCTCACGGTAATCTCTTGCGCCACGGGAGTTGCAGGTGTATCGACTGCCACCTGACTGGGCGGAGCTATCAATGTTTGTTCATGTACCACGGCCGTCTCACCCGACTGGGTATCAACGGCCATGAAGGTTGCCTGTGGCGGCACGCCTGCCGACAATGTCAGACGTACATACCCTTGCCTGGGCGATACGAAGCGCGCATATTGTCCGTGAGCGACAGCAGAAGTTTTAGCGCCCGAACCGCTCACCACATACGCCACACTGTCGCGCTGCGACAACTGCAAGGTATGTTCATGACCCGCAGCGTAAATGGTGCCGGGATATTGTTCGAGCAATAAACGCAGCCGAACTGCCATGGCCCGGTAGGTCGGGTGGGCCACATCTTGAATATTGCCGAACAACGATCGATATAAAGGATATAGTGATCCTACCCCCGGCAAGGGAATCAACAGCCGGTCGTTCCATGCAGTTAGCGGAAACAAATGGTCCTTCCATGTAAAGCGACCTCCGTGTTCGCCATAAGTAATGATTGGATGATGGGCCACCACCACCACCTGGCGGTGGGCATTTCTTCGCAACGCATCTTCCAGGGCAGCAAATACATCATCGGGCGTTTGGGCTTCGCAGGCGCTTTCCTCGCCTGCTGGCTTCTCCCATGGGTGCAGAAACCATTGTGTGTCGAGCAAGAGCAGGGTTGTGTGGGCATCGAGCGCCACTTCTGCGGGGCCGGGACAACCATCGCGCGGCAGCCAATGCACGTTGGAGTGATGGAGCGAGTCGAGCCAGGCTTGTTGTGCCAACACGTGGCGCCAGCCCCGGGGCCGCCCCTGCGCCCAGTCGTGGTTACCTGGGATAAAATAGGTGGGAACGCGGCCATCCCCCGCCAAAGCCAACTGCGCCCGCAGGGTGGACTCGGCCTTTGCGCGGCCTCTACCGGCCGCGGGCAGCCCTTGCGGATAAATATTATCCCCTAAAAAAATCACCACAGAAGATGAAGCGGTGTCGGCCAGTTCGGCTTTCAGGCTTTCAGCATAAGGATAGTGCATCTTACCGGCATCGCCTACCAAATACACACGCAGCGGCTTTTGGGCGTTGGCCACGGAGGCTACAGCCATCAACAGGATAAAAAGCGTACTTTTACGCATAGCGAAAATCAAAAGTAGGCATTCATACGTGGCTGCCCAATCGAACGTTGAAGTCGGAAAAAACGTTGTACCCGGAGCACATGGAAACGGAGCTTATTCAAAAATCGAGGCAATTTGCCGAGAAAGCCTTCGAAAGGCTACCCAAAGAATACGTGTATCACAACTTCGGGCACACGGCAGAGGTTGCACAGGCAGCAGAAGAAATCGGCCGGGCCAACCAGCTGTCCGATGAAGATTTGGAGACGGTGATGGTGGCCGCATGGCTGCATGATGTAGGTTTTGTAAAAGGCTGTTCGAATCACGAGTTGCAATCGGCCCTCGATGCCGAAAAAGTACTGGCCGATGCGGGTGCCTCGCCCGAAAAAATACAGCAGGTGAAGCAGGCCATTGAAGCCACGCGCATGCCGCAACAGCCCCGCAACCTGGTAGAACAAGTGTTATGCGATGCCGACCTGTATCACCTCAGCAATGGCAACCTGGAAGAGGCGGCCCAACGCCTGCAGCAGGAACTGGCGGTGACACAACACATGCACCTCACACAAGAACAATGGAACGAGCACAACCTGGCGTTCTTAAAGCAGCACCAATATTTCACTCCGTATGGGCGCTCCGTGCTGGAAGAGCGCAAGCGTAAGAATATCAAAAAGCTGAAGAAGATGATGAAGGCCGGAGGCGACCCCGATTACATAAAGAACCTGGAGAAGGAACTTGAGAAACTACAGGCCAAGGTTGACAAAAAAGCAAATCCTGAACGCGGCATCGAAACCATGTTTCGTATTGCTTCCGAGAACCACACCACGCTAAGCGGCATGGCCGATACCAAGTCGAACATCATGATCTCCATCAATTCCATCATCTTATCTGTGGTGGTAACGGTGCTCTTCCGCAAGCTCGAAGAATTCCCCGATTTGCTCTTACCCACCCTGATGTTGGTAGTAACGTGCTTAGTCACCATTGTATTTTCCATACTGGCCACACGACCAAACGTGTCGAGCGGGAAATTCGAGCGGCAAGACATAGAACAGAAAAAAACCAACCTGTTATTTTTCGGCAACTTTTACAGGATGACCTTGCCAGACTACGAATGGGGCATGCGCGAGATGATGAAGAATTCGGATTATCTCTACAGCAGCCTGATGAAAGACATCTACTTTAACGGCACTGTGCTGGCACGAAAATATAAGATGCTTCGCTGGGCGTACAGCATTTTTATGTTTGGATTCGTATCGTCTATCCTTGCATTTCTCACAGCCATGCTGGTTTATTATTACCCGGAGGGGCGGTTGCCTTTCTAAGGGGCTTTACAACACCTGAAATACCTCTACGGTTGTACCAAATCCTTTAATGGTTCGCGACCCATGCGGGTGCAAACGAGCCCTTCCCAACGCGACCCGTTTGCGCACCTCTTCGGTAATCAGTATTTCAGAGTCGAGTTCTTTATTGAGTTGCTCCACGCGAAATGCCACAATAACAGGCGACCCGCTGATGGAGTATTGTTTGCGGCTTTCATTGCCGATGTTCCCGGTAATGATATCGCCCGTATGCAGGCCCATACCCAAACGTGTTTCCGGGATGCGGCCGCCAGCACAAAGCGCCCTCACCTTTTCCCGGATGATCAATGAAGCCTGGAAGGCCATGTCGGCATGCAAGGGGTTGGCCACAGGCGTGCCAAAGGTGGCCATAATACCATAGCCTAATATTTGGTTCACCACGCCCTGGTGCTGGTTGATGATATCGATGATCGGGCCAAAGAGTTTATTCTGGTAGTCTATGATCTCATCGGGTGAATGACTTTCTGCAAAAACTGAAAAATTGCGAATGTCGAGGGCCAGAACGGTGGCCTCGAGCCTGCGGGCTTTGCCGCGGTCTTCCACCAGGGTGCGAACAATTTCTTTCGATACCTGTTGCCCGAATAAATTTTCGATATCCGTACGGGCATTCTCCAGCACGAAAGCCGCCTGTATGCGCTTGCGCAATTCATTGGCCACAAACCCTGCCGTTGCTCCGGCAATGATGATGAGAATACCACGCAGGTAAAACGTATTTTCAGGTAAACCGGGCATCAAATGTGACGAGGGCGCCCAGTTAAAGCCATAGGCCACAATAGCCATGTATTGGCACGCGCCCACTACGGCCGTGAGCACCGTAAGTTTGCGATCGAGGTGCAAAATGGCGAGTATGATGAATACAAAGTAAACGAGGAAGATGGGCGAGTCGATAAAAACCAACATGCCTTTTACATTTACATTATAAAAAATAAGCATGCTCGGAAACGAAATTTCGATCAACGAATGCAGCAGCAAAAACGGTTTCGTCATGTCTTCTTGTCTGCGTTTCAATCGCTTGAGCTTCAGCAACACGGTAAACTCGTACACCAAAAAACCCAATAGCCACCAGACTGTGAGCAGGTAGTTTTGCTCGCCTCCATAAACCTCTATCAAGGCATCGTCCATCAGGAAAAAGTTCGTCACCACCATTACCACGCCCACCGCAAATACCAGCATGATGAGTTTGGTGCGCTGGTATTCGCTTTTTACAATCTCGCGCTCAAAGCCCGGGTAGAGTTGTTTGCTATTATTTTTCCGAAATGAGATCACAAGCGAAACAGGATACAGTCTTTGGGTTGATTGTTCTGGTTGATGAAGCGAAACCATTTCGCCAGGCGGGCCTCCTCCACCAACCCCGCTTTCAGCAACACACGGGCGGATGCCGTGTTCTCAGCGTCCACCAGCGTCCAGATACGGTGCACTTTTAGCTGTTGTTTCAACAGCAACATAAATGCTTGGCACATTTCGGTGGCGAAGCCTTTGTTCCACTGTGTTGGACTAATGACATAGCCAAACTGCACTTTACCGTCATCGTTTAAAATGCCGAAGCTGCCCACCAGCCGGTTGGTGTCTTTCAGGCGGGCGGTGTAAGAATAATCGCTGCCATGGCGCCAAGCCGGCACAGCATAGTGAAGATAGGCGCGGGTATCTTGCAGGCTCTGATGTGTGGGCCACGACACGAAGCGCGTGGCCTCTGGCTTGCTGGCATAGGTATAAAAAATTTCTTCGGCATCTTCGTACCTTAGCCGGGCCATCCGCAAGCGGGCGGTGTCAAATTGTTCGGGAAGGTTAAGTAACATAACAGCAAGCAAAACGGATGGGCTCAAATATCGTTCACCAGTATTTCAAAAAAGAAGCCGAAGGCGCAAAGATCCTTATTAAAGTGAACCCTATCCATCTGCGAGGTGCGGAAATCACCGTTCAACCCGATGGCCGCATAGAAGGCAGGGAAATAGAATTCGGACCAAACATTGTGGATGAATTGCTCACCAATGGGTACAAAGAAGCGAGCCCCCTTGAGTTTAACTTGTACGATACGGGACTTGTGCAATAAGGCCATAACGGGCATACAGAAACAAAGTCGAAACACGTGCGGATATATTGCTTGCCGATCTTTGAAAATGGAATTTTCTTCTACCTTTGCCCCCCGGCAAGTCGGCACGACCAGCTCCTGCTGAACTCCCCCAGGACCGGAAGGTAGCAAGGGTAGGCGGTTGTAGCGGTGCGATGTTCGGCTTGCCTCTTTTTTTGCCCTTTTCTCCCCTCCCTCCGGGAATTTCGAATAACTTTGTGGTTTAACCACTGCAAAAAATGAAGTTCTTCATCGACACTGCCAACCTCAACGAAATACAAGAAGCCTACAACCTGGGTGTTTTAGATGGCGTTACCACCAACCCCTCGCTCATGGCCAAAGAAGGCATTGCAGGCAAAGAAAAAGTAATGGCCCACTACAAAGCCATCTGCAACATTGTAGATAATAATGTGAGTGCCGAAGTAATTGCCACCGACTACGAGGGCATGCTGAAAGAAGGCCGCGAGCTGGCCAAAATAGACGACAAAATTGTGGTGAAAGTACCCATGATTAAGGATGGCGTAAAAGCGATCCGCCAATTCACCAACGAAGGCATTCGCACCAATTGCACGCTGGTGTTTTCTGCGGGCCAGGCGTTGTTGGCCGCAAAAGCGGGCGCCAGTTATGTTTCTCCATTTATTGGCCGCTTGGACGATGTATCGCAAGACGGGCTGGAACTGATTGCGCAAATACGCCAGATTTACGACAACTATGGCTACAGCACCGAAGTGCTGGCTGCCTCCGTGCGCCACACCATGCACCTCATTAAGTGTGCAGAAATTGGTTCAGATGTGGTAACGTGTCCACTTAAAGTAATCACCGATTTACTCAATCACCCGCTTACAGATATCGGCCTGGCCAAGTTCCTGGCAGATCATAAAAAAGCGAATGGATAAAACTCTGATGCCGGTTTCCCGTTGCTTGTCGCTAGGCGCATACAACCGGTAACTGGCAAACAGGCAACTTTTCAACTATGTTCTCCACCGATCCCGTTGTACGCGTTAAAGAAGCCAGCATCTTCCAAGAGCACAACAGCGTGCTGAACAACATCAGCTTCGACATCGACAAGGGCGAGTTTGTATTCATTGTAGGGCGCACCGGCTCGGGTAAATCTTCTCTTTTGAAAACACTGTATGCAGACTTGCCGTTGCGCCTGGGCGATATCAGCGTGGCCGGTTTCAACATACGCGAACTGAAAAGCCACCAGGTGCCGTTGCTCCGCAGAAAGGTGGGCATCATCTTCCAGGATTTTCAACTCTTCCCCGACCGCACCGTGGGCGAAAACCTGATGTTTGTGCTCAAAGCCACGGGTTGGAAAGAAAGCGCCAAAATGAAAGCCCGCATGGCCGAAGTGCTGATGCAGGTGGGCCTGGGGTCGGTAGAAAAAAAAATGCCGCACCAGCTGTCGGGGGGCGAGCAGCAGCGTATTGTGA
>CAZRQK010000086.1:0-9444 GCA_964602295.1 uncultured Ohtaekwangia sp.
GCGGTAAACGGAAGAGCTATGCTTCCTACCGGCTCCCCAGACTCGGAGTCAATACTTACCAATTCTGACGAGTGCGCGTTTACTCCAAATATCACATTGGATGTTACCTGTGTGAGTGAAAATTTCTGCTTTCTTGTGGACGTAGGGCGGGTTGGCGGACTAAATTCAGTTTGTGAGTAAGGATAGCTTATAGATTTCGTTGGCAAGTCTCTTTTGTGTACCGACAGTGCAGTGGTAGATTCTGATTCTATGATGGAAGGCTCAATATGCAATATCCCAGTACCGTTATTAGTAATAGTAACTACTGCGCTTTGGCTCTCTCCTGTATAGAAGGAAAAACCTAAGCTGCCCGGTGCAGCATGAATAACCCCACTATTGAATTGATTGGATGCGATCACATTAGAAGTAGGTGATACATTTCCGAAGAAATCTATTGTCTTGATAGCGAAGTAATATTTTGTATTCGCTACCAGGTTTTTTACCTGAAAGATTTCAGTAGATCCGGGTGGAGATGGCTTGGGCGATCCTGTCACTAGGATAGCCTGACTGAAATTATTTTCATCAATCGGTGTTGTTTGATAGCGCACTTCATAGGAGGTTGCAAAGCTTTGGTCTGAAGGGCCAAAAGGGGACGTCCATGTGAGGGTAACTGTATTTAAACCCACAGCGCTTATGTTAAGATCGTTGATTGGGAACAAGGGTACTCCCGTATCTTCCAACAATGCATGGTAAGCGTTGAGTCTGCCGGCACCCAGCAGACCTTTATAAGAAGGGTTCTTTGCCTCGATATTGTCTGCTGTGCCAGTAAGTCTTTGGCGCACTTCTGTAGGAGTAATTTGGTTACCGAACCTGGAAACAATTAAGGCAGCCGCGCCAGAAACGTGTGGGCATGCCATGGAAGTACCAGAAAGAAATCCGTAGCTGCCTTGATTTGAAACGAAAGTGCTGAACACATTTGAACCAGGCGCGCTAATGTCTACCCAGCTTCCATAGTTTGAGAAGGATGACTTGATATCGCGATGATCGGTAGAGGCAACCGCGATTACTTTGTGATAGGAGGCTGGATAACCTGCACTGGTGCTGCTTGTATTGGCATTTCCCGCTGCAAAGATTACGATACCTCCTGCCATAGGGCCGATTTGAATATTCTTGTCAAAGTTTTCGTTTGTATTGTCCATTCCTGCCCGATCGATGAAATAATCAATGGCTGCTTCAACCGCTGAAGAGCCGCCTCCCCAACTATTTTGTGCAATAACGGCTCCGTTGTCGGCTGCATACACAAATGCATCTGCAAAACCACCGTTACTAAAGCGGCCGAACACAGCACACGACATTAATCTCACACCACCCGCACCGTCTAACCCGCCAGCGATACCCGAAACCCCAACACCGTTGTTCGATACTGCGCCTACTGTACCTGCCACATGTGTTCCATGATTTTTGGGGAAGATGCCGGGCGTGTCATCACCAAACCCATAGCCGTGTAAATCGTCCACGTAGCCGTTGCCATCATCATCTATACCATTGGCTGCAATTTCATTTTCGTTGATCCATTTCGCAGGGGACAAGTCTGGGTGGTTAAAGTCCACTCCTGTGTCCACGATAGCCACAATTACATTTTGACTACCGGTTGTCAACGTCCATGCTTTTGAGAGCTTAATGTCGGCACCAGGCGTGCCACCACTTTGCCCTATGTTGCGGTAATGCCATTGCGTTGAAAAAGATGGATCGTTGGGAATTATTTCGCTTGATTGTAAGGGGGGGTGATCTCCTTCTAATTGAAATGGTATGACGCGCTCAACTTTGGTTATTCCCGGTTGTGTTTGATAATCACGTGCAACTAAATCCGCATTACTATTTTCGGTTGTTACCTCATACCATAAGTCCAGTTCGTACGCTTTGTGGGCATTCCGAAACCTGGGCGATTCGCGAAAGATCCGTTTGAATGAAGTGACTTTATATTTTTCGTGAATCTTGTCAAGATGGGTAAGCCCTGTGCGTGCATAATTGGTTCTGCCTTGGGGTGGAGTAGGCTTTACGTGTTTTGCCCAATTGCGATCAACCTTAACGTGAAGAGTTTGCAGATTCGGCTGGGCATACGCAAGAAGCGTCAAAAAAAGAAGTGACGGAAGAAGTAGAATACGAAATTCAAACCGCTTCATTCTAATAAGTGACAAAAATACTAAATGTAGACGGTTTTGGGACGATAGTTATGCACGCCCTTTTTGCTCGGAATACCGCATTTCCTTTTCCCTGGCAAGGTCTTCTTTCTCACGCTTGATATGCACCTTGGCGGGTGGGCCCACCATTATCGGCACGCGTTCCACTTCCACGTTGGCCAGCTCCAGGCCATACATTTCTTCGGTGGAGAGGCTGTGTTTCTTGATAAAGCGATAGCCCTGAATAATCAGGTTGTCGAAGCTGGAAATTTCGCTGTCTACAGAAGCCAATGAGTGCAAGATCACAAACTTAAAGTCTGCCGGCATGCTGTGCCGCTGCAACGAGTCGTAGTGGCTTACCAGATCGATCTCTGCATTCTCAGCCATATCGTGCAGAATTTTGTTGAAGAGCAGGTTCACCCGATGGTCTGCCTTGAACCCTAACTTAATGCGCACAAAGAAGCACTTCTTGGGGATGATGGTATCTACCGAGTATTTGGATGTGTAAGGACTGTCTACTGTATCCACGTGGATGAACCAGTAGACATCGGCCCGCTTGGGTCGCTTTTTGAAGATAGAATAGACAATGTTCGAGTCGATCGAACGCTTGCTGTCGGCCACCGCCATGTACACCAGGTTGGTGGCTTCTTTGGGTATGGAGGTGTCTGCCTGCAAATCCTGAATCATGGGCACATAATGTTTCAGGTCTACAAACTCCGTATGGCGTTCGCGCACACCCCGCGCTTTGTATAGAATGAACATCATGACAAAAAACACAGCTGCGATGGTGAACGAAAACCAGCCGCCATGACTGAACTTGCTCAGGTTAGATACCAAAAAGGCACCTTCAATACCAAAAAACACCAACGCCATGACCGCGGAGCGTATGCGCGATTTTTTTGAAGTGGAGAAATAATAGACCAACAGAGAGGTGGTCATCAGCATATCGAAGGTGATGGCCAGCCCGTAAGCCGCCTGCATCGCGTCTGATTCCTTGAAATACAACACGACCAAAATGCTACCGAACATCAATATCCAGTTAATGGACGGTATGTAGATCTGCCCTTTTATCTGGCTGGGGTAGCGTACGCGTGTACTGGGCCAGAGGCGCAACTTCATAGCTTCGTTCACCAGTGTAAACGTGCCCGATATCAACGCCTGGCTTGCAATCACGGTGGCCATCGTGGCTATCAGCACCCCGATGAATAGCAGGCCCTTCGGCATAATTTCGAAGAACGGGATGGCGCCATCCAACGTGGTGCCTTCGTGTTGTAGCAGCCAAGCGCCCTGGCCGAAGTAACTCAAGAGCAGGCATATCTTCACAAATCCCCAACCCATGCGAATGTTACTTTTGCCGCAATGCCCGAGGTCGCTGTACATGGCTTCGGCCCCGGTGGTGCAAAGAAATACGGCCCCTAAAATCCAGAAACCGCCTGGGTATTTGGCAAGCAGTTCAACCGCATAAACCGGGTTGATTGCCTTTAAGACCGAAAGGTTTTGCACCAGGTGAGTAGCGCCAATGGTGCCTATGAACACAAACCATATCAGCATAACAGGGCCAAATGTTTTGCCCACTACGCTGCTGCCGAATTGTTGAAAAACAAAGAGGCCAAGAAGTATGGCGATTACGATGGTAATAATGGTTTCTTCGGTAATATCGGGGTTAAGGGAACGCAAACCCTCTACGGCCGAAGTAACACTAATGGCTGGCGTTATAAAGCCATCGGCAATCAACGTGCAGCAACCAATGATGGCAGGGAAGATTACCCAAGTGGCTTTGTACCTCCGCACCAGGGCATATAAGGCAAAGATACCACCCTCGCCTTTGTTGTCTGCATTCAGTGCCAGGTAGATATATTTAAGAGTAGTTATGAGCGTGAGCGTCCAGAATACGCACGAGAGCCCTCCCAGAATGAGGTCTTCCGAGATCACATGATCGCCCACGATGAAGCGCAATGTGTAAATAGGGGAGGTGCCTATGTCACCGTAGATAATCCCCAGCGACACGAGTACACCGGCCGCAGAGAGTGAGTGAAGTTTATGCTTGTCGCCCATCAGGCAGATTTTACTTCTTCAGGATTCAGCTTCTCTTCATTTCGCCCGATGATCAAACGGTTACTTCTGTCGTAAGAGAAATAGCTGATCATCCAACTGAAAAAGGTAAGCACTTTATTTTTAAATCCTACTATCGACATCAAGTGAACGAACATCCACACATACCAGGCAAAAATTCCCTGAAAGCGAATGCCCTTTAAATCTACTACAGCCTTGTTGCGTCCAATGGTGGCCATGCTGCCTTTGTCGAAATAACGGAAGGGCCTTAGCGGCTTCCCGGCCATAAGGTTAATAATGTTTCTTGCTAGCAACCTGCCCTGCTGTTGTGCGGGGGGCGCCATTTGCGGGTGGCCTTGTGGAAATTTCTCATCGCCTTGCATCAGGGCAACATCGCCCACAGCAAAGATGTTGTTGTATCCTTTTACGCGATTGAATTCGTCCACCAGCAGCCGGTTGCCGCGCCCGATAGCTGCCGCATCGAGTCCTGCTATCGGATTCCCTTTCACGCCTGCGGCCCAGATCAACGAGCGCGATATTAACTTTTCACCCGTGCTCAACAGCACATCGTGACCGTCATATGATTTCACTGCGGAGTTGAGATACACCTTTACGCCCATCTGGGTAAGAAACTCCAGCGCCTTTTCACCTGCTGCTTCCGACATGCCATTGAGTAAACGAGGCGATGCTTCAATGAGGTAGATATCCATCTGCCGCATGTCCAACTCAGGGTAGTCTTTTGGGAAGACGTTTTTTTTCAATTCCGTCAACGCGCCTGCCAATTCCACACCGGTGGGGCCACCACCCACTATTACAAAATCCATGAGGCTGTTCATGGTTTCGGGGTCTTCGGTAAGCAGGGCATATTCCAGGTGGCGTATGATCTTGTTGCGCAGTTTGGTGGCGTCAACAATGTTTTTCATGAAAGAGGCATTCTTTTCCACCTCGGTAAGGCCGTAGAAGTTGGTAACGGCCCCGGTGGCCACTACCAGGTAATCATATTTTACTACCCCAATGGAAGTTTCTATCAGGTTTTCGGCCGGGTTGATTTTGCGTACATCGGCCAGCCTGAAGTAAAAGTCCTTTTGCGAGCCAAAGAGCTTTCTAAAAGGGGCCACAATGGAATTGGTTTCCAGACCTGAGGTAGCTACCTGATAAAGAAGGGGTTGAAAGGTGTGGTGATTGTATTTGTCGAACAATACCACCTGGGTTTTACGGCCACGTAGCCCCTTGATAACCTCAAGGCCGCCAAAGCCGCCCCCAATAACAACTACTCGGGGTTTGCCCAGGTCCGCAATACGCGTACGCGTGGTAATCAGTTTGGGCATCTAAAAAGCGCTAGTCCAGTAGAAAGGCCGCAATTTACGCTATGTGCCCCCATTTTCACCAACATAAATAAATATTTTAACCGCCTCCGCGGTATGCCCAAAAGCCGCTTATTTTTGCTGCCATACAAACAACCCAAATACATCTGTTATGGTGAAAAAACTTCTTTTCGTATTGTCTGTGGCGGCATTGATGACAGGCTGTGGTGGTGAGGCCGAAAAACTGCAAACGCAGGTAGACTCGTTGAAAAACCAATTACAAATCAGCCAGGAATTCGCGCAAACGCTACAAGAAGTAGGCGTGTTGATGGATTCTATCGATGCCAACCGCCAGTTGTTGCGCGTAAATATGGTAGAAGGAACCACCTACGATGACTACACCTCGCGCATGAAGGATATCAACAACTATGTGAAGGATACCCAGCGCAAAATAGAAGACCTGGAAACCACGTTGAAGAAATCGAAAGGCACGGCTAACGCCTACGCGGCTACCATCAAGAAACTGAAGGCAGACCTGGAAGCAAAAAATGCAGAGATACTGGCCTTGCAAGAGCAGGTGGATAAGTATAGAAACGAGAATGAAAACCTGGTGCAGACCGTTACCCTGCAGTCGAAAGAAATTGAAGACCAGGAGGTAGAACTGCAAACGAAACGCCAGGAGTTAGCACTGATAGAAGCGCGCATTCAGGAGTTGATGGTGCAAAGTAAGATGACTGAAGCCGATGGCTACTACGCGCGTGCCGTGGCGGTGGAAGAGGCCGCTAACCGCACCAAGCTGGCACCACGCAAGAAGAAAGAAACCCTGCGCGAAGCGTTGGAGTTATACAAGAAAGCCCTCTCGTTAGGTAAGGAAGAGGCACAGGCAAAGATTACTGAATTGGAAGGCAAGATATAAATCAAGCCGCTATTAAGTGTACCTAAAAGGCGATTCGATGAGAGTCGCCTTTTTTTGTTAAGAATGCCTCAAGATGGGGTATTACACAAACCAATCCATGCTTCTACTTTAGGGAACTCATTCGACACGGTTTATCATAGGTGTTTAGTGAAGAAAGGCTGCCAGGGGTAAGGGGCGGCCTTTCATTTTTTAGAGCGAGGCTGTTAGTTCACGAGGCCTTCTTCCATGCCAATCAGGAAAACCGTATAGGCAACGTAACCCGCCAACAGCATCATGGCTTCCCAACGGTCGAGCTTACGCTGATTCAGTGTGAACATAAAGATCATCAAAATAACCGTTGAGCCACATAGTACATAGATGTCGAAATTCATGGCCAGGCTAAACGGAATCGGACTCACCAGCCCGGTAATCCCCAGAATGAAGAATATGTTGAAGATGTTGCTGCCCACCACGTTGCCGATGGCAATGTCGGTGTTCTTCCTGTAGGCTGCTACCGCAGAAGTGGCCAATTCTGGTAATGAGGTGCCTGCTGCCAGAATGGTTAATCCTATCAATTTCTCACTTAAACCAAAATGCTGCGCAATGTCAATGGCGCTGTCTACCACCAACTTGCCACCGCCCACCAACATGGCAATACCCACCAACACCAAACCAGTGGAGACAAGTGGGCTATAAAGTTTGATTTGCTCTTCGGGTGCATTTACATCAGTGCCCTGCGTCATGGTGCGGTAGATGTAAAACATGAATAGTATGAAGAAGCCAATTAGAATCAGCGCGTCCCACCGTGAAAGGATATTAGTAGTGCTGCCCCAAATGCGGCTGTCGTTCACCAGTAAATAGAGCACCAGCGCGGCCAACAATGATAGTGGAACCTCAAACTTTACCGTGTTGCGCTGCACCACCAGCGGATAAATAATACCGGCTACGCCTAGTATAAATAGAAGGTTAAAATTGTTGCTACCAATGACGTTGCCAAAGGCCGCATCTGTTTTGCCATTAAGGGCAGAAAGCAGACTTACAATCAACTCAGGGGTCGAGGTGCCGAACGCCACTACCGTCAGCCCAATGGCAATGTTAGAAATGCCAAACTTTTTCGCTGCAGAAGAAGCGCCACCAACCAGATAATCCGCTCCCTTTATCAATACAACAAAGCCTACTAATAAAAGGACAAAACTTAGCCACATAGAGAAGTAAGGGGTAATTAGGTTTGCCCCTAAAGTATGTTTTTTTTGGGTTGTGTAAATGATTGTGCTTCAAATTCTTTTAGCGGCCACATTTCCTTTCCGTGCATTGTGCAAATAGTTCTTATCTTTGATTCTTCATTATGTCGCTCGATATATTTCTAACCCTGTTCCTGGTCTTTTTGAACGGGTTTTTTGTGGCAGCAGAGTTTGCCATCGTTAAAGTAAGGTCATCGCAAATTGCACTTCAAAAAGGCGGTTTAGCTAAGAAGTCGGCACAACTTATTATCGATAACCTGGACGGCTTTCTGGCTGCTACTCAGCTGGGTATTACCCTCGCCAGCCTCGGCTTGGGTTGGATTGGCGAAGATGTGGTGTCGCGCTTGATATTGAATCTAATGGGTGCACTGGGTCTGGAGATGACCGAAGACATGGCACACCGCATCGCCATGCCAGTTGCTTTTGCCGTGCTTACGGTGCTGCACATCGTGTTTGGTGAACTGGCACCGAAATCGCTGGCCATCCGCTATCCTGCAGCAGTCTCCATGTCCATATCGTTGCCACTACGGTTGTTTTATGTAATATTTCGTCCTTTCATTTGGTTTCTCAACGGCTTGGCCAACACCATGCTGAAAATGATTGGCATTAAGCCGGTGAGCGAGGTAGAAATCCATTCTGAAGATGAGCTGAAGTTGATTATTGCTGAAAGCGAGGAGGGAGGAGCCATTGAAGCTTCCGAACGCGAACTGATACAAAACGTATTCGATTTTGATGACCGGGTGGTGCGCCAGGTCATGATACCCCGCGTAAAGATCAGCGGCATGCCTTCTAACTTAACCATTCGGGAGGCAATGAACGTGGTGCTGGCAGAGGGCTTTTCGCGCTACCCTATCTACGAAGGAACGCTGGAAGAAATTATTGGTATTGTGCACAGCAAAGACATCGTGCAAGCGTATGTGCACGGCCAGGACAAATCCTTGCGTGAAATCATGCGCCCGGTACATTTCATTCCTGAAACAAAGCCCATCGATACTTTGTTGCGCGAATTCCAGGTAAAGAAGATTCAGATGGCTATTGTAATAAGCGAATTTGGCGGCACCATTGGCCTGGTTACGCTGGAAGATATTCTCGAAGAGCTGGTGGGCGAAATTCAGGATGAACACGACCACGAGTCGCAGATAGTTACCTCAGTGGGTACGCACACTTACCAGATTTTAGCACGTTCGCCTTTGCACGACATCAACAAGTTTCTGGATGTTCCCTTCCCCGAGTCTGACGATTACGAAACACTGGCCGGCATGATTACCACCGAACGCCCCACCGTACAGCAAGGCGATGAGTTTGATCTGCGGGGTTACAAGATGAAGGTAATGAAGATGTACAAAACACTTCCAGAACTGGTCGAGATAAAACTCAACAACGCCACATTGTACTGAAAATCTTGCACTTTTCGACTCTTTCCGCATAAGCAGAACCCACGCTCAACGTGCGTGTTGGGCGAAGTGGGAATATGCACCGTAGTTTAAAACCACTTTCGGTGGCGGAAATAGAAAATCATACCTATCATAATGGCCAGCATCACACCTAAAACGGTGAAGTATCCATACGGCCAATCTATCTCAGGCATATTTTTGAAATTCATTCCGTAAATACCGGCAATAAATGAAAGAGGAATGAAGATGGTGGTAATGATGGTAAGCAGTTTCATTACCTCGTTCATTTTGTAGTTGATGGTATTCATATACAGATCCATCATGGTAGAGGTCAGGTCTTTGTAAGTATCCAACGAATCGATCAAATGGATCACGTGGTCGTACACATCGTTGTAATAC
>CAZRQK010000087.1:0-8560 GCA_964602295.1 uncultured Ohtaekwangia sp.
TATTGTGATTGGCCGCGCACTTTTAAACGAACCGGTGATTTTAATTGCAGATGAACCTACGGGCAACCTCGACCCCGAAGTTTCCAGCGGTATTCTGAAATTGTTCCAACAAATCAACAAAAGCGGCACTGCCATTCTGATGGCCACCCACAGCTACGGCCTCATACGCAGGTTCCCTGCACGCGTACTCAAATGCGAGAACGCCAAAATCCTCGACTCGAAAGTAGAGCAGTTCGAACTGAAGGGAGAAGAGGATTTCTAAAATAGAAGATGCCTAAGCTCCGCGTACTTTGAATTCGCCCGGAGCCCCTTCCGTCAACGAATCTCAATAGGTCCAGGCTTCAAGCCATTTGCAATGACCGATTTGATTTCCTGAATCAGCCCTTTCAGCGTCTCATAGCGATTGTCCGGTGCAATTAGTACCAAGACCGAAATTGAGTATTGCAAAAATTTTGCTGAAACTGTAGATTCTTATCGAAGGTTAGAAGCGCATCGAAATCATTCTCAATCAAAAGCTTTAACAAGTTACCATTAGAAATCCCAGCCCACCCCTTTTCAGCCACGGTATAGGTTTCAAATTCCGCCAGATCGTTCTTAAGCCTTTTGGGTAAGTTTTTCATCAAGCAGCAGTTTCATAGATCTGCTCGATGTTCTTAGATGAGAGGATTTTGCTGGCAATTTCTATTACCGCAATGGCCTGTTCTCTCTTCACTGTAGGAAAATCATTCAAAAATTCGTCTAAGGATATTCCCTTTTCCAAGTGGTCGAAAAGGCTTTGAATAGGTACCCTAGTGCCCCTGAATACAGGAATACCTGAAAGTATTTCCTTGTCGATGTGGATGTAGTCTCTAATTCTACTCATGAAGTTAAAGTTACAAATATTTGGGGTCAATATAAGGTTAAGGCTCATCCCTGCTTTTTAATGATGTCAAAGTTTGACTAAATTGGTTATGAATTCTTAAAGCATATGAGAACAAAAGAAGCCTTTCACGAGCTGATCGACAAAATTGAAAACGAGGAAATACTCAAGGGCTATTTCGAGCTCATCAAACGCTTAAATAACAATCAAACAGGAGAATTGTGGGAATCTTTGAACGCAGAGGAGCGGGACGAACTT
The DNA here is from genome assembly GCA_964602295.1 of uncultured Ohtaekwangia sp. Taxonomy (GTDB): domain Bacteria; phylum Bacteroidota; class Bacteroidia; order Cytophagales; family Cyclobacteriaceae; genus ELB16-189. Next base: position 1,118 of record CAZRQK010000087.1, read on the forward strand.
CTGCTCTCTTATGATGAAAGTTTTGATCCGAAGAATCTAAAAAATCATGAGGATGTTAAAGCGCAGCATAAGAAATGGTTAGACAAATAATCTGGACCAATCGCGCCAACCTTAAGTTCAATTCAATTATTGAGTACCTGAAGTTTGAATGGGGCACGCAAGTTGCCCAAAACTTTGTTCGCAAATCGTACGACATTATTGATTTGATTTCCGAGCATCCCGGATTGGGCACAATAGAAAATAGTCAGAAAAAAATTCGAGGCTTCTTAATAACCCGTCACAACCGTCTGTTTTATCGGGTTACAGATCAAGAAATCATCTTATTGAATTTTTTTGACACAAGGTCAGGCGCTAAACGAAAGAAATACTAAGCCAGAAGGAAATTGCCAGATTTAATTATATGCTCACCGACTCGTCTGCTTTCTTGCGGCTGTCTTCCAGCTTCTTAATTTGTTGATTCAAAAGGTCTATACGCACCAGCATGTTCAGCACCAGGGCATCTTTCACTTTTTCGCTCGGTTGCGTTTTCATCTGCTCGCGCAGCACCTGGTACATAGCATCGAGCTTTTGAAGGTCTTGCGTAAAGTGGTCGTCATCGTAGTCGGTTTCCAGGTCTTCAATCAGGGCCACCTTTTCGGCAATCTGTTCTTTATAAAATGTCTCCACATCGGTAAACTCTCCCTGAATTTTTGCCACTTCTGCCCTTTGCTTCAACGGCTGGCCTCGCATTAATAGAAAAACGGACAACCCCAGCAATACTATGGCTGCCGCACGCCAGATGGCTACGTTGTTCCACCAGGCAGCATTCAATCCCAGATTGGTCGCGATGCGTTGCCACTCTTTTTCAGATGGTTGGCGATTGTCGAATGCTTCGCGATTGCTGCGTATAAAATCTTCCAACTTGCTCATATCGTCCTCCTTTCTAATAGTTCTTTCAATTTCTTCTTCGAACGGTTAAACTGACTTTTAGAAGTAGACTCGGTAATGCCCATGATCTCGGCAATCTCGCTGTGGTCATATCCTTCCAACAAATACAACGAAAGTACCGATCGGTAACCATCGGGCAATTGCTGAATAGCTTCCCGCACCGTTTCTACCGTGTAGGGAAAGTGCTCCAGATCGTCCCCACTTGTCTCTTCTTTCACATCCCACCGGTCGTCTTCCGGTAGGGGCTCGGTTCTGCGCTTCTTCAACTGATTGATGGCCTTGTTCACCACAATGCGTTTCAACCAGGCCCCGAAGGTGGCATCGCCCCGGTAGAAGTCGAGGTTTCTGAAGGCAGAGATAAACGCCTCTTGTAGAACGTCTTCTGCCTCCTCGGTATTGTTCACAATGCGGTATCCCACATTGTACATACTGCGGCTATACAATTTATATACCTTCTCGTAGGCCACCGGGTCGCCCTGGCGGCACCTGTCAATCAGGTCTTGGTGCATATGTACAACCTCGGCTGTCAACAACAGAACATACTTCTATCCGCCTAACAGACAGGCATGGGGGCACAAGGTTGCACAAAATACGCTACTTTATTTTCGCCAGGTTCTGCTTGGCAGGAATAAAGTCGGCTGCCAGGGCCAGCGCCCCCTCAAAATGCTTCTTTGCGTCTTCCTTGTTACCTTGCTCCTGCGCCACCATTCCCTTCAAATTCAGCAACGAAGCCTTCATGGGATATTCTTTTGGCTTGCCTTCCGCATCGTTGAACACCACTTTCAAAGTGTCGGATTCAGCCTTGCCCATCAAAATATCTGCATTGGTGTTGCTTTCGTTAAAGCGTTTCAGATCGTATTGCAGAAAGGCTATCTTGTAAAGCGTACCGTTGTCGTTGGTAAGCAGGTACAGGCTTTCAAAATACTGCAGAGCCCTGTCGAGCACACCCAGGCTTTCGCTGCTCACTGCGGCCAACTCCAGGTAAGTCAGGTTTTTAGGGTCGCGCTGCAGCAAATCGTTGGTAACCAGCAGTGCAGACGCGGGCTTGTTGTTTTCATGGTAGTAGTACGCCAAAGTAAAAATGAGCGAGTCGTTGTTGGGATTCTGAATGATGAGGTCGTACAAGGCATCTTTGGCCACCTGGTCATCGTTCCAACGTGCGGCAGTCAGGTATTTGCGGTAGAAGTGCTCCACCAGCACATTTTGTGGCGTGGGCTGTGGCTTGCTGTCGGTAGCCGTTGGGTTGCCCGTAGCAGGTTTGGCAGCCGGTTTTTGGTTTTGTGCAAACGTTGAGGCCGTTGCCATCAATAAAACAATCGTCATTAAAACACGCATAAATCAGTTATCAGTTTGTTGGTATGGTTAATCCTTTTTGCGATGCAATTTCCATCATCAATCGATAAGCCTCTTCGCGGTTGTTGCGAATATGGCCGTCTAAAATAGCATCTTTTATCTGGTCTTTGATTTCGCCCACCAGGGGGCCAGGGGTTAATTGAAACACGCGTATGATTTCATCGCCCGAAATGGGGGGCTGAAAATTACGCACCTGGTCTTTTTCCTCCACCTCTATCATCTTCTTCTCCACCTTTTCGAAGTTACGCAGGTATCGTGCCACCTTTTCGTTGTTCTTGCTGGTGATGTCGGCACGGCACAAGATCATGAGCGCCTCGGTAGCTTCTCCGGCTTCGAAAAGCAGTCTGCGTATAGCAGAGTCGGTAACTTCTTCTTTTACCAGCGCAATGGGGCGCAGGTGCAGGCGCACCAACTTTTGCACAAAGGCCATGTGCTCGTTCATAGGCAACTTCAACCTTCTGAAAATACCCGGCACCATGCGGGCGCCCTTGTCTTCATGGCCGTGGAAAGTCCAGCCGTGTTTGGGCTCGAAGCGCTTGGTAGCAGGCTTGGCAATGTCGTGCAGAATGGCAGCCCAACGCAGCCACAAATCGCTCGACACTTTGCTCACATTGTCGAGCACCTGCAACGTGTGAAAAAAGTTATCCTTATGGGCGTGGTTGTCTACGTACTCCACACCATGCAGGGCTACCATTTCAGGAAAAAACTCTTTCAACAAGCCACTGTGAAACAGCAATTTAAAACCATAAGAAGGCACCGGTGAAAGCACGATCTTGTTCAATTCATCGGCAATGCGCTCCATCGACACAATCTTTAGCCGTGCCGTGTTTTTGGTGATGGCCTCGTAGGTGTCGGGATCAATATCGAAGTTAAGCTGCGAAGCAAAGCGGATGGCGCGCATCATCCGAAGGGGGTCGTCCGAAAACGTGAGGTTCGGATCGAGCGGGGTTTTGATCATCTTCTGGTTCAGGTGCTTCACACCCTCGAAAGGATCTACCAGCGCTCCATAGTCCGCATCGTTCAGGCTGATAGCCAGTGCATTCATGGTGAAATCTCTCCGCTGCTGGTCGTCCGCCAGGGTGCCGTCTTCCACAATGGGCTTACGCGATTCAGACCGGTACGACTCTTTGCGTGCGCCCACAAACTCGAGTTCGTAGTCACCTTGGCGAATCATAGCGGTGCCAAAATTTTTAAACACAATCACCGGCACCTGGCCCAACTGGCGGGCCACCTCGTGCGCCAGGTCTATGCCGCTACCAATGCACACAAAATCAAGGTCTTTGCAGGGGCGGTTTAACAACAGGTCTCTCACAAACCCGCCCACTGCGTAGGTGGGGAACCCGGTTGTGCGGGCCGCCTTGCTCACCGTTTCAAAAATGGGATTTTGGCCCAGGGTGTCAGAAAAATTCATCGCTTCATCAAAAAAAGTCAGCACCAGAACCTGCAAAGGTAGCACGAATTTCGGGTTCGTTTCAGGTAAATGGACACGCGGAAGCAGCTGCCGTCAGCGAAACAAGTTAGCAGGCAGAAAAAGGGAAATAATCCACGTACCGTGGGGTGATTTAGAGCCTCAAATCCTACCTTTGCACCCGAATTTTCGGGTCTGTACATGTCTGCATCTGCTAAATACATCTTCGTAACCGGTGGCGTTACGTCATCCTTGGGTAAGGGAATCATTTCCGCCTCGCTGGGCAAACTGCTGCAGGCGCGTGGTTTTTCCGTTACCATCCAAAAATTCGACCCTTATATCAACATAGACCCGGGCACCCTCAACCCCTACGAGCATGGGGAGTGCTATGTAACCGATGACGGTGCAGAAACCGACCTCGACCTGGGGCACTACGAACGTTTTCTCAACACGCCCACCTCGCGGGCCAACAACATTACCACAGGCCGCATTTATAACAACGTAATTACCAAAGAGCGCAAGGGCGAGTACCTGGGCAAAACCGTGCAGGTGGTGCCGCATATTACCGATGAAATAAAGCGCAACATTTACCAACTGGGCGAAAGTGGCCAATTCGACTTCATCATTACCGAAATAGGTGGCTCTGTGGGCGATATTGAGTCATTGCCCTTTCTGGAAGCCGTGCGCCAGGTGCGCTGGGACTTGGGCGCCAACAATGCGTTGGTGATTCACCTGACGCTCATCCCCTACCTCGCTGCGGCCAAAGAACTGAAAACAAAACCCACGCAGCACTCGGTGAAGGAATTGCTGAGCTATGGTATACAGCCCGATATTCTGGTGTGCCGCACCGAGCACCCGCTGCCTTTGGAAATCCGCAAAAAACTGGCACTGTTCTGCAACGTAAACCTCAACTCTGTGATAGAGGCCATCGATGCCGACACCATTTACGATGTGCCGATTTTGATGCGCAAAGAGAAGCTAGACGAGCGTGTGCTCGCCAAACTGAAAGTGGTGGCCAAGCACGAGCCGGAACTGGAGCAATGGAAAACTTTTTTAGGTAAACTGAAAAACCCCATTGATGAGGTGGTGATTGGTCTGGTGGGCAAATATGTGTCATTGCCCGATGCTTATAAGTCGATAGCGGAAGCGTTTATTCATGCAGGCTCGCAGAACGATTGCAAGGTGCGATTGAAGTGGATCTCTTCAGAAGAGATCAGCAAGGAAACGGTGGCCGAAGTATTGAGTGGCTTGCACGCAGTGTTGGTGGCACCGGGTTTTGGCGAACGCGGACTGGAAGGTAAGATTGAAGCCATCCGTTACGTACGCGAGAACAAGATTCCATTCCTGGGCATTTGCCTCGGCATGCAGTGTGCTGTAGTAGAGTTTGCGCGCCACGTACTGAAGCTAGATGCGAGTTCAACAGAGTTGAATCCGAAGACGAAACACCCGGTGATCGATATGATGGAGGAGCAGAAAAAAATCACCACCAAAGGCGGCACCATGCGCCTGGGTGCGTATGCCTGCAAACTCAAGAAAGGTTCTAAAGCCAATGCCATTTATGGTGACACCTTGATTCACGAAAGGCACCGCCATCGCTACGAATTCAACAACAAATACTTAGACCAGATGGAAGAGGCCGGGCTCAAAGCTTCGGGCATCAACCCCGACTCGGGCCTGGTGGAAGTGGTGGAACTGAAAGACCACCCCTGGTTTGTAGGGGTGCAATACCATCCGGAATTGAAAAGTACGGTAATGAACCCGCACCCGCTGTTTGTAAAGTTTGTGGGGGCGGCCATCAACCAGAAAAAAAACGTGGGCTAGGTCTGAAATAAGTAAATCATTCATACGACTGACAATAAATAACGAGGATAATAAGTAATGGATAGGAATTCGGCAATTGGATTGACATTGATTGCAGCGCTGCTGCTGATGTATTTTTACTATTTTTCACCCGAGCCGGTACCTCCTGCCCCAGCCTCGCAACCGCTTACCACTGAAACCCCTGTGGACACCACCTCCGCAGTGGCAAGCACAACCCCTTCCGTTACAGACAGCCTGCTTAGCGCGAATTTCGGTACCGTAGCTCCGCTGGCCACCGGCACCGAGCAAGAAACAAAAGTAGAAAATGCAGACCTCGCACTCACTTTTACCAACAATGGTAAGCTGAAGGTGGTGGAGCTGAAAAACTTCAAAACGTACTATCAAAAACCTTTATTATTGGTGGCACCCGGCACCAGCACACAACAGCTCAACGCGCAGGTAGACGGCCGCAACGTAGACTTGTGGCAACTGTACTACCAGGGTTCGGTGCGCAAAACAGGCGACTCAACGCGCGTGGAGTACGTAGCGAACCTCGACAATGGCGCATTCATCAAGCATATCTACACCGTTCCGGCCACCGGTTTCAAAATCAATTATCGCCTGCAAACCAGTCGTGTTTCCCTGAATGGCGATTACGTAACCTACCAATGGAACAACAAATTGCCGTTGGTAGAGAAAGACCTGACCGACAGCCGCAACAAAACAACCATCAACTTTTATTCTGCCGTCAACGGCTTCGATGGCTTGTCTGAAACTTCGCAGGACGTAGAAACCGAAGCCTTGCCTGCTACCCAATGGGTGGCCATCCGTCAGAAGTTTTTTATCAGCTCTGTGCTTACCAACAGCCAGTTTACCGGAGGTGAAGTATCTACCCGCGTAAACCCTGCCGATACCTCCACCGTGAAGGAAGCCAGCGTGAAAGTATTTATCCCCGGCAGCGAAATAACCGGCAATGGTGCCAGCCTCGCATTCTTCTTCGGCCCCAACGATTATTCGCTTACTCCTGATGTAGCCACCGAATTTTCGCGCAACCTCTACCTGGGTTGGCCTCCCGTGCGGTGGGTAAACCAATACCTGATTGTGCCATTGTTCAGTGGCCTGGAAGGCATTACCGGCAACTACGGCATCATCATCATCATCCTGGTGTTCATCATCAAGCTGGCATTGGCCCCGCTGTCGTACAAGTCGTATTTGGGCATGGCCAAAATGAAATTATTGAAGCCCGAGCTGGATGTCATCAAAGAGAAGTATGGCGACAACATGACGCAGATTCAGGCTGAGCAAATGAAGCTGTACCAGCAGGCAGGTGTTAATCCATTCAGTGGGTGTATTCCGCTGCTGCTTCAAATGCCGTTTCTGTTTGCCATGTTCTATTTCTTCCCGGTAAGTATAGAACTGCGGCAAGAATCTTTCTTATGGGCCGAAGATTTATCCACTTACGATTCTATCATTAACCTGCCGTTTACCATTCCCTTCTATGGATCGCACGTCAGTTTATTTGTGTTGCTGATGACGGCCTCGCAGATTGTGTTTCAGTGGCAGAACAACCAGTTGACAGCCGTGCAAGGTCCTATGAAAACCATGGGTTATATCATGCCGGTGGTGTTCATGTTTATACTCAACAATTTTGCCGCAGGTCTCAGCTTCTACTACTTTGTTTCCAACCTGTTTACGTTTGCCCAGCAGGCCGTGATCAAGCGCTTTGTAGATGAAGACAAGATTATGCGCGTGATGGACGAACACAAAAAGAAGATGGCCACCGGTGGCGGCAACGGCAAAAAATCCAATTTCATGAGCAAACTGGAAGAGGCCATGAAGGCCAGCCAGGAAGCGAAGGAGAAGAACAAGAAGAAGTAGGCGTTGCGTCACCAAGGGGAATGCTACCCCCTTTCCGCGTCATACGACAGGTAACTTGTAACCGGCAACCTGTAAAT
>CAZRQK010000088.1:0-8251 GCA_964602295.1 uncultured Ohtaekwangia sp.
GGCCATTATAGTCTTTGATGATTTCCTCGGCACCATCGCCTAACAGCGAGGGGCGGTTTTTTGCCAGGTCGGTAAAGTGGAAAGAGAATTTGGGGCGAAGTCGAGACGGAGCACCCTTTTGGCTTTGCAAAAGAAACCAGGCACTTCCCAAAAGATTGGCACCTACATCGGAAACAGAAGCACCATAAGCTACGGAGCGCCCATCAAAATATTCGATGGATGAAAGCATCACGAAGCCGGCCGCGGCCCCGATCCACCTCGATTTTTTTTCTGGTAAGCCCGACCACTTCAGTATTTCGTTGGCGGCTACACTGATGTAATAGCCTGAATAAATGTGTCCTGCCTTGTCCATCTGTTTCCACTCGGCCGCATCGTTAAAAAAACGAAACGACTGCCTGTCTTTGCCTTCATACCAAATGTGGTTCAGTGCCACCATGCTACCGGCATACACCACCGATGCAGCCGCTACGGTTAGCGCCACTTTTTTGTTTGATGATTGGTGGACGGTATCGGTGGCAGATTGACCTTGTAGCGTTGATAGCCTGAACGTTAGCAAGACCAGGGGCAGAAGAAGCTTAGTGTGTGCCATCGTATTCTTCTTCCTCTTTGGCTTCCATTTCTCTTCTGCGCCTTTCGCGTGCAAACCGCAACAGGTCGCGCACTTCATTAAAGTTTTGGGTGTGCATCAAACTGAAACCGGTAGTTACAGCCGTTTGCGCACCCAGCGACTGGTTCAAAGCGTTTACGTTAGACCGGCTGTACATCTTTACTTTAAATTTCCCGTCAGGTGTTAAGAGGTAATCCACCGTCCAATCGCCAGCGAGCGAAGCCACGCTCTGCTGCACCTGGTTTTGGTTCTGGAAGGTGCCATCGCGCGTAACACGCAACCGGCCGCCTAAAAACGAATAGGAGAGGCGCAATTGGAAAGTATTAAACGCTTCCTGATCGAGTGACCCCAGGTCTATGTCGAAGTCGATTTCAAGATTTTGGTCCACTTGCGTGAGCCAGTAGCTCAATTGATTGGAAAGCAATTCGCTCACGCTGTTCGCCAGCGATCCGCTGGTGCTGAATGCATCGGGCGGGGAAAGTTTACGCAGCACAATGAGGCTAAACACCTGGCGCATCAGTTCCTGCTCATCCAATTTGTTCAGAAAGGCGTTGAAATCGAAGTTAAGCCGAACGGGCGGCAATCCTTCCACCACCACATTGTCCGGCAAGTCGATACCGCGTATGGCGAACTTAATGGAAGGGGATAGCATGGCTTCTTCCAAAGTTAGAATTACTTCAAGTGGGTATTTTCTTCGTATGGCGGGCGCAGAAGTAAAACGCTCATCGGTGTAGATGGGGGAGAGGGAAGATAACTGTCGGTAGCCTGCCGTTATGTTCATGGTGCCCTGGTAGGGATCGCCATACCAGGTAATGCGGCTTCCGGGTTTGATGTAAAATTCTTTGTTTACGATGTCGTACAAAGTGAAGTTATACGCCCCTTCTGTAAATTCTATCAGCCCGAACATATTGAACTCGCCCTTGGTATCGAGCTGCAGTTTGATGTCGCCATTGCCACGTCCGCGAATGATATCGCCCGCCTTGATGTCAAAAATAATTTCAGCGTAAGCATCGGGTGTAATGTCCAGATTCAGATCCATGGTGATACCAGTAAGTTCTGTCTGTTTTTTTACTTCTACAGGTGTGGCTTGCTGGGTGGTATCGGTAAAGTGGGTGAAGGCGATAAAATCCTTCTTCTCGGTTTCTGCTGCCCCGCTAATGGGTATGTAGATCTTCGAGTTTTTTTCTGTTCGGCCGGTGGCAGAAATCTTGAGATTAGAAGAGGGGCCGAAAATATTCAGCCTGCCCGTGGCATAGCCTTGTCCATAAAACAGGCTGTTGTCCTTGGCGGTGGTATTCAATACCTGGAAATTGGTGAACGTGCCATCGAGATTCAGTCTGAATTTGTTAAAATCTTTGTGCGCTATGTAGCCGCTGAGGGTTCCTTTGTTTTTGAATGCATCGGTTACATCGAAGTCTTTGAAGACAAATTGGGTAGGGGTCATCTCCAGTGTGCCTGTAAAACGGTAAAATGTCTGCAGGTAGTCAATCAATATTTCTCCCATTTCGACTTTACCTTCGCCACGCACGCTGGGTTGGGCAAAAGAGCCGGTAATCTGATAGCGGCCCGTAAGGTCGCCATTAATTCTGGAGAAGATGCCTCGCAACACAGGTTCCAGAATTTGCAGCTTGGCCTTGTTAAACAGGGCATCGATATGTAGCGGGCTCTCTTGTTCTGACGGATTGTAATAGCCTTGTATGTTTACCGTTCGCTCCGTTAACCGGTCGATAAAGAAGTTGATATCGAATCGTTGCTTTTCTGGCATCCATGCGGTGGTGCCATGCACATCGCCAATCAAAAAATTATTTACCGTTAGGTCGCGCACCATAATATCATTCTGTATGGTAGGCTGCCCCAACAAGCCGGTAGTGGCAATTGTTCCGTTGGCAATGCCATAGAAGCTTTCACTGCTGATGGCATTCAGTAAATCTACATTCAGGTCTTTGGCGATGATGCGAAATGTTTCGCTGTCGCTGGCCGAGATCACACCATCTGCCAATATCGATTCGTTGCCGTGTTGCGCCATCAGCTGGTGCACGCTGATCTGGTTGCCATGAAGGAGGATGTAATTTTCCTCATCGATGGCCCACAATTTTTCCAATGCCTGAATGCGCGAGGGGAGAATTTTGATACGGGTGGTGTCGCGCAGAAAATCAATTTCGGATCGGAGCCTGAGCTTGTTGTTGAAGCCATCCTGATCGATGTTTAGACTCAGGTCTACATGGTCTTCATTCCAGATTCCTTCCATAAAAAGATCTTTGGTGCGAAGCTGGTTGGTGATCAACTGCTGTTTGCTTTGCACGGTGAGGAAAGCCAAAACCGTGGCACTGTCGCGCAGTTTCGATCCGGTCAGTTCCAGGTCGTTTTGGATGAATTGAAGCCCTTCGAACGTAAGCGTATCTACATGCGACAATGCGTGCAAAATCGTAGTGTATCCGTTAGAAAATCTGCCCGCCAATGAAGTCCCTTTCGAGATTTGCAGATCGATACCAGCCAACTCGGTAAGCGGATTAATATCGTGCAGCTGCAGATTGAAACGTGCATCGTAAGAAGGGCCGGCAGGTCTTTGGATCTGATAGTATTCTTTTAAAACCTGTTCGTTGTTTTGAAGACTGATGGACAGTTCTTTCGTCAATCGTGATAAATCTTCAAAGAGGGCGGAATTGCTATAGTTGCCTTGAATGGTGGCATCTAACAGCGAACTGCGTACCCGCAAATTTCTTTCATCTTCAGCCAGTTCAGAAAATACGTGAATGGAGTCGAGCGAGATGGTATTGTCGAGATATTCTACATAAGAATCTTTCAAAAGAGCATCGCCCAGCAGGCTGTCTAACTTTAGCCCTTTGGTGTTGATGTCCACAAATGAATGAAGAAAAAGATGATCGCGTGAAATGCCCAGGGGTTGCAGCCAGACAGAATCTAATTGCGCCCGGATATTTATCTCGTTTTTTCGATCGCGGAAGTCGAGGGAACCTTCAGCCTGCAGCTGCATATTCGGATCGTCTATCGAAACATTGCCATTGAAAAACTGGCTGGCGAGCCGCGCGTTGGTTACGATGTTTTGGTAATTATAGCCCCGTATGCCCAGGGTTTGAATAGTGCCGGTAAGCAGGAAATTCGCAGAGGAATAACTCAAACCTCTGCCGTTGATGTTACCTCGCAGCGTTACTTTTTGAAAGTTGGCGGAGTCGTTTAAAAAAGTCCCCAGGTCGAACTGGGTAAGTGCAAGGCTTCCCCGGTAAGTAGAAAGATCGGGGTTGGCTTCATTTATTTTCAGGTTGATGTCGGATTTAATGGTGCCAATAGCCCCCTGAAGGGTAGCGTTGGCCACAAAGTCATTAAAGAAGCCGGTAAAAGTCCCGGTGAGTTGAAAGCGACCGAGGGGCCTTAGCCGTTTATACACCTCATCGTCCAACGCAAATTGCAAATCGCGAATGTCGGTTTCACTTTGATTTAGTTGCAACGTCACGAATGTTTCATTCAAGGCGGGCAGTCCATCCATGTTGAGCCTACCTGCTATTTGTGTTTGGCCATATTTTAGTTGCATGTTTCGCATAAACAGGCGCGACACGCGGCCGGTGAGTAGCCCGTTGATTTCCAGCGGATGTTGCAAGTGCCTGGTTTCTGGTGCGAAAAGTGCCAGGTCTTCGGGGTGAAGTGAAGTATTGCGCAGCCATGCGCGCATGGTTACTTTTTTATTGAAGTCGTTCAGGTCGCGTTGACTGTTGTAAGTGAAAATAATGGTATCGCTTACCACGCTTTTACCTGCCGCCAACCGCAGGTTTAGAAACTCCATCGAACTTTGCGAAATTCTGAAGTAGGTCTGCATGGAGTGGAGACTCAGCCGCGTGGCTGCGTCCTGGGCTTGCAATCCATTCAAATTAAATTGGATGGTGTCGCCAATTACCTGGAAGTTGTCGAGTTCTCCATGTACAACGCCTACATCGAAGTGATAGTAATCGAAACCTTCTATAGAATCGTGATCGGTGTCGTTGTAGATAAATCTCGATTCTGTCAATGCAATTTCGCCAATGTTAACTTTTGGGCTGGCGCCAGCACCACCGCCTCCTTGGCTCAACTTGCTTAGCCAGATGTTAATGTTCAGATCTCGGGCCGCGTCTGACTCCTGAATTGTTACCAGGTTTACCGATGCGCCATGTATAGTGGCGCCATCGATGTTTACGTTGTTGCCTGTGAGCAGGCTGCTAATGCGGAAGTTAATTTGTAGTTCCTGCGCCTCAATCATGGTATTTTTTTCAGGGTCATCTATACGCAAGCCGGTAATCTCCACATGGTCGTACCACAGCAGATAGATGGATTGAAAGCTAACGGGGAAGCCGGTTTGTTCGGAGAGTATGCGCGTGTAGCGACCGATGAGACGCTCTTGCACAAACGGCAACTGGAAAAGAAAGAAGAGGCTGAGAAAAATAACCAGCGAAAAATATCCTCCGTACAGAATTAATCTGCGGAGCCACCGGAGAACCTTAATTTTAATAACTTGCCAGTTCATTTTTCCCGCCCATGCATCCCGTTATCCTTGCCATTGAATCATCCTGCGATGAAACTTCCGCGGCCATTATTCAACAAGGCAAGGTACTTAATAATGTAGTTGCCTCGCAAACCGTGCACCAGAAATACGGGGGCGTGGTACCCGAGTTGGCATCGCGCGCCCATCAGCAAAATATCTGGCAGGTAGTGAACGAAAGTTTTACGCAATCGGGTATATCGCCCGCGCAATTAGATGCAGTGGCTTTTACCCGCGGCCCCGGCCTGATGGGCGCCTTGCTGGTAGGTTCCTCTTTTGCGAAAGGGCTGGCGTGGTCTTTGGACTTACCGCTGATAGAAGTGAACCACATGGAGGCCCACATACTGGCGCACTTTATTGACGAACCTCGCCCCAATTTTCCTTTTCTATGCCTTACGGTTAGTGGAGGCCACACGCAGATTGTTTTGGTGAAAGACTACCTCGATATGACGGTGATAGGCGAAACAAAAGATGATGCCGTAGGCGAGGCATTCGACAAGGCGGCCAAGATGATGAATTTACCCTATCCCGGGGGGCCTCTCATCGATCGGTACGCGCAGGGTGGCAACGCATCGGCTTACGCTTTTCCGCCAGCCAGCGTACCCGGTCTCGATTTTTCTTTCAGCGGCATCAAAACAGCCTTCCTCTATTTTTTGAGAGACGAGACTAAGAAAGACGCCTCCTTTGTAGAAAAAAACAAAGCCGATATATGCGCAAGTTTTCAAGCAGCACTGGTGGGTATGTTACTACAGAAACTGGAACTGGCTGCTAAACAAACCGGCATACACCGCATCGCCATAGCAGGAGGGGTATCTGCCAATTCGTATTTGAGAAAGCGGCTGGCTGAAACAGCTCTGGCACGGCAGTGGGAAATTTTTGTGCCTGCTTTTCAATACTGTACCGACAACGCGGCCATGATTGCCATGGCCGCACATTATAAATTCCAAAAAGGTATTTTTGCCGACCTTTCCGTGGCACCGGTGCCGTATCTGGCCATGGGAACGGAGTAGCGCCCAGCAAAGGCAGCGTAGACATGAAATTGATTTTTAAACCAGGCGATACAAAAGAGTTTCGGAAAACAGTGGCTACCGAGGACTGTGCCATTTTCAACAATGAGTTGCTGCACCCCGTATACGCCACCTTTGCATTGGCACGCGATATGGAGTGGTCTTCGCGATTGTTCTTTCTCGACATGCGCGAAGAAGATGAAGAAGGTGTGGGCACGCACTTAACTATCGACCACCGAAGCCCCGCTTTTGTGGGCGAAGAAGTTATCTTTGCAGCCCGCGTTGAGCGGGTGGAAGGAATGGAGTTGTATTGTGTGATAGAAGCAAAGGTAGGACAGCGGCTGGTAGCCACTGGCCGCACTGGCCAAAAAATGTTGAAGAAAGAAAAATTGAAGCGTCTGTTCGCTAAGGCTTAACAAGCATGACAAAAGATCGGTTTGCCAAAGATATTAACGTACGCAATAAAAAAGCTTCGTTCGACTACGAGTTTCTGGAGAAGCACGTGGCAGGCCTTGCGTTGATGGGAACAGAGATAAAATCCATTCGCGAAGGTAAGGTGAACCTGCAGGATGGGTATTGCTATTTTTCCAGGGGCGAAGCTTTTGTGAAGGGCATTAACATATCGGCCTACACGCAGGGCACCCACTACAACCACGAGCCGGTGCGCGAACGGAAGTTGCTGCTAAAGCGGCAAGAGATCAAACGATTGGAAGCCAAGGTGGAGGAGAAGGGCCTTACCCTGATACCGGTAAGATTGTTTATTAATGACAGGGGACTTGCGAAATTGGAAATTGCCCTGGCGCGTGGAAAGAAAACACACGACAAGCGCGAGAGCATCAAAGAAAAAGACATCAAAAGAGAGCTGAGCAGAATTAAATTGGCGTAAATGAGTGCGGTACTGCAACATGGCGTTTGCCGACTAACACTGGTGCCCGTTCGCAAGGAGCCCGACCACCGTACCGAACAGGTAACACAACTATTGTTTGGCGATCATTACGAAGTAACGGATTTCTCCAAAAACAAACAGTGGATGCATGTGCGTATTTATGCAGACCTGTATGAGGGCTGGATTGATGCCCGGCAGCACCACGATATTAGCAAAGAGTATTTCGACCAGATTAACGTTGCCAACTTTAAGATCACGACCGACATCACGGCCAGCATTTTGTACCGCAAAAGTCCGCTTACCATTGTAATGGGTAGCATCGTTCCGATTTCAGGTTCGGAATTATTTAAAATCGAAGAACAGTTTGCCTTTAATGGTGAGGCAAAGAGCCTGGGTCAGCGCAGGGATTTTGATTTTATAAAAAACATGGCCTTCAAATACCTGAATGCGCCTTACCAATGGGGCGGTAAAAGTCCGTTTGGTATAGACTGCTCTGGCTTGGTGCAGATGGTTTATAAACTGGCAGGCTACACGCTGCAGCGCGATGCAGCGCAGCAATACACGCAAGGCAAAAAACTAAAAGCGTTTGATGAAATTCGGCCGGGCGATTTGGTATTCTTCGGTAAAGACAACCAACCCGTAAACCATGTAGGCATTGCCCTGGCCGATGGTAAAATTATCCACGCCAGTGGGCATGTAAGGGTAGATCACCTGATGGAAGAAGGAATTCTGCAGGCGGAAACAAAAATATACACCCACCATTTTACAGGCGCGCGTGGCATACTGTAAGGAGTGCTGAAAGTCACTCGGTAAGCACCCACACATTCCAATTCCAGATGAAGCTGCCCGCCATCACCACCGACAGCAGTAATACGATTAGCTGATGAATCCACGCTGGCAGGTGCTTGAAACGAATTAATATTAATAGGCTCGCCAGCAAGAGGGCAGGCACCAGGCTATCGATCAGGGGCCGCTTCAGAACGAAAGTATTGTCTATTACAGATAATACGGAAAGCACACAGATCAGAAAGAAGAATTTGCGGTAGTTGGCAAAGTAATAGGCGCGAAGATCAATGGATGTCACGCTCCAGTCGGATGGAAAGAGTAGCCGTGCGAGTATGAAGAGATTAATAGGATAGAGGAGGGTGAAGAGGAAGACCGGCAACCGCCAAACTGTGTGGTGTCGCAGGTCGAACAACAACCACCACTCCTGCAAGTGAAGAAAG
>CAZRQK010000089.1:0-7743 GCA_964602295.1 uncultured Ohtaekwangia sp.
CATGTACCTCGTCCCAGTTAAAGCCGAGTTTTTCCACCAGAAAAGTTTCCCATAACCGGTGCTTGCGTATCACCATCAAAGCTTCCGACTTGCCTTCATTGCTGATTTCTACCCCATAATATTTCTCATAACTGATCAGGCCCTTGCCCGACAGGCGCTTCACCATGTCTGTAACAGAGGCTGCTTTGGTGCTCATTACTTCGGCTATTTCGTTGGTGAGCACCGCCTTGGCGCCATCCTGCGAAAGGTGATAAATAGCCTTGAGGTAGTTTTCTTCGGTTAGACTAAGCATAAAATTTAATACGTAAAATTAATAATTTAGGTTAGTCTAAAAAATAAATTATAAGAATCTACTACCACTTTTTTGATGATAGTAGGCTACATCAGTACTTTTTCAATAAAAGCAGTCAATTTGGGCGCTTCCGACTGCCAAGTGAAATCGGAGCTGGGGGTGCGAAAGAAGGTGGTTTGCTTTAATTGGTTCAGCACCGCGGGTGCATCTACTCGGTCGAAGTCGATGGAAATGGCGCCTTGCACCGGCTCGGCCAATGCCACCCAGGCGGGTACGGGCTGAAGCAGTACGGGCAGTTGGCAGGCCAGGTATTCGTATAGTTTGGTGGGAATCCGGTTTTGGATGTGAGGCGAGGGTGGGTAATAAATAATGCCCGCGTGGGCTGTGCGGATGGCCGCCAGAATTTGGGTATGCGGCACCAATTTGCGCCCACCCAATAAAGTAACAAACGGGGCACCCGCAATGGCGTTCTGAATCTTTTGCCATTCCACTTCCTGCGCACAATAACCTATGAGGAGCAGTTCTACGGACGGATCTGCCAAGTGCAACTGCCTGGCCAGTTTGATGGCTTGAAACAGGCCCGTGCTTTCAGCCAGCGTGCCACTAAATAAGAGCGTGATTTTGCCGGGCGTTGGGGCCCGCTGGAAGCCGGGCGGCACCTGGCATTTATTGGCCAATACCACCTGTCGCTTTCGGGTAAAATTAAGCTGTGTTTGATAATCCTGTTCGGCCAAAAGAAAGCCATGAATAAAAGGGGCCACAAGCTTTTCCTTGCACCGAACCCACCAAGCCAAAGGCCAACGCAGCAGCCTCGGAAAAGCCGTAGTCCAAAGAATATTTCGGTAATAGTTCTCCTGCACATCATACACCCATCGGCACCCAAAGAATATTCCGTATAGCATGCCAACTATCAGTAATTCATGGGTAGTAACTATGAATAGCTCAGGTTTTACTTGAATGATTTTTCGTAGGATTTTCCAAGGTGCAAGCCATCTTTGTAAGCTCAACCGATTAAAGGGTGCAAGCGTCCACGTCTCAATCCCCGGGTGCGAAACCTGATCCAGCGCGGGATAACCCAACACCCAAACTTCATAACCAGCATCTGCCAACGTAATGGCCAGCTTTTCGTACATCCGGGTATCGTTTACCGGCTTTAAAACAGAGGCAATGACAATTCTCCTTTTTTTCATTTCTTGCGGGCCTCTTTCAGGATAGGGCATTTGATTAACTGAAAATAAAAATAGAGTATTCACATGGAACTACGCGATCAGATTGAAGCTGCCTGGGCGAACCGGGAATTGTTGAAAAGTGAGGCCACCCAGAACGCTATCCGCGAGGTGGTGGCTCAGTTAGATGCAGGCAAGCTGCGGGTGGCCGAGCCGGTGGCGAATGGTTGGCAAGTAAACGAATGGGTAAAGAAGGCAGTTATTCTGTACTTCCCCATCCAGCAAATGGAAACCATTGAGGTGGGCCCTTTCGAGTTCCACGACAAAATTGCATTGAAGAAAAACTACAAAGAACTGGGTGTGCGCGTGGTGCCGCACGCCATTGCGCGCCATGGCGCCTATATTAACAAGGGCGTGATTTTGATGCCCAGCTATGTGAACATTGGGGGCTACGTAGACGAGGGAACCATGGTGGACACGTGGGCAACAGTAGGTAGCTGCGCCCAGATTGGAAAAAATGTGCACTTGAGTGGAGGTGTAGGTATTGGCGGAGTGCTGGAGCCGGTGCAGGCTGCCCCGGTTATTGTAGAAGACAATGCTTTCATTGGGTCGCGCTGCATCATTGTAGAAGGGGTGCGCGTGGGCCGCGAGGCGGTGTTGGGCGCCAACGTGGTGCTTACGGCCAGCTCTAAAATTATTGACGTTACAGGTTCTGCCCCGGTGGAATACAAAGGTTACGTGCCCGAACGTTCTGTCGTTATTCCGGGCTCCATACCCAAGAAGTTTCCCGCTGGCGAATACCAGGTGCCTTGTGCGCTCATCATCGGCAAACGCAAAGAGAGCACCGACAAAAAAACCAGTTTAAACGATGCGTTACGCGAAAATAACGTTTCTGTGTAGTTGTGGCACAGGCTTTGTCCTGTCTCGAGGGAAGTCCTAATTTTGTAACATGAACCGGTTATTCCTGGCGTTGGTAGTAGTGGTAATGTTGTCGGCCTTTACGGGCGAGAAGCAACGTTCGCTGCCTGTTACCAAAAACACCTCCTTTGGCAAAGGCGAGCAGTTGGACTATAGGGTAAGCTTTCTTGGATTTACGGTAGGCAAGGCCATCACCAAAATCGATTCTCGGGTCTACAATATCAATTCGCGCCCCTGCTTTAAGATCGATGCCTATGGAGAAACCAGCGATTGGATCAGTTGGGTAACACGGGTGAAAGATGTTTGGGGAGCCTATATCGATACCACTTCGCTGTCCACCCAGGTATCGTATCGAAAAATACGCGAAGGCAAATACAAGAAAGATGAACTCACCACCTTTCACCACGATACCCAAAAGGCGGAAGTAAAGGTGATGAACCAGGGAACCGGTGTATACGAAAACCCACAGTACTACGACATTCCTAAAAATGCCAAAGACCTGGTGGGCGGATTTATGTTGTTGCGCGTGATTGATTTTAGTAAAGTGAGTTTAGGGGATACGCTCACCATTTCAGGTTTTTTTGAAGATACTTCGTACAACCTGCGTGTGATGTATACGGGCAAGGAAACCATTAAAACCAGCATAGGTAAAATCAGGTGTATGAAATTGGTGCCCATCATGCCCGATAACAAATTGTTCGATGGCGAGAATTCCATTACCTGCTGGCTTTCGGACGATGGTAACAAAATTCCGGTTAAGATTTCTGCCAAGATGTTTATCGGCAGTACTGGGGTGGAGCTGGTAAGTTTCCGCGGGCTCCGCCACCAGTTGAAAATCCAGTTCTAAGAGGCAGTCCTGTTTGCCTTTTCGGTGATTAGATGTAAATTTCTACTTCACCTAATCCTAAACCCTATGTTACAAGAATTCAAAAAGTTTGCCATGCGCGGCAACGTGGTAGACCTGGCCGTGGGTGTTATCATCGGTGCGGCATTCGGCAAGATTGTGAACTCCCTGATTGAAGATGTGATCACCCCGTTGATTTTAAAGCCTGCACTCGAAGCCACCAACCTCACCAAACTGGAAGAACTCACCATATTTGGTACAGTACGCTACGGTGTATTCCTTTCGTCTACCCTCAACTTTATTATCGTGGCGTTTGTACTTTTCCTGATTGTGAAAGGAATTAATGCCGCACAAAAGAGAGAAGAAGCCAAGCCTGCCGCCCCGGCTCCGCCACCTCCTGATATTCAACTCTTAACTGAGATCCGCGATTTGCTGAAGAAGTAAAACTGTTACAAGATTCATTGGTGCTGAGAATATGTTACTAAGAAAACGTAAGAAAATAGATTAACTGAAGGATGAATAGAAAGCTTGAGGTTGCGATATTTTGCCTATTGATTTTGTTTCCCATAACAACCTTCGGTCAGCAATCTGACTTTAGTTCAAATGAATTACGTGGCACCGTAACAAGTACTGGTATCGGGCTTGGTACTGCAATAGCGGTGGCCGCTTCCTGGTCGAAGAATAAGTCAATACGCTGGGCGATAGTCCACGGAATCCTGGGTTGGCTTTATGTAATCTATTACGCGATCAACCGGGAGGGATAACTTTGAGGCCCACAACCAGAGGCTGTCTGAAAACCGCGCACGCGTGGTGGCAGAGTACTTGGTGGAGCAGGGAGTACCCACCTCGCGGGTGGCGTTCAAGGGTTATGGCAGTGCACAACCAAGGGCCAGGAATACCACCGAAGAGGGGAGAAAGCGAAACAGGCGCGTAGAAATTCACCTGACGAAGGAGTAGCGTTAGCGGATTGTCGTAATTTCGGAAATGAAGTTACTATTACTGGCCGTAGCTTTTCTGGGTATGGAATGTTACGCGCAACAAGTACCCGACACGTTGTATCAAGCACCATTGCCTACACCTCGCTTTGAAAAAGGCACAGGCCCTGTGGTCTTGATCGATGAAGCACATTTTAACTTTCACACAGCCGAAGGACGATTTCGCCCATTTGCTATGTTGCTGCAGCGAGATGGCTACCGCATCAGGCGCGGCACCGTTCCTTTTCAAAACCAGGCGCTGGAGGGTGTTCAGGTGTTGGTTATTTCCAATGCTTTGCATGAAAGAAACCAGGGCGACTGGTCATTGCCGAACCCTTCTGCATTTACCGATGAAGAGATTGAAAATGTACGGGCCTGGGTGGAGAAGGGCGGGGCTTTGTTTTTGATTGCAGACCACATGCCCTTTCCTGGCTGTAATGAAAAACTCGCAGCTGCATTCGGATTCAAATTCTATAACGGCTTTGCCATGGCAAAGAGGGGAGATGGCCCGGATTTATTCTGCCGCGCCAACGGCAGACTAACAACAGCGCCCTTCTCCATCGATTCGGTTTATAGTTTTACCGGTCAGGCTTTTGATGTGCCGCCAGCGGCCCAAGTATTACTTCATTTAGATGATAGCTTCGAAGTGTTGCTGCCGAACGTGGCGTGGGAGTTTGATAAAAATACCCCACGTGTGGAAGCAAAAGGGAAGGCACAAGGCGCTACTCTTTCCTATGGCAAAGGGCGTGTGGTTGTATTTGGCGAGGCGGCCATGTTCAGCGCGCAACTATCAGGAAACAGCAGGGTGGGTTTTAACCACAGAAAGGCTACAAACAATGCGCCCTTTTTGTTGGAGTTGATGCATTGGCTAGCGCCCTAAACGGCTAAGCCAGTTCCTTCACCATTTTCTCCAATTGCTTTGCATCGGGCAAGCGGCCGAAGCCGGCACCCACATTGTCTGCCATATGGATAGGGTTGCTTGTGCCTGGAATAACACAGGTAACAGCCGGGTGTGCCAGAATAAACTTAAGAAAAAATTGCGCCCAACTTTGGCAGTCGAACGCTGCGGCCCATGCCGGTAACGTTTTGTTTTTTACACGCTGAAAAAGTTTACCATAGCCAAATGGCTGGCTAATGATAACACCTATCTTTTTTTCTTGCGCCAGTGGCAAAAGCCGGTTGGCAGATTCCCTGTCAAGCACATTGTAATTCACCTGTATGAAGTCGATGGGTTCAGACCTCATGATCTTTTCCATTTCCGGATAGGCATCGGTTTGGTAGTGGGTAATGCCGATGTAGCGCACCTTAGCCTTTTCTTTCCATTCGCGCAAGGTTTTGAGGTGGGTAGCCCAATCCACCAGGTTGTGGATTTGCAGTAAGTCTATTTGGCTGCGCCTCATCAACTCCAGCGATTTGTTCATTTGGCTGATGCCCTGATCGCGGCCTTGCGTCCAAACTTTGGTGGCAAGGAACAATTTTTTATTGATACTTAACTCCGCGGAGAGTTGCCCGACATTCCTTTCGGCAAAGCCATACATGGGCGAACTGTCAACAACGGAACCGCCTTTTTCATTTAGAACTCTCAACACCTCCTTGAGTTCATTCAGCAAGGTGACTTGCGAAGCCGTTACATCAAATGTTTCCCACGTGCCTACACCCACCACGGGAAGCTGTTCATTGGTGCCAGGTATGTTTCTTTTCATCATGGAGGCTTGATGCCACGCATGGGTTCCGGCAACAGGTAACAGACCCAAAGAAGCCAGTAATTTCAGTGAGTGACGCCTGTTCATAGGACAAATATAACCTGAACGTGCTTTTTCTAAAATCAAAAAAAGAGACTGCTTTATGAGCAGCCTCTTTGGTTCTTTTGGGCACAATCCCAATTATTTCTTTTTGAGCCCTTCCGGAATTTTAGCAGAGCGTGTGCGGCTTCCGCTCGCTTGTGCCCCCAGAAAATCGGAAAAATCAATAAAGTCACTGCCAGATTTTCTGAAAGTGAAGGCCAGCACCGGATCCATGCCAGCTTCTGAGTCCCATTCATTCAGGTTGGCAAGGGTGTAAGTGCCTTTTTTCGTTACGGTTGATACATCATCGCCATTCACCAGCTTGATAAAAGAAACTTGAAAATTCATTGGTTCTACAGTTCCAGAGTAGTAAGTGCAGCTTAAACCATAGTCACCATCTTCCAGCGGTGCGGTAGGTAAAAAGAAAAATTCGGGCGACTGCGTGCTGGGTGAAAGTGATCCAAAATTGGTAAGACCTAAACTCGAAGTTTCGTCTTCCGCCCACAGGAACAGGTCCATGTCAACATCCTTATAATTTTCACCTGATTGAACGCCCCATTCCAGCACAACCACCAATCCGTCTTCTTGTTGAACGGTGATGTTGATCTCATCGTCTCGTGTAATCTCAATACCTTCATCATCTACTTCTTCAATGGTAATTTCAATTACCTCGTCATTTTCTATTCCAAAGTCCGAGAGCAGCGTGAGTTTGATAATGCCAGTAGTCTGTCCCGCCTCAATTTCTGTTTCAAGGTATCTTTCATCGGTGATTTCATAATCATAGGACTGACTGTTGCCTGCCTGTACTTTTTCAACGGCCGTACCCCCTAATGAGTAAGTGATTTCAATATCCTGAGCGGCAGGTTTATCCAGCACCAGTTCTATTTCAATTTCCCCATCTGATTCTTTAACCGTTAACTCCTTCTCCGCGAAGGAAAGTTTTGGTGGCACTGGTGGCTCATCTTCTTTACAAGCTGGCAACCATATGCTCATTGCTGCCAACATAATAATCGCCAGCGCTCTTGTCCCCATTTTATCCATACCTCTATTATTTTGAATGACTAAATATAATGTTTTTAAAAAATTTCGCGAAGCCTTGATAGGGTGATTCATCGCTTCACCCATTTGAAAATGCGGGTTTCTGTGCCTGTATGTATGCGTAAAAGGTAAATTCCCCCCGATAAATCGCTGGTGTTGATCTGCATTTCTGCCCATTCATCTTCTTTTTTGAAATAATGGGCAGGCTTCACGGGCTGGCCCACCACAGAGAACAATTCCGTCTGTACCTCTCCACGATAGTTGCCACGAACGGTTATATACAATCCATCGCTTCCCGGGTTAGGATATATCGAGACCTGGTCGCGTTCAATCGATTCATCCACCCCCACGATGTTATCGCGCAGGTAAATAGTGGTATAGGCGGAATCAAGGCATAAATCAAGTCCGGAACCCACCGTAAGGATGGTAGTGGTTTGCGTGGGCTTCAGTATTAACTGTGGTCCTGCAAAATCTTTTACGCTGCCATCGGTTGTTTGCCACACAAAGATGCTGGCACCGCGCCCGTTCAATATTACTTCCTCACCCGGATACACCAGCAACTTATTTGCAGATACTTGTACTGAAGGATTCATACCGACAAACGGCTGAATATCCATGGCAATGTTGGCACCCCATGCGATGGCATAAGAATTCCACACACCTGAGGCATCTTGAATCCATGAGGTGGCGTTAGGAGCCTCACCGTTGGCCGATGAGGTGATGGCTA
>CAZRQK010000090.1:0-6923 GCA_964602295.1 uncultured Ohtaekwangia sp.
GGTTTTCGCCAACCAAAATGGTATTACTGGCACGTATGCAGCAGCTACCGGAACCCTCATTTTGGCGGGTAGCGCATCGGTGGCCGACTACCAGGCCGCTTTGCGCACAGTGCAGTACCGCAATAGTTCGGCAAACCCGAACACAACAAGCCGCACCATTACTTTTGAAGTGACTGATGGAACCAATGCCAGTAACAGCATTATTAATACCCTATCTATCAACCGGCCTCCCATAGTGTCGGCTAATCCGCAAACAACCGCTGCGGGTGGCAATGTTTCTTTCAGCGTGGCGTCTATCCTTTCCGATCCTGACAATAACCTGGATTTGTCAACGCTACAAGTGGTATCTGCCGAAGGTGCCACGGTAACGATTAGTGGTGGACAGATTGTGATAGACTATTCCGGTGTGGATGACTTTCAAGGCACCGATGTGCTCACCATCACCGTGTGCGACCTGGCGGGTCGTTGTAGCACACAGTCGATCGACATTGAATTGGAAGCCGACATACAGGTTTACAACGGTGTGTCGCCTAATGGTGATGGTGCCAACGATTATTTCAAAATTCGATACCTACCTGCAGGAACGCGTGTTTCTATTTACAACCGATGGGGCGACCTGGTGTTTAGCGAAAACAATTACGACAATACTGACCGTAACAGAAGGTTTGAGGGCCTGAATGACAACGGTAACGAGTTGGCTTCCGGTACCTATTTCTATAAAATTGAAACTCCCCAGGGTCGCACACTGACCGGATACCTCACCTTAAAACGTTGAATGTCATGAAAAAAATTCTACTGATACTTGGCCTGGTTTCATCATTCGCGCTCCACGCACAACAAGACCCGCTGTATTCGCAATACCTCACCAATCCGCTCATTTTTAATCCGGCCTACACGGGTTTGAATAATGCTTTCAATGCTTCCTTCAGTTACCGCAACCAATGGGCGGGTTTCGAGGGTGCCCCTACCACACTGAATGCCAACGCACACATGTCGATTGTAGACAACAAAGTAGGCGTAGGTGCCTTGCTGCTACAGGACAAAATGGGCGTCTCCAAGACCACCGAATTCCATGCTTTCGGTTCGTACAAACTGGAGTTGCAAGAGGAGATGATGTTGAGCTTTGGTATGCAGTTTGGGCTGGTAGGTTTTCGGAATGATTATTCGGAGTTGAATGTAGACCCTGATCCGGTATTTGCGCAGACCGAACGTGCCAGTAAACCCAATGTAGGCGCTGGTGCTATTCTGAAAGCCAACAAATTTTTGGTAGGCTTATCGGTACCCCGACTGCTGAAAACGAAAGTAACAAGTGCCGGGCAGGACTTTCAGTTATACAATCAGCACTATTACCTTTTTGGTTCGTACGTACATTACCTCGGCACCCGTCTGCGATTGAAACCTTCTATTCTGTTCCGAGGCGTAAAAGGTGCGCCCATTTCTACCGATCTCAACTTTAACATCAATATAGACACGAAGTACACAGCCGGTGCTTATACCCGAAACTTCAGAGCCTATGGCCTGCTGGTGCAGGGATGGTTTTTCGAGAAATACCGCTTTGGCTACACCTTCGAAGTACCTACCAACAAATCAGTAGGCGCATCCTTCACCTCGCACGAAATCACGATTGGTATCAAAACATCCGTATTGAATATGCATGATCGATCGTACAGCGAGTTTTAATTCTCTGTCTGTACCATGATCTAAAGGATAAAAAGATTTGCCTGATGCTATATGCTGATTTGACCCAGCGTGTGATAAGATGTGCGATGAATGTTCACAATAGCTTAGGCAACGGCTTCCAGGAAGTTATCTATCAAAGAGCGTTGGACATTGAAATGAGATTGAGCGGGCTGAACTTCGTGAGAGAAATGGAGATGCCCATATTCTACCGTGAGGAGCAGATAGGAACAAGGCGAGTCGATTTTTTTGTTGAAGACAAGATTATGGTTGAGTTAAAGGCCGTCATTAAACTAGAGGACGTTCATTTGGCTCAGGCGATGAACTATTTAGAGGCCTACAAAATGCATATTGGGCTTCTCATCAACTTCGGCTCCAAAAGCCTGGAATTCAAAAGAGTACACAACAACAAACTCCTGCAACCAAAATAATCCTGATCATCCTTCCATCACGTAAATCAAGGTACAGACAGCTATCAGACGCAAAACCCACCCTCGGTTTGAACTATTCGGTCAAATAGCTGTTCTTCGTAAGCATGAAGGTTGCTATTTCGCGGAAAGAACATTTTAATGCGGCACACCGATTATTTAATCCCGCCTGGACGGACGAAAAAAACCAGCAGGTCTTTGGCAAGTGTGCCAATCCCAATTACCACGGCCACAACTACGAATTAATTGTAACACTGATAGGCGAACCCGACCCAGAGACAGGCTACGTGTACGACATGAAAGTGCTGAGCGACCTGATTAAAGAAAATATTCTAAAACATTTTGACCACAAAAACCTTAATTTGGATAGCATCTACTTCAAAGATCTCAATCCCACTGCCGAAAATATTGCCGTAGTGATATGGAGAATTTTGAGGCAGCTTATTGAAATGAAGTACGAATTGAAAGTGAAACTGTATGAAACGGAACGCAACTTCGTGGAATACCCCGCTCATACTTGATTGAAGAAGATTATACTGTAACCAAGAAAAACCGATGGCCATGAAAGTGCGACCGATTAAACCTTACGATGCACCTGATGAAGAAGAAGACCACGTGCTGAGCTCATGGGACACGCCCCTGCGTGCCGATGCGTTTGAGATGGAGGATGAAGAGAAGATTGCCAAAATTGAGAAGCACTTCGAGCAGATCATGACCATTTTAGGACTTGATTTGAATGACGACAGTTTGAAAGGAACACCCAAGCGTGTAGCCAAAATGTATGTGAAGGAGGTCTTTAGTGGGTTAAACCCAAAAAACCGCCCCCACGCCAGGCTCTTCGAAAACAAATACAATTACGACCAGATGTTGGTGGAGAAGGACATCACCTTCTACTCGCATTGCGAACACCACTTTGTACCCATTTATGGCAAGGCTCACGTGGCCTATTTCTCTGGCGGCAAAGTAATTGGCTTGTCCAAGATCAACCGCATCGTTCAATATTTCGCCAAGCGCCCGCAAGTGCAGGAGAGATTAACGGTACAGATTGGCAAAGAGATGGAGCGTGTGCTCAACACACAAGATGTGGCCGTGGTGATAGATGCCAACCATATGTGCGTGGCTTCGCGCGGTGTGGGCGATACGAACAGCAAAACAGGCACCGCCTATTTTACTGGCAAGTTCAAAGATGAAAACATCAAACGCGAGTTTTTGAACTACATCAACTCGAAGTAGCATCCCCACTTCGCATTTATATCATCAGCCAGCAAGCACCCGCGCAAACGGGTGCTTTTTTGTTTGGCGGCCGGTGGTCAATTCATTCGCGATCGGAAGTATTTCAACTGTTTTTAGCATCCAAAAATTTGTAGCTTAGCAGCTTAAACAATCGACTTCTATGGTATTCGATTTAGACATGATCAAGGCCGTGTATGCGGCATTGCCCGGGCGCATTGCCAAAGCCCGCCAGGTGGTTAACAAACCCCTAACCCTCTCAGAAAAAATACTTTACGCCCACCTCCATGCCGATCAGAAGCTGGAGAACTTCGGGCGTGGAAAATCTTATGTGGATTTCGCGCCCGACCGCGTGGCCATGCAGGATGCCACCGCACAGATGGCCCTGCTGCAGTTCATGTCGGCCGGACGCCCCAAAGTGGCCGTGCCCTCTACGGTGCATTGCGACCACCTCATTGTGGCCAAATCGGGCGCTAAGGAAGACCTGACGGCTGCGAATGCGGAAAGCAAAGAAGTATTCGACTTCCTCTCTTCAGTGTCTAACAAATACGGTATTGGATTCTGGAAGCCCGGTGCGGGCATTATTCACCAGGTTGTTTTAGAAAACTATGCATTCCCAGGTGGTATGATGATTGGAACCGATTCGCACACTGTGAATGCAGGCGGTTTGGGCATGATTGCCATTGGTGTAGGCGGTGCCGATGCCGTAGATGTGATGGCCGGTATGGCCTGGGAACTAAAGTTCCCCAAGCTGATTGGCGTAAAACTAACCGGTCGTTTAAATGGCTGGGTATCCGCTAAAGATGTGATTTTAAAGGTGGCTGGAATCCTGACCGTAAAAGGCGGAACCGGTGCCATTGTAGAATACTTTAGTGAAGGCGCCACCTCGATGAGTTGTACCGGCAAGGGCACCATCTGTAACATGGGTGCCGAAATTGGAGCCACAACCTCTACTTTTGGGTACGATGCGTCCATGGAGCGTTACCTCATTGCCACCGGCCGCGCAGAAGTGGCTGCCATGGCTAACAAGGTGAAAGAGCACCTCACAGCCGACCCCGAGGTATATGCCAATCCCGAAAAGTATTTCGATCAGGTGATTGAAATCAATCTGTCGGAGTTGGAGCCGCACCTCAACGGTCCGTTTACCCCCGACCTGGCCACTCCTATTTCCAAGATGAAGGACGAAGCCGCACGCAACGGTTGGCCTACCAAAGTAGAAGTAGGTTTGATCGGCTCGTGCACCAACTCATCTTATGAAGACATTTCGCGCGCAGCCAGCCTGGCACGGCAAGTAGCTGACAAGGGCTTAAAAACAAAAGCCGAATTCACTATTACGCCTGGCTCCGAGCAGGTGCGTTACACCATCGAACGCGATGGCTTTATCGCTACCTTCGACAAAATTGGCGCCAAGGTATTTGCCAACGCCTGCGGCCCATGCATTGGCATGTGGAACCGCTATGGTGCCGATAAGAAAGAGAAAAACACCATCGTTCACTCCTTCAACCGAAACTTCCAGAGCCGCAACGATGGCAACCCCAATACCTTTGCATTTGTGGGCTCACCTGAACTCGTTACTGCATTGGCCATTGCCGGTGATCTGGCATTTAACCCGATAACCGACTATCTCACCAACGAACGCGGAGAGCGTGTGAAGCTAGACCCTCCTACCGGAGACGAATTACCAACGATGGGTTTCGATGTGAAAGACCCTGGATACATTGCGCCTGCGAAAGATGGCAGCAAGGTGAGGGTGATTGTCGATCCTAAATCCGATCGCTTGCAACTGCTGGAACCTTTTAAACCCTGGGATGGAAAGAACCTGATGGGCATGCGCGTTTTGATCAAGGCAAAAGGCAAGTGCACTACGGATCATATCTCGATGGCCGGTAAGTGGTTAAAGTACCGCGGCCACCTCGACAATATCTCCAATAACCTGCTCATTGGTGCCACCAACTTCTTTAACGAGAAGATCAATAGCGTAAAAAACGGGTTAACTGGAGCCTACGATGAAGTGCCCAAAGTGCAGCGCGCTTACAAAGCAGCGGGTATCGCCACGATTGTAGTGGGCGATGAGAATTATGGAGAAGGATCTTCGCGCGAGCACGCAGCCATGGAGCCACGGCACCTCGGTGTGCGGGCCATCCTGGTGAAGAGTTTTGCACGTATCCACGAAACGAACCTGAAAAAGCAGGGCATGCTGGCGCTTACATTCGCCAACAAAGACGACTACAACAAGATTCAGGAGGATGACCAGATCGATATTGCAGACCTGGTTTCTTTCGCACCCGACAAACAGCTCACGTTGGTGCTGAATCACAAAGACGGCTCTAAAGACACCATTAAGGTGAACCACACCTACAATAAGAATCAGATTGAATGGTTCAAGGCAGGATCCGCACTTAACCTGATGGGAGGATCGGAGAAGAAAGCCAAATCACCCGCTAAGAAAACTGTAACGGGTAGAAAAACTACGCCCACTAAAAAAGTTACAAAGGCCGCTCCTAAAAAGAAGGTAGCAAAGAAGGCGTCTAAAAAAGCAACCAAACCTGCTGCCAAGAAGAGCACAAAGAAAGTGGCTAAAAAAGCAGTGAAGAAAGTGGTGAAGAAGGTTGCCAAGAAAAAAGTAGTAGCCAGGAAAAAGGTTGCCAAAAAAGGCAAACGCAGGTAGTAGTTTTTCGAGGTTTATTGAAAAGCCCGCCCCACGGTGGGCTTTTCGCTTTTAGGCGATCTCACATACTTGGTGGATGGAGAACGTACCCTCGATCAGAATTCAGAATTTCCCTCTTACTTCCCCATTTACCAGAAAGGTTCCATCTTCCTGCACCAGCATGTGGATTCTGGCAACTTCATTCTTTTTGGCATCGAGGGTATATACCGTAAATTCATGAGGAGCCACACGGTCTTTCAGGTCGTCAGTAAAGCCAAGGTTTAGTTTTACTTCTAATTCTGGTTCAGCTTTCTTATTGCAAATCATTTGGCGAACGTTGTTATACCCTTTGATTCGCACTTCATTCTCCTGCAATTTTTTGTACTTGATTTTTACGGTAAGATAAGGCAAGTCACCCCCCAATTTTCGATTCCGCTGGTCAACCGTTTCTGTGTAGTCAACCGTGTATCGATCCATCGGTTTGGGCTTCAATTCCAGCTTCACTTCCACCGCAAACTCATCATTGGGTTTGTAGGGGATTTCGGGTTGATTGGCCCAAATTGAAAGTGCCAGCAATAGGAAGATCATGAACGAAGGTATCAATGCGGAAGGAAAAAGAAAAGGCGACTCTCACGAATCGCCTTTCTCACTTCAGAGCCCCCTGTCGGAATCGAACCAACGACCTACTGATTACAAGTCAGTTGCTCTACCAGCTGAGCTAAGGAGGCTTTCAACTCTTTTTTTTTCTCCTCGACCTGCTGATTATCCCGCAAGTGCGGGACTCTACCAGCTGAGCTAAGGAGGCTTTCAACTCTCTTTTTTTTCTCCTCGACCTGCTGATTATCCCGCAAGTGCGGGACTCTACCAGCTGAGCTAAGGAGGCTTTCAACTCTCTTTTTTTTCTCCTCGACCTGCTGATTATCCCGCAAGTGCGGGACTCT
>CAZRQK010000091.1:0-6250 GCA_964602295.1 uncultured Ohtaekwangia sp.
AGACAGGGCTAAGTGGAAATTTATTTAACCCTTTTGCAGTTGCTGCCAAGCGGTTCGGTAACAATTGGCACACCCTTGTTTACACGGGGCCAAAGATTAAGTTAATGAATGAAGAGGTCCATTCATCGTATAAAATCAATACCAACGTTCATTACATGATACCAGGCACCAGAAACTTTGTTGGGTTGGAAATTAATAAGGCCTATGATAATAGATGGGCCGCTACATTACGGCCTCAAATGCGATTAGGCATATCTGATAATCTGTTGGTAGGCATTATCAGCGGTGTGCCCGTCAATCGCGAAACACAACGGTTCAGTATGTTCACCAGGCTAATTTGGGAGCCTCACCCACGCAAAAAGACATAACAGCAAGAATCGGGTTGTATAAGGTCGGCATTCGATAAAACTTTGCGACATGGTGAATGCAATGGCAACCCCTACCGGTTTTCAGGAAATCCTGAACCAAAAAGGATACGCTTTGTTGCCTGGCTTACTAAGCGAACAAACGTGCATCGATTTGCGCCAGCTTTACAACCAGTCAACTTTGTATCGCAGCGTAATCAACATGCAGCGCTACCGCTTTGGACAGGGTGAGTATAAATACTTTAACTACCCACTACCACCCGTAGTGCAAAAGCTTCGCGAACAATTGTATGCGATGCTGATGCCAACAGCCAACCGTTGGATGGAAATATTGGGGGAACCCGTACGCTTTCCGGCTGAACATAGCGAATTCATTACGCACTGCCACGAGCAAAAACAAACAAGGCCCACGCCACTCATTTTACGATACGAACAAGGCGGGTTTAATACGCTGCACCAGGACTTATACGGTGCCGTCTACTTCCCGTTTCAAGTAGCCTTTGCCTTATCGCAACATCACCGCGATTATGAGGGAGGCGAGTGGGTGCTGACGGAACAAGTGCCGCGGGCACAATCGAAAGCGGAGGTGATTGTTCCCCAACAAGGAGATGCCTTGGTTTTCACTACGCAATTTCGGCCAGTAAAAGGAACAAGAGGTTATTACCGCGCCCGCGTAAAGCATGGAGTAAGCGAAGTGCGTAAAGGTCAACGCTATGCGTTAGGAATTGTCTTTCACGATGCCACCTGAAAACATGTGGAAGCACGAAGCACTCGGTAGCCGTGTTCATTCTTTCATTCGCACAGGGCAAATTACCGTGGCGGGCAATAGCAAATTGAAAATATATGGAGCCCTGCGCTGCCGGTCTGGCAGAAAGATGAAAATAAACAATCGAATGTTTTTTCGAAATGAAACCGAAGCGCTGCAAGCGGGTTACCGGCCATGTGGCCATTGCCAGCGCGAAAAATTTCAGAGCTGGAAAAGAGCGCAAGAAGCAGGTTGAGCACGGTAGTCAATGATGCCAATTTTGTGTCGTCAAAAAACAATAGCTTTATGATAGTGACCAGCGAAGAACATATTAATTACCGCAGAATTGAGGAAGCCATTCGCTTTCTGGAGCACAATTTCCAGCGCCAACCCGAATTAGATGAAGTGGCTGAAAGGGTACATCTATCGCCTTTTCATTTTCAGCGCATCTTCACTGAATGGGCAGGTATCAGCCCCAAACGTTTTCTGCAATTTGTTACGGTAGATTTTTTGAAGAAGAAACTGGCAGAGTCGCGCAACCTGGTAGAGGCAGCCGAACAGGCGGGGCTTTCCAGCCAATCGAGGGTGTATGATCTGTTTACCACATTAGAAGCCGTAACTCCGCAGGAGTATAAATTGAGTGGCGCAGGCATTCGTGTAGAGTATGGATTTCATGAAACACAATTCGGCCTAGCGTTGATCGGAGCTACCGATCGCGGTATCTGCTGGCTCTCGTTTGTGCCCACCGATGGCGACCCACGCACAGAGTTAGAGCGCATGAAAGAACATTGGTATAATTCCGTTTTTCACCAAAATGAATCCCTCACCCAGGCCTTTGCTCATCAAATTTTTGCACCCGCAAACAATCCTCGTAAACTTCATGTATTTGTTAAGGGAACCAACTTCCAGGTAAAAGTGTGGGAGGCCTTGCTGCGCATACCGATGGGAAATGTGTCTACCTATCAGGATATCGCGCATCGCATTCAAAACCCCAAGGCTTTGCAGGCTGTGGGTTCGGCTGTAGGCTCTAATCACGTTGCTTACCTTATTCCGTGCCATCGGGTCATTCGCAAAGATGGAATATTGGGAGAATACCGCTGGGAAGCCACGCGGAAAAAAGGAATCATCGGTTGGGAGATGAGCCGAACTAACGGAAGTATAGTATGAAAGAAGTACCTTCGTTTACTTTGCTTTCCACTTCAATTTTTCCTCCCAACGCATCCACTTGTGTTTTTACTAGGTAAAGCCCAAGGCCTTTTCCTTCCACGTGAGAGTGAAAGCGTTTGTAAAGGTTGAATAAGTGGGTTTTATATTTATTCAAATCTATTCCCAAGCCATTGTCTGCTACTGTCACGCGCGTAAACGGGCCATCATCTTTCAACTCAATACTTATTTTCAATGGCCGCTCCGGGTTTCGGTATTTGATGGCGTTGCTGATCAAATTATAAAAAATACTTTCCACATAAGGACCCAACGATTGAATAATGGTTTTATCGTTCATCTCTACGTGAACCTGCGCCTGCACTTGATTTATCTCCCCCTCGAGCAATGCCAGCACTTTCTGTATGGTGGCTTGAAGGTTTACATCGCCACGAATAAGGGTGTTCGATTTTTGAATGCTCAAAATGGTACTTAAGTCTGAAATTACATTGTCCAGGTCCTGGCTGGATTGCACCATCCATTCAAATATTTTATCTTTTTCGTCCGTGCTGGTGCTGTGCCCCATAATATTGGCCAACCCTTTCAACCGGGCCAATGGCGCCCGCAGATTATGCGATATGATGTAGGCAAACTGCTGAAGCCTGCTGTTTTGCTCCATTAATTCCAGGTTTGTTTCGCGCAGGTCTTTTGTTTGCCGCTCCACCTCTTCTGCCAGCTCATTATTCTTAAGCTGTATCTCGCGCGATTGTTTCTCGATGACCTGCTGCGCCTGTCGAATCTGTTGTTGCTGCATTACCAACTGGTCGTTGTGCGCCCGTATCTCTTCATTTTGGGCAACAATTTCTTCATTTTGCGTAAGTATATCCTCCGTTTTCTCTTTCACTAACTTGTCGAGCACTTCGTTTTGCTCAGTGAGGATTTTATTTTTCTCTACTTGCGCCAGTCGCAATTCTTCTGACACACGAAATGTACGGGCGGCAAAAAATGCCATGCGGGCCAATGCAGGCACCAGTATCAAAAAGAAAATCAGCTGTAGTAAAAAACTATTGCGCAACGCAGTGCGATAGTTGGCTTGCGCTTTGGCGGCTATCTCGTTCTCAAAAGCATTAACAGTTTCAGAGAAATGTTTATACTGTTTCCACAATGGGTAGCCCCGGTCTTCGTTCAGGATTTTAATAAAACGTTCTTGCTCATTATTCTCAATCATTTTCATCATTTGCGAAACCAGGCTGAAATAACTAATAACCGAATCGCGTAACTGATAGAATTCACCCATGCTGCCAAATTGCTGCCGGGTAAGAGATTGTTCCAACTGTGCAAATATCCGTGGTCGGTCATAAACAGCAGAGTCGATGGAAGACAGCATGGCCTGGTTCCTTGTTAACGCGTAACCACGCAAACCAATGTCCAACAAATGCAGATCCCTGATGATGTCGAGCGTGCCTACCTTTACCCGCTCGGCCTCCTCCTGCAACTGTTTGTTGCGCTCTATCACTTTGCTGTTTTCGTACGTCAGCCAAACGTTAAGTAGTAGCAAAATGGCTATAACACCCACCACCGCATAAAGGGCTTGTAATCGTTGCTTCAAGTTAAAGGCCATGCGGTAAGTTTGAGGGGGGAGACCAAGTGTGTAAGTAACTAAAAGTTCGGGGAAAAAAAAGTTAAAAGGCATCCGCAACCTTGCTTGTTGAGCGATTCATGCCAATTAACGCGTTCCAACTAATTTTCGTGAACGGGTGTCTAACAGAAATAACGTCAAATTGCCTAAATTCAACCAAGGATTACACGTATGAAAAGTTTGGTTTATTTCCTCGTTAGCACAGTTCTGGTATTCGGGCTGCTCTCCTGCGAAACAGAATTGCCCCAGGCATCGCAAACACTGGTTCTTGATTTACCTGCAACTCCCTATTCGTACAAACAAAACCCAGGCGATTCTTTTAGAATTATCAACGATAACAAAGCCACCCTGGGGCGCGTACTTTTTTACGATCGCCAGCTTTCCATCAAC
Source organism: uncultured Ohtaekwangia sp. (assembly GCA_964602295.1). Classification (GTDB taxonomy): domain Bacteria; phylum Bacteroidota; class Bacteroidia; order Cytophagales; family Cyclobacteriaceae; genus ELB16-189. Next base: position 4,280 of record CAZRQK010000091.1, read on the forward strand.
AATAGCCTGGCCTGCGCCAGTTGTCACAAACAGAACCTGGCGTTCTCAGATAATGCCCGTTTTAGCAAAGGCTTTGGCAGCAAGCTAACCACGCGCAACTCCATGCCTATTCAAGACCTTGGCTTTTCAAATACCTTTATAGGGTTCGATGTTAACCGACCCAATACTTCCAGTAGCCCGACAGCCATGCCAGGCACTTTCATCAATTTCCCAACCTCGCTGTTTTGGGATGGCCGCGAAAAAGTGTTGAGCGAAATGGTGCTGCGGCCGGTGGTGAATCACGTGGAAATGGGCATTAATGATTTGTCTGCACTGGAACAAAAACTGGCCAACATCAGCTATTACCCGAGCTTATTCGATAAAGCGTTTGGAAACTCTGAAATTACCACGGCTAAGGTAGCCGATGCATTGGCGGCCTTCCTCGGAACCATCAGCGCTACCAACACCAAATTAGACAAGGTGAATCGCAATGAAGCTACCTTCACACCCCTGGAATTAAAAGGCCAGCAGTTGTTTTTCACCAAATACGATTGCAACAGTTGCCACCAGGTGGGCACTCCAAATGGTCATATTTTTGCCGGCACGTTTGCCAACATTGGTTTAGATGAAAACGACAGCGATGAAGGAGTGGCCAGGGTCACCAAAAATTCTTCTGACATAGGTAAATTCAAAATACCATCGCTACGCAATGTTGCCCTTACAGCGCCTTACATGCACGATGGCCGCTTCGAAACCCTGGAAGAAGTGATAGACCACTACAGCGATGGCATGGAAGATAACCCGAACTTAGATCCGCGTCTGCGCGAAGCTGCCACCGGCAAACCCAGGGTGATGAACATATCCGCGGAAGAGAAAAACGCCATCATCGCATTTTTGCACACACTCACCGACCACACCATGATCAGCGATGTGCGCTTTTCCGATCCTTTTAAAATTAAGTAAACCCCGTTCATGATCCGTACAATTTTAGCCTGGGTGCTGCTTGCCTGTGCGTGGCCAGCGGTAGCGCAAAGTACAGAAGAAGCAGTTTCTGCCAACAGTAAGTATTTGGGTATACAGGCCAATCAATTGGTGCGGCAGCTGCTCAACTTTGGGGGTACCAACAGCAACGTTGCCAATCCTTACCTGCTCACCTATGCTTTCAACAGCAACGCATCGGGCACGGGTATGTCTTTTGGTTTGGGATACTCCTATCGCCATTTCAACGATGGCGATGCGATTACACCGCGGCAAACTACAGAGAGTGATTTTTTCATCAGGGCAGGTATAGAGAAAAAAGTTTTTTGGGGCAAAAGATGGATGGGCAGCTATGGCGTGGATGTGGTACTTGATCGGTTACGGGATAAGACAAAAACAACGTCCAACTTTGGTGGGCCACCCATTGAAACGGGCTCTATTACTACCTTAGGCGGGTTGGGCCCGCGCTGCACACTCAATTTTCAAATTGCCGAAAAAATCCTGATTGGAACTGAAGCCTCCTATTACTTCAAAAGTGGCAAGCAGAAAATTGAAGACCCTACCGTTTCAGTGAGGACCGAACACAAACAACGTTCATTTAACCTGGCCGTGCCTGCAGTGCTTTATTTGATTTTACGCTTTTAAGTAGCCCACGCTTTACCAACCTCAGCCAGCGGCACACACCCCTGGTAAGGACCAGGCACCGGATTGTATTGCAACACCTGTGTAGCACCTGCCTCGCTTGTAAAGAACCCTATAATGGTTAGCTCTTTGATTTTCAAAATGAAGGGGCGTTCGTTGGCGCGGCCTGCGGCCCACCACCCCTCCGAAACGCTGCTACCTTCTGTAAGTGCTTCTTTGTTTTTCATCACCACAAACTCTGTTTGTTGTTCGGGCGTAGCATTTACAAAGTCCGAACCGAACTGTTTACGTGCTTCGTCATTAAAGGCATTCAAGTCAGCTACAAAACGTTCTTGTTGTTCCTTATTATAAACCTCATTCACCATGTTGTCG
>CAZRQK010000092.1:0-5152 GCA_964602295.1 uncultured Ohtaekwangia sp.
GCTGTATTCCAACCAGGGTTTTAAGGAGGGCAGCGTTCACCACCGCCCCATTAACAACTTAAACAACGTGTTTCGTCCTACGCTACTTGCGCTTCGAGCTTCTGAGCCAGCACCGCTTTGGGTACAGCGCCCACTTGCTTGTCTACAATCTGGCCTTTCTTGAACACCAGCAAGGTAGGGATGGAGCGCACGCCAAACTTGGCGGTAGTTTGCGGGTTTTCGTCTACGTTCAGCTTGGCGATAACAGCCTTGCCATCGTAGTCCCCGGCCAGCTCTTCCACAACGGGGCCGATCATTTTACAAGGACCGCACCACTCTGCCCAAAAGTCTACCAGTACGGGTTTGTCTGAGTTAATCGCCTCATCGAAGTTGGCGTCTGTCAATTCAATTGTCTTTGCCATGATATGTAGTTATAAATTGGTTTATCAATAGTCTACCGATTCCAACACAAAGGTATCTGAAATTGTTCCAACTTCAGCAGCCGGGGCCACCGGTTTGGCCACGTCTGTCAGCCACCTGACTTCATTCTTATCGGTAATCACACCCACTTCTGCCAGTTTTTTCAACTCCCTGATGAAGGGATTGGAAGGTTTTATTCGGCTGGCACGCGCCAACAGCTCTGTTTGTATGGCTTCCAGGTCGTCTTTCAGGTACAGGCGCAGGGCTGCATTGCCCGCATTTTTTTTGCAAAGTTTGTCGAGGCTGTCGATAAAATCCGTGTCTATGTCGTGCACCGCTTTGCGCAGGGCCAGCCCCGCCACGCGTTTGCCCGCTAGTTCGTTCAGCAGGTCGATGCTGCGTATTTTGAATTCCAGGTTCATCTCGCCCCAGCTTTTGCGCACCACGTTGCCTTCAATAAATAAGAACAACCCGGGCATGAGGAAGGCCTTGTACTTCAGGTAGTCTTCGCTCCACAATGTGAATTCGTATTTTCCGGAGTAGTCTTCCACCTGCATTTTGCCGAACGGCCTGCCGGTTTTGGTGAGGCGGTGTTCTACCGATGCTACGATGCCGCCTACTTTAAACTCTTTGCCTTCCGAGGTTTCGATGTCGTTCAGTGCCGTGATGGGTGCATTGCAAAACGTGTCGAGTTCGAAGCGGAAGTTGTCGAGCGGGTGGCCGCTGATGTACACGCCCACCACCTCTTTTTCGAAGTGCAGCTTTTCAATTTCGCTGAAGGGCTCGATAGGGTCCACTTTGGGTGGTGGCATTTCTGTGCCGCTGCTGCCCCCGAAGAGGCTGGCCTGCGCGCTGGCCGCTTCTTGCTGAATTTTGGAAGCGTAGCGAATTACTTTTTCCGTTAAGGTGATGTCGCCTTCTTTGGCGGCCACATATTGCCTGCGGTGGTAGTCGGGGAAGCAGTCGAAGGCGCCACTCAACGCCAGGCACTCGAACGTTTTTTTGTTCACCGACCGGTTGCTGATGCGTTTGGCGAATTCGAAGATGTTGCGATAGGGGCCATGCGCATCGCGCTCGTGTATGATGGCCTCTACGGCTGCCTCGCCTGCCCCTTTGATGGCACCCAGCCCAAAGCGGATCTCACCATTTTTATTCACTTCAAAGTATACCCCCGATTCGTTGACGTGCGGGCCCAGCACTTCGATGCCCATCTTGCGGGCTTCGTCAATGAAGAAGGTAACGTTCTCTAAGTTGCTTTGCGAGTGCGTGAGCACAGCCGCCATGTACTCGGCCGGGTAGTTGGCCTTGAGGTAGGCGGTGTGGTAAGCCACCAGCGAGTAGCAAGTAGAGTGCGACTTGTTGAAGGCATATTGTGCAAATGCTTCCCAGTCGGTCCATATCTTGTTGCAGATGCTCTCTTCGTGTCCGTTCTTCTTACACCCTTCAATGAATTTGTCCTTCATCTTGTCGAGCACGTCTTTCTGCTTCTTACCCATGGCTTTGCGCAGCACGTCTGCATCGCCTTTCGAGAAGCCCGCCAGCTTCTGGCTCAACAACATCACCTGCTCCTGATACACCGTAATACCGTAGGTGTCTTTCAGGTATTCCTCCATCTCGGGCAAGTCGTACTTAATCGGCTCGCGGCCGTGCTTGCGCGCAATGAAGTTGGGAATGTATTCCATGGGGCCCGGGCGGTAGAGGGCGTTCATGGCAATGAGGTCTTCAAACTTGTCGGGCTTGAGCTGGCGCAGGTAGTTCTGCATGCCCTCGCTTTCAAACTGAAACGTGCCCGTGGTTTCTCCGCGCTGATACAGTTGGTAGGTTTTGGCATCGTCTAACGGCACCGCTTCTATGTCTATCTCAATGCCTTTGCGTCTTTTGATGTTCTTCAATGCCGTTTTGATGATGGTGAGCGTGGTGAGGCCCAGGAAGTCCATCTTCAGCATGCCGGCACTTTCCACCACACTGTTGTCGAACTGGGTTACCAGCATAGACGAGTCCTTCGCGGTAGAGACCGGTATCAGCGTGGTCATGTCTTGCGGGGTGATGATTACCCCGCACGCGTGGGTGCCGGTGTTGCGCAGCGAGCCCTCCAGTATCACGGCCTGGTTCAGCACCTGCGCTTTCAGGTCGGCACCTTTCTTCACATCCAGCAGTTCGCGCACTTCTTCGAAAGCTTTCTCCAAAGTGGTGCCGGGCCTTTCGGGAATGAGTTTGGCCAGGTTGTTGGCTTCGGCCAGCGGCAACTCCATTACGCGGGCGCAGTCGCGAATGGAACTTTTGGCGGCCATGGTGCCGTAGGTGATGATCTGCGCTACCTGGCTATGTCCATATTTTTCAATGACGTAGTTCAACACCTTGTCGCGGCCTTCGTCATCGAAGTCAATATCAATATCAGGCAGCGACACGCGGTCGGGGTTGAGGAAGCGCTCGAATAGCAAATCGTACTTGACAGGGTCTACGTTGGTGATGCCGATGCAGTAGGCTACGGCAGAACCTGCAGCCGACCCGCGGCCGGGCCCCACACTCACACCCATTTCACGCGCCTTCGATGTGAAGTCTTGCACAATGAGGAAGTAGCCGGGGTACCCTGTCTTTTTGATGGTCTCTAATTCGAAGTCGAGGCGCTCACGAATCTCAGGTGTGATCTCCTTGTATTTTTTTTCAGCACCGAGGTAGGTAAGGTGGCGCAGGTAGTCGTCTTCGGTGGCAAATTCTTTGGGTATGTCGAACTTGGGCAGCAACACGTTGCGCTTCAGATCGTACGCCTCCACTTTGTCTACTATTTCGCCTATCGTAGCGATGGCTTCAGGCAGATCGCGAAAGAGTTGTTTTACCTCATCCTGGCTTTTGAAGTAGAACTCGTTGTTGGGCAAGCCGTAGCGGGTGCCGCGCCCTTCGCCAATCGGGGTAGACTTAAACTCACCTTCTTTGATGCACAGCAACACATCGTGGGCGTTGGCTTCCTCTTTCTCCAGGTAATAGGATTCGTTGGCAGCAAAATACTTTACTCCGTACTTTTCGCAGAAGCGCAGCAAGGTATCGTTCACACGGTCTTCTTCGGGCATGCCGTGGCGGTTTAGCTCGGCATAGAAGTCGGCACCAAAAGTCTGGTGCCACCATTGAAAGGCTTCTTCGGCCTGGCGTTCGCCCACGTGCAGAATCAGGTGTGGTACTTCGCTGGTAAGGCCACCCGTTGTGGCAATCAACCCTTCACGGTATTGCTGCACCAACGCCTTGTCTATACGCGGGTAAATCCCGTAAAGGCCTTCTATAAACCCAATGGAACTGAGCTTGGCCAGGTTGTGGTAGCCTTGCTTGTTGCGAGCCAGCAATACCTGCGTGTAGCGCTTGTCGGGGTTGTCTTTGGTGAACTTGAGTTTCTTGCGTTCTTCTGCTATGTAAAACTCGCAGCCCACAATGGGCTTCAGCTGGTTTTTCAGCGCTTCGCTCACAAACTTGAAGGCACCATAGAGGTTACCAAAGTCGGTAATGGCAACCGCCTGCATCTGGTGGGCTTTGGCTTTCGCGATAAGGGCCTTTACATCGGGTGTAGCTTGTAACACAGAATATTGTGTGTGCACATGCAGGTGGCAGAAGGGTGCTTCTGTCAGTGCCTCACCCGTATCTTGCGCAAAGTAGTCGAACGATTTCTTACGGTCGCGTTTGGTAGAGTTGCCTGCCTCCAGGTTGGGCGCTTCATATACCACATCATCTGGCGCCACACCATCCAATGGCGGCACAATTCTGCGTGTAATCAAACCAAAAAATGAGCGCGCGGTGGCGGCCACATCGTAAGAGGCATCGTGGGCATCTTCAAAGCCTTCGTTGAAGAGCTTTTCGTGCAGCTCGGAGAGACGGGGCATCTTCAGCTTGCCTCCAATGCCTCCACTTAGTTGGCAAAACTCGGTGGCAGCAATGCCAGTATCCAGTTTGGGCAATGCCATGAACGCTTCGGGCGCAAAGCCTGCGCGTATCAGTTCGGCACCGATAATATTAATGTCGAATTCAATGTTGTGGCCAACGAGCTGGCGTGTTTCCTTCAGGTCGGTAAGGAAGAGCGTAAGTACATCTTTCAGGGGCTTGCCTTCTTCTTGCGCGCGTCTGGTGGAAATGCCATGCACGCGCTCGGCTTTGTAGGGAATGTCGAAGCCATCGGGCCGCACTATATAATTGTGTTGCGACAACAGTTGGCCGTTCGCACCATGCAGTTGCCAAGCCAGTTGCACCAGCCGGGGCCAGTTTTCCAGATCGGTGATGGGCGCAGTTTTATTATGCGGAATACCGGTGGTTTCCGTGTCGAATATGAAATACATGTGCAATAGTGGTTGCGGTCATAAAAATAAGGGTTCAGCCGACCCGGTAAAACCTGTTAGTCATTCCCATATTTGGAATTTCGTCCTTTAAATAGACAATTATGGACTCCTACAGCACCTTGCTGGTTTGATAATCAGTGAGTTATGATTTGGAAGCTCCCTTGCATATGGGGTAGTATCATTTTTTAATAATTATGAAAAACCTTATGAATCGGGTAGTGGGCTTTGTGAAACGCGAGTGGTTTTTGCTGGTGATGATCGTTACCATTTCCACCCTGGTACTTCTGTTTGAGTTGTTCTAAGTCGAGCGGCAATAACAACGTGCCGTTAACGAAAGTTAAAAAGCGCACGTGTTCAATTTAGATTTGGTCAAAATAGTATCCGCTTTTGGTGGATCAAGCTTTGGGGAGTATTTTTGAACGGTTCAAAAAAATCCT
>CAZRQK010000093.1:0-5032 GCA_964602295.1 uncultured Ohtaekwangia sp.
GGGCTGCACAGGTAAAGCATGGTTTCTGCCAGGTGCCGGGGCGATACCCATTTGTTGAAATCTGCCTGCGGCATCGACTCGCGATTGGCAGGTGTGTCGATGGTGCTGGGCACCACTACGGAAGTAACCACGTTCTTGGCGGCACCCTCTGCATTCATTATTTCAGCCAACTTCATCACTAACGTTTTGGACAAAGCATAGGCCACGCTACCTGTTGCCTGTTTGGCTTGCAATGCGGGCCTCGCACCTACCATGATTATACGGCCCCCACCTGCTTGCGTACACATGTGTGTGTGAACAACGCGGGCCACATGAAAGGCGGTAGAAAAATTAAGTTCAATCATGCGGGCCACATCGGTGCTGGTGGTGTCGGCCAGTTTACCACCTCCATAGCCTCCCGCCAGCAGCAGGGCGGCATCGATTTTCGCATGCTGTGTCAATAAGCTGTCAATAACGTCTGCCGTTTGTCTCTCGTGTGCAAGGTCAGCTTCGTAGCTAATCACAGGCGCAGCAAGTTTTTTTCCGGAAGACACCAAGGCCACCACCTGGTAGCCATCCGTCACAAATACATCGGTAACAACACGGCCCAGGTTGCCGGTGGCACCTGTTATCAAAACGGTTTTCTGCATGGCGCACATGTAAGCAATCTCCTTGTAATAGTTTATTTAAAGTTAAACAGGAGGCCGCGATTCACAAATCGTATAATAATAAGTCTTTTTACATCAATAGGGTTGCGATTGTGGTCCAATAGTTGTATCCTGCTTGCTTGTAAAAACCTGTTTAACCTAAAAATCAAAGTTCTATGAAAGTGATGAAGACGTTTTTTGTGATGATGGCCCTGGTGTTGGGTGCAGGCTGGGCTTATGCGCAAGAGGTAACGGTAACTGACGAAGAGCTATCGAAGTATGCCACTGCGATGGATTCTGTGAATGAAATGAGCGCCAGTGTACTGGTAACCATCTCAGACATGGTGAAGAACAGCACGGTAATGGATGCGGCTCGCTACAACGATCTGGCTAAGATTGCCAAAGACGAAGCCAAGTTGGCCGAAGCCAAAGCAACACCCGAGGAGATTGCTTTTCTGAATGAAGTGGCCACCAAAAAAGAAGAAGAAACAGCACGTATCAATGCAACCTTTCAATCGCTGGCCAAAGAATACGTAGGCGTGTCTGTATTCAATAAAGTGAAAAAGGCGTTGGCTGCCGATGCCGAACTAAAGACCAAGTACGACTCGTTGATGGACGAGTTGAAGAAAGACAACCCGGTAGTTCAGTAGAATAATTATTTGATTTAAACGGCTGTCTCAGGGAAATCCGGGGCAGCCGTTTTATTTTTCAACCAATCGAAACAATATTGCAGTCTTTCAACCCCACATAACTACAGCCGGTCGACTCTCTGATTTTGTTACGCCAGTGCTGCAACCAATTTCTGCCTCGTAACGTTATCTGTTTGTGCTTAAGAAAGGATGATGTATCTGCAGGAATCTTAAAGATTTTTTAATTATACCGGGTTGGCATCTTTTATACGGTCAAACTTCGGTTCTTCCAAATTATAAAAGGCACAAGCAATTACAGAAGGATAAATTATGGGTTGGGTAACACTATATATTACAGGAAACAGCGGTTTTAACAGCGATGTCTGGCGCCAATTAGAGCAGTCGGATATATCTTTTATGCCCGGAACAGTGGAGGAAGACCGGAACCTGAGTTTATATTGGGTGCCGGAAAACCTTCCGCTGCGCGAAGTAAAGAAAGCCATTGGCAGCAAAATCATCTTTAAATATCGTTTGCGTTTTTACAGCAGCCTGGAGCAGTTTGAGCAAGAGCAGGTGCGGCCCCGCAAAGAACGCTTTACGCCCCGCGAAGAGGCCATGATACGCGAAATGAAAGACTGGCAATCGAAAAAAATCCGGCAGTCCGCCTGATTAGACTATTCAGGCAGGCTGTTTCCACAAAGCCATCAGCGTAGACACACCAATGCCTCCCAAAATCACTACCCGAATCAACAGGGCGAAATAGTTTCCTTGCGAGGTAAGCCATGCGTATAGCAACAGGCTTCCCGAAAGGGCCAATGTGCCTACTCCAACCAGTAACATTTGATGGGCGCCTGGGAGGTGGAGTACCGTAAACAGCAACCCCACCACTACCACGGCAGACGATAAACCCACCACCTTCCGTGCGATGATGCCCCACAGCGATGACCCGCTGGCCGGGAAATAAGCACTTACAAAATACAGCATGGCCAGCCCCACCATCGTAACGATCAACGCGGACTGCGCCCCTGCCGTACCCAAATAATTCAAGCCTGCACTAAAAAGAATGGCGGCAATGAGCGCCAACTCTATCTTTTGCTCATGGGGCATCAAAACTTTCAGCAAGGGCACGGGAGGCTTCATTTTTCCAAAGTACTACATTTTCCCTGCATCCCCTCGTGTAGAAAGATACGTTCTCGTTTGTAAGAATGATTGAATATGGCGGCACGTTATGATTTTTTGAAGAAAGGGGTTAGTATTGACAAAAAGAAACACAACTCGATGGAAAGACGCGATGCACTCAAGGCGCTGGCGGTGCTTACAGGTGGGGCAGTATTGGTGCCCTCCTGCAACTTCCTGAAGGAAGACATACTGGCCGCCTATAAAAATCTACAGGTAACACCCAGCTTGCAGCAAATGTTGGCGCAAGTAACCAGCACCATTATTCCTGCAGGTACTTTAAAGGGCGCGGCCGATTTACAGGTGCAGGATTTTATTTTGGTGATGGTGAACGACTGCTTCAAGCCGGGAGAGCAACAGCTATTTATGCGCGGCATGCAGCATTTCGATGACTATAGCGATGCGGTGGGAGGGAAGTCTTTCAAGCGGCTTACGCCCGAAGCACAAACCCAGGTGGTGGAGGCCGGTCTGGCCATTGAGCCAAAAGAGGCGCCCGCCACAGAAACGGAGGAGGAAAAAGAAGCACGCGAGAACGAACAAGCGGTGCGCGAGTTCCTGCAAATCACCAAACGCTTTACCATTCAAGGGTTCATGATGTCGCAATACATCATGACAGAAATTAAACCTTATAAGATGTTGCCTGGCGACTACCAAGGCGCAGTGCTATTGAGCGACCTTAAACCCGAGGTGATACATGGCTAATTTAAATATAGACTCCGCCCAACAAAGAACGTTTCAAGCCATTGTAATTGGCTCTGGCATGAGTGGCAGTTGGGCAGCAAAAGAACTCTGCGAGCACGGTGTAAAAACGCTGGTGCTGGAGCGGGGCCGCGATGTGAAGCACCTGAAAGATTATCCCACCACGCAAATGCTGCCTTACGAGTTCGAACACCGCGGCAGCATTCCCTACGAGGTGCAGCAGGAGAACCCGATTGTAAGTCGTTGTTATGCTTTTCGCGAAGATGCAGCCCACTTCTTTGTGAAAGACAAAGAGCACCCGTATGTGCAGGAGAAACCTTTCGACTGGATTCGCGGCTACCAGGTAGGTGGCAAGTCGCTGTTGTGGGCGCGGCAGGTACAACGCTGGTCCGACTTCGACTTTGAAGGCCCCGCGCGCGATGGCTTTGCAGTAGATTGGCCCATCCGTTACAAAGATATTGCCCCCTGGTATAGCCACGTAGAGAAGTTTGCAGGTGTTTCCGGTAATAAAGATGGCCTGCCCAACCTGCCCGATGGAGAATTTTTACCGGGCTTCGAACTGAACATTGTAGAGAAATATTTTCAGGAGCAACTGAAAAAGCACTATGGCGACACACGCCATATGATATTGGCGCGCTGTGCGCACATCACCGGCAACCTGGAGTATTACCAGCAGCAAGGCCGTATGAAGTGCCAGAGCCGCAACCTCTGCCAGCGGGGCTGCCCTTTCGGGGGATACTTCAGTGCCAACGCCTCCACTTTGCCGTGGGCCGAAAAGACCGGCAACATGACCCTGCGCACCCACGCAGTGGTGCATTCCATTATTTATGATGAGGCCAAAGGAAAAGCTACGGGTGTACGCATAGTAGATGCCAACACCAAACAAATGGAGGAGTACTACGCGGAGGTGATCTTCCTCAACGCGGCCGCCCTCAACACCAACTTAATTCTGCTCAACTCTACGTCCAATCGCTTTCCCAATGGGTTGGGCAACGACAACGGCTTGCTGGGTAAGTATGTGGCGTTTCACAACTACCGTGCAGGTGTATCTGCCGAGTATGAAGGACACCTGGAGTACACCACGCAGGGAGGTCGCCCCACCAGTGGTTACTTTCCCCGGTTCCGCAATCTGCGAAAGCAGGAAACCGATTTTCTGCGCGGCTATGCAGCAGGCTTCAGCGCAGGGCGTTACAATTATGCCGACCAACAAGGCATAGGCATGACGTTGAAAGAGAATATTCTGAACCCTTCTCAGTGGACCAACTGGATGGTGGGCTCGCACATGATGGGCGAAACCATACCCAAAGAGAGCAACTATGTGGCGTTGAGTAAAGACCTGAAAGACGAGTGGGGCATGCCGCAACTGAGCATACACGTAGACTATGACGACAACGATGAGAAGATGGTGAAAGACTACCTGGCGCAGATGACGGAGATGTTCGAGAAGGCGGGCTTCACCAATATCAAAACGCGCGATGACCACCGCGCCCCTGGCCTCGACATTCACGAGATGGGTGGCGTGCGCATGGGTCGCGATCCGAAGACATCATTGTTAAGCAAAGATCACCAGTTGCACGCCTGTAAAAATGTGTATGTAACCGATGGTGCCTGTATGACATCCACGGCTACGCAGAACCCATCGCTAACCTACATGGCCTTTGCTGCCCGGGCGGCACACCATGCCATGAAGGCTAGCAAGGGGTAGCACGGTTCTATTGTTATTCCCCTGTCGTGCCTGACGGAGTGTGCGCGGCAATGCGCGTCATTTCATGGGAGGTTGCGCGCTACTGTCTACCTGCGCTCTTAATTCTTTCCTTGTCATGCCGGATGGAACGTGTGTAGAGATGCGCGTGATCCGCCCGCCTGCCGCGGGCAGGGCATCCAGCGAAGGCAGAGCATCCT
>CAZRQK010000094.1:0-4839 GCA_964602295.1 uncultured Ohtaekwangia sp.
CTTTCGGCACCAGATCCTAAGTCTGGCACGGCTACCAATTACGCCACATCCGCAAATTTTAGGTGTTGCTTGCTTCCCAAAAAAGAAAACTTGCAAAACCCCCGTTTTTGGCCTATTTTCCAAAAACGGAGTGCAAATTTAGAGATTATTCATTACGATTGAAGTAGAGAAGGAAATTTCCTCAAAATTGAATTCTGGAAGTGGTTTGGTGTTAGGGAAAATCAATTGCAAGTGGTAGCAGACGTAGCGGAAGAAAAGAAGGAAATCATTGCCCGGTATCGCAGGTTGTTGCGCAAGTCAAAGCCTGTGCTAAAAGATGGCGATGCCAAACGCATTAAAAAAGCATTTACGCTGGCGTTGGATGCGCACAAAGACATGCGCAGGAAATCAGGCGAGCCTTTTATTTTTCATCCGCTGGCTGTAGCCGAAATCTGTACAGAAGAGATTGGCCTGGGCCCCACATCGATTATTGCCGCCCTCATTCACGATGTGGTGGAAGACACCGATATAGAGTTGGCCGACATTGAAAGAATGTTTGGCAAGAAGATAGCCAAAATTGTAGATGGGCTTACCAAAATTCGTGGCGCATTTGAATATGGCACTTCGGCACAGGCCGAAAACTTCCGCAAGATGCTCTTCACCCTTTCGGAAGATGTGCGCGTGATTTTGATTAAGCTGGCCGATCGCCTGCACAATATGCGCACCCTCGATAGCATGCCGCGCAACAAGCAACTGAAAATTGCCAACGAAACCATTTACCTCTACGCCCCGCTGGCACATCGGTTGGGCCTCAATGCCATTAAATCAGAGCTGGAGGACCTTTATCTCCGCTTTACCGATTTTTCTGTTTACGATGACATCGCTTCCAAAATTGATGCGACCCGCGCAGCCCGCAATAAATTCATCAAGCAGTTTGTGCAGCCCATTAAAGACGAGTTGGATAAACTGAACGTGCCCTACGATATTAAAAGCCGTCCTAAATCCATCTTCTCCATCTACAATAAAATGCGCAAGCAAAGTATTCCTTTCGAAGAGGTGTACGATTTGTTTGCTGTGAGGATAATTATCGATACCGCGGTAGAGCAGGAGAAATCTTATTGCTGGCAGGTTTACTCTATTGTTACCGATTATTACATGCCGAACCCTGATCGCCTGCGCGATTGGATCAGCACGCCAAAGGCCAATGGTTACGAATCGCTGCATACCACGGTAATGGCCAAGAACGGGCAGTGGGTAGAGGTGCAAATACGCACCCGCAGAATGGACGAAATTGCGGAGAAAGGCTATGCGGCTCATTGGAAATACAAAGACAGCAACGCCACACACGAATCGAACCTGGAGAAGTGGCTGGTGCGTGTACGCGAATTGCTCGAGCGGCAAGACCTTACCGCGCTGGAATTTGTAGACGACTTCCGCGGAAATCTTTTCAACGAAGAGGTGTTTGTGTTTACACCGAAGGGCGAGCTCAAAACTCTTCCTAAAGGTGCCACAGCCCTCGATTTCGCCTTCGATATACATACCGATGTAGGTGCCAAATGTATCGGTGCCAAAGTAAACCAGAAGTTGGTACCCATTAATCACGTACTGAAAAATGGCGACCAGATAGAGATACTTACTTCGGCCAAACAAAAACCGAACGATGACTGGTTGCGCTTTGTGGTGAGCCCCAAAGCCAAAAGCAAAATAAAAGAGGTACTGAAGGAAGATAAGAAAAACGTAGCCGAACTGGGTAAGGAAACGCTGTTACGCAAGCTGGGGCAACTCAAGATAGATGCCAATGGCCAAACTTACGAGCAGTTGATGTCGTACTTTCATGTGCCTTCCAAATTCGATTTACACTTTAAAGTAGGCGCAGGTCTTATTTCCGTAAACGATCTGAAAGCGTTTAAAGACTACAAACCTTCTTCGCCCCTTAAAACAAAGCCCAACGTGGCTGTGGCCGATGCCAACGCCATTGGGCAAGAGCTCTTGAAAGCCAAAGGCAGATACGATGATATTCTGTTGATAGGCGAAGACATGGATGTGGTGGAGTACAAATTGGCCAAATGCTGCACACCCATTCCTGGCGATGAGGTTTTTGGCTTTGTAACGGTGAACGAAGGCATTAAAATACACCGCACCAATTGCCCCAACTCGCCCGAATTGCTCGCGAACCATGGCAACCGGGTCATCAAAGCCAAATGGACTTCGCAGCATGAAGTTTCTTTCCTTACGGGTTTAAAAGTTATCGGCACCGACCGGGTTGGGCTCATCAACGATGTGTCAAAAATCATTTCTGAAGAACTGAAAGTGAACATGAGCTCCATTTCCTTCAGTACCGACCAGGGAATTTTCAAGGGCGAAATAATGCTGTATGTAAACGATACCCGCCACCTGGAGGTGCTCATAGGCAAACTGGAGAAAGTGGAAGGCGTGGTAACTGTGGCGCGTTTCGATTCGCGTTCCGGCTAGTGGTAAACACATCATTTTTTTACTCTTTATAATCAAAATAATCTGCACTTTTGCGCCAGAATAATTATGGCCCTCAACACCAAGGTTTACGAAGAAGTACGCAAAATTTTTACCGCTTACCTGGAAAATAAGGAGCTGCGTAAGACACCAGAGCGATATGCCATTCTGGAAGAAATCTATTCGTTGGGTGGCCACTTCGATGTAGAGTCGCTCTACATCAACATGAAAAACAAAAACTATCGTGTAAGCCGGGCAACGGTGTACAATACTTTAGATCTCCTAGTAGAGTGCGATTTGGTAAGCAAGCACCAGTTTGGTAAGAATCAGGCCCAATACGAAAAATCCTATGGCTACAAGCAGCACGACCACCTGATCTGCACCGAGTGCCACAAGGTGGTAGAGTTTTGCGACCCGCGCATTCAGAATATTCAAAATACAGTAGGCGAACTTTTACATTTTAATGTAGTGCACCATTCCTTAATTTTGTACGCTAGTTGCACAAAATCAAATTGCGAAAACCGTAAGCCATGAACTTCTCTCAGGAAATAAAAGGTAAAGTGCTCATCCTTCATGTATCGGGCGATCTGATAGGGGAGGACAATGGAGGCCGTTTGGTGGAAGCCGTTAATGAAGCGGTGTCGCATCAATTGCTTACCTGCATCATCGATATTTCCGAATTGCGCTACATCAACAGTTCGGGCATTGGTGTACTCATCACCATACTCACCAAATTCCGTAATAAGGGTGGTGAAGTTTTTTTGATGAAACCCTCGGAGAATGTGAAGAAGCTGCTGGTCATCACCAAGCTGAACGCCATCTTCAACATAGTACAGTCGGAAGAAGAGGCGCTTGCCTCGCTAAAGAAATAAATCAGAACGCTCTACGCAGTTTTTAAATAACAGAACCCGTTTCGGTAATGAAAGTTGACGTGCTTTTGGGCCTCCAGTGGGGCGATGAAGGGAAAGGAAAAATTGTTGACGTGCTTGCACCTCGCTATGATGTAGTGGCGCGCTTTCAGGGTGGGCCCAACGCAGGCCATACATTAGAGTTCGATGGCATCAAGCATGTATTGCACCAGATTCCTTCCGGTATTTTCAGAAAAACAACGCGCAACATTATTGGCAATGGTGTCGTGCTCGATCCTATCGTTTTCAAAGCAGAAATCGAAAAGCTGGGTAAGTTCAATCTCGATATCCAATCGAACCTTTTTATCTCTAAAAAGGCCACACTCATTATCCCTACCCATCGCCTGCTCGATCAGGCCTACGAAAAAGCAAAAGGCGAACAAAAAATCGGCTCGACTTTAAAAGGCATTGGTCCGTCCTATCAGGATAAAATCGGGCGCCAGGGTTTGCGCGTGGGCGATATACTTTCGCCAGGCTTCAAAGAAAAATTCAATAAGCTGGTAGAAATTCATTTCGCCATTCTTAAGAACCACGACATCGCTTTCAACTGGTCAGAGTTGGAAGCGCAGTTTATGGATGCAGTATCGTTTCTAAGTCAGTTTCAACTCATCGACAGCGAGTATCTCATCAACGAAGAAATAAAGAAAGGAGCCACCATTTTGGCCGAGGGCGCGCAAGGCTCACTGCTCGACATAGATTTTGGAAGCTACCCGTTTGTTACCAGCTCTAATACCGTTACGGCCGGGGCGTGCACAGGGCTGGGCGTGGCACCACGACACATTGGCGAAGTGTATGGCATCTTCAAAGCCTACAGCACGCGTGTGGGCAGCGGGCCTTTCCCTACAGAGTTGTTAGATGAAGAAGGCGAAAGAATGCGCAAGCAGGGCAACGAGTTTGGCTCTACCACGGGCAGGCCACGCAGATGTGGTTGGATAGATATTCCCTCGCTGAAATATTCCATCATGATCAATGGAGTTACTCAGTTGCTGATGATGAAGGCCGATGTGTTAAATATTTTTCCCATCATTAAAGTTTGCACACATTACCAATTGGCGAATGGAACCATTACAGAAACCATTCCTTACGAGATTGTGAATGAAAAAATTACTCCTGTTTATAAAGAATTAAAAGGCTGGAATTGCTCTTTGGAGAATAGCACCAGTAACAATTTGCCAACCGAATTACTGCAATACATTGATTTTCTGGAGGAAGCGCTCAGAGTGCCCATTTCATTAATTTCCACAGGCCCAGACAGATCGCAAACCATCTTCCGCGAAAGAAAAAATCTTTAATTTTTTTTGCGCTGGTACTTGTATTAAGCAGAGTCTTCCAATACCTTTGCAGTCCGTTTTTGAGAAAGAGGCCCAGGTCAGCAGGATTTGGGCAGATAAGTTGAAAAACTTCAGTTCGGAAACTTCGGTTTCCGGAAACGTTCATTGAATGAATGTAATTGATAGCGGACCCGGAATATATCGATGGAGGT
>CAZRQK010000095.1:0-4656 GCA_964602295.1 uncultured Ohtaekwangia sp.
CATCTTTAGCTTCTTTCAAGCCAAGACCAGTCAATTCTTTCACAAGCTTCACAATCTGCAGCTTGTTAGCACCGGGGCTCTTCAATACTACATCGAAGTTGGTCTTCTCAGCAGCAGCACCGCCACCACCAGCAGCAGGACCAGCAGCAACTGCAACAGCAGCAGCAGCGGGCTCGATGCCGTAAGTTTCCTTCAGGTAAGATGCCAGTTCGTTAACTTCTTTTACAGAAAGTTCTACCAGTTGGTCGCCAAGTGATTTAATGTCAGCCATTTTAGTAAGTGTTTAAAATTTTTAAATCGGTTAATTATTTCGCGCGTTCTTCCAAAGCCTTCACCAATCCCGCAACGGTATGCTTTCCGCTCAACAGAGCAGACAATACATTCTTGGCAGGAGACTGGAGCAATGAAATAACATCGCCAATGAGCTCGTTTTTGCTCTTGAGCTCGCTGAGCATAGTAAGATTTTCCTCCCCGATAAACAGGTCAGAATCGATACAGGCTGCCTTCAATGAAGGTTTGCCTTCTACTTTCTGGCGGTATTCTTTAATAACACGGGCAGGCGTGTTGCCGGCCTCTTTAGAAAAGATTACGCCCGAGAAGCCGTGCAGTACCTTCGCCAACTGGTCTACATTGCTGCTGCCGTTTTTCTCTAAAGCCTTGCGGATAAGGGTGTTTTTATAAACACCATACTCCACACCTGCCTTAAAGCACATTCTGCGGAAGCCGTTGATCTGCTCAACAGTCAGACCGGAGGCATCGGTAATGTAGAAGTGGGCGTTCTGCGAAAACTTCTCAGAAAGCTTATCGATGATTTGCGCTTTTTCGTCTCTGGTCATGGTTTAATATTAAATTACAGACCTCCAATCGTACTCTTATCGATCCGAATGCCTGGGCTCATAGTTGACGAAAGGGTAACACTTTGTATGTAAGTACCTTTTGCCGAGGCCGGCTTCAGCTTTGCCACCATATTGATAAGTTCAGCCGCATTTTCTTTGATTTTCTCTGGGCTGAAGGAAGCCTTACCTACGCTGGCATGGATAATTCCTTGTTTGTCGATTTTGAAGTCTACCTTACCTGCTTTCACATCCTTCACGGCTTTGCCAACTTCCAGGGTTACAGTTCCCGACTTCGGGTTAGGCATTAAACCACGGGGGCCCAACACCTTACCTAGTTTACCTACTTTCGCCATCACGGTAGGGGTACAGATGATCACATCTATATCTGTCCAACCGCCTTCGATTTTGGTGATAAACTCATCTAATCCTACGTGTTCGGCACCAGCATCTTTTGCTTCCTGCACTTTGTCAGGTGTGCAAAGCACCAATACGCGCACCACTTTACCCAAACCATGCGGCAGGGCTACTACGCCACGAACCATCTGGTCTGATTTCTTGGGGTCTACACCCAGGCGAATGTCAACATCCACCGAAGCATCGAACTTGGTGAAGCTGATATCTTTCAAAACTTTAGCGGCATCCTCCAGAGAGTATTCTTTCTCGGGGGTGTATTTCGCTAAAACTGCTTTTCTGTTTTTTGATATACGTGCCATGGCTCGTTAGTTCTTCAGTAATTATTTTTCCCAGGGTGCGGTGCCGCTAACGGTAACACCCATGCTGCGGGCTGTACCTGCCACCATCTTCATGGCCGACTCAATCTTGAAAGCGTTCAAGTCGGGCATTTTGGTTTCTGCTATTTTCTTGATCTGATCCCAGCTGATAGAACCTACCTTCGCACGGTTAGGCTCTTTCGATCCGCTTTGAATCTTGATGGCTTCTTTAATCAATACGGCTGCAGGAGGCGTCTTGATCACGAAGTCGAACGACTTGTCGTTATAAATGGAAATCAACACAGGCAACACCTGGCCAGGTTTGTCCTGGGTACGTGCGTTGAACTGCTTGCAGAAGTCCATGATGTTCAAACCCTTCGAACCAAGTGCAGGACCGATAGGAGGTGCAGGGTTAGCTGCGCCACCCTTCACTTGTAATTTCAGATATCCAACAATTTCCTTTGCCATATGCTTTGCAAAAACTTCTTAGTCTAACTTTTCTACCTGCATGTAACTGAGTTCAACCGGTGTATTACGACCGAAGATCTTCACCATTACATTCAATTTCTTCTTGTCTTCAAAAATCTCTTCTACTGAACCGGTAAAGCCACTGAATGGTCCATCCATTACTTTTACCGATTCGCCTTTGATGAAAGGTTTCTCCAACTTCTCTTCGAACTGGTCAACCTCATCTACCTTACCGAGAATTCGGTTCACCTCGCTCTGGCGCAATGCCACCGGATCTTTCGACTGCCCAGTGCCGTTGCCTCCCAGAAAACCAATCACACCAGGAATGTTATTCACTGTGTGGAAAGCCTCTCCGTTAGACAAGTCGGCTGAAACGAGTACGTAGCCGGGGAAGAAGTTACGCTCGCGCACACGTTTCTTTCCGTTTCTCATTTCGTACACTTTTTCCGAAGGAATAAGCACCTGCGGAATAAAGTCCGTAAGCTTAGAGCGCTCAATCTCTGTTTCCAGGTAAGATTTGATTTTCTTTTCCTGGCCGCTGATTACGCGGAGCACATACCATTTTAGCTCGCCCATCGCTCCTTTATCTTAAAATTCCCGGTAGAACCAGGTCAATACGTTCTTAAAACCTAAGTCGATCACGCCAATTACGATGGCAAAGATCAGTGAAGCCACCAGCACCAGAATGGCGCTGCTTTGCAATTCCGAAAACTTGGGCCATGTTACCTTGTTTCGGATTTCGTCAATCGACTCCAGAATGTAGTTTTTTACCTTTTCCATCGACTTTCGCGTTCAAAATTCTTCTTCAAAACAGCCAGAGAACTCCAAATTCCTGACTTTGTTAGCACGGGTGCCTGGATTCGAACCAAGATCAACGGTTTTGGAGACCGCTATTCTACCGTTGAACTACACCCGTTTATTATCTAAATGGGCTTGCCTCAGAGCCACCCGCTTAAATAAATTCCTTCTGATATCGGGATTTGCCCCCTGAATTTCCTCCACACGTACCCAAAACTCAAAAGGACTGCAAAGGTAGAACAAAGAGGTATAAAACAAAAGCGTTTCCAAGAAAAATCTCGGAAACGCCTTTTATTTGATTATCAGATACTTGCCCGATTCTGCCTCAGCAAATGCTTGGCCTCTTCAGGCAGCCCGAATCTTAGTCTAAGATTTCAGTAACCTGACCTGATCCTACGGTGCGGCCACCTTCGCGGATAGCGAAACGAAGACCTTTTTCCATAGCGATCTTGTTGATCAATTCCACCTCGATAGAGATGTTATCGCCAGGCATAACCATTTCTACACCTGCGGGCAACTTACACTCGCCAGTCACGTCTGTAGTGCGGAAATAGAACTGAGGGCGGTACTTGTTGAAGAAAGGCGTGTGACGACCACCTTCTTCTTTGCTCAACACGTAAACCTCTGCCTTGAATTTAGCGTGAGGAGTTACAGAGTTGGGCTTACAAATAACCATACCACGGCAGATCTGGTCTTTTTCAATACCGCGCAACAACAAACCTACGTTATCGCCAGCTTCACCTCTGTCGAGGATTTTGCGGAACATTTCCACACCAGTGATGGTAGAGGTAAGGTTCTCAGCACCCATACCCAAAATCTGAACAGGGTCGCCAGTTTTGATGACACCGCGCTCGATACGGCCAGTAGCCACAGTACCACGACCAGTGATGGAGAACACGTCTTCAACTGGCATCAAGAAATCTTTGTCTACGGCACGAACAGGAAGAGGGATGTACTCATCCACGGCCTTCATCAGTTCATCGATTTTTTCTACCCACTTTGCATCGCCATTCAAGCCACCCAACGCAGAACCGCGGATAACAGGAATTTTGTCGCCAGGGAAATCGTAAGAAGAAAGAAGTTCGCGTACTTCCATTTCAACCAGGTCTAACAATTCCGGATCGTCAACCAAGTCTACTTTGTTCATGAACACTACCAGGGCAGGTACACCTACCTGACGAGCCAACAGGATGTGCTCGCGTGTTTGAGGCATAGGACCATCGGTAGCAGCAACCACCAGGATGGCACCGTCCATCTGGGCAGCACCTGTAACCATGTTCTTCACATAGTCAGCGTGACCCGGACAGTCTACGTGTGCGTAGTGGCGGTTCTCTGTTTGATACTCAACGTGTGAGGTGTTGATGGTGATACCACGCTCTTTCTCTTCAGGAGCGTTGTCGATCGAAGTAAAGTCGCGCTCAGCAGCAAGACCTTTCTTCGCCAATACTTTGGTAATTGCCGCAGTTAGCGTGGTTTTACCGTGGTCAACGTGACCGATGGTACCTACGTTAACGTGGGGCTTGGAGCGGTCAAATGTTTCTTTTGCCATATTTGAAAATCCCAGTTAAAAGTTTAAAGTGTATAAATAATTAAAGTGTTTCCGCTTTAAATACTCTTCTCCGTTAAGAGAAGATGCACCCTAAACATGTTAAGCCTTTCGGACAGGGTTTTTGCCATACGGCAAGTGAATTTTTTCCGGGTGTTATCGATGGTCGCTACTCATCCACCAGCAAAAAATTCTTTCAATATTTCAAATTCACTCAGTTGCCCGGTGGCAATTATAGTTTGTAGAGCTGTTGATGAGGATTGAACTCACGACCTCTTCCTTACCAAGGAAGTGCTCT
>CAZRQK010000096.1:0-4306 GCA_964602295.1 uncultured Ohtaekwangia sp.
GCGCTATCCCGTCACCACGGGGCAAACCGCTACCATCTATGGCTTTGTGTTCACAGAAGCCGGAAACAACTGGGGTAATTTTTACGAGTTCAATCCGTTTAAGCTCTATAAGTCGGCCGGTGTGGGCGCCCGCATATTTATGCCAGCGTTTGGCCTGATTGGCCTTAACTGGGGCTACGGTTTCGATACCTTGCCCGGATCTTCCCAGCGGAGCGGACCCCAATTCCACTTCACCATCGGCCAGCAAATTCGATAGGGAAATGAGGTTTTTACTGGTTCTTGCAGCCTGCTTTTTTTTCGGCCTGAATTTTGTCCATGCCCAGAAGTTCGGTTATGTGGATTCGGAATTCATTCTAAGCAAAATGCCGGAATACAAGAAGGCGCAAGATGAAATCGATCAGCTCTCCACAGCCTGGCAAAAAGATGTAGAAGAAATGCAAAAGAAGGTAGAGAGCCTTTATGCCTCTTACCAGGCCGAGCAGGTTTTATTAACAGAAGAGATGCGGCAAGAGCGCATGGATGAAATTGCCAGGAAAGAAAAGGAATTGAAAGAATTTCAGCGCAAGGTTTTTGGTTTTGAAGGGCTCTTTTTTTTGAAAAAACAGGAATTGATTAAACCTTTGCAGGACAAGGTGTTTGACGCCATTGAGAAAGTTGCCAAAGCAAATCGCCTGGCCATTATTTTCGATAAGGCCGGTGAACTGGTGATGATGTACACCGACCCACGCCACGACTACACCGATTTTGTGCTGGAAGAACTCGGATTAGGTGATCCCAACGATAAAGTAAAATAATAAACAACTATTGAAATGAGAACGCTACTTTTTATCCTCTTAGCAGGAGTTTCTTCAGCCGCTTTGGCACAAACACAACCCGTTGTGCAAAAAATTGGCTATGCCGACTGGGATTATATCTTCACCCAGATGCCCGAATACAAGCAAATTGACACCGAGCTGAAGGCCCATGGCACCCAACTGGAAAACCAGATGAAAGCCAAGCAAACCGAGTTCGAAACCAAACTGCGTGCCTACCAAAGCATGCCGGCCACCACACCCGATGCCATTCGCGCAGACAAAGAGCGCGAGTTGCAACAACTGCAGGAAGGTTTCCAGAAATTTCAGCAGGATGCACAACTTTCAGTTCAGAAAAAGCAGAATGACCTGATGGAGCCTGTATTTGCCAAGGTGGGCAAAGCGATAGAAGATGTGGCTAAAGAAAACGGCTATGCCTTTATTATGGCACCCCAGGTATTGGGAGGTGGAGATATCTTACTATACTCTGACGAGAAATACGATATTTCTTTGCTGGTGTTAAAAAAGTTGGGCATCACCCCCCAACAACCTAAACCCTAATGGAACTGATAAACGGAATAGGAAAGAGCCCCAAAGTGGGCTCTTTTTTTTGCGCAAAAACCAACGGGAGATTTGCGTAATTTCCATACAGACACATGCGCACAGTCAAAAAATGCCCCTCTGGTAAAAAGTTTTATATCAGCCAACACCTGGCCGAAGAGGCATTGATAGAGGCCCATATTCAATTCAACTATCCTAACGGGGGTGGGCCTATTGGTGTTTACCTGTGTGAAGATTGTGGGCACTTTCACCTAACCTCAAAAGGTAGCATGAACCAACGGTTGGCAGCCATGATTGAAAGTGGAGAGCTGAAGAAAATGAAAGTGGCCAACGAATGGCAGAACAAATGGAAGCGTTGAACAAAGCCCTTAGGCCTTAAAGTATGCTTCCAGTTGTTGCAGCATATTACCGTCTTCTTTCAAATCCTGCAGAACTTTTCCTTTCTCCAACACTACAATCCGGTTACAAACGTCTGTAACATGATTGAGGTCGTGGCTGGAAATAAGATAGGTAATGGGCTGTGCCTCTGCTTCTTTCAGCAGAATGCTCTTTAACCTGATTTGAGAAGTAGGGTCCAGGCTCTCAAAAGGCTCATCAAGGATCACAATTTTTGGGTTGCCAATAAATGCTGCTGCGATACCCACTTTTTTCAGATTGCCCTTCGAAAGGTCTCTGATGTATTTTGTCTTTCCGGTTATCTCGCCATTGAAAAATTCTTCAAAGCGATGGAGGAACAACCGCAGGTCTTCCTTTGAATAACCATGCAGCTTGCCCACAAATTCAAAATATTCATCGGGGGTCAGGTAGTCAATCAGAAAATTTTCATCGAGGTAGGCGCCCACGTATTTTTTCCATGCATCATCTCCCAACACATTTTTCCCCTCTATCAACACTTCGCCAGCCGAAGGGCGCACGAGATCCAGCAACATTCTAAACAGGGTTGTTTTGCCCGCCCCATTATTACCCACCAAACCAAAGCGCTCTCTGGGCGCTATGAGCAAGGATGGAATGTCAACAACCCGCGTGTTTTTGTAGTTCTTAATCAAATTCGAAACTGAAATCATAAGCTATTCTTTACGAAAACCGGACGCAATCTGATATTTCTTTTTCTCCAGTCGGCTGGTAGTCATTTTTAACAAAGGCTCTTTGAACATCAACCCTGCTATTCCCGCGAAGGCAACCAGCACAACACCTAACGTTGGGTAGCCCATCCAACTAAGCGGTGCGTAAAACAGATAAGGAGCCCCCAAAATTGGCAAGCCCAATAACCACTGTGCCGCACCCACCCCTTCGTAATTTAAGGTGCCCCCTTTGGCGAGGTTAATCTTTTTAGGATCCCACATGGCCATGTTCATGATGATAAAAGTATTTACCCCAACATTGAAAAGAAAGGTAGCAGCCAGCGCCATCAACACCTGCCATCCAAAGTAAGCATAGGGTATGCTGAACAGAAAACACAGAAAAGTGGTTGATGCAAGCAGCCAGTACTTACTCTCAACAAATTGACGTGTTGCGATGGGTCGGGTAAGCGTAAAGTCGTAGTGCCCGGCTTGCCAACTAAAAAGGAACTGCCCATAGTTGATCAAAAAAATGCCGGTTACAAAAACGCCTACAAAAATGAACATGCCGGGCATTTCTTCTGCATACCTGGGGTTGTTAAAGAAAATAAGCCCGTAGAGCAGAAACACCCCACTCATCCACAAAACGGTACGTGGTCGCTTGTTTCTTAGGATTAATTTTAACTCCGTGTTGATAAATAGGCCTGTGGTGCCCCAGCGATTCAATAGAGGCAGGTCTGCACTTCTATACTGCTGCGATTGTTGTGCCGTAAGCTCCTCAGGATAGAGTGCCTTCTTCAACAAAGAAAAGTTTATCAAATAGGAAGCCATCAACAAGCCCACCGGAAATACTAAGGCCCAGGGTTGATAAAGCAGCGCATCAAAAATAAGAGCTGATACCTGCGATAGTTTTATCCAGCCAAAATAATCGGTAGCTGCCAGGCCTCCGAACAAAACCACCAACAGAACCAAACCCCATACGCTGTCGTCCAGTTTTTTCTTAAACAGGAAAATAGCGTGGTGCATCACAAGGCTGATCAGCCAAAGACCCATTAACCAGGAAATGCCGTGTGCCCACCCGGCTTGTGCCTTTATAATGGTAAAAGCAAAGGGGCTAAAAAGAAGAAGCACGAAAACATTGGCTACATGAAACAAGGAGCGGCTCAGTAAATAATGAATGATGGCACTACGTTTAATCGGCAGATGGAGGTAGGGCTGCACATCCATTACAGGCAGGCTCTGCAAAAAGTAACGGATGACAAATTCAAAAACGAAGTAATAAACCAAAAGGCTATTGAGGAATGAAATGGTGTCTGTCTGCTGAAATATTTTTGTGATCAAGCTTTCCAAAGCAAAACCCATTAGTAAGAGGTAGGCGCTCATCAGCAGATAAAGTAAACCAAGAATAATGGTTACCGACAAGTCTTTGCCCGTGGTGGACGACCGGAAGAACTTCTCAGCAGAATGCTTCAGAAATACAAATGCCAAACTCATATTTATTTGCCCTACAAACTAGGTGGTAAACTACAAATTGGCGGCAATCGCCACAACCATCGTTTAACGATGTTTGGTTGATTGGCCCCCCAAGTTTTGTGCTATCTTTGATCTTCTTTCAATACTATGGCCATGTCTTTAAAATCCCGTTTTTCACAGAGCGACCTCGAGCGCATTAAAGCGGCAGTAAAAGAGGCGGAAAGCAAAATTTCTGGTGAGATAGTACCGGTTTTTGTAGAGCGCAGCGGCCATTACGCCATTGCTACCTATCGGGGTGCGTTGGGCGCAGCTGCGTTGGCATTTCTACTCATTATCTTTTTCGATCGCTATGTACCCAGCCTGGCCGTGTACGATCCGTTACTCATCTTCACGCTCGTTTTGCTGGCCGGCTCGGTGGGCGCC
>CAZRQK010000097.1:0-4262 GCA_964602295.1 uncultured Ohtaekwangia sp.
TCAGGGTTCTTTTCCTCGCTGCTGTAGTAGCGGTCAATGCGCAACCAGTGCATTTCCCTGCGGTTGATTACTTCTTCTTTACCTACAAGCGCAACGTTGTTTTCTACATTACAAGCCACCACACAAGCGCCACAACCCGTACATGTGTTCAGGTCGATGGCCATACCCCAATGGTGGTTCTTATATTCGTGGCCTTTCCACAAGCTCAAAGAACTGGGGTCCACCTTCTCATCCCACTTGGTGATCTTTATCGACTTTTCTTTCCAGTGGTTAGGGTTCTTTACGTAATCGGCCAGCGTAGATTCTTGAATCACGTTGGTCCGTCCCATGGCCGTACCCTGAATCTGGGTTTGCGCTACCTGGAAATCTTCGTTTGTTTTTTCTATCTGAACTCCCTTGGTAACACTGTAGTTAACAGTGCCATCGGTCATGGTAAGGAAAGGATAAGCGTTTACGCCAATGCCTTCTGCTACCTTGCCCACTTTTGTGCGACCGTAGCCCAATGAAATACCAATGGTGCCAACAGCCTGCCCGGGTTGCACCAAGGCGGCTACCGTTACTGATTTACCATTGGCGGTAAGTTTTACTTTTTGTGTGCGTCCTTCCGCATCGTTTTCGATACCCAACGCGGTGGCGTCTTTCAGCGAAAGCGTTACATAATGGTCCCACACGGCTTTGGTAATCGGATCGGGAAGTTCTTGCAACAACGGGTTGTTGGCTTGCGCACCGCTACCAATCACGCTGCTTTCGAATACAGCCAGTTCAAAACCGTTGTTCGTAGCCTGGTAGGCGGAAGCCACAGCACTGCCTGCTGAAGATGCCGCGCTTTGATTGAAGGAAAGGCTCGCATTTTCTGTAGCGGACACTTCGTATACACCATCGTACAGGCACTTGTCCCAGAACGATTGGAAATCCATCAACGTAGTCGCTTTGGCGTAGAACCAGGTTCTCCAGTTCTCCTTTACAAAGTTGAAATAGTCAGCACCGGTTTCACCTGCCCACACCAGGAAGCTTTCCTGTGCCTGACGGGTTTTGAATATCGGTGTAATAGCCGGTTGCGACAAGCTATAAGAGTTCTTCTTGGGCTCGAAATCGTTCCACGATTCGAGGTAGTGATGATCGGGCGCCTTGTAAGCTGCAGCCGATGCCGTTTCATCTTCGGTATATGACGTAGAAACGGTGAGAGAAATATTCTTCAATGCCGCACCCAATTTCTCCCCACGCGGATGATCGTACACCGGGTTAGCGTTAAAGAAAATCACGCCATCAATTTTGCCTGCTTCCACATCGCTCACGAAAGCATCCATGGCTTCGTCATTACCTTGACGGAAGTTCACAGGTTTGTTAGCAAGAATGGTAGAACCATAGGCATTCAACATATCGTTGATGCCGTTAACCAATACCTGCACATTTTTATCGTTCGAGCCAGATACTACCAATGCTTTACCTTGGTTGCTCCACAACTCGTTGGCTGCCTTTTCAAGGTTGGCCACTTTATCGATGCTGGCCGATACGGCAGAGCGGCCGGCCTTTGCTGCAATCAAATTATACAACTGCGCCACTACCAATCCCTCTTGCGAAGGTTTGATGGCCGTGCGGTAATCTGCGTTGGCACCAGTGAGAGAAAAGTTCGACTCGAACTGGTACAAGCGCGACATTTCGCGTTTCTCTTCAGTAACCTCGCGTGTAGACGCAAACTGTTTCGAAAATTCTATGGGCGACAACCAGGTGCCTATGAAATCGGCACCGATGCTTACAATGGTTGCAGCTTTGCTAAAGTCGTAAGAAGGAATGAATCCGGTGCCAAAAGACGCTTCGTTGGCTTTCCAAATTCCGTAGGCCGAAGTAGGGTCGTACTGAACGTGCTGTGCCGTAGGGTATTTGGCAGTGAAGCGGGCAATGGCTGCTTTGGTGCTGGGGCTCAGAATGGTGTTGCTCACAATTCTGATCTGCCCGCCTTTAGCGGCAATCTCTTCCAGCTTGCTGATGATCTCTTTATCGATGG
This sequence comes from uncultured Ohtaekwangia sp., assembly GCA_964602295.1. Taxonomy (GTDB): domain Bacteria; phylum Bacteroidota; class Bacteroidia; order Cytophagales; family Cyclobacteriaceae; genus ELB16-189. The sequence continues at coordinate 2,006 of CAZRQK010000097.1, forward strand.
TTTCCCAATCCGCTGCATCGGCTCCTTTGCGGGGTCCGCGTAAGCGGTAGTTGTCGTATAGGGACAACACCGATGCTTCCACTTGCGCGCTGGTTCCACCCATGGTAACACCCGAAAGGCTATTACCATCAATTTTGATGGGGCGACCTTCGCGGGTCTTCACCACAATGCTGCAGTAGTCGCCACCGCTTACATACGTGGAGGCGTAATAGTTGGGAATGCCCGGATCCACATCTACGGGCTTGTTAACATAAGGAATAGCTTTGCGAATGGGTGCCTCGCAGGCGGCCAGGGAAGCAGCGGCCACGCTGAAGCCCATCATCTTCAAAAAGTCTCTTCTGGAATGACCAGGGTCGGGCTCGTTGCCGAACTCATTGCCGGCATTTTTCACAACCGAGATGTCATTCTTTAATTCGGGGAGACCTTTCCAGTATGTTTTTGTTGCGCTCATACAATACTATATAGAATCGAAAGCTTGATTTACAATTATTAATAGTGACACTTGGCACACTCGAGGCCACCAATGTCTTCCACCTTCATGGCATTCTTGCTGTTATGCAGTTCCAACAGCTTGTCATAATACGCATTGCCTTTGGTGTTTACATCGGTTTTGCGGTGACAATCGATACACCAGCCCATAGTGAGCAAAGAGTATTGTTTCACCACTTCCATTTCCTGAATAGGGCCGTGGCAAGTTTGGCACTCAATGCCGCCCACATTTACGTGCTGCGAGTGATTGAAGTAAGCCAGATCGGGCAGGTTGTGAATACGCACCCACTCGATGGGTTTGGTGTTGCCTGTGTAAGTTGAGGTGTTGGGATCGAAACCAACCGCGGCATAGATCTTGGCAATTTCCCCGGTGCCTGTGTTGGTGCCTTCGCGAATTTGCGAGTGGCAATTCATACAAATGTTGGGGGAAGGAATGTTGGCTTGTTTGCCTTTCAATACGCCTGTGTGGCAATACTGGCAATCAATCTCATATTGGCCAGCGTGTATTTTGTGCGAGAAGGCAATGGGTTGTTTGGGTTGGTAATTCTGCTGAACACCAATAGAATACAAACCATCTATTACTGTTTTGAAAGCAATGGCTGACACCACAAACACCACCAGGAAAATAAAACCGGGACTGCGTGAAATAGAACCTAACGTGAAAGGCGAATGTACCTGCTCGCGGTCTTCTTCGCTTAACTCTTTTTGATCGAGGTATTTCTTAAGCGCATTAATAATAAGGCCCAGGATGATGAGCAATAACACCAATATCACAATCATACCCACCAGAATGGCATTGAGGTAGGCGGTGGGCACTCCTGGGGTGTCTTTAACTGGCGGTTGTTTCGGATCAACATTCGGGCCCTCCACTTTAGCGGCTTCCGCTTTCACGTAGGCCAGAATGTTCATAATCTGGTCGTCTGTGTAGCTGGTGAAAGCCGTCATCTGGCTCTTGTTGTACTCATTATAAATCTTGTTGGCGTACTCATCGCCACTTGCAATCATTCTGGCAGGGTTGCGTACCCAATCCTTTATCCACTGTATGGAGGGCGCCCGGTCCTCAATGCCGGCCAGGGCGGGTCCTACCAGCTTCTGCTTCACACGATGGCAAGCCTTACAGTTGCCATTGAACAACGCCTCGCCCGCGCTGATGGCAGCCGGGTCGGTGGAGATGTCTTGCGAAACAGCAGGAAGTGAAAATGCAAATAGGATAATGAGTGTAGCGAGAAGAGAACCGGAGGATCGTTGCTGCATCATGATGTTTAGGACTTCGGTTTTATGCAAATCGCACAAATGTACATTCCGAACTCATCATTTCAAATTTATTTTTGGGATGCAGACACCACTTCAACTTCCACAAAAATGGGTGCCGAACTCGGCAAAATTGTACTTGCTGTTGCAAGTAAAAAGTTGTTAGCATGCCCCCGTTTTCATATTATTTAGAATGGATTTAAATTACATTTTTAACCTGAAAAAGTACTTTCATTAAGTGATTTGCGATCAGCAACTTGCAACTTATCCTCATGAGTCCCTTCGAATACGTTTCGGTGTTAATATCCATCGTGCTGGGTCTAGGCATTACCCAGATTGTTACGGGCGTGGCCGATTTGATTCAACACCACAGCCGCACAAAAATTTTCTGGCCTCATTTATTATGGGCGTTTCTTGTTTTCTTTCTTCACTTGCAGGAGTGGTGGTTGTTGTTCGACCTGCGACACCACACAGTGTGGCGGTTGCCGGTCTTCCTCTTCCCCCTCCTCTATACTAT
>CAZRQK010000098.1:0-4179 GCA_964602295.1 uncultured Ohtaekwangia sp.
AAGAGAAAATCCCACAGTAATGCACTGAGCAAGGCAGCCACAATAACCGGAAGGATATCGAGAAACAGGGCGAGTATCGATACTGTAAAAAGCAGCATGAAAGCAACCACCCGGTAGCCTATCACCCCGTGAAGGACCAAACCTAACAGGACGACAACTACCACCAGTGCCAGGCTAATGGCAAACTGTTGTTGAAGCGATTGACGTTTAAAGAAAAAACGCATAAGTGCTGTCGGCAAAACGACAACACAAAAGTAGGCACAGACTTATAAATGAAATATCAAACTCCGAATGGATGATATAAAGATTTCGTAAAGATTACTTCCCATAAATCTCATTCAGTACACCCGCCAGGCGAATGCCCGCTTGCAACATACGTTCTTTGGCAGTGGGCAGGTTTTTGTAAGCATATTTGTAGCCCAGGTTTCCATCGCCCACAGCATATACTTGGGTGCGAAAGCCCATGGATTCAGTGGCCCACTCGCGCACTGACGCACTCTGCCACTTTTTAATCGTGGCCTTATCGGGTGTGCCGAGTGATTGCGCCAGTTCAGTATAACTCAATTTAGTATCATCAATCATGTCGCTGTCCCACACGCGGTGCAGGTTCGAGTCGCCACGAAACCACTTTACGCGCACACGGTTGCCTCCGGCATCATCGCAGCAGCCCACGTGCAACGGCTGGTGAATGTCGCCCACCAAATGGGCCAGAATTTTTATGGCTTCAATTTCTTGCTGGCCGGTTAATTTTTTTGATTTCAACTCGGCAATCACGCGCTCCAACGTCATAATAACATCGCCATTGGGGTTCTTCTTCGACTGGTCGTAGGTTTGACCGGTTTCTACGGTTACCCAGTGCCAATCGCCCATGTAGTCGTAGGTAGAATCCGATTTTATCTCATCCATCCAGGTGGTAATCATCGCCAGCGATTCGCCCTTCAGCAGGGCTTTCAATTTCTTCTTCGCTTTTGCATTCAGGTGTTGCTCAGCAATCCAACCGGTGGCGCGATGGCCCGTGGCGCCCCATCCAAAACAGCAGTGAACAAATACACTTAACAATACGGTAATACCAACCAGTCGTTTCATAATTTTGGATCAGAATTTTCGCGAAAGTTATGATTTCCTCATTCACAAAAAAGAAAATTCAACCAGCGCCAGCAATCGGGTGCCAGTGGCATCCATTTTCCAACTCCAACTAATTTTGGCTAACTTTTACTTGCATGAACAAGACTTTAAGACTGGTGGCGGTGCGGGTAGCCGCCCAATTAGATATCAAAGCCATCAAAAGCCATCTGGAAGTAAAACCCATGGCCGAATCATCCGCAGAATTGTTTTATGGATTTGGGCCGCAGAAGTACCAACACTATTTTAACTATGGTGTGATCGTTTTTTCGGATTACAGCGAAGATGAAATAACCATTGCTGTTAAAACGATACAAGACTGTTTAAAAAACCCTGTAACCCGATGGCTGCGCGAAACCACGGAATTGAATGTGGCACCTGACGCAACCATTCAACTCGACTTCAACCAGGTTACCGTAGACAGGCTAGATGACAAAATTGTTCGTATTGCCATGCTCAACCTGGCGCAGTCGGTAGCTTTGGATTTTTACCACGAGGTGTCTGAAAACCTGCTGGCGGAAGTAAGGGTGTTTACGCACAACCTGGAAACCACCGGCAAATTGAAAATTTCGCGCACGAACATGATGAAGTTTATTGGCCGGGCGCTGAACACCCAAAACGATATAGCCGACAATATCTATATTTTCGATGCCCCCGAACAAGTGTGGGAAGATGAGTACCTGGACAAACTGCATCAGGGTCTGATTAAACATTACGACTTGCGCACCCGTTTCAACGAAATTGAATACACGTTGCGCATCATCGAAGATAACCTAAGTGTTTTCAGGGAAATTTCGCACCAACGTGAAAGCAGCTTGCTGGAATGGATCATAATTATTCTGATATTGGTGGAGGTTTTCGATCTTTTTATCTCAAAACTATTTTAAATGTCGCAACGCCAGGCGCTCTTTCTCGATTTCGACATCAAGGCCCAACCCGATGAAGTTACCTGCGGCCCTACCTGTCTGCATGCGTTGTACCAATATTACAACGATCCACTTAGCCTGAAGGAAGTCATTCAGCAAGTAAAGCAATTGAAATCGGGCGGAACCCTTGCCGTGATGTTGGGCAACCACGCGCTGAAACGCGGTTATAAAGCCACCATCTACTCCTACAATCTGAACATGTTCGACCCTTCGTGGAGTAACCTGTCTACCGCGAAGATCATCATGAATCTAAAAAAGCAGATGGCCTACAAGTTCAAGCAACGCAAGTTGCAGATCGCCTCCAAAGCCTACATTAAATTTCTGGAGGCGGGTGGCAAACTAATGTGGGGAGAATTAGACGAACACCTGATTAAAAGCTACCTGAACAAATCGATACCGGTTTTAACCGGCCTAAGTGCCACTTACCTCTATGGCACCCCGCGCGAAATTGGAGCCACCAACAAGTACGACAGCATAAAGGGGGTGCCCGTAGGGCATTTTGTGATCATCAACGGATACGATGATGACAACAATTGCGTTTACCTGGCAGACCCCATGAATCCCAACCCATTGAAAAGTCAGTATTACAACGTTACGTTCGACCGGCTGATCAACAGTATCATGCTGGGCATAGTTACTTACGATGCCAACCTGCTGATCATTGAAAAAAAGAATAAGTAGCCGGTTTCTCTTTGCGTTGCAAACTGTATATTTGATTAAAGTACCCTCACCCACGTTGCATTTGATCTTCAAACCCGAAAGATCCACCCTGCATGCCAAAGCTGATTGTTGTTGAAAAGCCTGAAGTCTGGAAATTCCGGCTGGAAGACGTAGAAGTAATTTCGCCCGACCGATACATTACCGATGGCGCATTTCAGGCTGTAAAAAACCTGAAGGTGATCAACCTCTGCAAGTCGTATCAATACCAAAGCGAAGGGTATTACGTGTCTTTGTTGGCGGAAGCACGTGGTCATAAAGTACTGCCCGGTGTTTCCACCATTCAAGATTTACGGTTTCCCTCCATCCTGCGCGAAGATTCCCTCGACTTCGATCTGCTCATCCAAAATACCTTTAAGGGAGAACCTTACGACCGCGTTGAGTTTAATATCTATTTTGGAACAACCGGGTCGGAAGCATTGAACCGCCTTGGCCGCCAACTCTTTCAGTTGGTGCAGGCACCTGCCCTCAGAGCTGTATTCAGCAAAAAAACCAAGTGGGTACTCACCAGCCTTCGGCCGATCAGCTTAAACGAAGTGCCCGAAACTGATAATAACCTATTAGCGTCATCACTCGAAAAATACCTGCAACGCAGGCGCGACTACCGGCACGACAAAAAGAAATACGACCTGGCCATTTTAGTAAACCCCGATGACAAAAACCCTCCGTCTGACGACCGTGCACTGAAGCGTTTTTACAAGGCAGCCATTGAGGCAGGGTTTAACACCGAGTTTATCACCAAAAACGATTTTGATCAGCTCATTCAATACGATGCGTTGTTCATTCGCGAAACCACCAATGTAAACCACCATACGTTTCGTTTCGCCAAAAAAGCAGAATCGTTGGGCTTGGCCGTGATAGATGACCCCGGTTCTATTTTAAAATGCACCAACAAAGTCTACTTGTTCGAGCTGCTGAATGCACATAAAATTCTCACACCGAAATCGTATGTCATAACAGAGGAAAATTGCCAACAATTACCGCAAAAAATGGCATTCCCCTTCATACTGAAACAACCCGATGGCGCTTTCTCGAAAGGTGTACACAAAATCGATAACCTCGATCAGTTCAAAGAAATACGCGAAAACATGTTCGAGAAATCGGATTTGTTGATAGCGCAGGAGTTTCTACCCACTCCGTTCGACTGGCGTGTGGGCATTGTAGACAACCAGGTGATTTACGTATGCAAATATTTTATGGCCAGCGAACATTGGCAGATTGTGAACTGGAGCGCCCAGAAGGCAGACTCGCGCGATGGCGATGTGGCTTCGATTGCTGTGGACCAGGCGCCCTCAGGTTTGCTGAAAACAGCTTTGAAAGCAACTTCATTGATCGGCAACGGGCTTTATGGTGTGGATATGAAAGAAATTGACGGCAAATACTATGTGATAGAAATTAACGACAACCCGAATAT
>CAZRQK010000099.1:0-2570 GCA_964602295.1 uncultured Ohtaekwangia sp.
CTGTTAGGCGATGGTGCCGAAGAAATCAGCAAAGACTATAATGGCCAGACCTATTGGCTCTCGTGGCAACCCACCACACACGTGAAAAGTAAGTGGCCGCACTGGCTGGGCATTTCGCTGGGGTATGGCGCACATAACATGATCTACGCCCGCGATTACCAAAACCTGAACGATGGCTGGGATCCTTACCGCCAGTATTACCTGAGTTTTGATTTGTTTACTGATACCTTACCTGTTAAATCGAAAGTTTTGAAAGGAATCTTTTCTGTTTTCCGGCTGGTGAAGGTTCCGGCTCCAACCATGGAATTTTCCCGCAAGGGGGCTAAGTTCCATCCCTTCTATTTCTAAAAATTAGAACACCAGATTTTCGTAATTTGGGAAGTCAAACCCCAAGCCTATGGATATTAGTCAGTTCATGCGCAAATACTCCGAAGAGTTAGGCGTGCAATACACCGAATATTCACCCGAACACTCCATCATTATCGTGCCGGTTTCGGGTGGCCGGTATCAAACCGTTATTGGCACAGTGCGTCAAAGTGAGTTATACAACCGCCCGCTCCTGGGGTTTCAATCGAAGGTGTGCCCCGTGCAATCGGGCATCGACTGGCAAATGTTACTCGAACAAACGGCCTACTTTAGCCACAGCCGCTTCATTATTGCCGATCATTATTTGCAAGTGGAAGCGGTGGCCTCCATGGATGGCATTACCGAGAACACGCTCAAAGAGATGCTGCAGGAAGTAGCTAACCTGGCCGATCAATTTGAGATGAAGCTGACCGGTGCCGATGTGCACTGAACGCTTTTAAGCCTGATTTCGTACCTTTGCAGGGCAAGCCGTCTTATCGTGCCGGTGGTAAAACATCGGTAAGGAAAGTCCGGGCAACGCAAGAGCATCGTACTTCCTAACAGGAAGGTGCTGACGCTAACGGTCAGCAACAGAAAGTGCCACAGAAAACAAACTACCCCGACTTGTCGGGGAAAAGGTGAAAAGGCGGGGTAAGAGCCCACCGTCCCAGTGGCGACATTGGGTGCATGGTAAACCTTACGAGTTGAAAGGCCAAATAGGCTCCGAAACGTGATTGGCTCTGGTCCAGGTTGCTTCGGCAACCTTTCGGGGTGGGTAGGCTGATTGATCCTGATGGTGACGTCAGGACCAGATAAATGATAAGAGCTCCGATGGTAACATGGGAGTTACAGAACCCGGCTTACAGGCTTGCATTTTTTTACCCTCCGTGGCCTCGATAAATCGGGGGCGAAGGAGGGTCTACTTCTTTGAAGCTTTATCCATTGGAGGTTGTTTTTCTGAAGCCATTTGAGAAAACAGCTAAGTACTCCAAATCTTTCGCTAAAAGCTGCACCATCTTAACAGAGAAGGTTACGCCTCTAAGAGCACAAAACTCTCCCAAAATCTTCTTAATCTGCATACGAATTCTAAAAGTGAATTATGCCTAAAATACTTCTCATTGAAGACGAAGCCAGCATCCGCGCAGTGTTAAAAGATATTCTGAAAGATCAGAAAGACCTGAAGCTGGACGTAGACGAAGCGCGGGATGGCCAAGAGGCATTGACCTTGCTGGAAAACAATTTCTACGACCTGGCCTTTTGCGATATCAAGATGCCCAAGATGGATGGCATGGAAGTGCTGCAGAAAGCAAAAGAAAAGGGCATCGGTACCACTTTTATCATGATCTCAGCGCACGGCACTACCGAGATGGCCGTAGACGCTACCAAAATGGGTGCCTACGATTTTCTTCAGAAACCACCCGACTTGAACCGGCTACTCATTACCCTGCGCAATGCACTCGACAAGAATACGCTGGTGAAAGAAACGAAAACACTCAAAAAGAAAATTTTTGGGAAATACGAAATGGTGGGTGAATCGGAAGCCATGCAGGAAGTGAAAGAGATGATTGCCAAGGTGGCTCCTACCGATGCACGTGTGTTGATACTAGGTCCTAATGGATCGGGTAAAGAACTGGTGGCCCGCGCCTTGCACGAACAAAGTCAGCGTGCGCAAGCACCCTTCGTGGAAGTAAACTGTGCGGCCATTCCCAGCGAGTTGATAGAAAGTGAACTTTTTGGTCATGAGAAAGGCGCATTTACTTCGGCTGTTAAGCAGCGTATTGGCAAATTTGAACAGGCCGATGGCGGCACCTTGTTTCTGGACGAAATAGGCGACATGAGTGCCTCGGCACAGGCCAAAGTTTTACGTGCATTGCAAGAGCACAAGATTTCGCGCGTGGGTGGCGATAAAGACATTACTGTGAACGTGCGTGTGATTGCCGCTACCAACAAAGACCTGAAGCACGAGATCAGCGAAAATCGCTTTCGCGAAGACCTTTATCACCGGTTGGGCGTCATCATTATTCGGGTGCCTGCCCTGAAAGACAGAACCAAAGACATTCCCTTGCTGGTAGACAAATTCCTGGCCGACATTGCGCAAGAATATGGCGCCAAAAAGAAAACGATCGATAAGAAAGCTCAAGAAGAAATGGCGAAACACCCCTGGACGGGTAACATCCGCGAACTGAGAAACGTGGTAGAGAGATTGGTGATTATGAGCGGAGATC